>NZ_JBHFOL010000008.1:0-242080 GCF_053544015.1 Vibrio sp. E150_011
TAAGATTTTGTCGGCTCAATGAATACTGACTTCAAAACTGTCCCTTACTTAAAAAGTAAGAAGTAATTTTAAAGCTATTATCGTTCCAACAGAACGATAATGATTGTTGACTGTGTGACAGCAAGCGAGCTCACTACCCTTAGGTCACGTGTTCATTGAAAACCATTTTACTTCCGAAGAAGTGTTCGTTTCTACTTTGCAGCAGAAGCAAACGTAATGATTATCATCAACAAGTGTCCACACAGATTGATATAGGTTTATATTGTTAAAGAGCTTGTTTCGAGCTTTACTCGAAACGGACGGCTATTTTAGCGAGTTAAGTTTCAGTGTCAAACACTTTTTTAAAACTAATTTCGTTTAGCTCATTGAGCTGAATAACCTTGCTGATTCGTTCTTGGTTTCTAACAACCTTTCCCGTCTCAGTGGGGTCGCATTATAGAGAACGAATTATTCTTGGCAAGTGTTAAATCACATAAAAACAGCACTTCCATACCGTTCGAACACAAATCAAACAAAGCGTCTATTAAAGACACAAAAAAGGAGGCTGACGCCTCCTTTTTGCATTCCAAAACCAAATTATTGGCTTGCAACAACCTTATCATTACTGACAATGAGTCTTATCGGTTTAGATGGATCTACTTTACCGGCTAGTATTTCTTTTGCTAGCGGGTTCTCAACACTTTGCTGAATCGCCCTTTTTAACGGTCTAGCGCCATACACAGGATCAAAACCGACCTTAGCGATAAATTCTAGCGCTTGCTCAGAAACGGACAACTGATAACCCGAGTCTTCCATGCGCTGTCCTAAACGTTGTAACTGAATATCTGCGATAGATTCTATATGCTTCGCGCCCAGCGGATGAAATACAACGCTCTCATCGACTCGGTTTAAAAATTCAGGTCTAAAGTGGGATGTCACCACTTCCATAACTTCTCTTTTTATTCCTTCGTAGTCTAATACAGCGAAGTTCTCTTGTATTTTAGAAGACCCTAAATTTGAAGTCATAATGACGACAGTATTACGAAAGTCGACAGTTCGCCCTTGTCCATCGGTTAAGCGACCATCATCTAACACCTGCAGCAAGATATTAAACACGTCTGGGTGCGCTTTCTCTATTTCATCAAGTAAAATCACTGAGTACGGCTTTCTTCTCACCGCCTCCGTGAGATACCCCCCCTCTTCATAGCCAACATAACCAGGAGGGGCACCGACTAGGCGAGCAACCGAATGTTTTTCCATAAACTCTGACATGTCGATGCGGATCATTGCGTCTTCGCTATCAAACATAAAATTCGCTAACGTTTTACAAAGCTCTGTTTTCCCTACTCCTGTTGGACCCAAAAACATAAAAGAACCGATCGGCTTATTGGGATCAGATAAACCCGCTCTGCTACGGCGAATCGCATCAGATACAACCTCAACCGCTTCAGCTTGGCCAATCACTCGCTTATGCAGTACTGCTTCCATTTGGAGTAGCTTATCTTTTTCCGCTTCCAGCATTTTTGAAACTGGTATTCCTGTTTGCTTTGAAAGCACTTCGGCAATCTCAGCGTCGGTGACTTTATTACGTAACAGGCTCATCTCTTGCATTTCAGCTTGCGTAGCCAAGTCGAGTTGCTTTTCTAATTCGGGGATTCGTCCGTATTGCAGTTCGGACATTCGATTGAGATCACCCGCTCGTCTTGCTACGTCCATATCCATACGAGCTTGCTCTAGCTCAGTTTTTATATGTTGAGTACCGGACAGTGCCGCTTTTTCTGCGTTCCAGACTTCGTCAAGTTCGGCATATTCTCGTTCTTTTGCGAGTAGCTCAGTGTTTAAAATGCCGAGTCGCTTTTCGCTTGCATCATCTTGTTCATTCTTCAGAGCCTGCTGTTCAATCTTAAGTTGAATGATTCTACGCTCTAATTTATCTAGTGATTCTGGCTTTGAATCGATCTGCAACCGAATACTTGATGCCGCTTCATCAATAAGATCGATAGCTTTGTCTGGTAATTGTCGATCCGTTATATAGCGATGAGAAAGGCTCGCGGCTGCGACGATAGCTGGGTCAGTAATCTCAACATGGTGGTGCAGTTCATAGCGCTCTTTCAAGCCACGTAGAATTGCAACGGTGTCCTCAACCGATGGTTCATCAACAATGACCTTTTGAAAGCGTCTTTCTAACGCTGCATCTTTCTCGATGTATTTCCTGTACTCATCTAGAGTGGTTGCCCCGACGCAATGTAGGTCACCTCGAGCCAAGGCTGGTTTCAGCATATTGCCAGCATCCATCGCCCCTTCACCTTTACCCGCTCCTACCATCGTGTGCAGTTCATCGATAAAGAGAATGATATTGCCTTCTTCTTTTGCTAGCTCGTTAAGGACAGACTTTAAACGCTCCTCAAATTCACCTCGGTATTTAGCGCCTGCTACAAGCGACCCCATATCAAGAGAAAGGACACGACGCCCTCTTAGCCCTTCAGGAACTTCGTTATTGATAATGCGCTGGGCGAGCCCTTCAACAATGGCCGTTTTTCCCACGCCTGGCTCACCTATAATGACAGGGTTATTTTTGGTACGCCTCTGTAGTACCTGAATCGTGCGGCGTATCTCATCATCTCGGCCAATAACCGGATCGAGCTTTCCTTGTTCTGCAAGTTCAGTCAGATCGATGGTAAATTTTTCGAGTGCTTGTCGTTTCTCTTCAGCGTTAGGATCATCAACTTTCTGACCACCTCTGATCTGTTCGATAGCTTGATTAATTTTAGCTTCCGTTAGACCCACCTTTTTAAGCAATTGACCAAGAGGTCCCTTGTCATCAATGGCTGCAAGTAGGAATATTTCAGATGAGATATACGAATCTTGTCGTTTTTGTGCAACCTTGTCGCATAAATTAAATAGCTTACCCATTGCACTTGAAAGCTGAACATCCCCACCAACCCCAGTGACTTTAGGAAGCTTATCTAACAATTCGCCTAATTTTGAGCGCAACTGCACCGCATCGACATTCAGCATGGTAAGCAGTGGACGAATGGAGCTACCTTGCTGATTGAGTAACGCAACCATCAGGTGGACAGGTTCAATATATTGATGGTCTCGGCCTAGGGCGAGAGATTGGGCATCAGAAATAGCGATTTGAAATTTGCTAGTAAAACGGTCAAGGCGCATAACAACCCCCTTAAATGACATACGATGTTATATGCAAATAAGATGGTTACGCGGTGAGCATTTTTCAAGATAAAGGGATAAAAATCAGCGCTGCATCCAGATAAAACTTGCCATACGTCCCGTTTGGCCATCACGACGGTAGGAAAAAAAACGCTGCGGGTCTGAATAGGTGCATAACGCACTTTGCGTAATGTCTGTTACACCCGATTGTTCAAGCTTTAATTGAGCAATAAAAGCGAGATCGGCTAGCCATTTATCTGAGGAAGGCTTGGCTTTAAATGCTTGTTCTAATCGCGAGTCTTTCCCACAAAAAATGGCTTTAACTTCACCGCCTATTTCAAAAGCATCGTAACCAATGGCGGGTCCAATCCAAGCTTGTAGTTCACCCGAAAAGCATTTAAGCGTATTTTCGACAATCCCATCCGCCAAACCTCGCCAACCCGCATGAATCGCAGCGATCTCTTGGCCATCCTTAGAGGCAATGAGAATAGGCAAACAATCCGCTGTCATCGCTGACAATACAATATTGGCGTGTTGTGTATACGCAGCATCAGCATCAACAATTTGATCGGTGATGTCAGTGATGATTGCCACATTTGTAGAGTGTGTTTGATTTAACCAGATAGGAGAAGAAGGCATGGCTGCCTTCTCTTTCAGTATTTGCCGGTTCAACGCAACATGGTCTGCGCTGTCACCAACATGAGTACCGATGTTCAGTCCATCATAAGGTGCCTGGGAGACACCTTGCTCTCTTGTTGAGGTCACAGAACTGATATTTGGATTTGTCACCCATGTTGGTACAAGAAGAGACACTAGTAGTCTTCTTCCTTGTTCAGCTTTGCATCTTCTCTTAACGCCTCGGTCATGACCACCATATCTTGGGGAATAGGAGCATGGAACTCCATCTCTTCTCCCGTAGTAGGGTGAGCAAATCTCAGCATAACAGCGTGAAGAGCCTGACGATCAAACGCACGAATCATTGTCGTTAATTCTTCGCTCGCTCCTCTTGGGATGCGCGCACGACCACCGTAGGCAGTATCGCCTAAAAGAGGGTGCTGCAGGTACGACATATGCACACGAATTTGGTGCGTACGACCTGTCTCTAGACGCAATCGAAGCCTTGTATGCTCACGAAAGTGTTCTGCCACACGGTAATGAGTCACCGCAGGTTTGCCTAACTCATTTACAGCCATCAATACACGTTTTGTTGCATGGCGGCTAATGCCTTTGTCAACCAGTCCACCAGCCGTCATTTTACCAATAGCAATGGCTTCATATTCACGTGTGATATTACGCTTTTGCAACGCACGCACTAAACGAGTTTGAGCTGGTACCGTTTTGGCAACCACCATAAGACCCGTCGTGTCTTTATCCAAACGATGCACAATACCTGCGCGTGGGACTTCTGCAATTGCTGGGTAATGATACAATAATGCATTAAGTACCGTACTATCGGGTGTCCCTGCCCCTGGGTGAACAACGAAATCTCTTGGCTTATTGATCACAATGATGTCATCATCTTCAAACACGATATCAAGAGGAATGTCTTGCGCGATAAAACGCTCTTCATCTTCTAATTCGGCTTGGATTGTGATTAACTCACCACCCATCATTTTGGTTCGGGGCTTGGTGATAACCTCTCCGTTAACGGAGATTTTTCCTGCTACTAACCACTCTTTTAAGCGTGAGCGAGAAAAATCTGTGAATAATTCAGCAACAGCTTGGTCTAATCTTTGACCTAACTGGCTGTCTTTTATTGTATTTGTTAATTCAATCTGCTGAGCCATATCGAACTTTTTAAAAAACCTTGGGACTAAGTAACCACGAGTGTGGATAATGTATCCCAACATTGTATCTGTTACTTGACTGAAAAGTAATGGAGACTGAAAAATATTTATGTCAAGGAATCTCGTTTTAGTATGAAACTGCTTAAACTGACAAGCTTATTATCGCTAGTTTTGTTGTTTGGTTGTGCTGACAAAGAAGTCACCGTTCCAGATGTCCCGCCGTCACAACTCTATTCTGAAGCACAAGATTCGCTGCGAAGTGGTAACTGGTCTTCAGCTATTGAACGTTTAGAAGCGCTTGACTCCCGCTACCCATTTGGTGCGTACACTGAACAAGTTCAACTTGATCTTATCTACGCTTACTACAAAAATGACGACCTAGCTCTGGGGCTTGCGACGATTGAACGTTTCTCACGCTTAAACCCAACGCACAATCGCTCAGATTGGGTGTTGTACATGCGCGGGTTAACCCATATGGCTCAAGATCGAAATTTCATGCATGACATATTCAGTATTGATCGCTCAGATCGCGATCCTGAGCCTGTCAAAGCTGCTTTCTCTGATTTTGACCGCCTGCTCAAACGCTACCCAGGTAGTGCTTATGCTGAAGACGCGCAAAAACGAATGGTTGCATTAAAAAATAGATTGGCAAAATATGACCTTGCGACTGCCGATTTCTATCTTCGTCGCGAGGCGTGGATTGCAGCAATCAACCGCTCACAAGAGATACAAAAGACCTTCCCCGACACTGAGGCAGCTCGGCTATCACTGGATATCCAAAAACAAGCCTATGAAAAACTCGGGATGGAAGATCAAGTGAAACGAACGGAAACGTTGATGGAGTTAAATCCTCGATAAATCACGGTTAGTTAACTTTTTTCACTATGAACGCTGCCAATTGTGCAGCGTTTTTTTTGTTTATAAATTGGCAACTTATCCCATTCATTTATATATTTACCTTTAACACAGTAGTAACAAGGGTAGTATGTGAAAACATTTATATTATGTTTGATGATGGCTTTCACTAGCTTGTCATCCGTTGCTTTGGAACTAACGCCATTAAGTAACGAGCCTTATAAGGGCGATTTAGACAAGTTAACAGAGCGAGGCGTATTAAGGGTTCTCGTCGCCGCGGATCTCGGCTTCTATTATATTGAAAAGGGGCAGCCCAAGGGTATTGGCGCTGAACAACTGCATCACTTCGAAAAAGAGCTTAAGAAAAAACACCGTCATTTAAAAGTTCAAGTAATCCCAGTACCAAGAGACGACCTAATTCCGTCACTCATTCGAGGTTATGGAGACTTGGTCATAGCGAATCTAACCGTCACTGAACGCCGAGAGCAAGTCATTGAGTTTAGTAACCCGATTCTTACCAACATCGACGAACTGGTTATCACTGCAAAAGACTACCCAAAGCTAAATTCTATAGAGCAACTGAGTGGCAAAGAAGTGTGGGTAAGGGCAAGCTCGAGCTACTTTGAAAGCTTACAAGCGCTCAATAAAAAGCTAACCGATAACAACAAGCCACCAGTCTTTGTGCAATACCTAGAAGAAACACTACAGGATTACGAACTGATTGAAATGGTAAAGCAAGGCTATATCGGCGCCACGATTCTTGATAGTCATAAAGCGGAATTTTGGCATAAAACAGATAAGAACCTTAATGTTCATTTCGATCTTCCGTTTAGAACCGGAGGAGAAATCGCGTGGGCAATGAGAAAAGATTCTCCAGTACTGGCTAAACAAGTAAATAGCTACATCAAGACAGCGAAGGCTGGGACTTTGCTCGGTAACGTCATCTACAACAAATATCTGGACAATATCTCTTGGTTTGCTCGGGCCCTAGACCCAGAAAAACTCAAACGCCTAAATAGCACTGCAGAACTCTTTAAAAAATATGGCGATCAGTATGATTTTGATTTTCTAATGATAGCGGCACAGGCCTTTCAAGAATCTAAACTCGACCAGAGAAAAGTCTCCCCCAAAGGCGCAGTAGGTATTATGCAAGTACTGCCAAGTACCGCTCGTGACCGTAACGTGAATATCAAAAACATTCATTTAGTCGAGAATAACGTCCATGCTGGCGTTAAGTATCTGCGTTTTATTCGAGATCGATATTTCAACGACGAGAGCATCAGCGAAAAAGACAAAGTCTACCTATCACTTGCTGCCTATAATGCAGGACCAGCTAACATATCCAAAATGCGACGACTCGCGACTAAGCATGGTTACGATGCCAATGTATGGTTTGGGAACGTTGAACTTATGGCTCGAAGGAATATCAGTTCAGAGCCTGTTACTTACGTCATGAACATCAATAGATACTTCGTCATATATAAGCAACTCGAATCACTACAACAAGTTCGAGAGGAACAGCAAGCACAAAACACAGACGTGCCATTTTACAAAATATTGAACGACTAGAATATCAAAATAGATAAAGGTGATATTGATCACACATTGGCGGAGTATGTTTTTTGAGCAAGGTATTATCGAGGCCGTAAAAAGCCTCCAAAAACAGTGTATTTTCAGCCTATTACCCTTTCAAATCTAAAGACTTTCAGGAAGGAATAAAAGGATTTCAACAAGTCAGAACTCATATCTTTGCGTTAGATCACATTTACTTTCTATCAATGAACACTCAATCACTTTAGTGATGTAGATCACATTTATTTCACTGTGAGCGAGTAATCTGAAGTTAACCCATAAGGGATGTCACAGAGGAAAAACATATGAGAATAAACATCACAGGCAAGAATATTGAGATTACCTCTGCAATCCGTGAACATATTGAAAGTAAGTTTAAAAAACTTGAAAAATGGCAAGTCGATATCATTAGCTGCCAAACCGCGTTTAGCGAAGAACCGAACAAACAAATGAAGTTTGAAGCATCCATTACGGTACCCAAAGGAAAATTGGTGGCATCCGCTTCGAACGAAGACCTTTATACTGCGGTTAATGAAGTAGAACAAAAACTTGAACGACAATTAAATAAGCTACGTCATAAACCGGAAGCTCGTCGCTCTGAGAAACTCGAATTCGAAGAAGAGATTGAAGCTGAGGTTGAATAACCTGCTCTCATTTCTTTACGATAGCGCCTAACGGCGCTATTTTTTTGCTTGACGGTCTATCCCCGCTTGCTTATTGTGGGGTTGGGTTCAACATAAAGTACTTCTCATAATGCTAATAACATCTCCGTTCTTTTTTGACTTTTTTTTCCTCCACTAACTTGGGGGCATCGTCGTTTACGAAAGAAAAATCAAAAACGAACGGAAAGCCTCCCAAACGGGAGGCTTTTTTATAAGGATAATTCGATGACCAATACTAAATATTCTCTTGATGAGATTCGATTACGTCTAAATGAGCTAGACGACCAATTACTGCAACTTCTATCTGAGCGTCGTCAGCTCAGTATTGAGGTTGCCAAGAGTAAAGTTCAAACATCGAAACCCGTGCGCGATGCCTCTCGCGAACAACAGTTACTCGTTAAACTCATTAATAACGGCAAAGAGAAATACCAGCTCGATGCACCTTATATCACCAAAATTTTTCATACCATCATTGAAGACTCCGTGTTACTTCAGCAGGTTTATTTACAGAACTTAGCTAACCCACAACAAAGCCGTAAGCCACTCGCTCGAGTAGCGTTCTTAGGCTCAAAAGGCTCATATTCACACCTAGCAAGTCGTGAGTATTTTTCACGTAAAAATACCGAACTGATTGAACTGAATTGCGATCAATTCAAAGAAGTGACGAAAACCGTGGAATCAGGGCATGCTGACTACGGTGTTTTACCGATTGAAAATACGAGTTCGGGCTCCATTAACGAAGTCTTTGATCTCCTTCAACACACAACATTGCATATCGTTGGTGAATTAACTCAGCCTATCGACCACTGTCTCGTTGCCACAAAAGAGATACAGCTAGAGAACATTAAAACCTTATATTCTCACCCGCAGCCCCATCAACAATGCAGTGAATTCCTAAGTCGGTTGTCAGGTGTGGCTTTAGAGTCCTGTGCGAGTACCGCAGATGCGATGCAGAAAGTCCAAGAACTGAACCGAGATGATGTCGCCGCTATCGGCCATGCCTCAAGCGGTAAACTCTATGGCTTGCAATCTATCCAAAGTGACATTGCTAACCAAACAGAAAACCACACTCGTTTCATTATCGTGGCAAGAAAGCCTGTTGAGGTATCCACTCAAATACCGGCGAAAACGACATTTATCATGTCAACCTCTCAAGATGCAGGTTCTCTGGTCGAAACCTTGCTGGTTCTACAACGTTATGGCATCAACATGACGAAGCTTGAATCTCGCCCAATTATGGGTAACCCTTGGGAGGAGATGTTTTACGTCGACGTAGAAGCACATAAAGATTCAGAACCCATGCAATTGGCAATACAAGAGTTAATTAAGATCACCAAGTACCTAAAAGTATTGGGTTGCTACCCTATTGATAACGTCAAACCCGTTATTCCTGATTTGAGTGAATAGCAAAAAGCCCCAGCAATTACGCTGGGGCTTTTTATGACCTATCATCTCTCTATGTCAGCAGAGACTTGTCGGGCTAAGTCAACGGCATAATCTTTATCTCAACACGTCGATTACATTTTCGACCTTCCGGTGTTGAGTTAGCGCAAATTGGGAATCGCTCACCATTCCCGCGAGCAACAGCTCGGCCTGCAGCAACATCTTGGCTAACTAAAAACGAACGCACTTGTTCTGCTCGTTTCTCTGACAATTCTTGATTATATTGAGCATCACCAGAGCTATCCGTAAAGCCATCAATGACTAAGCTCGTATCAGGGTATTCCACCAATATGCGGGCAACGCCTTTTAGTGAGCGGTTAATGCTGCTGTTGAGTGTGTAAGAGTTACTATTAAAACCAATCCCATTTTCCAATCGAAGCACGAGCTGGTTGTCACCCACTCTTTCTACTTGCACCCCAGAATTGAGAAGTTCTTGGCGCAACGCTTTTTCTTGTTGATCCAAATAGTACCCAGTCCCACCACCAAGGGCAGCGCCACTTGCCGCTCCCAATAAAATGCCGCGACCATCGCCACCAGAAGCAATACCCACAGCCGTTCCTGCTATTGCCCCAATCACCGCCCCTTTGGTCGCTGAATTCGTTTCATACTCACCCGTTGTTGCATTTTGGCGCTGCGTGGCTTGGCAGCCTGCTAATGTAACTAGACCCACTACTACGGCTATTTTTTTTATTTTCATTTCCATGATCTCTTTGTTCGAACAACTCACCATTTTACAGGATGATATTCCATATGGTAAAATTATTGTTATAAATCTTTCCCGATTCTTGACAAGAATAATGTTGCTCGAGAATTAAATGACATGGCTACGGAAGCTTTACGTTAGAATTGAGTTTGTTATCTAAGGTAATTGGAATCTATTGCTATGAAGAAAGTGATTATCGCCTCGCTAAATCCAGCTAAGATCAACGCAGTTAAGAGCGCGTTTGAGTCTACTTTCCCCACCCAGAGTTTTGAGTTTCAGGGGGTTAATGTTGCGAGCAACGTACCCGATCAACCGATGAACAATGACGAAACCTTACTAGGCGCTAGAAACCGTGTCGGCAATGCTCAGCATGCACTAAAAGACGCAGATTATTATGTAGGTATTGAAGCGGGATTAGATGGTGACTCAACGTTCGCATGGATGGTCATTGAATCGAATGGTATTGTCGGACAGTCAAGAAGTGCCAGTTTAATGTTGCCGCCTGCTGTTATCACTCAACTCGCTCCAGACGTTGAACTAGGTGACGTAATGGATTTAACCTTTGGTACCGACAACATCAAGCAAAAAGGCGGAGCAATTGCATTGCTAACCGCCCATCAGTTGACTCGTAGTTCGGTGTACCAGCAGGCATTAATACTCGCACTAATACCGTTCATTAACCCTCAGCACTTCCCTGGATAATTCTACCAGCCCGTGTGTGAACCCTTTGCACAGTCGACCAAATCAATGGCTGTTATCCGCTACGTAATAGCAGCTTAGTAAAAACGTACTTGAGTAATACGTTATTTGAGTAATACGTTATTTGAGTAACAAGTCACTGAGCGATAATTTATTCTCATCGCTCAGGCGCTTCACTTCAGCAGAACCCCGAGTAATTGTTGCGACTCCCACGCCAAGCATCTGACTGATCTGCCGCTGTGATAACTCACCCTTGAGTAATTCACATAAAATATTTACTCGCGCCGTTACTGCTTCCCGTTCGTCTGGAGTAAGCAGCATCGTCAGCAATGCCGCTTGTTGATCTGCTCCATCGGTTCTTTGAATGAGGTCGAGCACTTGTTGCCAGTCTTGATATTGAGGTTCCATTCACTTTTCCATCAGAAACATTCCTTTCGTATTTTAACCTCAAGAAGAAGGTAAATGGTAGCCCAGTCATTTAGTATCGACGATTCGCTTCCTCTGTCGTCAAAAAGCTGCCCTCTATCCCCAGTCGATCTCGATAGTACGTCTGAAACATCAAAATATTTTGCACGTAGCCACGAGTCTCCTTAAACGGGATGGTCTCAATAAAAGCAAAAACATCGAGTTGCTCGTCAGAACGTTGACGCCAGCGTTTGACTCTATTTGGCCCTGCATTGTACGCAGCAAAGGCAAAGATACGATTATTATCATAGTCGCCTAACAAACCATTCAAGTAATGCGAGCCTATTTCTATGTTTTTACCCACGTTATAAAGCTCTTTAGAGCTGCTGTATGAAATCTTATACTTCTTAGCCGTATATTTTGCTGTAGCTGGCATAATCTGCATAACACCTCGCGCCCCTACTGGTGAGCGAGCCTCTACATCCATGGCACTTTCTTGTCTCGCCAAAGCCATCATCATCATGCTATCGAGGCCGAGCTCCTTAGCATAAAAATCAAACCACCAGCGATGGGCAATCGGGAATCGCAGGCTCATGTTGTCCCACATTTTTGCTGAGATAGTCGCAACAACGGTAAAATGATGCCAACCTTGCTGACCGGCATAAGCCGCAAGCATCGTTTTTTCATCTTTTGATACTCGAGATAATAAATAACGCCATTCCGATTTCGCAGCTGCTATTTTATCTCGAACCACCAATTCTTTAATACGAACCAAACTGTCTTCGTATGGTTCAAGCACGGCCGTATCAATAGTAACTCGAGATATTGGGTAGACAATTGAGTGCTCTAAATAAGTTGCAGCAGCGGCGCTATAGAAATTACGCTCACCAACCAGTCTTTGAAGGCGTTCTTCTCCCTGCTGCTGATTACCTGATTTAATCTCGACGCGAGCTATCCAGTACTGCCATCGACTACTGTCGCGCTTAGCCTGTGATAGCTTTCCAATCCAATCTAGCAATCCAGCCCAATCACTTTGTTGAATAGCAAGACGAGCACGCCGTTCAATATTAATATCATTGCTACTATTCGCCAGTACGCTATCTCGCCATTTGGCCTCAGATGAAGATTCGGTATTAATCAACCGCATCGCTAAGTAATCGGCCATAGACTGCTTGATTTCATTAGATATTTTTTCATTGGCATTGAGGGTTGGCCATATTGAATACGCTTGATCGCTATCAGAGCGTGCAAGCTTCTTGAAAGCCGACTCGATTAACTCACTTTTATAAGGTTCAGGAAAAGTGCTACCAATGAATGAGGTGACTTGTTGAGGCGAGGAAAAAAGTGTGCTGACCTGTTTTCCTTGTGCTTGACCTTGATTCGTTTTTAACTGTTTATTGAGGTATTTAATGAGCGAACCATTGCGCGATTGATAAGCGTAAGTCATGCGCTCAATGAGTCGTTCATCGGTGCGAAATCCAGCCTTTGTCCACTCTGAAAACAATGGATCACAAGCGTCTGATACGCTTTTACCACTTTTCCATAGCTCACCAGCCCCTTTAAACGCTTCCTCGTGGTTTCCTGTCTTTAATTGTGCGTAATGGTACAAACATTGATAGCGTTCTCCTTTTGGGTAGGTAGTTTGAAACTCTAAAAGTTCATCCCATTGCTTACGCTGAGCCAAACGGTCCAAATAAGGTGCTCTTACACGAGAAGAGAAAGGCAACGCTTGGTTGTCTGCCATAAACTGATTGACTTGAGCAACCGACTTATCACCTAGCTCAAGAGAAAACACTCGATTATCAATATAGGGTGTTAAGGGATAATCGGCAATTTGAGGGCGTAAACTCTGATACCCAGAAATATCCTTACGATCGATTAATGACTGCGCTTTGTCATAAATTGCTCTTTGTTTTTTAAGCTTTGCCTCTTCTTGCGCTTGAACGCTCCCTACACTGACTAAGCATGACAGTATCGCCGTCCATGCTAACTTAACCTTTCCTTGTCTGTTCATCTAACCCTACCCCTTAAAATTGTATAATGATGCGACCACTTGATCATTGTTGTTATTTTTATGTCGCTTTCTCAACGCACACTAAAGGCATGGTCAACTTTCAATTTAAGACGATATCACTGCTTATGCCAATCCATTTCTCATTAAGAATTTGTTTCCTTTTGCTTCAGTGCGGTAATTTTTCACCTAACCGTGCATAACCGAGCGAATGAGTGCACTTTGCCAGAGAAGGAAAATTGAAACGTAGTGACTGCGTAGTGTAAAATAACCGTTCTATTGACTTGAATATTAGGATCGAACGGTAATGGCTGAGTACGTCTATACCATGTCGCGAGTGAGCAAAATTGTGCCACCGAAGCGACAAATACTTAAGGATATCTCTTTAAGCTTCTTCCCTGGCGCTAAGATTGGCGTTTTAGGCCTTAACGGTTCAGGTAAATCTACCCTGCTTCGTATTATGGCGGGTCTTGATACAGACATCGACGGAGAAGCGCGTCCACAGCCAGGACTGAACGTTGGTTATCTTCCTCAAGAACCTCAACTCGACGAATCTAAAACGGTACGTGAGATCGTTGAAGAAGCCGTTGCAGATGTGGCAGGTGCGATGAAGCGCCTTGATGAAGTCTACGCAGCCTACGCAGAACCTGATGCGGATTTTGACGCCCTAGCGAAAGAACAAGGCGAGCTTGAAGGACTGATTCAAGCTAAAGATGGTCATAATCTAGAGAACACCCTTGAGCGAGCTGCAGATGCCCTTCGTTTACCAGAATGGGATGCAAAAGTTGAATTCCTCTCTGGTGGTGAGCGTCGTCGTGTGGCGATTTGTCGCCTGTTGCTTGAGCAACCAGACATGTTACTACTCGACGAGCCTACCAACCACTTGGACGCAGAATCTGTCGCGTGGCTAGAGCGCTTCCTTGTTGATTATACCGGCACTGTTGTGGCCATTACCCATGACCGTTATTTCTTAGATAACGCGGCGGGTTGGATTCTCGAGCTAGACCGAGGCGAAGGTATCCCTTGGGAAGGCAACTACACCTCATGGCTTGAACAAAAAGACGCCCGTCTTCAGCAAGAAGCCTCTCAAGAAAAAGCTCGTCAAAAAACCATTGAGAAAGAGCTGGAATGGGTTCGTCAAAATCCTAAAGGCCGCCAAGCTAAATCAAAAGCTCGTATGGCTCGCTTTGAAGAACTACAAAGTGGCGACCATCAGAAACGTAATGAAACTAACGAGCTATTCATCCCGCCAGGTGAGCGTTTAGGTGATAAAGTTCTGGATGTGACCAATCTAACAAAATCATTCGATGGTCGTGTTCTTATCGACGATCTATCGTTCAGCATCCCTAAGGGAGCGATTGTTGGCATCATCGGTGCCAACGGTGCGGGTAAATCTACCCTGTTCAAAATGCTCAGCGGTACCGAGCAGCCTGATTCAGGCACCATTGAACTTGGCGATACCGTTAAGCTAGCATCCGTTGAGCAATTCCGTGATTCAATGAACGATAAAAACTCTGTCTTCCAAGAAATCTCGGAAGGATCAGATATCATCAAGATAAATAACTTTGAGATCCAAGCCCGAGCATACTGCTCTCGCTTCAACTTCAAAGGCGCAGATCAACAAAAGATCATTGGCGACCTTTCGGGTGGTGAGCGTAACCGTGTTCATTTGGCGAAACTGCTTAAAGCGGGTGGCAACATGTTGCTACTCGATGAACCAACCAATGACCTTGATGTAGAAACCTTACGTGCGCTTGAAGAAGCCCTGCTTGAGTTCCCTGGTTGCGCCATGGTTATCTCGCATGACCGTTGGTTCTTAGACCGTATCGCAACCCACATCATCGACTATCGCGATGAAGGCCAAGTAAACTTCTATGAAGGTAACTACACCGAATACATGGAATGGTTGAAGAAAACCTTAGGCCCACAAGCCGCTGAACCACACCGTATTAAATATAAGCGCATCTCAAAATAATCATATGAATTTGAGATAAACTTGTTTTTTTACATCAGGCCGCTAATAATAGCGGCCTATTTTTTTGTGATTTACGTTCATATTCAGCGAAAATTAACAGAAAATTCACTCTATTTATAGAAATTAAGTAAACTGAACTGACTCATGCCAAATCAAATTAAGGTTGTGATACCAACCACGCAAGGAAAGGCGAAGAAGACGCTACGCTTAGGAAAAAAGCGAACCTACAGCACCCTTATGCTTGCCGCTGCACTCCCTGTTGCTCTTGGTTTAGTTGGGTATTCATTTACACAATCGCAGACACAGCTCAATTCAACGCAACACCAATTATCATCAACTGAGTTGTCACTATCAGATTTGCAACTTGAAAAAAGCGAACTTGAATCTCAACTTCAAGCCCAAGTCGACATTACTCATAACCTATCTCAAGAGCTAGAAGACAAACGAGACGAGCTGCAATTACTTGGAAAACGAGTTAACGACGTTGAGGCTGTCCTTGGCCTTGTTGATGAAGAACTCTACGATGCAGAGATGCCACTTGATGAGCGTATTGATGCCGCTGCCATAGATTCTGCGGTTCGAGCAACGATGTTTCGACTTATTCCTAACGACAGCCCAATGACGTATCAACGAATCTCGTCATCCTATGGCCGCCGTACCAACCCTATTTCTGGCAACCGCCAACTGCATGCGGGGATCGACCTCACATGCAAAACAGGTGAACAGATCTTAGCGCCAGCAGACGGTGTGATTGAAACCGTTCGCCCTAGCCGTCAAGGTTATGGTAATTACATGACAATACGTCACGCATTTGGTTTTATGAGCTCCTATGCTCATCTCAATAAATTCAAAGCAAAAAGTGGACAATTTGTTAGAAAAGGCGACGTGATTGCACAGTGTGGTAACAGCGGTAACTCTACCGGCCCACATCTACACTATGAGGTCCGTTTTTTAGGTCGTACGCTTAATCCACAGTACTTAATGGATTGGAGCCCAGAAAATTTCGATTACGTCTTTGAAAAAGAGAAAAAAGTCCAATGGGCCCCACTTGTCGACCTCATCACAAGTGTCGTGAAGTTGCAGATTAATCTGACGAATGCACCTTATGTAGATTCGTCGATAAAGACGGCGGGGAACGAAGAACTGCCCTCAACAGAAGATGCACATACGCATTAAAGCAATACCAAAAGCAATAAACTAATACCGAAGCAATAAAAAAACGCAGCCATTGGCTGCGTTTTTTTGATTATTAGTCGTTCAACACTCAACTACGATGAATGGCATCGTTGGCCTGTTTCAGCAAATTTTGGCTTTCAGACATAAACTGCTGCGAATAATCACCAAACCACTCACTTACCTGGTTAAACTGAGTCACAAACTCTGTCTTGTCTTTGTTATCAAGTAGTGTCAGTGCTTCACCAAACTGTTGATGGAAGCGTTTAATCATCTCAATATTTTCATCTGATGATAAAATAATATCACCGTATAGGTTTGGGTCTTGAGCGAACAGTCTACCGACCATCGCCAACTCTAATCGATAAATAGGTGAACTCAGCTTCACCAACGTATCAAGGTCTGGATTCTCTTTACTCAAATGAAGGCCATAAGCAAATGAGGTAAAGTGGCGCAGCGCTTGAATAAGTGTCATGCCATTATCATGCTTCTCTGCTTCGATTTGGCACAGGCTTGCCCCCCAGATCGTAAACTGCTCTAACAACCATTGGTACTGAGACTCGCCACGTCCATCACTATAAACAATCACTTGTTTAGCCATACTCGGGACATCAGGACCAAACATTGGGTGTAACCCGACTACTGGCCCTTTATGAACGCGCATCATTGCCGTCAATGGGCGCTTTTTCACTGACGTTAGATCACACAAGATACAGTCTTCAGGCAGGTTGCCTAATTTTTCGATCACGCCCTCGGTTAGGTTAATAGGTACCGTCACCACAACCAAGCCCGCGTTATCAAGAATCTCATCCGCGTTAGACCAATCTTGGCTACCCAAGATCTTTACTTCATAACCCGATAGCGCGAACATTTTTCCAAATAGGCTGCCAAGTTGACCACGACCACCAACGATCACAACCGAGCGTAAATCAGGATTCAGACATTTAAATCCTGAGTCCTTTTCACTGGCATACGATTCACGCATGGTACGACGTAGAATATCTTCAATCAGTTGCGGCGGTACACCAACCTTCTCTGCTTCCGCTCGACGAGATGCCAGCATAGCGGCTTCTCGGTCAGGTGCATAAATTGGTAAACCATGCAGGCTTTTTACTTCACCAACTTGCTCTACAAGAGAGAGGCGCTGAGCCAGAAGCTCAAGCATCTTCTTATCAACTTCGTCTATTTTGTTACGAAGTGGGGTCAATTCAGCAGACATGGATGCGATTATTCCTTAATACGATTTTCCAAGAATGGGACAAGCTCTTTATGAGCATGGCGTAATAGTGCCTCAGTTGCATCCCAATTGATACATGCGTCGGTGATAGAAACCCCGTACTCCATCTCACTTAAAGGAATATCTGAGCTCTGGTTTCCTTCATTAAGGTGACTCTCGATCATTAAGCCAATAATTGACTTGTTGCCTTCTCGGATTTGATGCAACACATCTTCTGCTACCAATGGCTGGCGACGGTAATCTTTACGTGAATTAGCATGGCTACAGTCAACCATCAGCGACGCATCCAGATGGTGTTTCGCTAATTCTTGCTCACACTCGTTGACAGAGACTGAATCATAATTCGTTTGTTTGCCGCCGCGCAGGATCACATGACCATTAGCATTACCTTGTGTCGTCAACAGTGCAACCTGACCGTCTCGGTTAATCCCCATGAAACGGTGACTAGAAGAGGCCGCTTGCATGGCGTTAATCGCCGTTGATAAACTGCCATCGGTCCCGTTTTTAAAACCAATCGGCATCGATAAACCACTGGCCATTTCACGGTGAGTTTGAGACTCAGTGGTACGCGCCCCAATCGCTGCCCATGAGAATGTGTCCGCGAGATATTGCGGGCTAATTGGATCCAGCGCTTCCGTCGCTAATGGGATATCCATTTCAGCAAGATCGGTCAGAAGTTCACGTCCAACATGCAAACCGTGTTCAATATCGAACGTTCCATCTAATTGAGGATCATTGATTAGACCTTTCCAGCCTACCGTTGTACGTGGCTTTTCAAAATATACACGCATAACGATATACAGTTGGTCGCTCAACTCCGCAGACAAGGTTTTCAAACGTTTGGCATATTCTTTTGCGGCATCGATATCATGAATAGAGCATGGTCCACAAACAACCAATAAACGATGGTCGCGCTTATGGATAATGTCAGCAATAGCATCACGTGAATCTTGAATCGACTTTCTCGCTTTTTCACTTAAAGGTAGCTTCGCTTTCAGTGCTTCTGGCGTAATCAATACTTGTTCATCGCTAATATTGATATTACTTAATTCACTTTTCTTCATAATCTTATTCCGTAAAAAAACATTTACACCGAGTTTATTAAAAAACCCGCCCGGACACTCTATGAACTCTAATATACTCAGATATAAATCACTTGCAAGTGTAAATTATTAAAAACAGGTGGTGTAAATTATAACTTACACCTATTGCTGATAATAATAATACTGTGATGCATCACCTTGTCTCGACAACAACCGCGCTTCATATGATGTTTGTGTATACAATAAAGCCAATTGAAATTTAGGCGATCACAGATGGACTTAATCCTTTCTCTACTGCAACAGATGTGTGTTTATCTCATGCTGGCTTACATGCTCAGTAAAACACCTATCTTTATTCCTCTGTTCAGCCTGTCCAACCGAGTGAGTCATAAATTCAGTATCTACGTCTTGTTCTCCTTATTTTGTATCCTCGGCACCTACTTTGGGTTACAAATCAACGATGCCATTGCCAATACCAGAGCCATCGGTGCGGTCATGGGAGGTCTGTTTGGGGGACCTCTCGTTGGCTTTGCTGTTGGGCTGACCGGCGGTATACACCGCTATACACTCGGAGGGTTTACCGACCTTGCCTGTACCATATCAACAACCGCAGAAGGCTTAATCGGTGGCGTGGTACACCTATATTTCATTAAGAAGAAAAAGAAAGAGGCGCTCTTTAATCCCCTGGTGGTGCTGTATGTCACATTTACCGCTGAGATCATTCAGATGTTACTTATTCTTGCTATCGCTAAACCCTTTGATCAAGCGGCTGCTCTTGTTGCTGATATTGCTGCGCCAATGATCATCGCCAACTCGATTGGTGCGGCATTCTTTATGAGCATCCTTCAAGATAGAAAGACGATTTTTGAAGAATATTCTGCGACCTTTTCCCGACGTGCATTGAATATTGCAGAGCGTTCTGTTGGTATTCTGGTGCATGGATTTAATACCGATAATGCCAGCAAAATCGCACGCATCATCTACGAAGAAACCAATGTGGGTGCAGTGGCGATTACAGATAATGACAAAATCCTTGCCTTCGTTGGGATTGGTGATGATCACCATAAGCTCAATCGCCCTATTTCTTCGCAAAGCACGCTCGACTCCATCACCGAAAATCGCATCATCTATTTAGACGGTAAGGACAATGCCTATCAATGTTCAATCTCTCAAGATTGTAAGCTAGGTTCAGCGTTGATTATCCCACTGCGCACGGGTGATAAGGTCATAGGAACCATTAAGCTGTACGAACCAAAAAGAAAACTGTTTTCTACTATAAACATGTCAATGGCGGAAGGCATAGCTCAACTGCTCTCGAGCCAAATTTTACATGGCGAATATATCCATAAACAAACCCTACTCAATCAATCTGAGATTAAGCTTTTGCAAGCACAGGTGAACCCTCACTTTTTGTTTAATGCACTCAATACCATCAGCGCAATTACCCGTAGAGACCCCGATAAGGCTCGCAGCTTAATTCAGCATCTTTCGCAATTTTTTAGAAGTAACCTTAAACAAAACATTGAGACGGTCTCACTCAAAGAAGAACTCGCTCATGTCAACGCTTACCTGACGATTGAAAAAGCCCGCTTCACTGATAGGCTCAGTGTCGAGATGGATATTGAGCTATCACTCTTAGAAAGAGCTGTGCCCAGTTTTACCTTACAGCCGTTAGTAGAGAATGCGATCAAACATGGTATATCAACCAAAATTGAGGGTGGCAAAATTAGAATTTACAGTGAGGAAACGGCGGACGGACACCGCGTAATTGTCGAAGACAATGCTGGCACGTTTATCGCGCCCGGGCATGATCATGAAGGGCTCGGCATGCAAATTGTTGATAAGCGGCTAAGCAACAAATTTGGCCGTGACGCAGCGCTAAAAATTGAGGTAGAAAATGACACCTATACTCGAATGAGCTTTATTATTCCTGCGCGAGAAAAAACGACAGAAACAAGGACGACGATCACCTCATGATACTGATGACTGCTCTCATTATTGATGATGAATGCTTTGCGCGTGAAGAGCTCATTGAGTTGCTTGGCGACATCGAAGATATCACCGTCCTTGATCAAGCAAGTAACGCTATTGAAGGGTTAAAAAAGATCAATAACCTAAAACCTGATGTGGTCTTTCTCGATATACAAATGCCACAGATTACAGGGATAGAATTACTCGGCATGCTTGACCCAGATTCAATGCCTCATGTTGTGTTTGTCACCGCTTATGATCAGTACGCTGTGCAGGCATTTGAAGATAATGCATTCGACTACTTACTCAAACCTATCGATCCGTGTAGGCTCAGAAAAACGGTGAAGCGACTGCTTAAACAAGAGCAGCAGCAACAGAATGCCATTCAGTCGATTACTCCCCCTACTCTCGATCAAATCCCCTGTGTAGGGCATCACCGAATAGTCATTGTTCCCACCACCGAGGTGGAATGTGCCTTTAGCGATATTACCGGGGTTCAGGTTAGAACGGCCTCACAGCAAGCCAACAGTCAGTTATCGCTGAAAATTCTTGAAGAAAAAACCCCACTGCTGCGTTGTCATCGCCAGTACCTCATTAACATCAAAAGCATCAAAGAGATCAAGCTCCTTGAACATGGCCTGGCTGAAATTATTACTCACAGCGACTTTTCTGTACCAGTCAGTCGACGCTACCTAAAAACACTCAAAGAGACCCTAGGATTTCAATAAAAAAGCGAGCTATTTATGCTCGCTTCTCGTCTTGCATCATTTACCGCATTGTTCGTTTTTTACTCACCAAATCTAAGCATGCCACGCTAGATATCTAAAACTTGGCATACCTTTTTATTGGCCAATTTCCATTGCTCTGATTTAACAAGCTCAGCTAAAGTGAAGTGCTGTTTACGCAGCATCGTCGGCGCCTTGGCAACGCTTGAGATGGGTAGATTATCTAATACGTCGACCGCTGACCGGCGACTATTACACATTAGCACCATATCGCAACCGGCTTGCATGGCTTGTAATGAACGTTCTGCGGGTCCGCCCATTATCGCCGCTCCTTCCATTGAAAGATCATCAGAAAAAACAATTCCTTCAAAGTTAAGCTTTTCTTTTAAAACAGTTTTTAACCAGTACGGCGAACCACTTGCCGGATGCTCATCGTAATGAGGATACACAACATGAGCAGGCATCATGGCATCCAATAGCCCTGCTTCAATCTGTTGTTTGAACACCTGAATATCTTTTTCAAAAAGATCGCTTCTTTCATCATACGGCGTCTCTAAATGCGAGTCAGCAATCACACCACCATGCCCAGGAAAGTGCTTTCCAGTCGTCGCCATGCCCGCCGCTTTCATACCTGAAATGAACGCACTACTGAAACGAACGATACTGGCGATATCTTCACCAAAAGCTCGGTTACCAATGGCTTTGCATTCATGGCCTTGATCAAGCACAGGAGCAAAGCTCAGATCAATGTCATGTGCCACGAGTTCAGCCGCCATCAACCAACCTGCTTGCGTGGCAAATTCTTCATCGCCAATTTCTGCATAACGCTGTGCGGCAGGCAATAGCGTGAATCCTTCACGAAAACGCTGTACTCGCCCACCTTCTTGGTCAACACCAATAATGATTGGTTTCTTTGCTGCAGCTCTGATTTGTCTATTCAATTCAATAAGCTGCGCTGAATCATGATAATTGCGAGTAAATAGGATTAACCCTCCAACGGTCGGATGTTCTAGAACCTCGCGATCTTCAGCACTGAGTTCAAAACCTTCCACATCTAGCCATAACGGTCCCATTATTCGTCCTCTGCAATTTTGTTATCAAATAGGGGTGCGAAAAGATTATTCCGTTTATTTTTGATTTACAATGACTATCGCTAAGTATTGGCTTAGCATCTTGATAAGAGCACATGGAGTATACGTGATGGAATCTGCCAACTATTATATTGGCCTCATGTCTGGTACCAGCTTAGATGGAATCGATGTTGCGTTGGTCTCTATTGATGACAAGGGGATTTCGCTCCTTGAAAGTGACGCTCTCGACTACCCCGCTCAATTAAAGACTCGCGTTCTCGAGATATGCCACGGTCAAGCAACCGATTTAAAGGCGATTGGTGAACTCGACCACCAGCTTGGCCATGTGTATGCTCAGGCAGTATTACAGCTTCTTGATAAAGCCAATGTCACAGCAAGCCAAATTACAGCCATCGGTAATCATGGACAAACTGTTTTCCATCAACCCGACGGCAATGCCCCATTCACCATACAACTTGGTGACAACCATATCGTTGCGGCGAGAACCGGTATCAACACCGTGGGTGATTTTCGACGTCGAGATATGGCATTAGGTGGGCAGGGTGCGCCACTCGTGCCTGCTTTTCATCGCTACCTTTTTGGCGCCAGCCAATCCTCTCAGGTCATTTTGAACATCGGTGGTATTGCCAATATATCGATCCTTCAACCAGATGGCACCGTGATCGGTTTTGATACCGGACCGGGCAATACCTTGCTCGATACCCTTTGCTCCCAACACTTAAATAAGGCCTTTGATGAGGATGCACAAGAAGCACAACAAGGCCACGTTGACCCGCTGTGGTTAAACCAGCTACTTGAAGATGAATACCTATCGCGCCCGGCCCCAAAAAGCACAGGGCGGGAGTATTTCCATCAACATTGGCTCGATGACAAACAAGCCTTACAATGCCAGCCGCTCTCCGTCCATGATACCCTTCGCACCCTGACAGAATTTACAGTGCGTAGTATCGTTGATGCTCTGCTACCCTACAAAATTGGGGCACAACCTAAGCTTCTCGTCTGTGGCGGAGGAGCCAACAACCCTATCATCATGCAGCGCTTGACTGAGTTGCTCACCGGATGGCATGTCGCGAGTACCGATAGCGAGGCCATCAGTGGTGATTACATGGAATCGGTGGCGTTTGCTTGGCTGGCACACTGTTACGTTCACCATATACCAAGTAATCTTCCCTCTGTTACAGGGGCAAGCCGAGCCGTGCCACTAGGCGTGCTCTATTCAGCAGATTAGGAAACATATTATGACTAACGATGCATTGTTGCATGCCCTTACTCAACTCGTTTCTGAGGGACGCAACACAGAAACGATGGACATCGATTTACTCACTAGCCAGGAAATTGTCCTGCGCTTGAATCAACAAGATCACTTAGTACCGATTGCCGTCGAAAAAGTCATCCCTGAGATCGCGCAAGCCGTCGATGCAATTACTCAAGCATTTCAAAATAATGGGCGACTCATTTATATTGGTGCAGGCACCAGTGGCCGACTTGGCGTACTGGATGCGTCTGAATGCCCGCCCACATTTGGGACCTCACCTGAGATGGTCGTAGGCGTCATTGCTGGTGGGCAAGATGCCATGTTTAAGGCAAAAGAAGGTGCGGAGGATGACCCTGAATTAGGGCAAACTGATCTTGTTGGTATCAATGTCACTGCCAATGATGTGATTGTCGGCATTGCGGCCAGCGGACGCACTCCCTACGTCATTGGCGCATTGGAATACGCCAATGACATTGGCGCAACAACCGTATCGCTTTGCTGTAACCCTGCATCACAGCTAGCGAACATTGCTTCTATTGCCATTAGCCCAGTCGTGGGCCCAGAAGCATTAACGGGCTCCACACGGCTGAAATCAGGCACCGCACAAAAACTGGTGCTTAACATGCTAACCACAGCGAGTATGATTCGGTTGGGTAAAAGCTACGAGAACCTAATGGTCGATGTGAAAGCCACAAATGCGAAATTAGTCGCCCGGGCAACTCGGATTGTCATGCAAGCCACAGAGTGTACCGAACGTGAAGCCAAGCAGGCTTTAACAATCACCGACCATGACGTCAAGCTCGCCATCTTAATCATCCTCACTGGATTAGATAAAGAAGAAGCAAAGCAACAACTAGCCGACAAAGAGGGGTTCTTGCGAAAAGCTGTCGATAGCCACAAAGTGGATAAATAACCACAAGGTGAATAAATAGCCAAACGCTATCCTCTCCCTCTTATTAAAAACGGGACCTTAAAGGTCCCGTTTACTAATTTGAATAGTCGTTCCAGCCACGCTGCCATTCCATGCGAAAGCGCTGAGCGTCAGGCAACCCTTCGCAGGCCCCCGTATAATATTGCCCAGACAGGCCAATTTGGTAAGCAAAACTCGCATCGCAAAATTCTATGACACCAATCTGATACCCACGCTCATATTCAGCATGATCGGCGGCGCCTAATTTCTGCAATGCTGAGTATGTCCTAGGCAACTGCCCTCTGACACCGTCTTGATAGCCCATTTGATTCCAATTTCCTTGTTTGGCTAGCGCTTCAACACCGTTAGCACATCCAAATAATAGTAGCCCTGCGAGCACGGCAATAATGGCTTTCATAGTCATCCTTTTGCGTCCTATTTTATTGCAGCCACAATGCCAGTATTTCGCAAAGAATGCCACTCATTGAATGCTTAAGTGATGTGCTTCACGCTTCTCTCCTACCACTTACCCCGCATTTCTGACCACTTAAGCCATGAAAAAACCACTTAACCTAGCTATTGACCACTTAATCAGCTATTCAACCACTCGGCGAATAACCCCGGCATCTATAAATCAAGTCACGTTATGATCGACGACAGGTTTTAATGTTATTACAAATTAGGGATAACACATTATGTTGTGGTTCATGACTTGCGTTGCCGCATTGATTGGCGGTTACTTTATTTATGGTGCTTTCATCGAGAAAGTATTTGGAATCAATGAAAAGCGTCAAACCCCTGCGCATACCAAAGCGGATGGCGTGGATTATGTACCGATGTCGACTAAAAAAGTCTACTTGGTTCAGTTGCTGAACATTGCAGGGGTCGGCCCAATCTTTGGCCCTATCATGGGGGCTCTATACGGTCCGGCAGCGATGCTTTGGATTGTGCTTGGCTGTATCTTTGCTGGTGCGGTGCACGATTACTTCTCTGGCATGCTTTCTATCCGTAATGGTGGCGCATCCGTCCCTACTATTACAGGTCGATACCTAGGCAATGGCGCCAAACATTTTATGAACATTTTTGCCATTGTATTGCTGCTGCTTGTCGGTGTCGTATTTGTTTCTGCACCGGCTGGCATGATCACCAATCTAGTCAACGATCAATTTGATATGTCGGTCAGCATGACCACGATGGTTATCGCAATCTTCGCTTATTACATTGTTGCGACCATTGTACCGGTGGATAAAATCATTGGTCGTTTCTACCCGTTATTTGGCGCACTGCTTATCTTTATGTCAGTCGGCCTCATTACCGCTGTCGCAATGTCAAGCGAGCACACTGTCATGGGTGGCTTCGAAATCAGCGACATGTTCAATAACATGAACCCTAACGACCTTCCATTATGGCCTGCACTGTTTATCACGATTGCTTGTGGCGCTATCTCAGGTTTCCACGCGACACAATCGCCATTGATGGCACGCTGCATGGAAAATGAAAAAAATGGTCGCTTTGTATTTTACGGCGCAATGATCGGTGAGGGTGTCATTGCTCTTATCTGGTGTGCACTAGCACTTTCATTCTTTGGCTCAGTCGAGTCTCTCTCAGAGGCCGTTGCTAATGGCGGTCCTGGTAACGTCGTCTACAGCGCATCATTTGGTTTACTTGGTGTATTCGGCGGTATTCTCGCTTTCTTAGGTGTGGTTATCTTGCCTATTACATCGGGTGATACTGCATTCCGTTCAAGCCGCCTTATCCTTGCTGAATATTTCAACATGGAACAAAAGACACTACGTAACCGTCTGCTAATGGCGCTGCCATTGTTTGTTATCGGTGGCATCTTGACTCAAGTAGACTTCGGTATCATCTGGCGCTATTTCGGGTTTGCCAACCAAACGACAGCTGTGATGATGCTTTGGACGGCATCCGCCTACCTACTTCGTCATAACAAGTTGCACTGGGTAACGACGGCCCCTGCCATGTTCATGACCACGGTAGTCATTACCTTTATCCTAAACAACAGCACGTTAGGCTTTGGTTTACCAATGCAAATCTCCACAATCGTCGGTATTATTAGCACACTCTCCATTACGGCTTATGTGATTAAAATATCGAAAGGTAAAGGAGACATCGAGCTTGAAGATGAAGACAAGCCTCAAGGTGAAACGAAGACAGCCTAATCGCGCTACTACTCAATGATAGTGAGTTCTAAAAAAACGCTTCGTTTTCGATAAACAACTGACTACCACATAGAAATCCGAGTACTCATGTACTCGGATTTTTTATTAAATAAACGTACAGGTCGTCCGCTCAATAGACGGACGAAAAAAAGACCCAGTCGCATAGCGGCTAGGTCTTTAGTAAGAAGAACGATTTAATTTAGTAGGACGATGTAATTAGTCGATTTGCTTAACCTGCAACTCTCGCGGTACTTCAAAGAACATATTTTCTTCTCTTCCCAGCACTTCTTCAACGTCACTCGCACCTAAATCTTTAATGCGATCAATAATTTGATTAACCAGCTCCTCTGGTGCGGATGCGCCTGCGGTTACGCCAACTAAACCTTTGCCTTCAAACCACTCTGGTTCAATCTGATCAGGGGTGTCAGTCAAATAGGCCGGTGTGCCTAATTTTTCTGCCAGCTCTTTTAAGCGTGTTGAGTTTGAGGAATTTGTTGAACCGACGACGACCATCACGTCAACCGCTTCTGCAAGTTCACGCACGGCATCTTGACGGTTTTGGGTGGCGTAGCAAATATCATCTTTACGAGGCCCCTGAATCTGAGGGAATACCTCACGCAAGCGTTCAATCACATCTGCCGTCTCGTCCACTGACAGCGTGGTTTGGCTCACGTAATGCAGATTACTTGGGTCATTCACTTTCAATGAATCCACGTCTGCTGGGCGCTCGACTAAATACATTCCGCCAGTATTACTCGCATACTGCCCCATTGTCCCTTCAACCTCAGGGTGGCCAGCGTGTCCAATCAATACAACTTCCATGTTCTTGCGGCTTGCTCTTGCCACTTCCATATGAACTTTCGTCACCAAGGGACACGTTGCATCAAATACGGTTAATGCACGCTCTTTCGCTTCTTTTCGAACGGCCTGAGACACACCATGCGCAGAAAAAATGACAATATTGTCGTCAGGCACTTCTGCCAACTCTTCAACAAAAACGGCGCCGCGCTGTTTAAGGCCTTCGACTACAAAACGGTTGTGCACCACTTCATGACGTACGTAGATCGGCGGCTGGTACAACTCCAGAGCGCGCTCTACAATACTAATAGCCCTATCAACACCAGCACAAAAGCCACGTGGATTTGCTAATTTAATTTTCATTTCATTACTCATCAGTACACACCGATTTTGTTTATTCTATAGGACAGTTATTCTACTGAAAGTATTTCCACGTCAAACGTGACGTCTTGGCCTGCAAGTGGATGATTAAAATCCACCGTGACAGAATCACCTGCAATCTCGGTAATAATCCCTGGAATTTCCATTCCATCAGGGCCAGAGAAGGCCATTATTGTACCGACTTCCACCTCAGAGTCACCCACAAACTTAGCGCGATCCATATAGTGAATATTGTCCGGATTAGGCATACCAAAGGCGTCTTCGGCTTTCAGTTCGATCGATTGCTTGTCGGATGCTGACATCCCTAACAAGCATTGTTCAAAATTCTCACTCAAGCTACCATCACCAATCACAAGCTTTGCGGGTTTACCCATATTGTGAGTACTATCCGCCACTGAGCCGTCTTTCAGTTTGATGGTGAAATGCAGCGTTACTGCGCTATCTTGTTTTATGGTCATCACGTTACCGCTTCCTTGTAATCAAACGATTATTCTCAAACTAGCCGTTGCAAACTCGCTGTATCAAATAAGTCGTATCAAATGCTTGTTATATAAAAAAGCGCCGTACGAATCAACGTACAGCGCTTAGGGTTATTCAAGTTATAACACTAATTGGTTTCTTTTTTTCGAAAACTGTCGAGGATGATCAATCCAGCACCGATACAAATCGTCATATCGGCGAGGTTGAAAGCTGGCCAGTGATAGGTTCCCCAGTAAAAATCTAGGTAATCCACAACAAAACCATGCACCACACGATCAAACACATTACCCACCGCACCACCAATAATCATGGCATAGGCAATGTTGTTCCACTTTTCAGTTGCCGGTAGTTTGCTCATCCAGTATGTCAGCATACCGGTCACAACAAAGGCAATTCCAGTAAAGAACCAGCGCTGCCAACCTGCTTGGTCACTCAAAAAGCTAAATGCAGCCCCGTAGTTATGGACATAAAGGAGATTGAAAAACGGCAAAACCTCAATACGATTTGCCCATCCATATCCCATACTGTCCATGACGACGAGCTTAATAGCAATATCGGCAACGAAGATAAGTACCGCCAGCCACAGCCAGCGGACTCCAGATTGTTTTAATGAAAACGTCTGTTCAGTCATTGTGTTGTTTAAGCGAATTTACGAACTTCGCCTTCACCTTCTACGTTAGTGACACAGCGACCACAGATTTTTTCATGGCCAGCGATAGTGCCGACATCCGGTGTATGGTGCCAACAACGCTCACACTTCTCAGCTTCCGTTGCTACGACTTCAACAAACAAACCAGCAAGATCCGTTGCATGAGCCGCTGCAGACTTCTCACTTAACGCTTTTACTTCTGCTTTAGACGTCAGTAATACAAAGCGCAGCTCGTCATCCAGTTGGTTCAGTTTTTCAGCGAGTGCTTCATCAGCGTAAAGCGTCACTTCAGCTTGTAACGAACCGCCGATAACTTTCTCTTTACGAGCGTCTTCAAGCAGTTTATTCACAGAACCACGAACCGCTTGGATCTCAGCCCAAAATTCATTGCTCAAGGCTTCATCGTCCGCTAAATCAAACAGACCTTCATACCATTCGCCCGTGAACACAAACTTATCGCGCTGCTCTCCAGTCGGCAAAGAAGCTGGCATTTCGTTCCAGATTTCATCCGCAGTAAATGACATGATTGGCGCCATCCAACGAACAAGCGCTTCTACGATGTAGTACAGAGCACTTTGACAGCTGCGTTGAGCGTGACCGCCCTGCTTCGCTGTGTATTGGCGATCTTTAATCACATCTAGGTAGAAAGAGCCCATTTCGATTGAGCAGAACTGCATTAGGCGTTGAGTCACACCATGAGTATTGTACTCGCCGTATGCTTTAACAATCTCTTCTTGCGCCGCAAATGCACGACCTACCGCCCAGCGATCCAATGCCACCATTTCTTCTGCTGGCACTAAATCTGTCTCAGGGTTGAAACCATTTAGGTTCGCTAGGAAGAAACGAGCCGTGTTACGAATACGACGGTACGCATCGGCTGAGCGCTTAAGGATTTCATCAGAAACCGCTACTTCACCGGTGTAATCCGTTGAAGCGACCCACAGACGAAGGATATCAGCACCAAGCTTGTTAGTGACATCTTTAGGTGCCACAACATTACCGATAGATTTAGACATCTTACGGCCGTTGCCATCTACAACAAAACCATGCGTTAGCACTTGCTTGTAAGGGGCTTCATCTTTCATCGCAATCGAAGAGATCAATGAAGACTGGAACCAACCACGGTGTTGATCTGAGCCTTCAAGGTAAAGATCCGCTTTGTTGCCGTTGTACTCTTCACGAGTATCAACCACAGAGAAGTGCGTCACACCTGAGTCAAACCAAACATCGAGTGTATCAAGAACTTTTTCGTACTTGTCAGCATCGTCAGCGCCCATGAGTTCAGCAGCGTCTACGTCCCACCAAGCTTGAATGCCTTTTTCTTCCACTAGTTTTGCTACTTTTTCGATAAGAGCTGGGCTATCTGGATGAAGTTCTGATGTTTCTTTATGTACAAACAGCGCAATTGGCACGCCCCACGTACGTTGACGAGAGATACACCATTCAGGGCGACCTTCAATCATACCCTCGATACGGCTTTGGCCCCATTCAGGCATCCACTCAACATTCTTGGTTGATTCGAGTGCTTTTGCACGCAAACCCGCTTGATCCATTGAGATGAACCATTGTGGTGTTGCACGGAAAATAATTGGCGTTTTGTGTCTCCAACAATGTGGATAGCTATGCTCATACGCATGATGATGAAGCAGCGCGCCTTTTTCTTTCAATACTTCTAATACTGAATCATTCGCTTTAAAGACGTGTTGACCAGCAAATAGCTCAGTATCCGGCAGATAAACACCGTTTGAACCCACAGGGTTAGCGATTTCTAGGTTGTATTGCTTACCTACAATGAAATCTTCTTGGCCGTGGCCTGGCGCAGTATGAACAACACCCGTACCCGACTCTGTCGTTACGTGATCACCTAACACAGCAGGTACTGTGAAGTTGTAGAACGGGTGATTGAATTGAGAAAGCTCAAGCTCAGCACCCGTTGTAAAACCAAGATTGTGGAAGTGCTCAATACCCGCACGATCCATCACGCTTTTCGCAAGTTCAGAAGCAACAATAATACGTTGAGCCGTTTGCTCACCGTGCGCTTCAACTTGAATCAATACGTATTCTAGATCATCACGAAGACATACGGCGCGGTTTGCCGGTAGTGTCCACGGTGTGGTTGTCCAGATAACAATCGAGATTTCACCTTGGCCGGCATGTCCTTCCGCTAGAGTAAATTTCTCTAGAAGAGACGCTTCGTCTGCCGCAGTAAATTTCACATCAATAGATGGGGACACTTTATCTTTATATTCAACTTCTGCTTCAGCCAGCGCTGAACCACAATCCGTACACCAGTGAACAGGCTTAAACCCTTTCAGCAAGTGACCTTTGTCGGCAATTTTACCAAGTGCACGAATGATGTTTGCTTCAGTGCCAAAGTCCATAGTGCGGTAAGGTTTATCCCATTCGCCCATGATGCCAAGACGCTTAAAGCTTTCTTTTTGGCCTTCAACTTGACCCGCGGCATACTTACGGCACTCTTCACGGAATTCAGATGCAGAAATCTTTTGACCCGGCTTGCCTTTCTTCTTCTCTACCATCAATTCGATAGGAAGACCGTGACAATCCCAGCCCGGAATGTAAGGGGCATCAAAACCAGAAAGGGTTTTAGATTTAATAATAATGTCTTTAAGAATCTTGTTCAGTGCGTGGCCGATATGAATATCACCATTCGCGTATGGAGGGCCATCGTGTAATACAAATGACTTTTTGCCTTGCTTCGCTTTACGGATTTCCCCGTAAAGATCTTCTTTATACCAACGCTTCAGCATCTCTGGCTCTCTGTTAGCCAGGTTACCGCGCATAGGAAACCCTGTTTCAGGAAGGTTCAGGGTATCTTTATACTCACTCATCGATTCTTAATTCCGTTGTATTGGGCGACAGTTAGACATTATGTTAGCGGTGGAATCTCCCACTAACCCATACACTCAAGTAGCCACACCCTTGCTACTTCAGCGTCCAATTCTATTTGCTGCTTAAGCAGCTGCAAAGAGCTAAATTTCTTCTCATTGCGTATTTTGTGGAACAGTGCGACTTCAATTTGCTTTCCATACAGATCGCCATCAAAGCCAAAAATATGCACTTCTAAATCTAAGTTGGAACCATTGACTGTCGGTTTATTACCGACATTTGCGATACCAGGTAACGGCTGTTTATCAATGCCCATTACTTGCACCGCATATACACCACTGACCGGTGACACATATCGCTTTAAAGAGATATTTGCGGTTGGAAAACCGAAGTCTCGCGCCAGTTTTTTACCATGAGCAACCCGACCAGACAATGTGTAATGGCGCCCAAGCATTTCTGCGCTCACATCAAGCTCATCGTTGGCTAAAGCCTGACGAATTGCCGTGCTACTGACTCGCCTATCATCGACACAAAAGCTGCGTGTGCTGACGACTTCAAAACCAAACGTTTTACCCGCTTGTTTGAGCATGTCAAAGTTGCCGACTCGACCTTTGCCAAAGCGGAAATCATCACCAATCACTAAAAACTTAACGCCTAACTTATCGACGAGCAAATCACGAATAAATGATTCAGCCGACAGGCTAGCAAAGTGGTGGTTGAAGTTCACACAAAGCAAGCGGTCTATATTCATCTGCTGTAATAGCTCGAACTTATCTCGCAATCGCGTCAAACGTGCCGGTGCTTTGTCTTTGGCAAATAACTCCATTGGCTGAGGTTCAAACGTCATCACCACAGAAGGTAAATTCAAAAGCACTGCCTTTTCTTTTACCTGTTCGAGTACACGTTGGTGCCCTAAATGTACACCATCAAAATTACCAATCGTCAACACACAGCCATGATGTTGATTTCTTAGATTATGGATGCCTCGAATAAGTTCCATGAAACGACTAAACCACCTGTTGAAGTTAATAATAGCAGTGTGAAACCGACGGATTATAACGAATCATTGCTAATCTGTCGCTGCTTTTAAATCCTTCACTCTAATGCCAAGTAGCAAGAGTGTAAATAGGTAGCTCGCACCACCAACGCCGATCAACATAGTCAATGTCGTCACACGCTGTGTTAGCCCCCATGACAACCACTGCTGCATGTCTGCCAATAACCAAATCACCACCGCGACCATGATTAACGATGCAATAATTAACTTACCAATGAACAGGGCCGTCTGTTTTGTTAAACGGTAAACATTCTGAATATGAAGCCCACGGTAAAGTAGTGCCATATTAATAAGTGCAGACAAAGCCGTCGCCATAGCCAAGCCAACATAGCCATAAAAGTATGCAAAAATAGCATTGAATACCATATTAGAGACCATGGCAATAATGCCGTATTTCACCGGTGTTTTGGTATCTTGTCGCGAGAAATACCCAGGTGCTAAAACTTTTATCAGCATGAAGTTAAGTAAGCCTGACGCGTATGCGAGCAATGACATCGAGGCTTGGTTCACATCATGTGGTGTAAACTCACCGCGCATAAATAAGACCATTAGCATGGGCTTCGCTAGCACCATCAGTCCCAACATTGCCGGTAGACCCAATAACACCACCATACGCACCCCCCAATCCATCGTTGAGGCAAAGCCTCTACTCTCGGCATCAACATGCTTACGAGATAACGCAGGGAGAATGACAGTCGCAATCGCAATACCAAAAAGGCCAAGCGGGAACTCTAATAAGCGATCCGAATAATACAACCAACTAATGGAACCCGTCGCCAGAAAACTGGCGATAAAGGTATCAAACAATAAATTAATCTGACTGACTGAGACACCAAATAACGCAGGGATCATCAAGGTTCTGATCTTCACTACGCCAGGATCTCGCCAACCCCATTTCGGTTTAACAAGAACCCCCGCTCTTATAAGAAAGGGAAGCTGAAATACAAACTGAACAAAACCGCCAAGAAAGACACCAATAGCGAGACCGATCTCAGGTTGAGCAAGGTTGGGTGAGATAAACCAAGCGCAGCCAATGATCATCACATTTAGAAAGACGGGCGTAAACGATGAAACGGCAAACTTACCTAAGGTATTAAGAATAGCGCCAGATAAGGCCACAAAGGTAATAAACCAAAGATAGGGAAAGGTGATCTTGAGCATCAAGCTAGCCAGCTCAAATTTAGGGGCGGCTGGACCATCATTTAACCAATCAAGGAACCACCCAAAACCAAAGACAGCGGTAACGACACCAGACCCTAGCACACCAAACAATGTCACGATCGACACTAGTACGCCTAACGTTCCCGATACCTTAGCAATGAGATCACGTGTTTTTTCTTTATCTCCAGCGGCATGATACTCAGTAAGTACTGGAACAAAGGCTTGCGAAAAGGCGCCTTCAGCGAACAAGCGGCGCAAGAAGTTGGGTATTTTATTGGCAAAAAAGAACACATCGGCGCTCGCGCCTGCTCCCATTAAATTGGCCACGACCACGTCGCGCACCAGTCCCAATACTCGGGACACTAACGTCATAGCACTTACGATCATGCCAGACTTAAGAAGCTTTTTACTCACTTTCACCCCTAATTACCTAGCTAATACCTTGTCCTAGATGGGTTTCCGTCTTCTTTATTGTTCAAGAGCGGATAGTATTAGCATTGGTTGAAAAATACTGTTAGAATCCCCGCCATCTTAACCGCGAAGACCTCCAGATATCAAAACTTGTTTTATATCGTTGGGTTTTTGCACAAATCTGTTGACTTTTAAGTGCAAATAGAGGATATTCCTCGCCCTTAAATTGTCACCGAACTAAGTTTTTGGGAGTTAGACCCTTGGCAAACAGTAAATCTGCTAAGAAGCGCGCTATCCAAGCTGAGAAACGTCGCCAGCACAATGCTAGCCGTCGTTCTATGATGCGCACTTACATGAAAAAAACTATCGCTGCTATTGAAGCTGGCGATAAAGAAGCAGCAACAGCGGCACTAGTTGAAGTTACACCTCTTCTAGACCGTATGGCGACTAAAGGCCTTATTCATAAGAATAAAGCAGCTCGTCATAAGTCTCGCTTCACTGCAGCAATCAAAGCTCTTTAATTAGAACTCGATTAGCGATAAAAACCGGCCTTGGCCGGTTTTTTTGTATCTATCGTTTTATTTATAATTTTGCTTAAAAGCACCAATGCTGACTTAAAATGACATCGTCACTGTCCTAATAGCAATAGCATGTGAGCCAGCTCAGACATGAACTGGCCCTGATACAAACCGCACGCCCCTCAGGTATCACTCTTCTTCGCAATATAGGCCATGCAGTAGTTCGATCATTTGACGAACCTCTGTGCTACTTAAGGTGTAATACACCGTCTGTGCTTCTTTTCTCGTAGAAACCAGTCCATCTCTGCGCAACCATGCTAAATGTTGAGACAGCGCTGATTGGCTTAGGTTTAAATTTGCACACAACTCCCCGACTGAAAGCTCAGTATTATGAAGCATACAAAGTATTTGCAGGCGTCTTTCGTTTGCCATTGCTTTAAGGAGCATCACCGCTTGCGGTGCATTCTTTTCCATCTCCTGCAAATTCATACCTTACCTCTACCCTAGTAAAACGATCTAACCCGAACGAAGTAACCATTTTAAAATACGGCCTCTTCGTTACTAAAAAAACTCACTAAACATTCAACAAATCACTAAAGTCGGCCTCACAGACCCCTTTTACCGCAGGATGCTGGATCATTCGCTCAGCAAAAATAACGTAATACTCTTCCTTAAGGTCGTCGATATCACCAATATGTTGAAGCGGGCGTTTATCTGAGATCTCTGACATATATAAGCTTGGTGCTAAAAATATTACGTCTTCTTTGTACATAGAGAAGGCTTTCATCAATGCCACATCATCAAATTCGCCCAATATATTAGGTTGGATACCTTGCCGATCAAACCATTGATGGATCTTACGCCCCATTGAGGTGCGACTTCCTGGGAGTAATAATTTTCGTTGCTCCAGTATTTCAGGAAAATGATGATGTTCGACCTTTCCTGATGTAAAAAAACTCATCCGGCTTTCGCCAAGTTTCTTACTGAACAATCCTGGACTCTGACTAGAATCAACAGGACAATCGGACAAAATCATATCCAGCTTATGCTGAGATAGCTGCTCTAACAGCATCTCATGGGTAGATTCAAAGCACCGCAGGTGAATACTGTTATCATCAGGGATGGTCGTCATCAAAATCTTACTCACGAGACGCTTTGAGAGTGCATCGGCGACACCGACATCGAATAAGATATTAGAGCGCTGGCTGTAATTAACGATATCAAGCATCTCATAGCTCAAACCAAACATACGATCAGCGTACTTGTAAACAAGCTGCCCTAGCTCGGTAGGCTCAACACTTCTCCCATTGCGCTTGGTAAGCTTGCCGTCCATTCTTTCTTCAAGTGCTTTTATCTGTCCCGTCACCGTTTGTGGTGTTAAAAACAACGCGTCGGCTGCCTTTGTCACTGAGCCTTGCTTGCAAACCATCCAGAAATAGTAAACGTGATTATAATTAAGATGTGACATGAATTACCGCCTTAAAATTCTCAATGCCTTTTATATCAAACTCTTCCCAGATCAACAATATTCGGTTAAACCGATACAACCTAAGTCATGCATCGTAAATAACGAAACACAACCTGTCATAGTTGTCACATTCGCACACCAAAACCGCTCTACAATCGAATTTATTCATTAAAATAGCGCTATTTATCTATTTTTATCACATCAAATAAAATCATTTTAAATCAACGCTTTAGATTAAAAATATGTCATGTCAATAAAATAAAAAACACAAATATCGCAGTTATTGATGAGCGACATAATATCGTCATATTACTGTAATAATTCAGATCTACTATCGCAGCAGATTCCACAACAGACCGACAAAATTCTACAGGTCAAACGGAGAAAACTATGATGAACCAAGCAACAACAGCTGCGACACCAATGTCGAATTCGACACGCTGGCTACGCTGGGCTAACTTGGCGTTCATGCTATATCTACTGCTACTTGCGGTATCTATGGTGGGTAGTGGGTTTAAGATGGCGACAGGAGAGCAAGCCAAGGTCTTGTTCGAATTTGCTTCTCATCCTGTTGCTGGTTTAATGATTGGTTTGGTCGCGACGGCCCTTATTCAATCCTCAAGTACCGTCACATCTATCATTGTCGGCCTGGTTGCAGGTGGACTTCCTGTTACGGTTGCGATTCCAATGATCATGGGTGCCAACATCGGCACTACAGTAACCAACACACTAGTGAGCTTAGGCCACGTTCGTTGTAATACTGAATTTAAACGTGCCTTTGCTAGCGCAACGATCCATGATTTCTTCAATTTATTAGCGGTTGTCATTTTCTTACCACTAGAGATGATGTTTGGTATTTTAGAGAAAATATCACACTGGCTGGTGTCACCAATGCTAGCGAGTGGTGACATGAGCATGGGCGGTTTGAACTTTATCAAACCAATGACTAAACCAGTTGTCTCTGCAATTCAAGATCCATTGGCAACGTTTGGTAATGTCACCGGTGGTGTGCTTCTCATTGTCTTAGGTATCGCGACTATCTTTGTTGCTATCACGGTAATGGGCAAACTTATGAAGAGCCTAATGGTAGGCCGAGCGCGTGACATCCTTAAAAATGCCATCGGTCGTGGTCCAATTCACGGTATCGTATCGGGTTCTATCGTCACTATCTTAGTTCAGTCTTCTTCTACAACAACGAGCTTGATGGTTCCTCTAGTCGGCACCGGAACGTTGAAAGTTCGTGATGTTTATCCATTTACACTTGGGGCGAATATTGGTACTTGTATTACCGGCCTGCTTGCCGCAACAGCAGTCTCTGGTGAGTATGCGGTTTTTGCTCTTCAAATAGCGTTGGTTCACCTAGTCTTTAATGTCTTATCAACCGTATTCATCTTTGGTATTCCTTTCTTAAGAGAACTACCTGTTAAAGGCGCTGACTACATTTCAGATATGGCAATTAAGAATAAAGCGGTGGTAGCTGGATACCTTGCTTCTATCTTTGTCATCATTCCAGGGACGATTCTCGCTCTAACAACGTAATCGCCTCCGAGTAGCAACTCGCTTAAATGACAATGTAATACGAAATGAAAGCCCAACGTCAATGCGTTGGGCTTTTACTTTTTTAATCAATCAACATTGAATACGTATTAATAATCGCCGTAGTCATACGCATCGTAATCGTCATAATGCTCTATCAGATCAATATCATCGACATCGTCCCAGTAGTAATCACGATCGTAATAGTAATCATAGAATGGGTCACCGACATAGTAGGTTTTGATTCGCTTGTCTTCGGTCCATAAATAGTAGTTAGACGCCTTAACAACGGGTACGACTAGCGTTTGCTCTCCGACTTTAATCGTTTCATTGCCTGCGACTATGCCTACAAACGTCATGGCTTTACCCTGAACAAAAATACTCGGGTCTAAGAATCGGTCAACTTTTACGACAAAGCGGCTTGTTCCTTGCTGAGTTTCATCAGGCCTACCTTTGCTATCCAGCTCAAATTGACTGATTTGCAACACGCTACTATTGGGCGAAGGATTACTCAATTGAGCCACGACCCCACCCCACCTCGCTGGTTTACCGACAAATTCCGCTGTATTGTCAACGACCGCTTTATAAGCCACTAATTGTTTCTCATCCGCCACTTTTATTTCTGTCGGAGCACTGCTACAACCCACTAACATCCCAGCTAAAACATACCCAAACCATCGCATGATCAATTCCTATTCCAACGCTTATCTATCCATTATGAGTGACACTTGATGGTTATCGCAAGATAGGTCATTGCATTCACACTACAAATACCCCGCTCCAAACAAGCCTTAGTGATGGTCTTGGCTAGTGTAAAAGTAGCAATCATAAACCGCAGCAATAAACACACACTATACTGACCAAACCTTTACGCGAGGTATCTTATTTAGTTTGTCGATGTTCATTACCCTACTGTCACTTCCAATAACAATGTGAACGCGTTATGAAAATTAAAACACTTCTCCTTCTGGCTATGCTTAGCTCCCCTTCATTTGCTTACTACTGCGATCAAACCTCTGATGGTGCCATTGATGGCGCTGTTGATGGGGCTGTCACGGGGGCCGTCGTCGGGGGTATCGTCGATGGAAGTTCAGGAGCAGCGGCTGGTGCTGCTATTGGTGGTGGTGCCGGCGCAGTTGGCGGCGCTATTGATGGCGCATACGACGAAGAGACATGTGAGGTCGCGACCGATATCGTAGAAGAGGAAGTTATAGAAGACGACATCATCGAAGAAGAAATTATCGAGGATGAGTACTACGACTAATTCGCTCGTCTATCTCGCTAGATAAATGGATAGAGAGATAGAGATAGAGAGAAGCGCTCACTTTTTCCCTTCTATCTAGATAATAAAAAGCCGAGCATCGCTCGGCATTTTATTACACTGAAAATGGGTATTTTATTGGTTCGTGACATTGATAGTCACGCACCTCAAAGTCATCCATCGTCACCCAAGTTTCTAAATCTTCGAGTGACTGAATCTTCGGATTTATATGGAAAGTCGCCGCTGAAAGAGGCTCACGCTTTAGTTGAACATCACGCATCAACTCTAGCTGGTCTTCATAGATATGCCCGTTAACAATCTTATGATAGGCATGCCCCGGTTTCTTACCCGTAATTTGCGCCATAATCGCTAAGAAAACATACACTTGAACCATATTAAAGTTGAGCCCAAGTGGGACATCACACGAGCGCTGTGTACTGTTTAAATACAACGTATCACCAAGCAGTGAAAAGTGATGGCTGTACATACACGGACGTAGACACCCCATGTGGAACTCACCAGGGTTATAAAAATTCAGTATCTCACCGCGATCGTCAATACCACGAGATAGGTCATCGACAATCTTACGAAGTTGATCGACATGCCCGCCATCAGGCTTTGCCCACGAGCGTCCTTGAACGCCATAAACGCGCCCCATATCATCCTCACCTTTTCTGAAAGGGCTGTTTAGCCACACTTCATTGAGGTTGGAATTGGCGTCCCACGTTTTAGTTCCGAGCTTACGAAAGTCTTCAGCGTTATCGTATCCGCGGATATAACCCAACAATTCCGCTACTGCTGATTTCCAAAAGCTCTTACGCGTTGTCACCAATGGGAAGGCATTATTCGCCACATCATACGTAAGGTCGGCATTAATCACCGTCAAGCAACGCTTTCCTGTACGCTCATTTTCAATCCAGATACCGTCATCGACGATACGTTGGCATAAATCTAAATACTGCTTCACAACAATTCCTATTGCTTAGATACGTTATGTGTCGTGTTTCCGTTGACTTTGTAAGCCCACGTAATCATTAAGGCACCAAGGATGACCATAGGTAATGACAGAATCTGTCCCATCGAAATAAACCCGCCAAACAAGCCTAAGTGTGCGTCTGGTTCACGAACGTATTCAATCAAGAACCTAAAGCAACCGTAGCCAAGTAAGAATAGACCTGACACCGCACCCTCTGGGCGACTTCTCTTAATAAACCAATTGAGGATAAGGAATAATACGACACCTTCTAAGGCAAATTCATAAAGCTGGGAAGGGTGTCTTGGTAATGGCCCGCCATTTGGGAATACAATCGCCCAAGGCACGTCGGTAACTCGGCCCCAAAGTTCGCTGTTCATAAAGTTGCCGATACGCCCCATTCCTAAGCCAAATGGCACAAGCGGCGCGATAAAGTCAGCAACATTGAAAAAGGTACGACCGTTCTTACGGGCATACCACAACATAGCGGTAATCACCCCAAGCAACCCACCATGGAAAGACATCCCGCCAGTCCATACTTTGAACAAGTAGAGTGGATCCTGCATGAGAGTATCGAAACCGTAGAACAACACATACCCAACTCGACCACCAATCACCACACCCAAGAAGCCGGCAAATAGCAGATCCGATACCTGTTCACGAGTCCAGCCAGATCCGGCTTTATCTGCACGTCGATTGGCAAGCCACATCGCAAATGCAAAACCGATTAGGTACATTAAGCCATACCAGCGAACGGATATAGGGCCAATTTCAAATAAAACGGGGTCAATACTAGGAAATTCAATAAATCCCTGAGACATAAACTGCTCTCTTAACGTGTGGGTAATAAAGACTAAAACATCATTGAAAATGATACGAATACTAAGAAGACCGCAAAAATCTTTTTAAGTTTCGGTGTTGGCATCGTTGTGGCCAATTTAGCACCAAACCGAGTCGTTAACATCGAGGTCACGGCGATAGCCAACAGTGCGGGAACATACACATAGCCAAGGCTATATTCAGGTAAACCTTGTGCCTTAGCGCCATGGAGAATGAAGCCTATCATACCTGCAATCGCAATCACACAACCGCACACCGACGAAGATCCAACTGCCCTACGCATTTCTACACCATGCTTGCTTAAGAATGGGACAGACATAGAGCCGCCTCCGATACCGGCAAGGCTTGATACCATGCCAATAACACCACCACAGCAGCTCATAATAACTGGGGATGGCAGTGGACGAGTGGAGGTAGAGGAGATCGATAAAATCATCTGTACAGCCAGCGCAAAGACGATCAGTGCAAACACCTTAGGCAGATATTGGAAAGGGATCCATTCCGCTACAAATGACCCAACTAACCCACCCACGATGACACCAGGCAGCAGCCATTTAATTACAAAAAGGTCGACATTGCCGAGCTTGACATGATTAATAGCAGAAGATCCAGAGGTAATAATAATCGAGGCTAGCGACGTCGCCAACGCTATTTGCATCACTAATTCGGCGGGGATCCCAAATAGGGGTAACAAGTAAGCAAGGGCTGGCACAACAATTAACCCACCGCCAATACCGAGTAAGCCCGACATCGTGCCGACGATCGCCCCTAAAAGAAGCAATACAAAGAGAAGTTCAAAATTCATGTTATTTCCACGATGTGAGCACTAAGATTTCCCAGCACGAATAAACCCAGCCAAACCTTTTTGCTCAAAATAGTCACGCATCAGATTATAAATCGAATCACCATATGGATGCATTAATGCATTATTCGCAAGATGTTTCAGCTCATCCATTGTCGTTTGACGCAGCAAATATTTCACTTTAGCGACATTCGAGGTATTCATACTTAATGTATCGTAGCCCAAGCCAACCAGTAATAATGCACCGATAGGATCACCAGCAAGCTCACCACAAATACATACCGGCAATTGATAAGACTGGCACGTTTCAAAGATATGTTTCATCGCTGCTAATACAGACGGATGAAGGGTCTCATAGATATCCGCTACTTGGGCATTATTGCGATCAACCGCTAACAAATATTGCGTAAGATCATTCGTACCCACAGAAACAAAGTCGACCTTTTCTGCCATAAAAGGCAGAAGGTATAGCATAGATGGCACTTCAATCATCACACCAACCTGAGGAGGCACAATATCTTGATGTACTTGAGCTACCTCATCATAAGCTTGATTAATGAGTGTGATTGCTCCATCCAACTCCTGCATTGAGGAGACCATTGGTAACAATATGCTCAAATTATCGAGCCCTTCACTTGCTCTGAGCATTGCTCTTAATTGGATCAGAAAAATATCAGGGTGATCAAGCGTAAAGCGAATTCCACGCCAACCTAAGAACGGGTTATCTTCCTCAATAGGAAGATAAGGCAATGCCTTGTCACCACCAATATCCAACGTACGCATGACAACTCGCTTAGTAGGATAAGCTTGTAACACCGCTCGATATTGCTGGACTTGCTCTTCTTCAGACGGAAACTGTTGCCTCAATAAAAACGAAATTTCAGTTCGGTATAACCCAACACCATCCACACCTTTATTTAAGGAAATACTGGTGTCAGCGCTCAAACCCGCGTTTAATAAAACCTGAATTCGTTGACCATCTTTGGTTGCAGCATCAAGATCTAAGGTCTGCTCAACCATGTGCGACAATTCAGTCTCTTCGGTCACCAATTCGCGGTATTCAGAGAGTAACTCAACGGTTGGCTCTAAGAAAATTTCACCACTGTAGCCATCCACAATGGCTAGCTTAGCGCTTAATAATTCAGGATTAATCCCTAGTCCCATGACAGCAGGCACGCCCATCGCTCGAGATAGGATCGCAGCATGAGAGTTTGCAGCGCCTTCCAATGACACAACCGCCAGCAACTTTTCTTTGGGAATAGACGCCAAGATAGAGGCCGTCAGCTCCCTCACCACCATAATGACAGGCTCAGAAATCACATGTACTGGCTGCTCTGAGTTATGAAGAAAAAACAATAACCGCTGTCCGAGTTCACGGACATCTTGCGCCCGCTCTCTAAGATAGATGTCCGACATTTTAGCAAAGCGATTCGCGTAACTTTCAACCACTTGTCTTAGCGCCCAGTCCGCTCGATCTCCCTGAGCTATTTGAGCCTTGAGATCTTTTCGCAACATAGGATCATTGAGTAAGTGCGTAAAGAGGTCAAAAATAGCCAGAGCATCTTTATTTAACTCCAAATCTAGCTTTTTACGCATTCGCTTAAAGTCAGCAAGCGCTTTTTCGATCGCAAGCGATAACAGCTCTTGTTCACGACTAACATCCAGCGTAGACGCTGGAAACACGTCACTTAGCTCTGGCTGGGTGTTATCCCACCACATTGGACCAATCGCAACCCCAGAAGACGCTGCAATGCCTTTTACAACCGTTAATTGATTGCCCTCAAAGAAGCTATCCCCTTGGGCAGTAGCATGGGCAATGAGCACCGCGATCTGAGCGGCTAACGTAACAAGAAAAGATTCTTCTGTTTCACTAAACTGACGAGATTTTTTTTGCTGAATAACGAGTACGCCGAGCACTTGTTTACGGTGAATAATAGGTGTGCCAAGAAAGGCATGGTAGATATCCTCCCCAAGTTCAGGGAAAAATTTAAATGCAGGGTGCTGAGCCGCAGCCGCTATATTCAGTGGTTCAGCGGTGCGCTTGACTAACCCTACTAACCCTTCATCAAAGTTAATGTGAATGGTATCGCCCTGAAAAATAAGGCCTTGGGTTGCCATCAGCTCTAACCGTTGTTGCGGTTCATTGGCAAGATAAATTGTGCAGCATTCGGTATGCATAGCTGCACAAGTTTGTTTAACCAACATTTCAAGGGCTAAGTGCACGCTCTCCTCTTTAGAAACGTGCTCAACTATTTCCCTTAGTTGCGAAAGCATACTTACCCTCTTCGGTGTTTTCTTTTGCCTTTAAACTTACGTTCCTTAAAAGGCATTGCGAGAGAAGCAAATTCTTTCATGGCACGACGATAAACGTCACGCTTAAAAGAGACAACTTGCCTGACCGGATACCAATAACTTACCCAGCGCCAACCATCAAACTCAGGGGTACTACCACGTTGCATATTGATCCGCGACTCATCGCAATCCAAACGTAGCAAAAACCATTTCTGTTTTTGTCCAATACAAACAGGCTTCGAGTCCCAACGAACGAGCCGTTTAGGTAACTTGTATCTCAGCCAATGACGACTAACAGCGACAATTTTTACATCATCTTTTGTTAGCCCGACTTCTTCATACAGTTCTCGGTACATAGCTTGCTCAGGGGATTCACCTTCGTCAATACCACCTTGAGGAAACTGCCATGAATGTTGTCCGTATCGTTTAGCCCAGAAGACCTGACCATGGTTGTTACAGATTACAATACCCACATTAAGTCGGTAACCATCGCCATCTATCACTGGCCAACCTCAATTAAATTTTCATTACCTTGATTTTTCCACATATCCCCAAGTTGAGCAAACGTAGACACCCGTAAATTTGAACATTTACCACTTAATCGACAAACTATGGATAAGTTTTACTCGCACCAACACTTATCAACACCACAATGAGACCTAGACCACATTTATTCACCTTTTCTGTGAATAACCATGTGCAGAATCTTTGATCTTCTCTAACAATGACAAATAAATCACGTATACCAATTTATAGCACACATATAATCTAGAATATTAATCACTTTAAAACAACAAGTTAAATATAACGATTGAAAAATCAGCCTTAAATGAAATTGCCAATTGTCCATTGATCTTAGATCGGTCAAAGATCGAACAAAGCTTGTTTTATCCACACAAGAGCTGCTATCAATTCTATCACTTACAATTAATCAAGCATTAGTTTCCAAAAAATACCTGTTTATTCATACAGATGATATAATAATAAAGAAATTAAAAAACGAACTGTGGATAACTCAGTAATAGATCGAAAGCCGCGCTTTGTGATCTTTTTTTGTACAGGCAGAAGTCGAACTCCGTGATAAACTGACATCGTCATTTTTATCTACAACGTCTCTTAATATATGAAGTCTACTCCTAGATCAGAAAGCGAGCTCATGAGTAGAGCGCGACAAATAGCGGGCATGAGCTTTGGTGAGTTAGCGCAAGAAGCTGATATGAAGGTACCTGAAACCTTAAAGCGTGATAAGGGCTGGGTGGGTCAATTGCTAGAGTGGCACCTAGGTGCAAAGGCCGGTAGCAAACCGACACAAGATTTTCCAGATATTGGTATCGAACTTAAAAGCATCCCTATCAGTTATTCAGGTACACCGCTTGAGTCCACATTCGTTTGTGTCGCCCCTCTTACCGGCGTACAAGGTTTGACATGGGAGCGTAGCCATATTCGCAATAAACTCTCACGTGTACTTTGGCTGCCAGTGGAAGGTGAACGAGAAATCCCAGTAGCACAACGTCGCGTCGGATCCCCTTTGATCTGGAGCCCTTCCGAAGAAGAAGAACTCATGCTCAAAAATGATTGGGAAGAGTTAATGGACCATATTACTTTGGGACACATCAATCAACTGACCGCACACAGTGGCGAAATCCTACAAATAAGGCCAAAAGCAGCGAATAGCCGCGTGACAACAGGCGCTTATGGCGCCAACGGCCAGCCGATAAAAACCCTGCCCCGAGGGTTCTATCTCAGAGCGAAGTTTACATCCTATATCCTTGAAAACTACTTTGTCTAACGCCTTTATCATAAAGGCGTTACCTAGTGCAGTTTTAACTCAATATCACAGTACCGGTTCATTTCCCCCGTACTGCCACACTCGTCATAGGCGTTATGTAAACGAAGATAGGCTTTTTCAACGCCTAATTTGTGTAGTACCTCTTTCACCGAATCTAATGACTCAAAATGAATGGGTTCATCATTTTCTTTTATTGGTTCAAGCTTATGCTTGTATTCCACTGCTAACAAATAGTGTGAAATATCAGCACAACCAATTACAAAGACTTTAGGTGGTGTATAGGTGTCTTTGTGGTATCCATGTAACCACCGATCGAGCTGATGTTTTTGCATATTCCACCTCCTTTAAAAAATACTTGTGGATAATGCCTTACTGACAATCAACAGTTTAGTAAAATAAATTCAGAAGTGTGCTCTTTAAACTGAAGTTTTAACAAAACGCGGTATAGTGAAAGAAAACAAAAGCAGCAAGGAAGGCTCAATGAAATATCATACTCTCCCTCATTCCTCTCTTGAAGTCAGCAAAATTTGCTTAGGCACAATGACGTTTGGTGAGCAAAATACGAAAAAGGAAGCATTCGATCAGCTCGACTTTTCTGTCGAACATGGCGTGAACTTCATCGATACCGCCGAGATGTACCCTGTCCCACCAAAAGCCACAACGCAAGGTCTTACCGAAAGCTATATTGGTGACTGGTTATCTCAGTCAGATAAAAGACAAAAAGTCATATTGGCAACCAAAGTCGCGGGACCAAGAAGTGTTCCACATATTAGAAATAATATGCGCCTAGATCGCCGCAATATTCATCAAGCCGTCGACGATAGCCTCACTCGACTCAAGACAGACTATATCGATCTCTACCAATTGCATTGGCCTCAAAGGCAAACGAACTGTTTTGGTCAACTCAACTATCCCTACCATGAAGGCGGTGATGATGTCTCTTTGATCGAGACGTTAGAAGCGTTGAATGAAATGATCAATGCGGGGAAGATTCGTTATATCGGTGTTTCAAATGAAACCCCTTGGGGCGTAATGACGTTATTAAAATTGGCTGAAAAGCATAATTTACCTAGAATTGTCTCAATACAGAACCCGTATAATCTACTTAACCGAAGTTTTGAAGTCGGGTTATCAGAAATAAGCCATCATGAAGGCGTGGAGCTGTTAGCTTATTCACCACTAGCGTTTGGGTGTTTAAGTGGAAAATATCTGAATGGACAAAAGCCGCCAGGTGCTCGCTGTAGTGTTTTTGAACGCTTTGTTCGTTATTTCACACCCCAAGGTCTTGCCGCTACACAAGCGTATATCGATGTTGCTCATAAACACCAGATTGACCCAGCAGTAATGGCTTTAGCCTTTGTGAATCAACGCCCTTTCGTTGCGTCAAATATTATTGGTGCAACAAATTTATCTCAACTTGAAGCGAATATTAATAGCATTAACGTCACCTTATCTGATGAACTATTAAATGATATTCAAGAAATAGGGACTCAGTATTCTAATCCTTGTCCCTAGTGTTATTAACTCATCGTCATAAGTTGTTATTTCATTACTATTAACGATTTTATTGTCGTCTCATATACAATATAAAGAATCTAAGCGGGCAGTGAGACGCTCTGCCCGCTTTCAATTACGTTGCTATTGTCGATTTCAGCCCCCTTCGAAGATGACGAGCTTTGCGTGTCGCCACTACTGAAGGCACGTGAGTCACTAGCCCAAGTGGACGACCTTGCGAGTCAAGGCCAATATCACGAAGTAAGTGTTCGTTATACAACGGTAATTGGTAAGCATTTCGACGGTAGCGGCGCTTCCATTCTCTTTCTTCATGATGAAGATCAGCTTTAATTAACCAGGTAGCAAGTGTTAGGTATATAGATGTACGCATGTTGTTCTCCTAAATGGACAATATTGAGGAGAGAAATAGCGATCTAAAAAAGACTTATTTGACTTTGAGACTGCTATTTCCGCAGCCTCTAGGGGTACGGATATTAAAGTAGTGGTGTACCAAACGTAACTGGGCACGAGGCTTTAGTGGCCTTAACATGCATCCATTGTTTATTTACACATAAACGTGGAACAGCAATAATATTGATAGAAAATTTACGATTCATCATTTTATGCCTCCACTTAACTTTAAAATCCAAAATAATTTGATAGGTGAGCTTGTAGCTCAGGTTGATTTTTACTCATATCGACTATATTTTCAACATTCATTTACAAAATATATCAATACAATTTTATACTCTATTTCTTTGCCATTTAGCGGTTTCATTTCCAAGTAATCAACTGTTCATTAAATAAATAGCAGTGATTCATTTTACAAAAAATAATCATATAATAGAAAATATTTATAATTAACAATATTGCCAATTAATAGACCGTCGTATAGATCACAAAAATAATGTAACAGATAAGAGAATTAAAACCACTGAGGATACAGTGGCTTTAAAAATGAATAACCCGCTCTATAAGGTTTCTTCCGTAATTAGGTTATGCTTATTCAGCAAGCGATACATCGTTGCTCTTGAGATTCCCAGCTCTTTTGCCGCTAAGGTCACCTGACCATTATGGCTATCAAGTACTAAGATTAATGCATCTCGCTCTGAACGTTCTCGAATGCTCTTTAAACTCCGCTTACCCGAGTATGTACCCGGCAGTTCAAAGTGCTTCTTAGAAAGTACCTCTTCTTCTGTCATTAACACGGCTCGCTTGACTTGATTGAGTAGCTCTTTGACATTGCCAGGCCAATGATAATAGGTCAGCGTTTTTAGGGCATCATCATCAATGGATTTTACGGGGGAATTAAATTCTTTTGAAAACTGACCAATATAGTGATTAACCAGCAATCCTATGTCGGTAGCACGCTCTTTAAGACTTGGGACATTAATTCTTAATACATTGATACAGTGAAACAGCTCGTCATTAAACAAACCATCCCCTAACGCTTTTTCAATATCGGATGAATCAGAAGCCAGCACACGAATATCATACTCCTTCCAACCATCAACGGTTTCAACCTTGCCCTCTTGATAGAACTTTAATAAATTCATTTGTTGTTTGGGTTGCAAGGTAAAAATATCATTCAATAAAATCGTACCGCCAGCGGCTTGATCGAGCAGTGATATCTGATCTGGGTTGTGTAACCCGAAGAATTCATTCTCAAACCTCGCATCAGAAAAGGCTCGACAGTTGATCGATATAAAAGGTTTTTGCGACCGCGCAGAACAACGGTGAATGGCCTTTGCTACGGTTTCTTTACCGCAACCTACCTCACCGTGAATCATTATACTGACATCCGTCGGGCCAATGCGTTTAATTTGATCTCTTAGGCGCCGTAACGGTAATGATTGTCCTACTAGGCCTAGATCATTGTTATTACCATTATGCGGCCACACTTTTTGTTCAAGTTTAAGCATGCCTAACTGATGGCCAATCGTTCCCATCAAGCGCGAATCTGGAATGGGCGTCGTAAAAAAGTCGATACAAAAATTCACGATAAATTGGCATATAGTGTCAGAGCTTAATTGTGACTCTCGGATAAAGGCTATCCATCTCACCTGCTTATGTGTGCTCACAAGCTTTGCAATACCGTTCAAACTAAAGTCATCGCGTGTCAGATCCACGATGCCAATACAAGGCCCAGTATCTGAGAAAATAGCATCTGCCTTTCTTAAATCAGAACACTGCGTGCAACGCCAACCGGCCTGCTCTAAAACTGATAACCATGGCTCATACGTCCCCCCCACCACCACTAAGGCGCCTGGGATGGAATCCATCCTAAAGTCGGTCCCCATTACATCATTCCTTATTATTGTTTTTAGTTTTTAATTCGTTAATTCTATTGAATAGGACTATTCTCACAAGGTTACTCACGCCATATTGATGACTTTAGTTGTCTCAATTTTAAGACTAGTGCACTGTTTTCCATTTTTCTACAAAAGTTATTGTTTTTTGGCATAAAAAAAGCCTCTCAAAGAGAGGCTTAAAAAACATAGCAATAACAGATTATTGTTGAGGGCGCATCGCTGGAAACAAAATCACATCACGAATCGTATGCGTATTAGTAAACAACATGGCTAAACGATCAATACCAATACCTTGGCCTGCCGTTGGCGGTAAGCCATGCTCTAATGCAGTAATATAATCTGCATCGTAATACATCGCTTCATCATCACCCGCATCTTTAGCGTTCACTTGCGCTTTAAAACGCTCGTCTTGATCTTGAGCATCATTAAGCTCTGAGAAACCATTTGCCACTTCACGGCCGCCAATGAAAAACTCAAAACGATCAGTAAAGAATGGATTGCTGTCGCTACGACGAGCCAATGGCGAAATATCTGCAGGGTAACCGGTAATGAACGTTGGTTGAATAAGTTGAGGTTCAGCCGTTTCACCAAAGATTTCTTCAAGTAACTGACCGCATGTCCAGAATGACTCGACATCAACGTGCACTGATTTTGCGATAGCAACCATTAGGTCACGATCTTGAATATCAGCTTCCGTCATTTTTTGAATCTCAGCGTGGTCTGGGTTGTACTGTTTAATAGCTTCAAACATGCTAATACGTGTATAAGTACCACCAAACTCAACCGTTTCGTCACCGTATGGCATAGACGTTGAACCCAGTACGTCCATCGCAGCTGTACTTAGCATCTCTTCGGTCAGATCCATAAGATCTTTGTAATCCGCGTACGCTTGGTAGAACTCCATCATAGTGAATTCTGGATTGTGACGAGGAGAAAGGCCTTCGTTACGGAAGTTACGGTTGATTTCGAATACTCGGTCAAACCCACCCACAACTAAACGCTTCAGGTATAGCTCAGGTGCTACACGCAGGTACATATCAATATCAAGTGCATTGTGATGAGTCACGAATGGACGAGCCGTCGCACCACCAGGGATCACATGCATCATTGGTGTTTCTACTTCTAGATAACCTTTTGAGCTCATGAAGTTACGGATAGAAGACACCAACTTAGAACGAATGATGAACGCTTGACGTGAATCTTCGTTAACAATCAAGTCAACATAACGTTGACGGTAACGCATTTCCTGATCCGTTAAGCCGTGGAATTTTTCAGGTAGAGGACGAAGTGCTTTTGTTAGCAACTCGAATTCTTCCATGTTCACGTAAAGATCGCCTTTACCTGACTTATGAAGTGCACCTTTAACGCCGATGATGTCACCGATATCAAGGCCTTGGTACTTCTCTTTCAATACTTTTTGTACGTCTTTTGCCGCGTAAGCTTGGATACGACCCGATGTTTCTTGGATCGCTAGGAACGGACCACGCTTTGCCATGACACGACCAGCAATCGCTACAATATGGTTCAGTTCTTCTAGTTCTTCTTTCGTCTTTTCACCGAATTCAGCTTGAAGGTCGCCGGCAAGATTTTCACGACGAAAATCGTTAGGGTGGCCATTTGCTTTGCAGCTTTTGCGGATATGATCCAGCTTGCTACGACGCTCAGCAATTAACTTGTTTTCTTCTTGTACGTTTTCATTTTGAACAGCATCAGTCATTTGGATGTACCCTGTTAAGTTGCTTTTAGCTTACAGGCCTGATTTCAGGCTAGCTTCGATAAATTTGTCTAAATCGCCGTCGAGAACCGCTTGTGTATTACGGTTTTCAACGCCTGTACGTAAATCTTTAATTCGTGAGTCATCCAATACGTATGAACGTATTTGGCTTCCCCAGCCTATATCCGACTTCGCATCTTCGTTCGCTTGTTTTTCGGCATTCTGCTTATGTACTTCTAACTCAAACAGTTTAGCTCGAAGTTGCTTCATCGCTTGATCTTTGTTCTTATGCTGAGAACGATCATTTTGGCACTGAACCACGGTATTCGTTGGGACGTGTGTAATACGGACCGCTGATTCTGTGGTGTTGACGTGCTGACCACCCGCGCCAGACGCACGGTAAACATCAATACGTAGATCGGATGGGTTAATATCGATCTGGATGTTGTCATCAATCTCTGGATAAATAAACGCAGAAGCAAAAGAGGTATGGCGACGACCACTTGAATCAAATGGTGATTTACGCACTAATCGATGGACACCGGTTTCAGTACGTAGCCAACCATAAGCGTATTCGCCGCTAATACGGACCGTCGCGCCTTTCAAACCAGCAACATCACCATCAGAGACCTCTATGACCTCTGTCTTAAAGCCTTTCGCTTCAGCCCAGCGTAAATACATACGAAGTAGCATGGAAGTCCAGTCTTGCGCCTCGGTACCGCCAGATCCTGACTGTAGATCGATGTAGCAGTCTGATGCATCGTGATCACCAGCAAACATACGACGAAACTCAAGCTTTTCTAACTTAACTTCGAGTTCAGCAAGCTCAGGTTCGATTTCATCAAAGGTTTCTTGGTCTTGCTCTTCAACGGCAAGTTCCAGTAAGCCAGCAACATCCTCAACGCCTTGGTCAAGAATATCGATAGTTTCGACAATGGCTTCAAGTGATGAACGCTCTTTACCGAGCGCTTGTGCACGCTCAGGTTCGTTCCATACATCCGGTTGTTCTAATTCTGCATTAACTTCTTCTAGACGCTCTTTTCTGGCATCGTAGTCAAAGATACCCCCTCAGGATATTCGTGCGCTCAGTCACGTCCTGCAGGCGGTTATTAATTGGATTGATTTCAAACATATTTGCTCAGCATTTATGAGTAGAATTTAACCGGAGAATTCTACTCAAAAATGTGATGAAGATACAGAAAAATATCGATATTACTTGCTGTTTTGAAAAAGCCGCTATCGTGGCTCTAAGTAATCGACCATGAGCTGTAGAGATTGGTTTCCACGGAATTCATTGATGTCCAATTTGTACGCCAAAGTCACGGTTTTCACTGACGCATCTGGCCAACGACGCAGATCAACATTGAACGCAATCGCATCCAGCATAATATTGGTTCCAAACCCCTTATGCATGGGTTCAACCATCAGTTTTAAGTGCTTTTCTCCTACCAATTTTTGATGCAAGACTTTAAATTCCCCATCAAAAATTGGCTCAGGGAACGCTTGTCCCCAAGGCCCACCAGCGCGTAGCGTCTCAGCGGTATGCATTGTGAACTCTTCTGGCGCTAACTCACCGTCTGATAAGATGACCCCTTTTAATGCTGTTTCACCTAACTCGTCACGGACAATTTGATCAAACAATTGACTAAAACGTTCGAAGTCTTTTTCTTGAATGGTCAAGCCCGCAGCCATGGCATGCCCACCAAATTTGGCGATCAATCCTGGGTTTTGAGTATCGATTCGATCGAGTGCATCGCGCATATGTAATCCTGGGATAGACCGGCATGAACCTTTAATCGTTCCTTCGCCACCATCCGCAAATGCAATAACAGGTCGGTGAAATTTATCTTTAATACGAGATGCTAAGATACCGATGACACCTTGATGCCAATCGCGCTGAAACAGTGCTAAACCATACGGCATAGCTGCCTTGTCACTGATCTGTAGACGCTCACAAAAGGCTAACGCCTCTTGTTTCATTCCTTCTTCAATCTCTTTTCGAGTTTGGTTCAATCCATCCAACTCACTGGCCATTCGGCGAGCAGCGTGAATGTTATCACTCATCAGAAGCTCGACTCCAAAAGACATATCATCAAGCCGACCGGCCGCATTGATCCTTGGCCCAAGCGCAAAGCCAAAATCCGTCGCGACCAATTTTCTTGGATCGCGTTTGGCGATCTCGATCAACGCTTGGATACCTGGTCTCGCTTTACCTGCTCTTATTCGCTGAAGGCCTTGATGAACCAGGATACGATTATTTCTATCGAGCGGGACGACATCAGCAACCGTGCCCAATGCAACCAAGTCAATCAGCTCCATCAGCTTAGGTTCTGGCATGCCTTGCGAAGCAAACCAGTTTTGCTTTCGCATCGCTACACACAAAGCCATCATTAGATAAAACGCGACACCAACACCAGCCAACGCTTTGGAAGGAAAACCGCAATCGGTAAGATTAGGGTTCACCATAGCATCGACATCAGGCAGCTCAGAGCCTGGCAAGTGGTGATCGGTAACAATAACCTGTAGCCCTTTTTCTTTGGCGTATTTCACCCCAGAAATAGACGACACGCCATTATCAACGGTCATGATAACTTCTGCACCAATATCCAGTACTTGATCAACCACTTCAGGGCTCAAGCCATAACCGTCTTCAAATCGGTTTGGCACCAAATAGTCAACGTTGCGACTGCCAAGCATACGCAATGCTAATACAGACAGCGCCGAGCTCGTGGCACCATCCGCATCAAAGTCACCAACGACAATGATGCGCTTTTGGTCACGTACAGCCTGAAACAGCAGTTCAACGGCCTTGTCAATTCCGGCCAATTCAGTATAAGAGTGTAAGCCCTTTGATGCCTTCTCAAGCTCAGCAACGCTGCTGATACCACGAGAAAGATATAAGCGTCTTAAAATCTCTGGAATGCTCTCTGGTAATACAGAGATATCGACCGCATCACGGCGTTGAATTTCTATCATAGATTAAAAGGGCTCAATTAAGCGCCCTACCCTAATTATTGTTGAGTGCTTTCTAAGCGCTTTAGAAGATCAGCCGGCGGTAGGTAACCTCCAACCATTTCACCATTAGGAAGGAAGATCGCAGGTGTGCCACTAATCCCTAATTCACGACCTAAATTATAATGCTTCGCGATCGTTGCTTTACATTGAGCCAAATCACCATCAAAAGTAGGCTGTTTACGATTCACTTTTGCATCATGCATTGCGGTTTTCGGATCCTCAGCACACCAGATTTTGGCCATATTTTCTGCCACTTGCCCATTCACGCCTTCACGAGGGTAAGCTAAGTAGCGCACCGTAATGCCTAGGTCATTATACCCTTCTATTTGACTGTGCAGACGGACACAATAACCACATGTAATATCGGTAAATACGGTCACCGCGTATTTTTCATTATCCGCTTTGTATTCAATCATGCTATCGCGATATTGCGCTATTTTTTTAGCATTTAACGGCGCTTGGCGCTCAGCGACGATATCTTTGTAGTTACCATCTTTATCTAACGCATACAGAGTACCTGCGATAAAATGATCGCCAGATGGTGTGGTAAACAACACCCCGCCTTCTGTGCGAACTTCCATCAGTCCTGCCACGTCGGAAGGAACAATCTCAAGCACATCAATGCCAATTTTAGCGAAACGTGACGTAATCGCCGCCTCATCCGCTTGGACCGTCGCCACTTCAACTGGAGTAGGGGCAGGCTTCGCTTCTTCAGCGCCACAAGCCGTCACAAAGAAAGGAAGAGATAAAAGAGTCAAACAGCGCATTACGCTCATTAAAGTCACCATGATTTCTAAATGTGATGTTTCGATGAGATAACCATTCGAAACGGTAAATTAAGCCCTTGGATGATGCTGGCTATGAATATTTTTCAACCTTTCAGTTGCTACATGAGTATAAATTTGTGTCGTTGATAAGTCACTATGCCCTAACAACATCTGTACGACACGCAAATCTGCCCCGTAGTTCAACAAATGCGTAGCAAAAGCATGTCTCAATACGTGCGGAGAAAGCATTTCAGTATCGATACCTGCCAGTACAGCATAGTATTTGATCCGATGCCAAAACGTTTGCCGCGTCATTTGTCTCGCTCGTTTACTGGGAAATACCACATCTGAGGTATTCTCGCCCAGTAAATCGGGCCGCCCTTTTTCGATAAACTCACTGATCCAATCGATCGCGTTTTCACCCATAGGGACGAGCCGTTCTTTGTTGCCTTTACCAATGACACGAACAACCCCTTGTCTCAGGCTGATATTTTCCATCGTGAGACTCACCAATTCAGTCACACGAAGTCCAGTGGCGTAGAGCAACTCTAGCATCGCCTTGTCACGCAATTCTAACGGATTATTCAAATCCGGCGCCTCGAGAAGCGCCATAACCTGGTCTTCAGTCAGATCCTTTGGCAGACGCTTGGGTAATTTAGGACTGATGAGCAAAGCGGTCGGGTCATCACCTCGCTCTTTTTCTCGATGAAGGTATTGAAACAAACGGCGAATCGCTGAGAGCATGCGAGCCCGAGAGCTCTGATGGAAGTCTTGGTCAACCAACCACACTTGATATTCTTGTAGGCCAGCAAAACTTATAAACTGCAGCCTGTAGTTATGCTTGTTCATCCAGGTGAGCAGTTTCATTAAGTCATTTCGATACGATGACAGCGTATTTTCCGCTAAACCTCGCTCCATCCACATCGAATCCAAAAAATGCTCGACGAAACCTTGGTCTTGGATATTGACGTCACTCACAGAAGCCTCTTGTATGTTTATACAGTACTTAAAACAGAATATTAGACTTAAAGAAATATTGCCATAAAAACTCAAGAAATCCTCGATAACCGCTGCAATGCTAAGCGTTTTAAAGGTAGAATCTTGGGTAACAGATTGACCAACCATGCGAACAGATTATGAAAATAGGATTATTTTACGGCTCATCGACCTGCTACACCGAGATGGCTTCCGAAAAAATACGCGACATTATTGGCCCAGAGCTTGTCGATATATTCAACGTAAAAGAGACCCCTATTTCGAAAATGAGCGACTATGATTTACTTATCTTAGGGATCTCAACGTGGGATTTCGGTGAACTCCAAGAAGACTGGGGCGGGATATGGGATCACATCGCTGGCGTGTCACTAAAAGGCAAACACGTCGCACTATTCGGACTCGGCGATCAAGAAGGTTATGGCGAGTGGTATCTGGATGCTATGGGAATGCTGCATGACGAACTAAAGCCGACTGGCGCTCAGTTTATCGGCTACTGGCCTAATGTTGGCTATGAGTTTGATGCCTCAAAAGCACTGATAGACAACGATACGAAATTTGTTGGACTGGCGTTGGATGAAGACTCTCAGTATGAGTTAAGTGATGAACGAATCGCGACGTGGTGTGAACAGATTCTTGTCGAGTTTCAAGATTCTTTATAGAGCGCCTGGTCATACCCACTAACGTTTAGGGTGTGTCATTTACGCTAACCCCAATAAAAACGGCACTCTAAGGTGCCGTTTTTTAATTTCAAAGCGCTATTTTAAATCTAAGCCATCACTACGATGCTGTTTCTTCGGTAAGCTCACTCGACGAACGACCAATAAAGCACATACAAATGATGGCCGCTGTCGTTGGTAGTACCCAACCCATCCCGACACTAAATAGTGGCAGCATGTTGAATGCTGACACATCAATGCCACTCACTTTTGCCGCATCAATCAATGCAAATGCTAACGAAACTGAGATCACAACTCGGTAAGCCAATTGAGGGTTTGGTAGAAATTTACGTACAAACGTCAATGCTACAAGAGCAATGGCTACAGGATAAAGAGCAAACAAGACCGGAACCGACAAAGAAATAAGCTGAGCGAGACCAATATTTGCAACCGTTGCACACACCGGACCTAATATCAGAACCCATTTTTTGTAACTCACAGAGGTAATGCTGCTGAAATAATCAGAACACGCTGAGATCAAACCAATCGCAGTGGTTAAGCACGCAAGCAATACAATGATAGATAAAACAATCTGGCCATACGGCCCAAACAGCGCTTGCACGTATTGGCTCAATACCGCACCGCCATTGTCAGCACCTGCAGCAACCGTTGCACTGGTCGCGCCTAAATAAAACAAAGAGATGTAAACAAATGCTAGACCAGTTGCGGCAATAAGTGCTGCATTAATCAGATATTTAGTCGTTGCACTTTGTTCAGTAATCCCTTTCTTACGCAGCGCATCAACAATCAACATGCCAAACATCAAAGACCCAAAAGTGTCCATGGTGTTATAGCCTTCAAGAAAGCCCGTCGTTAATGGTTGCGTTGCATAATCACCCACAGGTGCAATCATTGCGCCCTGTGGATCCACAAAGACCGCTACGGCTAGAACAATAAGGCCAACGAACAATGCGGGGGTTAAAACCTTACCAATCACGTCAATCAATTTGCCTTGTGACCAAGCAAAAAACATCGCTACCGCAAAAAATAGAATTGAGAAAATAGTCAAATGAGCCTGCGCCGCTTCAGCAAAGAACGGACGAATTGCCATTTCGTAGGCCACCAGCCCAGTACGCGGTGCAGCAAACGCAGGACCAATGATGATAAAAATCAACACAGCGATAAGCATCGCAGCACGCTTGGGAAGATCTTTCGTTAGGTGATCCCAAGAGCCTCCTGCAACCGCGACGGCAATAATGGTAATAAGAGGGAGACCGACAGCAGTGATAAGAAAACCCGTCATGGCTGGCAATAAGTTCTCACCCGCAAGTTGACCAGCAAGAGGTGGGAAAATGATATTGCCCGCACCTAGAAAAAATGCAAACAGCATGAAGCCGACTGCTATAATATCTGTTGTTTTTAAACGTTGGTTCACAGATATACCTCTATTCGTTAATGTTGTGTGTTTTTCGAGAAAATCATCGCTTTCCCGTATAATTTAGGGCGGCATGATGACGAATCACCATTCGATTGGCAATAGAACCAGAAAAAACACTACATTAAATTACAAAATAGAGACAAAACCAGTTCAATACACTAGGTTTTATTTTATAACCAAAATATAATCCCGATCATTTACCTACACAACTTAAAAACAATCAGAACATAAAACCGCACAAACAATTAACATTAGATGAATAATCTCAATAGCAAACGATTGACAAAACAAAATGACATACAGTTCCCCAAAAACAAAAAGCTTTGCATTCAAACAGTTCAAGATTCATTCCGGTAACGCAGGCATGCCTGTCAGCACCGATGGCGTACTGCTTGGCGCTTGGGCTGAATTTAATGACTCAAGCCAACTGCTTGATATCGGTGTCGGTACCGGGTTGCTATCGTTAATGTTGGCGCAGCGATATACCACGGCATCAATCCATGGCATAGACATCGAAATTAGTGCGATCATCGATGCTCGTCATAATATTGCTCAATCTCCATGGCATGATCGAATTCAAGTAACCCATGGTGACATTGTCCGTCTCCCTCTTGAGCACCGTTATTCAGGCATTATTTGCAATCCACCCTATTTTAACTCTGGTGAACATGCTCTGAATCAACAGCGTGCCACCGCTCGGCATACGGCCTCACTCGCCCACTCAGAGCTGTTACTGCGGTGCGACCAATTACTTGATGACAACGGACACGCTAGCTTTGTATTACCGCTTATCGAGGGAGAACAATTTATTGATATGGCGTGCAAACAAGGTTGGAATCTAGCTCGCTGTTGTCTCGTTCGAGCGACAGAAAAGAAAGCGGTTAATCGAGTTCTTTTCACTATTTGCAAACAACAGACCGTACTAAAACAAGAGACTTTAGTCATTCATAGTGCTAATGGTGGCTATTCCGAGGCCTTTATTCACCTAACTCGCGATTTTTACCTTAAAATGTAAGTGCGCTCAGCGAGCGTTTGAGTATAATAGCCGCCCTACTTTTCCTGTGTCGTTTTTTTGTGCAGGTACAACTTCCGTCTTGTGGAGACACGATAGTGATCAGAACATTCGCCGAATTAGATTTAGACCCAGTCCTTTTAGAAGCGATTGAAGAAATGGGCTACGAACGCCCTACTCAGGTTCAGGCAGAAGCCATCCCACAAGCGCTAGATGCAAAAGATATCTTGGCATCTGCACCAACAGGCACGGGTAAGACCGCATCATTTGCGATCCCAGCGATCCAGTATTTGCTAGACTTACCACGCAGAAAAGCAGGTCCTGCTCGTATACTGATTTTGACCCCAACACGTGAGCTTGCCATGCAAGTGGCTGAACATACTAAAGCATTAGCAAAAAACACTCACCTGAAGGTAGCGACGATTACTGGTGGTGTGACGTATGACACCCACGCAGACACACTGGCACGCACGCAAGATATTGTTGTTGCAACCCCTGGTCGTCTAATGGAATACATCGAGGCAGAACGCTTTGATTGTCGTGCTATCGAATGGTTAATTCTTGATGAAGCAGACCGTATGCTTGATATGGGTTTTGCCCCTACCGTTGACCGTTTGTCTTCAGAGTGTCGCTGGCGTAAACAGACGCTATTGTTTTCCGCCACACTGGAAGGCCAAGGCGTGGAAGGGTATACCGCAGATCTTCTTAAGAACCCTGCAGAAATCAAAGCAGAACCGTCTCTACGTGAGCGCAAAAAGATCACACAATGGTATCACCGAGCCGATACCGCAGAGCACAAACTCACACTACTTAAACACATTCTGACAGAGCAAGCAGAACGTACCATTGTCTTTTTGAAAACACGTGAGCGTCTTGCCGAGCTTCGTCAACAGCTTGACAGTGCACAGATTCCTTGTGCGTGGATCCAAGGTGAAATGCCACAAGATCGTCGTAACAATGCGATTAGCCGCTTCAGAGATGGATCGGTAAATGTATTACTTGCTACCGATGTTGCAGCTCGCGGTATTGACCTTCCCGATGTTTCGCACGTGATTAACTACGATTTGCCTCGTACTGCTGACGTGTATTTACACCGCATTGGCCGTACTGCCCGAGCGGGTAAAAAAGGTATCGCGATCTCGCTCGTTGAGGCACACGACCAAGCAATGATGGAACGTGTTGGCCGTTACACCAGCGAGCTAATCAAAGAGCGCTTCATCGACGGTCTTCGACCAACGCACAAAAAGCCGACAGTAAAGAAAAAGAAGAAAGTTAAAAAAGACGACAAGAAAAAAGCCGTAAAGAAAAAAGCGAGTAAAAAGAAGTAACCCTGTCGTGACGGTATGCTGTATCACCAATATATACTCGATCAGTGATACCTTGTTTAATGACGGGCATCCGCTTAGGCGCTAAAAGTACTCGGTCATCATGACTAAAAATCCCCACTCATTGAGTGGGGATTTTTGATCGTAAACATCACGGTTTCATTTGTCATCTTATTTTACATTGAGACATTTTACGCTGAGACATTTACCGTTTACACGTTTTGCTCTTCACGCTTAAAGACCAACTGCGATGCTGTTGATTCAGCCTCTACAAAGTAATAGCCTGCTGTATCGAAACCTTTCAATGATTCAACTGAATCGATTTGATTATCAATAATATAACGAGCCATCATGCCGCGCGCTTTCTTAGCGTAGAAGCTGATAATTTTGTATTGGCCATTTTTGCAATCTTTAAACACCGGTGTCACGACCTGACCTTTTACTTGTTTCTCTTTCACCGCTTTGAAGTACTCATTAGAAGCTAAATTCACCAACACATCGCTCCCTTGAGAAGCGAGAGCGTCGTTAAGCTTGTTGGTGATAATATCCCCCCAAAACTGGTAAAGATTACTGCCACGTTCGTTAGCGAGCTTTGTGCCCATTTCTAAACGATAAGGCTGCATCAAATCTAACGGCTTTAGCAATCCATAAAGGCCAGACAACATGCGGAGGTGTGACTGAGCATAATCAAAATCTTGCTCAGACATCGTTTCAGCAGCCAACCCTGTGTACACGTCACCTTTAAATGCCAAGATAGCCTGACGTGCATTCGAGGGTGTAAACGTCGTATCCCACTGCGCAAAGCGTGCCACATTCAACCCTGCGATTTTGTCACTCACCTTCATCAACGCAGACACGTCGGCTGGGGTAAGCTTACGGCATACTTCAATCAGCTCAGCCGACTGCTCAATAAATTCAGGCTGGGTAAAACGTTCAGTTGCCAAAGGGGATTCATAATCCAGCGTCTTGGCAGGTGAGACAACAATTAGCATAACTTTACTCTTATCATGATTATTTGTGACCAGTATAAAAAAAGCCACGCATGAACTTCAATGAAATCCTGCATGGCTTCGTCTATTTCTGAGATAGAAGGTAGCTATTAAGACTATTTCGTCTTATCAGCGCTCTCTCTGCTATCCCAGATCCCTGGTTCTAACTGAGATTTCAACTCAGGGTATTCATCAGCATTGAAGGTCGGTACCTTGCCTGCTTTAAGCTGTTGGTTGTAGTCTTTCGCAAGCTTAACCACAATGCCCGACAACAAAATGATGGCGACCAAGTTAACTAACGCCATCAATCCCATCGAGACATCGGCGAGCGCCCAAATCATAGGAAGCGTAGCCACCGAACCAAACAGTACCATGCCTAGCACAACAAGACGGAATAGACCGAGTCCTGCTTTATGATTGTGCTCTAAGAAGATCAAGTTCGTCTCTGCATAAGAATAGTTAGCAATGATTGAAGTAAAGGCGAAGAAGAAAATCGCGACCGCAATAAAAATGCCGCCCCAATCGCCCACTTGTGAGCTCAATGCACGCTGTGTCAGTTCAATACCAGTGACCTCACCGTGAGGAACATATTCACCAGACATCAAGATGATAGCAACCGTTGCAGAACAAATGACAATGGTATCCACAAAGACACCCAACATTTGCACGTAACCTTGTGACGCAGGGTGTGGTGGATATGGTGTTGCCGACGCTGCCGCATTAGGCGCAGAACCCATACCGGCTTCATTTGAGAACAAGCCACGCTTAATGCCTTGAATCATCGCCTGTGCAATGGCATAACCCACGCCACCAGCAGCGGCTTCTTGCAGACCAAACGCACTCTTAAAAATGTACGCCAGAATCTCTGGCACTTTCTCGATGTTCATGAAAACAACGTAAAAAGCCAGCACAAGGTAGGCAAGCGCCATCACTGGAACAATCAGTTCAGCCGTACGGGCAATCTTGCGAATGCCACCAAAGATGACGAACGCAGAAATCAGAGCAATAACAATGCCCACGTACAGAGGCTCAAAACCAAATGCCGTTTGCATGGCATTCGCAATGGCGTTGGCTTGAACCGCATTGAACACAAGACCAAAAGCGACAATCAAGAACACTGAGAACAATACGCCCATCCAGCGCATCCCCAGGCCTTTCTCCATATAGTACGCCGGACCACCACGGTAGTTACCGTCATCATCACGAGTCTTGTACAGCTGTGCCAATGTGCTTTCTGCAAATGACGTTGCCATACCAAGCATCGCGATTAACCACATCCAGAAAATTGCACCAGGGCCACCAAATGTCAGGGCAACGGCGACACCAGCCATGTTACCGGTGCCCACACGTGCTGCTAAACTAGTACAAAGTGCTTGGAAAGATGAGATACCAGCAGCATCGGATTTTCGGCTATTTTTTAGCACACTAAACATGTGACCAAAATGGCGGAACTGAATGAACCCAAGGCGAACTGTAAAATATATCCCTACGCCTACGAGTAGATAAACCAGAATCGATCCCCAAAGAAGATCGTTCATTAAACTAATTACGTCTGTCACTTTAAAACCTCTTTAAAATTAGAGCGTCGGCAGTACTTCCTGTACTGACTAAGTTGCTGAGGTTATACCCATCCGTGTGGTTTTGATTAATTCACTGTTTTTCACGGCAACTTAGCTTGTATTTCTCACCCATTAGGAACGAAATACAATTCGACATCGTATTTGACGGAGCGGATTTTGCAGGGATGCTCAGCAAAAATCAATACGCAACTGCACTTATATCTGCCTTTATTTCACCTTAACATCACGTTCCCTTAACAGTTGCCGCAACAATTGCACTACCAACTATCATCAAAAACGCTGCTTACCAGTAACAATTAGTAAGCATAGCAATCAAACCTGATTTTATACTGACATTTCCTAGTAAACCTTTGTCCATCGGAGGTCGAGTGAATTTTACGGCATCACATGTTTTTTAATCATTCTTGGCGAATGAGAATGTTTCGCTCAGCGTATTCGGCGCACCCATCCATCATCCCGCCATCCACGTTAACAATCTTGCTAAGACAATTCTTTTTCATTATGTGAGTTAAACGATTATTTTTTAAACAACTCAATAAATTAAAACTGTGAGATTGAGTTCAATTTGGCATAAAACATTCATGCTAACGAAACAAATGAGAAACAAATCAAAGTTATGCTGCCTTGGAATATGGTACTTAAAAGGCTCCGCAAGGAGATTAATACTAAGAGGTAGCTTATGGATGGCTTTGAACTAAACGACATAATGGAAATGGATGCTCCCCGGACAAGAGCAGCTCGATCAAAACCGCTAAAGCGTAAATGGCGCGAAATAGAAGCAATAAAAGACAAACGACGTTTACAAAAAGAACTCAACGATATGGACATTGGTCTTGATTTCGCGATTGAAGATATCAAGCTTTAATTCACTAGTTTTTGGTGATGAGGGTGCCTGAACCTTCTTTGCTAAAATTAATATAACGCCCTCATATGAGGGTGTTATTTTATCGGGTATTGACTCAGAGCTCCTCTCACCTTTCTCAATAGACGACTATCCAACCGTTTATTAATTCGACGCCTGTTATGAAAAATGCCAAAATGTTGCCACCGAACCATCAATAAAGTCTCTTGATATATGGTCTCCAAAAGAAAACCAACTCACCTCAACCGAGTGGAAAGAGTGGTCGACTACATCAATCAAAATTTGGATAAACCCCTGACGGTGTCGGAACTTGCAGAAATAAGTTGCTGGTCACGCTGGCAGCTTCAGAGAGTCTTTCAAGAACAAACGAATCAAAATTTAGCGCAATATGTTCGCCAACAAAAACTCAGCCGTGCCGCTGAACACTTATTAGCTAGCACCTCTAAAATTACGGATATCGCCTTAGAGTTTGGTTTCAATTCCGAGGTAAGCTTTAGCCGCGCCTTCAAGCAACTCTTTGGCGTTTCACCCCGCCAGTATAAACAACAAGGTATTCTTAAAGGTATCCGTTTACCACTGACCATGAGTCCCGAGCTGCCACTTGAACAAAGCGCGAGCCAGATGGTACGTATCGAAACGCGTGCACCTAGCCAGTTTTGGGGCATCCATACTCCCATCGATAGTCTTCACTCAAGTGATCCCCAGTTTAGTACTCAAGTGCGCAATATTTGGCACCAGTTCGCTCAATGCTTAGACGCTCACCCTATCTCCAATGGCGAACACTACTTCGGGGTCATTGATACGAACCATGTACTTCCGAACGCACAAGTTATCTATTGGGCAGCCGGTACTCAAGATTGTCTGAGTCAACTGAACTCATTACAAAGCTTGAATATTCCAAAACAAACCTATGCCGTCATCACGCATATTGGTCCTGTAGCAAACTTCCCCCAAACCTTAGAATGGGTACTCTACCATTGGCTACCGCAATCCGGTTTTCACGGCGAAGAAGGCTATGAGCTAGAATGCTACCCTAGCGACTACGATCCACTCAAACCTGACGCTAAAATGGAGTTTTGGCTCCCTATTAGCGCCATCGGCACCCCATAAAGGCTCTTTCCCTCGACCTTTTCAAAAAACTTGCACCAAATTGTTAAGTATCTCGATAATATAATCGCTAGAATGCAAATGAAATTAATTATCAATAACATTTGCATACTCGTTAAGACTACTTATAAATTATGTTAACTATAAAAATCAGCCCAATAGCAGTAATCGTATCAATCACGCTATCTTCTCAATCCGTCCTTGCCGAACAAACTGAGGCCAACCATTCATCACCACAAACCGATGAACAAATGACGGTGTTAGGCAAAACCTATCGAAACACAGCCACCAAGACCTCGCTATCTCCTGAAGAGACACCACAAACGCTCAATGTCATTGAAAGCAAACAAATGGAACAGCGCGGTGTTCAATCTGTCATGCAGGCTCTACGCTATGCACCCGGTGTATCAACCGAAAATAAAGGCGGCGCAGTCGTCTTAACGGATTGGGTGAATATCCGCGGCTTTAGTTCATCGAATAATTATTATGATGGCTTGATGCTACCAGGGTTGCCAGGATGGAACGCGAAGCCACAAATTGACGCGATAGCCATGGAACGCCTAGAAATATTCAAAGGCCCTACGTCGGTGCTTTACGGCACTATGCCTCCAGGAGGCATGGTTAACATTATCGCTAAGGCGCCGAGCTTTGAAGAAAAAACCTCGGTTAAGGTCGCGACAGGTCTCGACAACCTAATGGAAGCCTCGATTGATAAAACGGGTGCACTCAGCGACAACGTTTCTTATCGACTTATTGCTCTTGGCCGAAAAAAAGACACACAAGTTGATCACGTGAAGGAAGAACGCTATCTCATCGCGCCCTCTATTGATTGGAACGTATCTGATAACACTTTCGTTAACTTCAACCTTTACTATCAGAACGACCCAGCACTAGGACAAAATGCCACGGTGCCATTAGCGGCCATCGAGTCAGGAAAAATTTCGCCCTCAACTTTTGCAGGCGATGTGAATTACAACGATATCAATCGTGAGTTTTTACTCACGGGCTATAAGGTCAAACATGACTTTAATAACGATTGGTCTTTCTTCCAAAACTTTCGCTATATGACCACTAAATTTGGCCAAAAGAGCACCAATAGCGGCGCGTTCAACGCTCAAACGGGTGAGCTGCAGCGTACCGCTTACAGCACAGATGAAAACTCCAATGGCGTCAGTGTCGACAACCAATTGTCGGGCTTCGTCAATACCGGAAGCCTTGACCACTATCTATTGTTCGGTGTGGACTATCGCACAATAGAAGGCTCTGCCGCTTACGACTCGTTTGATAATGTGGGCAGCATTAACTTATACAACCCAGACAACAATCAGCTCAATCCCGATGATTTTAATAAAAATTATTGGTCTAACACCGATGTGTCAATGAAACAGCTTGGCGGATATTTCCAAGATCAAATGCTGATTGATAATTGGGTCTTTATCGCCGGCGGTCGCTATGACATCGTGGAGTCGACGACTAAGGCTTCGGTTGGCGGCGGAGCACCCAACAACACAACAACCCGTGATAATAATTTCTCGTATCGCCTCGGCTCAATGTATCAGTTCGACAACGGCCTATCGCCATTTGCCAACTTTGCGACCAGCTTTGAACCCAATGCGAAACTTGATGCCAATGGCAATAACCTAGAACCTGAAAAGGGTGAACAAGTTGAAGCTGGGGTCAAATACACCTCTTACGACAAAACCACGTCAGGTTCGGCATCGCTGTTCCATATCAAAAAACGTAATGTTGGGGTGCGTAAAGACGGTGCATCGCCTTATGAAGCCATTGGTGAAGTTCGCTCGCAGGGCCTTGAGGTTGAAGGTAAGACGTTAATCAATGACAACCTCGATATCATCGCTAACTATACCTATACCAACATGGAAATCACAGAAGATGAAGACCAGTCTAATGTGGGCCAACAATTCATTTACGTGCCAGATCATGCCGCAAACCTATGGGCTAACTATACGGTTCATGAAGGCACAATGCGTGGTTTAAGAGTCGGTGGTGGGGTTCGTTATGTGGGTAACACTGTCCGCAATGATGCGTCCAACAAAAATGCAGGCACTTTACCGTCTTACACCTTAGTTGACCTTTCTATCGGCTACGACTTAGGTCAAGTCAGCTCTTCGCTCAAAGGCGCATCAGCAAACTTAATTGCGAATAACCTATTTAACAAAGAATACTATACCTGTTGGAACGAGAGTTATTGCTGGTATGGACAACAGCAGACGGTTCAGCTGAACGTGAAGTTTGATCTGTAATCAATCATAGAAAAGTACTTTAACAGCGGTTGGAGTACTTTAATTTAGGGTAAGAATGCATAGTTCACTCACCATTGAAAATATGTCGCACCTACACGGTCTGACACATATTTCACAACAAGTCTCCCCTTTGCTCATACCATTGAGTCGGGATGCTGATGCTATAATACCTGATTCTAAATCAAGCCCTGAGATTCATAGGCTCTACTCTTATTGGCAGCAGGCCTACCCTGAAGCCGGTGCTATTTACTGGCAAACTCGAACGTGGGCTATGCTCACCTGGCAGCCTATCACGATTGCCCTTATCGCAACCTATTATTCAGATTTCGTTCCTAAACTAAGCAGCATGAAGCAGGGGTTAAACACCGAATCTGGTGTCGTCGGCACCTTTGACTTCGTAGAGGATGAGTGGACAGCCGGCGACCAACACCAACGTCAACAACTCGCGGCCCAGGAGTTGACCAAGTTGTTAAGCAATCTAGCCGATCAATTGGGCGAGGTCTGTCGAATGAGCCCTGCAACCAGAGAGAAACTGCTCGCTGACACCGTAATGGAGATGCTGCTTCGTGGTCTCAAACATAGGGTAGGGTCAAACCGGCTCGCCTCAAATAAACTGCATGCCACCTTTGCTCACGAACTTGCGCATTGGCAACAATTACTCGCCCTTCCTCTATCTCGGTTTGGCCGCCTTGATGTATCCCATGATGGCGAGTTATTCATTCAGCGTCGTTCATGCTGCATGCACTATCGACGACGTGATGGTTCCTATTGTCAGGGCTGCCCTCAGAATAAAAGTCGCACTTAGCGGCATACCGAACAAACCTTTGTACCGTGCACGCATACCCATTTAAAATAAGAATGAGCGCCACATACACATTATGATTGAGTATCACTCTCATTTGCATTGTATTTATCACCCAATTTGCCATACAATGTGAGCTCTCAATTTTAACCACAAGTGCACTCATGTTATTGTCCTAGGCTGACAGTAACCATGAGGAATGTAAGTGTATAAAATCATACATAAATTACTGTATGCACTGTAATTGAGAGGCCGTATTTCATTTTTTGATTACGTTACTGACGACAATCCATTCATCTCGATTAGACATAAACGTCTAAATGCATGTTGTCGGTACGGCCATTATTTTAGTTTTATGTGTTAGACGACATAAAACCCGTAACTTTATTTTTCATTTTCCCTTTCTATTCGAAAGCAACAGGTTATTGAAATGAACAAAACGCTCGTTCACGCCGCATTGTGCTCCTTATCATTGGTCGCTATCAATGGGCAAGCTTTGGCCAATGATCTCAACACCGCAAGAAATGTTGAGGCTCAAACTATTACTCAAGGCACACAAAGCCAAAAACGCATCAATACCAGTAGCGACAAGGCGTTTGAGCTGAGCTCTGAAATTGCCGCTCTTGAGCAAGAGATCGCCAACCTTGAAGTATACGAGCGTCACTTGCAATCCGTCGTCGATAACCAACAACAAGAACTGACAAGTATCAACACACAACTCGTGCAAATCAGTGATACCCGCCAAGGTGTTGTACCACTAATGTACAAAATGCTTAGTGGGTTAGAGACTCACATCCAACAAGATAAACCCATTCGTATTGACGCCCGCTTAGCGCGCTTAGAAGAATTAAAGTCTCTTATGCCCCAAGCGGATGTCAGCGATGCAGAAAAGTATCGTCGCATCTTAGAGGCTTATCAGATCGAGATGGATTATGGCATTAAACTGGGCAGCTATCGTTCACGCATCAATGTCGGCGATGGCATCGAAGCCGAGCAGCTTTATCTAGGTCGCTTATCATTAGTCGCCCGTAGCCTGGATAGGAATCAATATTGGTCATGGGACAATCGTCAACGCACTTGGGTCAGCACTGATGCCTCACTTGCTTCACATATCGACCAAGCGTTTGCAATCGCGAACAAACAAGCCTCACCAAGCCTGATGACACTTCCGGTTTCTCTTGCCAAGGATCCTAGCTAATGCGTTACCTGACCTTATTGATTGCGCTGTTTTCATTCAGCGTCTCACACCTTACTTTCGCTGCTAATACGCTAACAAGTGACGCTAAGACAGCCCAAAAGCAAGAGCAACAACACAATGCCGCACGTGAAGCTCAGTTTAAGAAAGACGAGCAAACGCTTACAGCCAAACGCAAACAGCTTACTGAACGTAAGCGCCAGCTCGATGCATCTATTGAGTCTCTCAGTACGCAGTTTTCAAATAATGAAAAGACACTGGCGGAAAAACAAAAACAGCTACACCTTGAAACGGGCAGCTTAGGTGAACTGTTTGGTGTCGTTCGTCAATCAGCAAAAGAGCTGCAACTTGAGTTGGAAACGTCCGTCGCCAACAGTGAACAAGCACCACAACGTGCCGATATTGAGAACATTGTCGCGGCGAAAACACTACCGTCAATCCAAGAACTCACCGCATTATGGCAAGCATTTAATGCTCAGATAGCCAGCAGTGGCACCTATGCCAATATTGATGTTCCATTTGTCACTGGTAACGGTGAAATTACCACGATAAAAGCGCTCCGCCTTGGTAACTTCGCATTGCTAGCTAAACAGGGCCCTATTGATTGGGACGGTCAACTTGCAAGCGACTTCCCTCGACTCCCTAGCTCGGTTTCAACCATTGATAACGCCGAGAGTATCGTCAATGGCCAAATCCCTGTCGTAATCGATCCAAGCCGCGGGGATATCTACAAGCAATTAGCCGAAAATCCAACCCTAGCTCAACGATTTGAGCACGGTGGCATTGTCGGTAAGATTATTGCGGGATTATTCCTTGTTGGTTTGATCATCGCGTTATATCGCGCGGTCGTATTAGTTCGAATTGAGCAACAAATTAGCAAACAACTAAAAAGTCCCGAGACACCGACCGACAACCCGCTGGGCCGCGTGTTAAGTGTTTACAATCGCGATAAAAAGATGAACGTCGAGGCACTAGAGCTCCGCCTTCTGGAATCCATTATGGATGAACAGCAGCACCTAGAGCGTGGCTTAAGTATGCTAAAACTGATTGCGGCACTTGCACCAATGCTTGGTTTACTGGGTACCGTAACCGGTATGATTGAAACCTTCCAAGTGATCACTCAGTTTGGTAATGCCGAACCGCGTGTCATGGCTGGCGGTATCTCAATGGCGCTTGTAACGACCGTTCTCGGCTTGATCACAGCGATGCCACTGTTACTGGCTCATAACCTTCTGAGCTCAAAATCAGAGTCTATTCGGAATATATTGGAACGCCAAAGTGTCGGTTTAGTCGCTGAGCAAGCAGAAGTCCACTCTACCGAACAGAGAGCGAGCTATGCTGCATAATCTGACCAATTGGCTTCCTGGCTCAGAACACCTGAGCCAGTTTATGAACCAAGGTGGCCCCATTCTTTGGTGGCTAGCGGCTGTTGTCGTGGTCTTTTGGGTTGTCGCCTTTGAGCGAATTATCTATTTTTCGCGAGCGTTCCCAGTACAAAAACGCGATTGGACAAAAAAGTGGTCGCAACGTACTGACCATTTTTCTTGGTACGCTCGCATGCAGCGAGATGCGATCCTAAGTGATGCAGAAAACCAACTGAAGCAGAACCTTAACCTTCTAAAATGCTTACTAGCACTGTGCCCAATGCTGGGTCTTTTAGGCACAGTCACCGGTATGATCACTGTTTTTGACACACTGGCTGCACAAGGTAGCGCTCAACCACGCCTCATGGCGGCGGGCATCTCTATGGCGACGATTCCAACTATGGCTGGTATGGTTGCCGCCCTATCAGGCATGCTCGCGTTTTCTCGCATCCAGAAATGGAGCAACAAGAATTTGTTTCAGTTAGAGCAACTATTAAGAAGTGACCAACACATGGGAAGCCATCATCCCATAAGGAATAATACATGAGACTTGGCCACCGAAAAAAACAACAAGAAGAAGCCAACATTGATATGACCTCAATGCTCGACATTGTGTTCATCATGCTGATCTTTTTCATTGTCACTAGCTCTTTTGTCCGTGAATCAGGCGTGGACGTGAATCGTCCACAAGCCAGTCATGCGGTTAGTCAAAAGGATGCAGGGATATTTGTCGCCATTACTGCGAATAACGATGTATTCATTGATAAACGTCGCGTGGATGTAGAACGCGTGCAAGCGACTATCGAAAAACTATTACTTGAACAACCTAATGCGTCAATGGTCATTCAAGCCGATAAACATGCCTTCAATGGTACCGTTGTACAGGTCATGGACAGCGCAAAAGGTGCCGGGGTAACCAAGATAGCCCTCGCAACGGAGAGCCCGTAATGCTTCGCATTTTGTTGAGTATCCCCTTAGCAATGGCGCTGGCCTTCACTCTGTTCTCTTTTATGAGCTGGATGATCGACATCGGTCCAAAGTCTAAACCTGAAGAATCAGCAAGGCTAAGTTACGATCTAGTCATGACTGAACCGGATAGCGAAACGGCACGACGCACTCGTCTTTTGCCTGAACCGCCAAAGATGCCGGCGACACCACCTTCAGCGGCAGTGGTAGAGCAAAGCTCACAAAGCTCGAGTGTGCAAACCCCGACGTCACCTCAACTGCCTAATATTGCCATATCAACTCAGGTTGCGGGTGTGGCAATGAACGCCCCTAGCGTACCGGATATTGGTCGTAACCAGCAGGTCATGCCGTTGCATCGGAAAGAGCCACGCTACCCACGTCGTGCGATACAGCGCAATGTTGAAGGTTATGTCGTGATGTCATTCACCATTGACGTCAACGGTCGTCCAAGTGATATCGAAGTCGTCGAGGCCAATCCAAAGCGTATGTTCGAACGAGAAGCGATGGTAGCGCTGAAACAATGGAAATATCAGCCAATGATGGTCAATGGCAACGCACAACCAAGAGTTGGGCAAACGGTCAAATTGGAGTTTAAGTTAAACCAATGAAAAAACGATTGACTCATTTAAGCCTCCTCCTTACATGCTGCTTATCATTTTCGTTTAGCCAAGTGGCAGTGGCAAAACAAGAGCTTGGCATGCGAACGGCAACCCAAGTTTCCAAGGCTTATGAACTTGAACAGCAAGAAAAGCTCACAGAAGCCATCGCGTTGCTCGAAACACTCAAACCATCGGCAAGTTTTGATAAGGCTTACGTCGCAAGGATGCTCGGCATTTATTATTGGCAAGCTGATAAAACTGATCTTGCGATCAAGCAGTTGCAAATCGCCGTAAATACGCATGCTTTTAAAGATGATCAAGGCTGGCAAACCGAGCGTATGCTCGCCGAATTGTTATTATCGGATACCAAAGCAGAGCAATCGTTAGTCCATTTTGAGCGTTTGGTTACATCGGCCGAAGCGCTTGAAATCCCCAAAGCGCAACTCACCACGGCTTGGCTCAACAAAGCCAGAGCCCACTACTTATTGCAACAGTGGACGCCATTGCTGGCTTCGATTAACCAATACCATCGCCTTGATAGTACCCCAAAGCTGCAACCCCTTAGCTTACAACTCAGTGCCGAGCTGCAACTATCTCGCCTAAAAAGCGCAATCATTACGAGTCAAAAGCTGCTTGCCTTACAACCAGAAAAAATGATGTGGTGGCAACAACTGAGTGCGCTTTACATGCAAACCAAGCAATATAAGCTGGCTCTCGCCACGCTCGTTTCCGCCAAGCGAGCAGGCATCGACATTCCGGATACGATGCAACTTAGTATGGCGCAGCTTTATGCTCAGCAAGGGATCCCTGAGAAATCAGCACACCTCTATCGCGATCTACAACTCAGTGACACTGACGTCGATACCATCGTCAAACAAGCGACACATTGGCAAATGGCGAGAGAATGGACGCACGCACAGACCTCATGGTTAGCAGCGGCTCGTCTCAATGCTAAATACTATGAACAAGTATCGCGACTAGAAATGCAACAGGGTGATTTTAAGCAAGCCTTACAATCGTTAGATAAAGTCAAAGGGCTTACGTTGCAAGAAAAGCAATTGCTGCAAATCCGTGCCTATGTGGGATTGAAACAATACGCTACTGCGAAGACACTTGCCGAAAGCGCCCATAAAGCAAAACCAACGACGCAAACAGCAGATTGGCTCAACTATCTGGATCAAATGACTCAATAGACTTAATCATTACAAAAACCTACCGAAACGACAAAGGCATCGCTAGCGATGCCTTTGTCGTTTACGATGATCTTATTACTATCAATACCGCTACTTTCAGATCTCGATACCTAAGCTACACGCTTTCAAACTCATTCTGTCGCACCCGTTCAGCCAATTGCTTGTATCGGTCAGCAATGGTGTCACCAAACACGGGGTCATCATCAGCGTCGGTCCACAACGCCTCAACCACTTGCCAATCCTCTGTTGAAAACATCTTATCGATGAGTGGCAATACTGATTGTTCTTCAAGGTCTAAATGCTGCTTTTGGTTACGAATAAATTCAGACAAGCGATTGGCAAAAATCTCATGTGGCACGACCGCATCTTGCAAGATCATTTCAACGATATCGAGGAAATCATGCGTTTTCTCCGACAGATCATGATGCTCTGCCTCAAGATTCGATATGGTGCCCTGCTGTCCGTAATGCTCAATGAAATAGCGGTAAAGAATATCTTCTTTAGGATGATGCACTTTCTCTGAATGCACGGTTAGGTAGGTCACTATCTCTTTGATCAGAGAGTAATTGATGGGCTCTTCGCGCTCTAACAAATGTAATTTACGATTCAATATGGCGAGCAAACGGACCATATAGCCGTGCTCGCGTCTTATCCTTTCGATCATCATCGCCTTCTCTCCCTTAATTCCACATTCTTAATAAGTGTATAAGAGTTTCCAAGTTCATGCTTTGACTATGCTCGAAAAACCAGCGATTACCCCTCGCTACCAACCAGGTTAGGCTGCCAATTAATTGGATCTTTACCCATCGAACTCAGTAGTTGATTCGCTTGAGAAAAATGTTGGCAACCAAAAAAACCACGACGTGCCGACAACGGAGACGGATGTGGCGCAGTCAGCACATGGTGCCGCTGTCGATCGATTATCATGCCTTTTTTCTGTGCATGTGCTCCCCACAGCAAGAAAATAATATTCTCTCCATCGGTGTTGAGCGATTCAATCACATGATCAGTGAAAGTTTCCCAGCCCGCTTTCGAATGAGAATGAGCCTGGCCTTGCTCCACGGTGAGCACTGTATTCAGTAATAATACGCCTTGATCGGCCCAGCTTTTCAAAAAGCCATGAGAAGGAATCTCAAAACCATCGATATCTTGCGCCAATTCTTTATAGATATTCACAAGAGACGGTGGTTTTTTTACACTAGGTAACACCGAAAAGCACAAGCCATGGGCTTGATGAGGGCCATGATAAGGGTCTTGCCCAAGTATCACTACCTTAGTGCTGCTAAATTCAGTAAATTTGAATGCGTTGAATACATCATTGGCGGGAGGGTAAACGATCTTGCCTGATTCTCTTTCATTTTCTACAAACGAAAGCGTCTGCTGAAAGTACGCCTGTTGCTTCTCTTTTTCAATGACGTCATGCCATGTCAGTGTTGTCATTATGATTCCCCAGAGTTTGAAACTCTGGGGAGTTTAGCATCTCAAAAGTCACCACCACTACCGATTTAATACCAGTTTTATAGGGTTCAATTAATGATTACTTTTATGTTGTGGCGCTCGATGGTGCCCTTGTCCCGTCACATGACGATTTGGAACAGGGAAACGACTAGAACGCATGGTATTTGGTCGTGGAGCGACAGTTCGAGACATAATGACACCTACCTAAATCTTACACTACGATGGTTCGTGATATTTTCAAAATCACACTTTTATGCAACGTGCATGTAATCAATTATGAAAGAAAGATGCCAAAGATCCATGTTGTCACAAAAAAAATTAACTTTTTATTGCTAAGTGTCTCAGTTGTTGGATTTCATCAATCCAAATACCTGGTTCAATAGTCTCTAAAATCAATGGGATAGAATCAAATCTACGATCTTTCATGATGAACTCAAAACAGTCCCAGCCAATCTCTCCTTTCCCCAAAGATTGGTGGCGGTCAACCCTGTCACCTAATGCTATCTTTGAATCGTTGAGGTGCATTGCTCGTAAATAGTGCATCCCAACAATGTTATCAAACTCAGAAAATGTCGCCTCACAGGCTTCACTAGTTCGCAGGTCATAGCCAGCTGTGAATGTGTGGCAAGTATCAAGACACACCCCGACACGACTTTTATCTTCAACTTTGGCAATAATATGAGCAAGGTGCTCAAATCGCCAGCCAAGGTTCGTGCCCTGCCCGGCAGTATTTTCTATCACTGCCACGACGTTAGGCACCGCTTGATGAGCGATATTGATGGACTCCGCAATGCGATCCAAACACTCATCTTCTGTGATTTTTTTGAGGTGGCTACCCGGATGAAAATTCAATAACGTTAGACCCAGCTGCTGGCAGCGCTCCATTTCATCAATAAATGCCGCTCTCGATTTTTCAAGCTTTTCTAATTCAGGTGCGCCTAAGTTAATCAGGTAGGAATCGTGCGGAAGTATTTGCTCCGGAAGAAACTGGTATTTTTCACATTCTTCCTTAAAACGAATAATGGTTTCTTGTGTTAGCGGCTTCGCCACCCATTGCCTTTGATTCTTTGTGAACAGCGCAAATGCGTTTGCTCCAATTTCTGACGCTCGTTGTGGCACATTATCCACCCCACCAGCTGCTGATAAATGTGCACCTATAAACTTATTCATACCTTAACAACCCGATCTATATCACATTTTTAAAACTGTTATTTAGCGATCTTATACTTTCAGCTTTAACTATTGAAGCCCTTGTTTCTTGGTACACGGCGCTCTCAAAAACACAAAAATGTAGTTTTATTACTACATTTATCTCTTTCAAATAATTTTTAATGTATAAAATATTATTTAAGGCACCATTTTAAGAGGCTTAGTTGATATAGGTCAAGAAATCAGCCTTACACTAATTAATGTTATTTGTTGTAATTTGATCTAAATCAATACTAGAATACCCATTATTAGGTATATATAGCTCAGCTCAATAAAATTTGAAATTTAACACCACAACAATACCGCTATGAAAGTGGTTCAGGAGATAGTGATGATTCAAGGTATCCAAATTACTCAAGCAGCAAACGACGACCTACTCAATTCAATCTGGTTGCTAGATGGCGAGAAAAACGAAGCGCGCTGCGTTGCTGCCGCGACAGGTTTTGAAGCAGACCAAGTAGTTGCAATCAGCGATCTAGGTGAATACGAAAGCCGTGAAGTTGCCATTGAAACGGCACCTCGCATCGAAGGTGGCCAACACCTTAACGTTAACGTTCTTAAGCGTGAAACGCTAGAAGATGCTGTTGCTCACCCAGAGAACTACCCACAGCTTACTATCCGTGTTTCTGGCTACGCTGTGCGTTTTAACTCTCTAACAGTAGAGCAACAACGTGACGTAATCGCACGTACGTTTACTGAATCTCTATAATTTAGAATTTAGGCAATCAAAATATAAAAACAGACGCGATCGCGTCTGTTTTTTTTTGCTTAAGGCTCCCCTCAAACGTATCAGATATAAAAAAACCTCCCGAAAGAGGTTTTCATTCTGTCATGACTCAACATACGCCATAAGGCGGTAACGAAACGAGTCTACTTAAGTGTCACACGAGCAAACTTACGCTTACCAACCTGGTACACGGCTTGTCCTACAGCAGGAACGAGTTTTGTATCTTCGACTTTATCGCCATCGATTTTCACCGCACCTTGACGAATCATTCGCATCGCATCGGAGGTTGAACCGACAAGACCCGCTTCTTTCAGCAAGTTGTTGATGGCAATACCCGCTTCAAACTCAAATTCAGGCATCTCGTCAGGCATTGCGCCTTTTTGGAAGCGATTGATAAACTCTTGCTCTGCCGCGTCCGCATCTGCTTGTGAGTGGAAGCGCGCAATGATTTCTTTCGCCAGCAGAATCTTAACGTCTCGAGGGTTTTTACCCGCTTCTACATCGGCTTTAAATTGTGCGATTTCTTCTAGCGGACGGAAAGACAGTAACTCGTAGTAACTCCACATCAGCACGTCTGAGATCGACATGATTTTACCAAACATCTCTGTTGGTACTTCACTCACACCAATATAGTTATGCGCGGATTTGGACATTTTCTTCTCACCGTCAAGTCCAACGAGAAGTGGCATTGTTAATATGACTTGTGGCTTCTGACCATGCGACTTTTGTAGTTCTCGGCCCATTAAGAGGTTGAATTTTTGGTCAGTACCACCCAACTCAACGTCGGTTTCCATCGCAACAGAATCATAGCCTTGCAGTAACGGGTACATGAATTCATGGATCGCAATAGGTTGACCGTTGCTATAACGCTTCTTGAAGTCATCACGCTCTAACATGCGTGCAACCGTTTGGTTTGCAGCAAGGCGGATCATACCTTCTGCTCCAAGGTCTGACAGCCATTCAGAATTAAACTGAATTTTGGTCTTTGCAGGATCTAAGATTTTAAACACCTGCTCCTTGTAAGTGTCGGCGTTACGAAGTACGTCTTCACGAGTCAGTGGCGGTCGAGTGGTGTTTTTACCCGTTGGGTCACCCACCATACCTGTGAAATCACCAATCAAAAACGTCACGTCATGACCTAAATCTTGGAACGTACGTAGCTTGTTTAAAATGACCGTGTGGCCTAAGTGAATATCCGGCGCAGTCGGATCGGCACCTAGCTTAATACGTAGAGGACGGTTTTCTTTAAGTTTCGCAATGAGTTCTTCTTCTGGAATCAACTCATCGACACCACGTTTAATCTCAGCTAATGCAGCTTCTAGGCTCGCCATTCTTGTTCACTCCCACAGATTTGGCAAAAATATAATAGTTAGACATCTTACTTGAATAGCGATGTTTTTTGAAACCAGTTAGACTAATTGGTTCAGGAAATTTAAAAAATAATGTTGAATTAATCACTCATGGTATCTGTTTTTAAGCGCCTCCCTTGGCTTCATCGAGCTCTGATCGCATTTTTCACCGCGCTGATTGTCGTCGCTCTGTTCTTACCCGACGCCGCAGAGCTTCACGATGACCCGAATAAACTCGAGATAGGTAAATATTATCCACTGACAATTAATGCGTCTTCATTGAATATTGCCAACGAACCACCGCCAACGGTTGTCCTTAATTGGGAAGAACATTCTGTGCGTTCTGGCGAAAGCGCTGCAATATTATTTCAACGTGTGGGATTGTCTGCTCGCTTGCTCTATGACCTAGTGAATACCAATAAAGACATCGAACAACAACTGTCGCGCCTTCGACCTGGTGATACACTGATATTTGGCTTTGATGAGCATAATGACTTATTGCAACTGAAGCGGAGAATGAATGACTACGAGACCTTCCTGATTACTCGTACCGATGACGGCTTTACCTCTCAGTTCGACAAGAAAGACATCGACTACCAATACAACTATGCCGAGGCCGATATTACCTCTAACTTCTGGAATGCAGGAATAGGCGCCGGCCTAACGGCGAATCAGATCATGGAGCTCGCCGGTATTTTTGGTTGGGATATCGATTTCGCATTAGACATCCGTTCAGGTGATCACTTTGAGTTGCTCTATCAAGAAAAAGTGGTCGAGGGTGAAGTCATTGGCAGAGGTAAAATCATCGCGGCGGTGTTTAAAAACCAAGGTGATACATTTAAAGCCATTCTAGATGATAATACCAACAGCTATTATGACGAAAATGGCCGAGCCATGAAAAAAGCATTTCTACGCTCACCACTTGATTTCCGACGAGTTACCTCCAATTTCAACCCTAATCGACGCCACCCCGTGACCGGGAAAGTTCGTGCTCACCGTGGTACTGATTATGCGGCACCGGTTGGCACACCTATTTGGGCCGCAGGTGATGGCACGGTTCAAAAGTCAGGGTATAACCAATTTAACGGTAACTACGTTTTCATCAAGCACAGCAACACCTATATCACCAAGTACTTGCACCTAACTAAACGCACCGTCAAAACGGGGCAACGCGTTAAGCAAGGACAGACCATTGGTACACTTGGTGGGACAGGACGCGTGACCGGTCCACATTTGCATTATGAATTCTTGGTTAATGGCGTTCATAAGAATGCGAGAACGGTTAAGCTGCCGCAGTCTAAGTCTCTTACCGGCAAAGCAAAGCAAACCTTCCTTGCTAATGCGGAGATCCGCCTCACCAAGATGAATCGCTACAGCCAATTGTTGTTTGCTAAGCCCTAGCGTCAAAGCCGCTTAGCGTGCTCAGTGTTTGCTCATGATTGGCCGCCATTAAAAAAGCCCCCTTGAATAAATCTCAAGGGGGCTTTTTATCATCAATGACTTATTTAGTACCATCACATGTGATGACACGCCGAGAGTCGATTATTTATCGTTGTTCTCTTTGATGTCTTTCTTTTTCGAGTCTTTTTTATGGTGGTTGTCGCTATACATCTCTTCAATTTCATCTTGGTAACGATCATTGATCACCTTGCGACGTAATTTTTGAGTGGGTGTAAGCTCACCTTTGTCCATAGAAAAGCCACGAGGCAGTAATTTGAACTTCTTAACTTGTTCAAATTTTGCTAAGCCTTTTTGCAATTCAAACACTCGCTTCTCAAACATTTCGACAACTTCGTTATGTTTAATCAACTCTAAGCGATCATGGTATTTGATATTGAGTTCTTTGGCATACTCTTCGAGTGTGTCAAAGCATGGCACAATAAGCGCTGAGACAAATTTACGAGTGTCCGCGATAACCGCGATTTGTTCGATGTAATGGTCTTTACCAATGGTGCCCTCAATCGCTTGAGGAGCAATGTATTTACCATTTGACGTTTTCATTAGCTCTTTAATGCGGTCAGTAATGAATAAATTTCCATTGGCATCAAATTCACCGGCGTCACCAGTCTTTAAGAAGCCGTCAGCATCAAACGTTTTGGCCGTCTCTTCTGGCATTTTATAGTAGCCACGCATCACCATTGGACCGCGCACAAGTATCTCGCTATTCTCACCAATTTTCACTTCGGCGCCAGGCATCGGCATGCCAATAGAATCCGGGTTGTAACAGGTGTCATCCCAGCACGATACGGTCGCCGTCGTTTCTGTCATGCCATAGCCTAGCTTGACATTAATGCCAATCGCTTGGAAAAAGCGGCCAATCGTCTCATCAAGCTTCGCGCCACCACATGGCATAAAGTTGATGTTGCCACCGAGCAATTCACGTAGCTTACTCAAGACAATTTTATCGGCTAATGCATGACTCTTTTTGAGCATGAAAGAGGGCTGAACATTGTCTTGACGACATTGGGCCATTTTTGCACCCATGTTCACCGCCCAAGTAAAGAGCACCTTACGGTGTATTGGCGCCTTAGAAACACGCTCATGGATAGCAGAAAATATTTTCTCATAGAAGCGCGGCACCGCACTCATGACCGTTGGGCGAATCTCGCCCAAGGCATCACGCACTTGCATCGTGTCTTGCAAGTAACAGTTGGTTGCCCCTTTATAGAGGACGTAAAACGTCCAAGCACGCTCAAATACGTGAGACAGAGGCAAGAAGCACAGTGATACATCACTTTCAGACAAGCTCAGACGCTCATCATGCCCTTTCAGTTGTGCACCAATGTTCTGGTAGTCCAGCATCACACCTTTGGGCTGACCGGTTGTACCAGAGGTATAGATAAACGTCAGCAAGTCTTCAAAGTTGGCCTGCTCAAGTCGGGCCAAGAACTCTGGTTGCTGCTGGCTATGATCACCCGCGATGAAATCATCCCAAGTCATCACAAACGACTCGTCTGACGCAGCAATGCTGTCACACATAGTGACTATGCATTCCAGTTGTGGACATTCATCATAAATAGACAACGCCGCATCAAATTGGTCTTGTTCACCAACGAAAAGAATGCGTACATCGGCATTTTGAAGAATATAGCTCGTTTGAGCAGCCGTATTCGTTGGGTAAAGAGGGACAGTCACCGCACGGATTTGCAAGGATGCAAAATCAGCGATCGTCCATTTAGGCATGTTATTTGAGATAATGCCTATCTTGTCTTGAGGTTGAATACCTCGACTCAACAAGGCAAGAGACAGTGCATCAAGGTTTGCACCAAACTCTTTCCAGCTAATCCCTTGCCACACATTGTCGATCTTATGTCTTAAGGCGATCTTATCGCCACCTTTTAGGATTCGTTCACGAATCTTTTTTACAATATGGAATTCTAAATTAGCCATGTTCTATCTTACCTTTAAGCGTACACGCGTAAGCCATTTGAGCGCACAAGTGTACCTATGATGATAGAAAAGGCAACAGACCCAAATCAAACTTATGGCTAAATAATGTAACGAAAAAAGCCCCCACAACGAAGTATCAAAGACTTAGTTGTGGGGGCTTATTCTCATTGGCTGTGAATTACGCGAATGCGACAACTTCACCGCAGATCATCATTAACTGATCACGCAACCAGATGTGACCCTTATCTTTTTCGCTTGATTCATGCCAACTTAAAAACCCACTGATCATGGCATTGTCAAATGGCAATGAAAGCACTTGTAGCTGATCTTTATTGACCGCGTTTTCTACCATCCAGCGTGGTGCAATCGTAACCAGTTCAGACTGGCCAACAACATAGAGCACATTGCTTAGGCTAGTGCCTTCATAAGATGCTTGGCAATCTAGGTCTTTATAAGCATGCTCAGAGAAGCTACGTACACCGTGTACTTTTGACAATTTCGCATGTTTCTCGTGACTAAGTTGAGCAACACTTACCGCATTGTGAATACGTGGGTGGTTTTTCGACGCGACAACGACAAGCTCATCTTGGAAGATCTCAGTACTTGAGAAACCTTGTGCATCATAACGAGCGTAATCAATAACAAAATCGATTTCTTGGTAACGCATACGATCCGCAAGTTGACGGTCTGCTTCCGCATCAAGATGCAATTGTACATGGGGAGCTTGTCCTGAAATGCTTTGCATGATCTTTGGTGCAAATCGCATGTCACATGGCGAGCAGATTGCCATTTTAAACAGGCGTGTTGATGTCTCAGGTGTAAAGATAGAACTTGGCAACTCATTACGAATCAACTGTAGCGCTTGGCGAACTGGGCCAAATAATTGACGAGCACGCTGTGTTGGTTGAATACCACGGCCTTGACGCATAAACAATTCATCATTGAACATCACTTTTAAACGCGCAACGGCGTTACTAACTGCTGGCTGTGACATCCCTAAGTTGTGCGCAGCACGGGTAATGTTTTGCTCCTGCATTACCGCGTCAAATACGGTTAATAGGTTTAGATCTACGCCACGTAATGTGCTTTCCATGCGGTAGCTAGCGATTGCGCTCATAGCATCTTTTTTGTCTAACATTTAGTAAGCCTCGTTTAAAATCAATCTCGAATATGTGGGCAAGGATTAATCAGAAAATCATTAACGTCATTTCTGTACCCTACAATGTTCTATTAATCCTCTGCATAGTTCGAGGACGAAGCAAACTATCCACTAATAATAACTTCGACACCAACAAGTTTGATAAAGAATCAGTATATTTTACCGGCAAATATGCAATATCGATAAACAACAGTAGCTTACATCTAATGTAAAAAAAGATAAATTATATTTTTAATAACTTTTGTTGCAAATAATCCCTAAAAAGATAGACACAAGATATAACACTGTTAAATCCTGTCATGTTCATCCCGTTATCTCGCATATAGTTCATTCGCCAACCCATTAAAAAAACCAATACATCAATCCAATATAAGCCTAGGGATTAATACATAGTAAGAATACCAATCGACCCCAAAATGCAAAAAAGGCTACCAAACGTAGCCTTTTTGCATTGCCGCTTGTCTCCAGGCTACATAGAAGCGTAACTAGGAAAGTCGACCTTTGCCCACAGTCGCTTCCGTAAGGCTTGGCTGCAATGCCATTCACCCGACACTAACCAATCCGCAATCTCACTCGCCACATCTGGGTATATGACACGCTCAGCTTGTTTTTCATCAAGCCAGTCTCGAACCACGGCAGCATCAAGAGAGTCCATGCTATGAGCAAGCCCCAAGCTGTCCAACGTTGCGGCATTGCTTTGCTGCTCAAATTGCCCCTCAAGTGGCTTAACAAGCAGCTTTTTCCCTAAGCTCAGCGCTTCAGAAGGTAATTCAAATCCCCCATTAGCAATCACACCCGCACATCGATGCAGATCAACCTGAAACCCCAAATGGCTTAACGGCTTCATCGTGATGTTTTCAATCTTTTCTTCTTCAACGATTTCGGGGTGATAACAAGTGAAAGGTTGATTGACAAAACGAATCAGCAAATCGATGATGGCATTAATACTCTCAAAGGGCAGATAAACCAACACCATGGCTTCTGATGTCACGCAGTGCCCTTGAGTATGAACAATAGGAGGAAGGATCGGTTGGTCAAAATGGTACCAATGCAGCCCAAGCTGATGATCCGATGGTGCAAAGCGATGAATAATTTGGTTATCGAGCCAACTTGAGCCTTTTTGCGGAACATCAAAACGAAAAGCATTTTGATGACTAATGCTTACGGTCGGGACTTTTTGACGCTTTGCCGCCCACGCTGAGATAGGCTCAAAATCGTTGACCACGACATCGTAATGACTCACATCAAGATCTCTGGTTTCTTGCATAAAGCTCAATAGGTTGTTGTCGGTTGCCGTTTGAAAATAGTCAACTTTGCCATTTTTCGTCACGAAGCTGAACCCTCGTCGCGTTTGGTAGTCGCCAAACATTTCCATCGAGAAGTACTTATTTTTGTCGCGCCCCGAAAACAAAAAATCCACGTCAACATCATGAGAACTCAGCGCTTGACTCATTGCTCGCGCTCTCGCGATATGGCCATTACCCGTTCCTTGAACCCCATAAAGTATTTTCACACGCTCTCCCTACACCATCGATCCTACAAAATTTATCGCATACGTCGCACACGAAATACCAAGTAGCGCACCAATCACAATATCTGTTAGAAAATGCACCCCAAGAAGCACACGAGAAAATCCGATCAGCATCGCCCATACGATTGAGAATAAATGCAGCTCAGGATAAAAATGACCGATGACGGTCGCCATCAAAAACGCTGCTGCGGTATGACCGGACGGCAGGCTATAGCGATCTGAGGGAGTAATGAAAGGCTGCACGAATTGCGAAAGCTCTTGAGGACGTCGACGCTTAAAACCATTTTTTGCCAAAAAATAAATGGGCAATTCGATGGCAAAAGCAAGTAAGCCCGCAGCAAGAAAAGCCCCGCCAACCCTATCGTCAAACAACCAAATGAGCACGCCTAAGCACGCATATAGAGGGCCATCTCCACTTCTCGATATCAGGCGACTCAGCTTCGCTACTTGGGCATTAAATCGATGATCCAAACAAAATAATGAAAATGCCAGATCGAAACGAGCAATCGGTTCAATAGTGCGCATGACCTACTCCTTGTCATTGATAATCTCGTATGATCAAAAAGTAGCCAGATTGCATGACAATTAGGTGACGAATTATTGGAGAAATGATGAAGCTTAGTGAGGTAGGTATCTACCTCACTAATTGTTGGCGAGCTTTAGATGGTACAGCCCTATGGATGGTGTTGTGGCTAAAAGCCGCATTTATTGACGCGAGTGACTAAATCTCTTCGTGTTTATGCACTAACCCCCAGTCCGCTAATATGGCGTAGGCGGATGGAATCATGAACAGTACCAATAATGTGGACGCAAAGATGCCAAACACAATCGAGATAACGAGAGGCTGAATCACCTGAGCCTGTAAGCTTGTTTCCGTCAATAAAGGAAGCAATCCTGCAGCCGTTGTCATTGACGTCAAAAATACCGCTCTAAATCGCTCACGACTGGCTTTCACGACGGAGTCATGTACCGACTCTCCTTCATCCACATGATGCCGAATATATTGCACCAACAAGATAGAATCATTGACCACGATGCCCGCCAATGAAACGAATCCCATGATACTCGGCATGCTCAGCGAGTGACCAAGCAGTAAGTGCCCCCACACCACCCCAATAAACGCCAGTGGAATAGCCAGCATGACAACAAAAGGTTCTAAATAACTGCGGAACTGGTAGCTCAAAATACAGAACACACCGAACAATCCCAATAAGAAGCCTTTACCCATTGAAGAGCCTGTTTTAGCGGTGTCTTTTGCCTCACCTTCAAAATCAAAACGTAGACCTGGGTATTTCTCTTCAAGTACTGGCGCTTCATCAACTTGGAACTGACGAATAATCTCAGAAGAGCTCGCTTTACTATTATCAATATCACCAAATACGCTGACGGTTCTTAGGCCATCGATACGCTGGATCCTGACATAGTTACGTTGAAAATCCATGGTAGCAACCGCGCCAAGTGGCAGCTGAGATCCATCAGCGAGCATAATAGGAAAGTTTGCCAGTTGTTGAATATCAGCAATGTCTTCTTTGTTTAACTTGACCTCAATCTTGATATTTTCGACACCCAACTGTATCTCATCTGCTGTCTGCCCAAAGAAAGCGCCTCTTAACTGATTGGCGATCAGCTGGCCATCTACACCATATGTCTCCGCGCCTGGTCGTAGCTTGACTAGGATCTCTTCTTTACCTAATCGCATATCATCGAGCACGCCCGTTACGCCATCAAACTCGTTTAGATATTGTTGGATGTCTATCGATGCGGCTTTAAGCTGTTCAAGATCGTCATGTTTAATGCGAATCTCTATCGCGCGGCCACCAGGGCCCATCGTCGGCTGCTTAAAAACCAATGAAATAGGATCAGCCATCTCACCCACATCGTCTCGCCAAGCATCAACAAAATCATCAATTAAGGTGTTACGTTCTTCTGCACCGAGCAGATCGAGCCTCACGGTAGCAAGGTGAGGGCCAGATTCATTGGCATCCTGATTGGTGTTGAACTGGCTGGTGATCTGCTCGACTAGCGTTCGACCCCCTTCAACATCCTCACTCCACTCAACGTTAAGTTTTTTCGCCGAGGCGACAACGTGATCCACGACTCGCTCGGTTTGAGATAGGGATGAGCCAGGAGGCAATATAATCCTCACTTCAGCCGTATCGCCATCCAATTCAGGAAACGGGACAAACTTCACCGCGCCTCCAGCAATCAATGCGACCGAAACGAGCAGTAGCGACAAGACGCCCCCCATGAAGGCATAACGATGCGACACAACACGGTCAACAGCATTAACAAGGGTGGTATTTCTAAAATTTTCAAAGCGCTCAAGTAAGACTCGCTTGAACTTAATCGGTGGTTTTTCTTTTTTCTGTTTATGCAGTGAATGAGAAAGGTGGCTCGGCAAGATCAAGAACGCCTCAATTAAACTCAATGACAATACGAGAATAAGCACCTGCGGGACAGCTTTAAGCACCGCTCCCATTTCACCATCTAAAAACAACAAGCTACCAAAGATACAGACGGTCGTTAAGAAAGACGAAATGACCCCCGGCAATACCTTTTGTACTCCGTTTATCACAGCATCATCAATCTTCTGCCCTCGATCAAGGTGCGAGGCGATCGACTCGGCAATCACAATCGCGTCATCCATCATGATCCCAATCGCCATCAACAGCCCGACCAGGGACATGATATTGATCGACAACCCTAAATTGGCCATTAAAAATAGCCCACCTAAGAAGGCAACAGGCAGGCCGGCAGCCACCCAAAACGAATAACGAAAACTAAAGAACAACCACATGGTGGCAAACACAAGAACAATCCCTTGCCAGCCATTTTTCAGCATCATGGTCAGACGATCCCACAATACAGACGAGAGGTCGTTGGTCATTTCCAATGTCACGCCATCTGGAGCGATGGCACGCTGATCATCGACAAATCGAACCACATCTTCTTTGATCCGCAGTGCATCGTCTTCTTTATTTTTACTGATTTTTAGTACGGCTGAGGGCTTGTCATTGAACAGTACTTTTTGTTCATCCAACTCAAACCTATCGGTGATCGTTGCCACGTCATTAAGGCGGATTAATGCCCCAGATGAGCTAGCGCCAATGACCATAGACTCCAATTCTTGTGGTGTTACTCGGCGTTCATCGAATCGAATCAAGAAGTTTTTATCCGGCGTTTCGACGTTACCACTGGGTAGTTTTACATTCTGTTTGCCAATTTTAGAGGCAATATCGTTCACGCTAAGCCCAAGTTGACGCATAACTTGCGTGTCGAGTTCCACTCGATATTGGTGATCAGAGAAACCACTCACCTCCACAAGTGAGACGTCATAGTCCAACTTTAAGGTACGTTTGAGCTGTTCGGCATACGCTTTCAGTTCTGGCCAACCGGTATCCGCGGTAATAGCAATGTCGACAACAGGCTCGTTCCAATCTAACTCTTGGACCACTGGTGACTCTATCTCATCAGGGAAGTCGTTAATGGAATTAATCTGAGTCTGAACATCCACCAGCATGCGGCCAATATCGGCTTTTTCAGAGAGTTTGAGGGTTAAGCGAGCTGAACCTTCAATCGCCTCACATTTCGTTTCTTCAATATTCGCTAGGCCATCGACGGCGTCTTCCATTCGAATACACAGGCTTTCTTCCACTTCCTGTGGGGAAGCCCCAGGATAAGTAATCGCCGCCATGATGTATGGTGGGCTAAATTCTGGAAAGGTTTCTCGTTTTATCGTCGAGAGCGACGAAACGCCGAGAATAACCAAGGCAAGCATCAATAAATTGGCCGCCGTGGGGTGTTTGGAGAAAAAACGAATCATGACTCGTCACCTTCTTCACTCATGCCATCTTTGGCTACGCTGATATCTCGTAACAGCATTCCTTCTATCGCAGGCAGCAAATCATTCAATACCAGTTTGTCCCCTTGTTGAAATTCCCCCCGAACCGCTACTTGATTGTCTCGGCGGTACTCAACAACGACCGGTTTAATCTGCAATGTGTTATCCACGCTCATCAAATACACTTTATCACCATGCAAGGCACGCTCTGGAATCAACCAAGCCTGCTGAGGTTGACCTTCAATCTTTGCTTTAACAAACATTCCGTTCACCAACAATGGCGTATCAGATAGACCGTTACCTGTCGTAGACTGCGCGATCTCCAAAATCACACCCGCTGTCGCTTGATTGGGATCCACGGTCTCACTCACACGCACAACCTTCGCTGGCCAAGACGATTGCAAGCTACCGCTACTCAACTCTATCGACGCACTAAGGGCTTGCAATTCGTTGTTGCTACCACTATTGCGTGCTGAACTGTTCAGCGTGTCTGCAATAAGCTGTAAATCATGAATCGAAAGCTGAGCCTCCACCTCCATCATTTCGGTACCATGCGCTGTTACCATGGCCTGCTGTAGGTTTACTACTTGGTTAATTTCCGCATCAACCTCCGCGATACGCAAAGTTTCTGGCAGATAGATAATGGTTTTAGCTAATAAGCGTTGAGCTTCTTGCTCTTTGGCCTTATTGACGTTCACCACTGCCAACGCGACATCTCTTTCATCAGGGAGCAGCGCCATTTGGTTCTCAAGTTCTTGAACCAACTTTTGCTGTGACAGCATGTTCTGCTTTTGCGTATCCACATCAGACTGTGACGACAAACCTCGTTTATTGAGGTCGGCGCGGCGTTGGTACTCACTTCGCGCCAGCTTCAAGCGATTAAGTTCAATGGTAAGGGTTTGCTTTAAATTAATTTCTTCTTGATCAATGCGAGCCAGCTGTGTCTCGCTCGATTTAAGATCAGCAATCGCTTGGGAGACCTTAAGTTCGTAATCGAGGGGGTCGATTCGAAGCACTTCTGTCCCCGCGCTCACAATATTCCCTTTCTCTAAATTAGGGTGCTTATACACGACCTCCCCAGAAACCTCGGAGATCGCTTTCCACTCAAGTTTTGGGGTAACACGACCGAAACCAACAGCAAGGGGGGCGGAAAATTGTGGCTGCATGGTTAGAGTTTCGACCACTCGAGCACGATCTCCAGCAGGCTTAGTCGGAATATCTGGTCGTAAATTAATGGCGGCGATTAGCGCAACAACACCCACAGCGAGTGCAGGAAAAAACAGCAGTTTCTTGTTTATATTTTTCATAGATTTAATCTTTATCATTCTGATTTATATTTAATTATCGCGCAGTAAACCACGCGTCAGGAGCTGGATATTGTGCTCAAGTAATTCATCGAGAAAAGACTCGGTTAATTCAATACCATGCAATTGCAACATGGCGGGAGGTGCCATAAAAGGAAACACCATCAAAGCAATAAGTGAGAGCTTACATAACTTAGGGTCAAGACCTTCACGAAGGTACCCTGCAGCCTGTAATCTGCCGAACATCATGTCATGATCAGGACGGCCAAGATCAGAAAATACTTTCTCAAACAATCGCCGTTGCGTCGTCGATGGCGGCATGTGCATAACCTGAGACATCAACCTAGGGAATTGAGGAACCTTGTTCATTTCGTGATAATAGATTCGCATGAACTCAAATACGTTTTTATGATCATCTCGCTCAAAAATATCATTCATTTTTTGCTTGATCGGTCGCACGGTTTCACGAATCATGTTTTCAAACAGGCCTTCTTTATTGCCAAAATAATACCGGATCATAGCAATATTGACCCCCGCTCGTTGAGCAATGAGACGAGTCGATACCTTGTCATAGGGCATAACGACAAAAAGGTCGCGCGCATGAGTCAACAGTTTATCTCTCGTGTCTGTTTGTTGTTTCGGTCGCCCAACCTTTCTTTTGATCGAGGATTCATCATCATGCATTGCTTATCTCACTTATTAATCATCGATTAATTATAGAATGAATTGGCAGCATAAGATGAGCCTTTAAATTCATCATTATTTAATCAAATGATTAATTAATGATTTTCACACAAACTCCTCCGATAACCATAAAAATATCAGGAAAGACTTGACGGGAAAGTGTGAGTGCGGTACTAATTTGTTAACCAAATTTTGTGGAATGCATAACAATGACATTACGTTTTTCTCTCCTGCTGAGCCTCCTCCTTATCGTGAACAAAACGCGCGGGTAGCCAGTGTCTGAAAAACACCACTAAGAATTTTCTTAAAGCCCGCATCGAGATGCGGGCTTTTTTATATCAATCGAACAGGACGTAAACGATTAACCTGTACAGAGAGGAAGCAAATATGAATGACCAGGTAATTATCTTTGACACCACGTTGCGTGACGGCGAACAAGCACTTTCAGCAAGCTTGACAGTAAAAGAAAAACTGCAAATCGCTTTCGCTCTCGAACGTTTAGGTGTCGATGTTATCGAGGCAGGCTTCCCAATTTCATCGCCAGGTGATTTTGAGTCTGTACAGACCATCGCGAAACACATCAAAAACAGTCGCATTTGCGCGCTATCACGAGCGGTAGCCAAAGACATTGATGCTGCAGCAGAGGCACTAAAAGTTGCTGACGCCTTCCGTATTCACACGTTTATCTCTACGTCTACTGTACATGTACAAGACAAGCTGCGCCGCAGCTATGATGATGTGGTTGAAATGGCGGTACAAGCCGTAAAGCATGCACGTAACTACACCGATGACGTTGAGTTTTCTTGTGAAGATGCGGGTCGTACCCCTATCGACAACCTATGTCGCATGGTTGAAGCTGCCATCAATGCCGGCGCTAAAACGATTAATATTCCAGACACGGTTGGCTACACCGTACCGAATGAGTTTGGCGGCATTATCCAAACCCTATTTAATCGCGTGCCAAACATCGATAAAGCCATCATTTCTGTGCACTGCCACGATGATTTAGGAATGTCCGTTGCTAACTCCATTGCCGCCGTTCAGGCAGGAGCACGTCAAATTGAGGGCACCATCAATGGCATAGGCGAACGCGCGGGTAACTGCTCTCTTGAAGAAGTTGCAATGATCATCAAAACGCGCCAAGAATTACTAGGTGTACATACTGGACTTAATCATCAAGAGCTTCACCGTACCAGTAAGCTAGTAAGCCAATTGTGTAATATGCCTATTCAAGACAACAAAGCGATTGTCGGTGCAAACGCATTTAGCCACTCTTCTGGCATCCACCAAGATGGTATGTTGAAGAACAAAAACACCTACGAGATCATGACACCTGAGTCTATTGGTCTTAAAAACAAAGCGCTAAACCTAACCAGTCGCAGCGGTCGCGCAGCGGTTAAAAGTCACATGGATTCAATGGGCTACAACCCAGAAGAATACAACTTAGACGCTTTATATGCTGATTTCTTGAAACTTGCAGACCGTAAGGGCCAGGTCTTTGATTATGACTTAGAAGCCCTAATGCACTTTTCTAATCTGCGCGAAGAAGATGATTTCTATAAACTGAACTATCTAAGCGTGCAATCTGGTAGCGTGATGGCAACCACCAGCATCAAGATCCAGTGTGGCGAAGAAGAGCAATGTGAAGCTGCTGTGGGCAATGGTCCGGTTGACGCTCTTTACCAATGCATTTACCGTGTAACTGGATACGATATTGTTCTAGACAAATTTGATTTGACGGCAAAAGGTGAAGGCGAGGATGGCTTAGGTCAAGCTGACATCATTGCGAATTACAAGGGTCGAAAATACCACGGAACCGGTGTATCAACCGATATTGTAGAGGCATCAGGCCAAGCCTTACTGCACGTTATCAACAGTATCCACCGTGCGAACCAAGTAGAAGAAATCAAACAGAAAAAGGTAGAGACCGTGTAATTATTAGGCGCTCTATAGAAAACACAACATATTGAAAATAAATAATTTATAGCAATTACAAACCGTAAGGAACAGGACACCATGGCAGGCACATATAAGATTGCAGTATTACCAGGCGACGGCATTGGACCAGAAGTAATGGCTCAAGCACATAAAGTATTGGATGCAATTGAAGCAAAGCACAGCATTACGTTTGAATGCGAAGAATTTGATGTTGGCGGTATCGCGATTGATAACCATGGCTGTCCGCTTCCCGAAGACACCGTTAAAGGCTGTGAAAACTCGAACGCGATCTTGTTTGGTTCGGTCGGCGGTCCTAAGTGGGAGCACCTAGCACCAAACGATCAACCAGAGCGTGGTGCTTTACTTCCCTTACGTAAGCACTTCCAACTTTTCTGCAACTTGCGCCCTGCAAAGATCCATGCTGGATTAGAGGACTTTTCACCGCTACGTGCTGACATTTCAGCAAATGGTTTTGATATTGTTGTCGTACGCGAGCTAACGGGTGGCATCTACTTTGGTCAACCTAAAGGTCGTGAAGGAGAAGGTCCAACGGAAAAAGCGTTTGATACTGAGGTATACCACCGCTATGAAATCGAACGTATTGCCAAGATTGCGTTTGAGTCAGCCCGTCTGCGCAATAAAAATGTCTACTCCATCGATAAAGCTAACGTGCTGCAAAGCTCTATTTTATGGCGTGAGGTCGTGGAAGAAGTCGCTAAAGATTACCCCGACGTAAAACTCAACCATATGTACATCGACAATGCCACGATGCAGTTGATTAAAGACCCGTCACAATTCGATATCATGCTTTGTTCAAATATCTTTGGTGACATTATCTCAGATGAGTGCGCCATGATTACCGGTTCAATGGGCATGTTGCCATCAGCAAGCCTAAATGAAAGTCAATTTGGTCTGTATGAACCCGCTGGCGGTTCGGCGCCGGACATCGCAGGCAAAAACATTGCGAATCCTGTCGCACAAATTTTATCCGCCGCCTTGATGCTTCGTTATAGCCTAGGGGAAGAAGCGGCCGCTCAAGATATCGAAGCAGCAGTAAGCAAAGCACTTTCAGCAGGCGAGCTAACAGCGGATTTATCAGGTGATAAGCCAGCGTTGAGCACCTCTGAAATGGGTGACAAGATCGCCAGCTATATTACCAATGCATAAGTAACGACCTGACACATAATAAGAATACCCTGCTTGCGCTAAGCCATTATTAGCGCAAGACCAACAGCAAGGAATTGAGCAATGTCGAAAACACTTTACGAAAAAGTCTACGATGCGCACATCGCCGTAGAAGCCGAAGGTGAAAACCCAATCCTTTATATCGATCGCCATTTGGTGCACGAAGTGACCTCACCACAAGCCTTTGATGGGTTGCGTGAAAAAGGCCGTCAAGTTCGTCAAGTCGGTAAGACTTTTGCGACCATGGATCACAACGTCTCGACGACAACCAAGAACATTAACGCCTCAGGTGAGATGGCTCGAATCCAGATGGAAACGCTCTCTAAAAACTGTGAGGAGTTTGGGGTCACTCTGTATGACCTAAACCACAAATACCAAGGCATTGTGCATGTTATGGGGCCTGAGCTTGGCATTACCCTACCCGCAATGACCATTGTTTGTGGCGACTCGCACACTGCAACACATGGCGCTTTTGGTTCCCTTGCGTTCGGTATTGGTACCTCTGAGGTTGAACACGTACTGGCAACACAAACCCTAAAACAATCTCGTGCTAAGACAATGAAGATTGAAGTTAAAGGTAAGGTTGCACCCGGCGTGACGGCAAAAGACATCGTCTTGGCCATCATTGGCAAAACGACAGCAGCGGGTGGCACTGGCTACGTTGTAGAATTCTGTGGTGAAGCGATTACCGACCTTTCAATGGAAGGCCGTATGACTGTGTGTAATATGGCAATTGAACTCGGCGCCAAAGCCGGTCTTATTGCGCCTGACGAGACGACGCTAAACTACATCAAAGGCCGTAAATTTGCCCCACAAGGCGCAGATTGGGACGCGGCAGTCGAGTACTGGAATACGTTTAAAACCGACGACGATGCGACATTCGATGCCGTGGTCACCCTAAACGGTGCCGATATCAAACCGCAAGTAACTTGGGGCACCAACCCGGGTCAAGTGATCGCCGTTGACCAACCTATCCCTGATCCTAATCATTTTGCGGATCCAGTTGAAAAAATTTCCGCAGAAAAAGCACTCGCCTATATGGGCCTAGAAGCCGGTAAGTCATTGACCGATTACAACGTCGATAAGGTCTTTGTCGGTTCATGTACTAACTCTCGTATCGAAGATATGCGTGCCGCTGCTGCGATAGCTAAGGGACGTAGTGTCGCCTCTCATGTTCAAGCACTGATTGTACCGGGTTCGGAACAGGTAAAAGCACAAGCAGAAGCAGAAGGCTTAGATGTCATCTTTAAAGAAGCTGGCTTTGAATGGCGCTTACCAGGATGTTCCATGTGTTTAGCGATGAACAACGACCGTCTAGGTCCTCAAGAGCGCTGCGCCTCAACCAGTAACCGCAACTTTGAAGGCCGACAAGGCCGAGATGGTCGTACGCACCTAGTTAGCCCGGCAATGGCTGCTGCCGCTGCGATTGCTGGTCATTTTGTTGATATCAGAGAATTGGACTAATAAGGAATTACACATGACAGGTTTTAAACAGCACACCGGATTAGTCGTCCCTTTGGATATCGCGAATATTGATACCGATGCGATCATTCCGAAGCAATTTCTACAAAAAGTGACACGTACTGGGTTTGGCCAGCATCTCTTCAACGACTGGCGCTTCCTCGATAATGCAGGTCAGCAACCAAACCCTGAATTCATCATGAATGCGCCTCGCTACCAAGGTGCGAGTATTTTACTTGCACGCGAAAACTTTGGCTGTGGTTCATCTCGAGAGCATGCACCATGGGCGCTGGCCGATTATGGTATTCAAGTCATGATAGCCCCAAGTTTTGCCGATATTTTTTATGGCAACTCGATCAACAATCAAATGATCCCTGTTCGCCTGACGGAACAAGAGGTGGATGAGTTATTCACTTTTGTTGCCAACAATGAGGGTGCAGAGATCACCGTTGATCTTGAGTCTATGACGGTTAAAGCGGACGGCAAAGTATACCAATTCGAGATTGACGAGTTCCGTCGTCACTGCCTACTCAACGGCCTTGATAATATTGGCTTAACCCTTCAACACGCTGATAAAATAGCGGCGTACGAAGCTCAGATCCCGAGTTTTTTGAAGTAATTTATCAGCCATTAACCGCTTATTATCCCGGCCCTTATGCCGGGATTTTTTATACGAATAAAAACGCGACCATCACATTACCCTTTCAGCGTCTAAACTCCTCTCTGTACGACTAAAAATATCAACGTGACTCCATTTAATTTGAGTGCTTTTTTTGCTTACATTGAAAGAAAATCGCTTTAAATTGGGTCTTTTAAAATATCGCTCTCAATACGGACATGCTGACTATGACTCGACTGTTATCGCTTCTTATTCTTTTCCTTGCCACTAATGTGATCGCCGCACCCAAGTCCGAACTTTGGGCATTCTGGAATGTCAGTAATGAAGCCAATAGCCAGGTGGTTTCTCATCAACAATGGCAAACGTTTTTGGACCGTTATCTCGTTAGCGAGGGCGACAATACACTGCTGCGTTACGTTCGAGTGTCTTCCAATGACAAGCAAAATCTCAAGCAATACATTGCACAATTAGCGGAAATGGATCCCAAGCAGTTAAACAAAGCCGAGCAATACGCGTACTGGGTGAATTTATATAACGCGATTACCGTTGACCTTATCCTTGATAATTATCCAACCAAATCGATTACCAAGCTCGGTGGACTGTTTAGCTTTGGACCATGGGGAGATGATGTCGTCACCATCTCAGGTAAGGCACTCACGCTAAATGATATTGAGCATCGAATCCTTCGCCCAATATGGAATGACCCACGCACGCATTACGCGGTGAATTGTGCCAGTCTCGGTTGCCCCAACCTTCAACCACAAGCGTTTACCTCTATGAATACGAATGTACTCCTCGAACAAGCGGCAACACAATTTATCAACAGCGACAAAGGCGTCAACCTACAATCAAGCAAGGCGACGCTCTCTTCTATTTATGAATGGTTTGTGAGTGACTTTGCCGCTGATGGTGGTGTAAACGCGCACATCAGTCAGTATCGCCCGGAGTTTGAAACTTATAAAGGAAAGGTTGATTACGACTATAATTGGGATCTCAATGCTAAATAGCCTCATCCCACACCGTACGGAGCAGGCAGCACAAAGCGGATAGACTCAATATCGCATCTTAGCGCTGCCGTTTTAGTAAGCGGATGGATTAAAAGCTTGATCCCGGTTGTGTCAAAAACGCCCGTTCTTCCGAGGTCGACTCCCGTCCCAAGATCTCATTACGGTGCGGGTAACGACCAAACTGTTCAATAATCGCTTTGTGGCGCAATTCAAAATCGAGAGTAGATTCTACGCCATTGTCGGTAAACAGTCGTACCGCATGCTCGTGAATCTTTAACGACTCACTGTGCATGAAGGGCATGTAAAGAAAAGTACGTTCGTTGGCGGGAAGATCTTTATCTAACCCTAACGCAATGCACTCTTGAGCAAGCACCAACGCGACCGTGTCAGAAGAAAAAGCCCCCGGCTTCCCTCGATACAAGTTTCGAGAGAATTGATCCAAAACAATGACCTCTGCCAAACGGCCTTGGGCGTTGGTGCGCCATGATTGCAGCCCGCCCGCTGCCGCTATGGTATGAGTGTGGCTAAATCGATCCGCGATCAAACTATCAATCTCGCTCGCTCCCGAAAACCAATCACTTGCACTAAGCTCTTCAAACCAAAACGATAATACATCCTTGTATTCCATCATTATTTAAATCCTTTCGCTTTCTTTATTAAGTCATAGGCCGTTTGAATTTCTTGCGATTTTTCTTTTGCCACATTCATCATTTCTGGTGGCAAGCCTTTCGCCATAAGCTTATCGGGGTGATGTTCATTCATTAGCTTGCGGTGGGCACGTTTTAACGTTTTCGCATCCGCCGATTCGTCTACGCCAAGTACATTATAGGCATCAGAAAGCTGAGAAGCACTGCTCGCTTGTTGCCAACCGCCGGATTGACCGCCTTGATATTGGCCGCCCCCTTGTTGGAAACGAAATGCCGCCTCTTGCATGCGCAGTCGTTGTTCCAGTTGCTCAGCAGAAAAACCTAATCCTTTTGCAATTCGATGCAGTACATCTCGTTCGCTCGGATGAATACTGCCATCAGCAAACGCGGCTGATATCTGCAGCTCTAAAAAGAACTGCAATAAATCATGGCGACCGCCAGACGAGATCCTGACCTTGTCAAGAATACGGTCGAGAGGAAAGTCGGCTTCTTTACCTTCTCTAAAGGCATTCTGAGCTTGTTTTTTTTGCTCACTATTAAGGTTCATGCGATCCATCATGATGGTCGCAAGCTGAATCTCCTCGGCCGTAACCTGGCCTTTAGCTTTAGCAACATGCCCCATGACGGAGTACGCCGAATTCAGAAACTCTTGTTGGCGCTCTTCTTGGTTGACACCGCCAAAGCCCCCGCGATTAAACCCGCCACGGTTGATTCGCCTGGCTTTATCAAACTGATGCCCCAGAAACAATCCAAACAAAGCACCCAGTGCTCCGCCGAACAGCATGCCAAAGAATACACCTAAAATTTTTCCAATCATTTGTATTATGTGCTCTCTATCTATGAATTTTTGCGTTGATTCGCAGTCTACTAGTGTCTGTAAGGTCAATTTCCTTTATGATAGGAACCGTCTTATATACGATTCAATATCAATCGAATTCAATAGAATGAATCAAGTTAAACAGGATAGTACAACTCGATGTCACGTTATTCACGCTCATATCTAGCGGCCTCTATTGCTGCTGCGCTGCTCGCGTCTTACGCACACGCCGAAGATACATCGACAAATAAAGGGCAAAGTATGCCACCAACAGACCAGTGCTCTGTTGATACTGCCCAAAGTTCCGACTCCAATCAAGAGCCAATCAACATTGAAGCAAACTCATTAGAGGCGATCAATGGCAAACGTGCGACCTATAAAGGTGACGTTGTGGTGGTTCAGGGCAATAAAACCATTACTGCCGACAGCGTAACGCTGCATCAGGATGAAAATATCGTCGTGGCGGAAGGAAACGTCACCTTAGAAGACGGGCAACTAAAAACCGTCTCCGATAAAATCACCAACAATCTCAACAAAGATGAAATCACAGCTGAAAATAGCACCTATAAAATGCTATGTGGCGGCGGCCGTGGTGAAGCAGTCTATGTCTCTAAAACGGGCAAATCGATGTATCAAATCGAGGACGGCTCAATTACTACCTGTCCAGAGGATGACAATTCTTGGCGATTTCTTGCTGACGATATAAAAGTCGACCAAGAAGCTGAGGTCGCAACCCTATACGGCAGCCGTGTAGAAGTGAAGGATGTCCCTATTTTCTATATGCCTTATATGAGCATGCCAATTAGTGGTAAAAGAAAGACTGGCGTCTTGTTCCCATCATTATCTTTGGGGTCAAAAAACGGTCTTGAATTACAGGTTCCGGTCTATTGGAATCTTGCGCCAAACTATGATCTACTGACCACATTCCACTACATGCAGACACGTGGACTTCAGCTAAAAGGTAACCTTCGCTATCTCACCGGAACCAGTAATGGAACACTGGATGCCGAATATTTAGCGAACGATGACAAATATCCTGAATATGGCGATCGCTGGGCTGTCCAGTATAAAAATAGCAGTCGCTTTGGTGACAACTGGAAGCTAGACCTTGACTACTCTCAAGTTAGTGACAACGACTACTTTCAAGACTTAGATTCCAGTGTGGGCAGCCGCTCTGAAGGGCAGCTCTCTCAAAGAGGTAGTCTCGGTTATCGCGATAAGTATTGGGACGCGGCGCTCACCGTGCAAGATTTCCAGATTCTGGTTGACGACACCAAGCCTTACCAGTTGATGCCTCAATTCGAATTTAACTACTATCGTCCCGATATTTACAGCACCGTCAACTTTGACATGATAAGCCATATTTCTAGGTTTGAGACAGACGATGAAGATAAACCGTCTGCAACACGTGTGCATGTGGAGCCTGGCTTCACGCTGCCTTTATCAAACACCTGGGGCACATGGACCACAGAAGCGCGTTACCTGCTGACTCATTATCAACAAGACCTAGAGGGTCGAGACCCAACTGTTGTCGCCGACTTAGACGAAACGGTCACGCGGTCGCTTCCTGAATTTAGAACTCATGCAGGGGTGGTGCTCGAGCGTGATACGGCCTTTATAAAAGGCTATACACAAACCCTGGAACCACAAATTCAGTACCTGTATGTGCCAGAGGTTGATCAAAGTAACATCTACAACTACGATACCACCTTGCTTCAAACCGATTACTACGGCCTGTTCCGTAGCCGCCGATACAGTGGTGTCGATAAGATTGCTGCGGCCAATCAGATCAGCTACGGTGCAACATCGCGTTTTTATGATGATGGACAAAAAGAACGCCTTGCTATCTCATTTGGTCAAATTTATTACCTAGACGTGGCTAATAAAAACCCAAACACCTCTAATGATGATGCCAACTCGAACTACTCATCGTGGGCGGTAGAAACAGACTTTATCTACAATGACCGCATCTCCTACCATGGAGGCGTTCAATACGATATCGACTCTTCAGCCGTGTCTCTCGCCAATAGTGCGATTGAATACCGCATTCAAGATGACTTTATTCAAGCGAACTACCGTTATGTCACCAAAGAATACATCGAGAGTGTTAATAGCTATACCACGGATGAACTTGATAAACTGACAAGAAGCGGCATTAACCAAGTTGGCCTGATGGGCGGCTATCAAGTGAATAAAAACTGGATAGCAACCGGACAGTATTACTACGACATGACCGAAAAAGTGTCCGTCGAATGGCTAGCGAAGCTTGAATATCACTCCGACTGTTGGTATCTCGGTGTAGACTACAGCCGACAATTAAGAAGTTGGGAGTCCGGCATTGTTGGTATCGGCGCTGCAAACTTCGAAGACAATGTTCGCTTGAGCTTTGGTATTACCGGACTTGGCGGCAGTTCAAAAGCACCAGAGCCACCTAACGGTAACGCCCTGAAGTATGGTCGACCATTTATTCTAAATGACTAAGCCTCACTCACGAGGATCACGTAACAAAGTCATACTAGGAACTTTATACGCTTCATCGACTCTTAGTCACATAACGACAGTTGGTGAAGTTTACATTAGGAATATCGATGAAATTAACAAGTAAGATTCTCTCTTCCCTTTTACTCGCAGCCGTGACGCTGAGCGCCTTTGCTGCACCAGTAGAACTAGATCGAGTGCGTATCGTGGTTAACGATGGCGTAATTTTACAAAGCGACATTGATTCAGCGACTAAAACGCTCTTCGCCAATGCGAAGAAAAATAATCAAGAATTGCCGTCACAAGACATCATACAAGAGCAAATTCTAGATAAATTGATTCTTGAGAAACTTCAACTTCAAGAAGCAGAACGAATTGGTGTTCGGATTGATGATAATCGCCTTGAGGATACCCTTAAAGACATCGCTAAAAACAACAAACAAACAGTAGAAGAGTTACGTCAAACTGTCACGGAAGAAGGGTTAAGTTGGGCCTCTTTTCGTGAACAGATTCGTGATGAGATTGCGGCCAGTGAGGCTCGCAACGCGATGGTCAGGCAACGTATTAATATTTTACCAGCAGAGGTGGATAACCTAGCTGAAATCTTAGCGCAAGAAAGCAACGCCACAGTAACCTATAAAATTCGTCATATCCAACTACGTTTTAACGATGGCGAAGATAAAAACGAAGTCGAAGCACAAGCCAAAGATATCGTGGCCAAACTCAATAATGGTGAAGATTTTTCAACCATGGCTTATACCTACTCAAAAGGCCCAAAAGCACTTGAGGGTGGTGATTGGGGCTGGATGCGTAAAGAAGAGATGCCCACCATTTTTGCAGACCAAATCAAAATGCAGACAAAAGGTAGCATCATTGGTCCATTTCGCAGTGGCGTCGGTTTCCACATTTTAAAGATTGAAGATGTCAAAGGCCTAGAAACCGTGTCGGTTACCGAGGTTAATGCACGCCATATCCTGATCAAACCAACCGTTATTTTAAGTGACGAAGGCGTCAAGCGTGCCCTCAACAGCTATATCCAGAAGATTCAATCCGGTGAGGCCACCTTTGCCGAATTAGCAGAACAATACAGTGCTGACCCTGGCTCTGCGGCACAAGGTGGTGAGTTAGGTTACCAAACCCCTGAGCTGTATGTCCCTGAATTTAAACATCAGGTAGAAACACTGCCTATTGGTCAAATTAGTGCACCATTTAAAACCGTGCATGGCTGGCATATTGTCGAAGTCCTTGACCGACGTGAAGTAGACAAAACAGGCTCAGCAATGCAAAACCGAGCGTATCGCATCTTATTCAATCGTAAGTTTAATGAAGAAGCCTCCGCTTGGATGCAAGAGATCCGAGCCAGTGCATTTGTTGAAATGATAACGGACGAGGAAGATGACGATGCCAGCAACTAGCGAAGTGAGTACCACGTTGCGCGAGACAAGACGAATCCTTGTCACGGCAGGTGAACCTGCTGGGATTGGTCCCGACCTCGTGGTTGCCTTGTCACAAAGGGAATGGCCCTATCAAATTGTCATCTGTGCGGATAAAACGCTCATTGCAGAACGCGCTAAGCAGCTAGATACACCTCTCGAGCTTCTCGACTACGATCCGGCTTGTCATGATACGCATAAAGCGGGCACCCTGGTTGTTTTGCATGAACCACTTGCTACTTCCGTTCAAGCAGGAAAGCTTGATCCGTCAAACGGCCAATACGTATTAAATACGCTAGAAAAAGCAGCAAAAGGCTGTATGAACGGGGAATTTGATGCTATTGTCACCGGCCCTGTGCATAAAGGGGTGATCAACCGCGCTGGCGTGAGTTTTAGTGGTCATACTGAGTTCTTTGCAGAGGTGTCAAATACACCGCTTGTTGTTATGATGCTTGCGACTGAAGGTCTACGAACGGCATTAGTGACAACCCATCTGCCTTTGAGTGAGGTTCCAGCCGCAATAACCGAAGAGCGCGTGGCAAGTATCGTTGATATTTTACATCACGACCTTGTCAACAAATTTGGTATTGATCACCCAACCATCTACGTGTGTGGATTAAACCCTCACGCTGGTGAAGATGGCGTTCTTGGCTCAGAAGAGATCGATACGATCACACCGACCTTAGAAAGCCTTCGTACGGAAAAAGGTTACAATCTTATTGGCCCATTACCCGCCGATACGATTTTTAATGACAAATACTTACGCGATGCAGACGCTGTTTTAGGTATGTATCACGATCAAGTCCTCCCAGTACTTAAATACAAGGGCTTTGGTCGTTCAGTTAATATCACACTTGGTCTACCCTTTATAAGGACGTCGGTTGATCATGGCACTGCTTTAGATCTCGCAGGCACAGGCCTTGCAGATTTTGGCAGCTTTGAGACAGCATTAGCATACGCGATAGAATTAGTAGAGAGCAGACAATGAAAAATGATGTCCACTTAGGGCACAAAGCGAAAAAGCGTTTTGGTCAGAACTTTTTGAACGACCCGTACATCATTGACGGTATCGTATCATCGATCAATCCGCGACCAGGACAAAACTTGGTTGAGATTGGCCCTGGTCTTGGCGCAATTACAGAACCCGTTGGTAGAGAAGTTGATAAGTTCACTGTTATTGAGCTCGACCGTGACTTGGCTGCGCGACTCCGTAATCACCCAGAACTTGCTGATAAGCTCACGATACATGAAGGCGACGCAATGCGTTTCGACTTCAACCAATTAGTGAAGCCAAACAACAAGCTGCGTATATTCGGTAATCTACCATACAATATCTCAACGCCGCTGATGTTCCATCTTTTTGAATTTCATAAAGACATTCAAGACATGCACTTCATGCTGCAGAAAGAAGTCGTCAACCGTCTTGCGGCAGGCCCTGGTAGTAAAGCCTATGGTCGTTTAACCGTTATGGCACAATACTACTGCAAGATTGTTCCTGTTCTAGAGGTTCCACCAACTGCATTTGTACCGCCACCAAAGGTTGATTCCGCTGTTGTTCGCTTGATGCCTTATGAGGTTCTCCCTCACCCAGCAAAGAACATTAAATGGCTAGAGCGTGTGTGCAGAGAAGGCTTTAACCAGCGTCGTAAAACTGTGCGAAACTGTTATCGCTCGTTATTATCCATAGAGGTTCTGGAAGAGTTGGGTGTCAACCCAAGTATGCGACCAGAAAACCTGACGCTTGAGCAATTTGTTGCGATGGCAAACTGGCTTGAAGACAACCATACAAACTAATCCCCTCGCCTAGCACATTGTGCTGGGCGTTTTTTTAGGTAAAGGAAAGATATATGGACACTTCTTCCCCTTGTATAAAATGCCAAGTACACACTAAGTATATTGCCGAACAATCGGATCCTGATCATCATCGCTATGTCTTCGCTTATATCATAACCATCAAAAACCTCAGCAAAGAAACCGTCCAGCTGATCAGTCGCCGATGGCTTATCACCGATGCTAATGGGAAGCAAATGACCGTAGAGGGCGAAGGTGTCGTCGGTCAGCAACCTATGATTGCAGGTTATGACGAATACACCTACAGCAGCGGTACTGCAATAGAAACCCCCGTGGGTGTAATGCAGGGTCATTACATTATGTTAGATGACAAAGGCCATGAATTTACGGCCGAAGTTGAGCCCTTTCGCCTAGCGCTTCCCAATATCCTTAACTAGTACTGCTCATTGTTGTTTTCTTTTTATTTTCAATATCTATAGGTAATGTGTGGCCAATTATATTGTCGGTGATATTCAGGGTTGTTTCGATGAGCTCAAACAACTTCTTTCTACCGTTTCGTTTAATAGCAGCCTTGACACCCTTTGGGTCGCAGGAGATTTAGTCGCAAGAGGGAATAAGTCCCTTGAAACTCTGCGCTTCCTAAAAAGTCTTGGCGACTCCGCAAAGATTTGCCTTGGCAATCATGATCTTCACCTACTCGCGGTTTCTTTGGGGGTTCATCGAGTTAAATCAAAAGATAAGACCCTACCAATATTAGAAGCTGAGGATTGTACCGAGTTGCTCACTTGGCTACGTCAGCAACCGCTGCTTCTCGAGCATGATGATTTTGTTGTTTGTCATGCGGGTATTTCTCCAGACTGGACCCTTGCTATCGCGCGTGAGTGTTCACAAGAAATTGAAGACAAACTGGCCAGTGACCACTGGGAAACTCTCATAAGAAACATGTACAGCAATGAACCTGATAAATGGCATTCTGAACTAGCGGGTATAGAGCGTGATAGGTACATCATCAACGCCTTTACACGTATGCGTTTCTGCTCATACGATGGCCGCTTAGATATGGCTTGTAAATTACCACCTGAAGACATGCCAGCGAATGAACTCATTCCTTGGTTTAAGGTTCCGGCAAGGCAACCACTTGAAAAGACGGTACTGTTTGGACATTGGGCCGCACTAGGTGGTTACATGGGTGACGATGTGATTGGCTTAGATACTGGATGCGTTTGGGGAGGGACTCTCACCATGATTCGCTGGGAAGACAAAACACTATTTTCTCAAGCTGCGCTATGAAATCTAAATCTATGTAGGAGACTCGACGACAATGTTGTCGTCGAGCGTATCAATGCTACTGCTTTAGTAATACGTTACTATTGTTTTTCAAGCACCACAAAATTCATGTTGTAGCGATTCTTTTCATTGGCAGTAAACGGCTCATTATAGGTTTCTATCCAATCCTCGCCCCATTGTGGAAATTGAGTATCCCCATCAATCTCTGCGTCAATAAAGGTCAAATAAAGCTTCGTTGCTAGCGGCAAGCAATGTGAATAAAACGAACCACCACCAATGACCATAACCTCAATTTCATCACTGACTAATGCAATACCTTCCTCTAGCGAGGTAACCGTATCGACACCTTCGATGGTCAGGTTCGCATCTCGGCTCACGACAATATTACGCCTGCCAGGAAGGGCGCGACCAATTGAGTCATAGGTTTTTCTTCCCATAATCACAGGTTTACCCATGGTACATTTCTTAAACCACATAAAATCGGCGGGCAGATGCCAAGGCATTTGATTCTCTTTACCAATAATTCGGTTGTCTGCCATGGCAGCTATCATACTGATGATCATTGTTGCTTTATCCTATTGAGCTATAAACCTTGTGAGCTGTAAACCTTGTGAGCTGTAAACCTTGAGCTAATCAATACGCAGTGAAGTAAATAACAAGAAAGCCAAAGCCCCCTGAGCCATGATTCGCTCAACGACTCTCAACTGAGTGCTTTGTGCTCACACTACTGAACGGCGACGGTAGAATAGCAGCCCTGGTATCGCTAAGCCAATAGCAAGCGCGGCGATAATAAACATCGCCTTTAAAAAATTCTCCATCAAGGTCGCGAGCAATTCAGGGGTAAAGCCGAGGTGATTAATCTCGACCATGGCGATCATCGCCTTGAAAGCAAATACGCCAGGGATCATAGGGATCATAGCAGCGACCGTGAATACTTTCGGGTGAGCCAAAAACTTATGCGACCAATGGACCCCGATGCACCCCACTATTGTCGCTGCAAAAAATGTGGCCCATTCAATCGGCATACCATAGTGCATCATGAGGAAACGACAACCATGACCAATTGCTCCGCCAATCGCGCAATAAGCCAAAGCGCCTTGGGGCACATTAAACACTAAAGCAAACCCCACCGCGGGTATCGCGGCGAAAAACATGTCATTGAGCAACGCGATTAAAAGGTTGAATCCAATAAGCTCCATTATTGAACCCACCCTAAAACGTTCGTCAAACTCATTGCGCCAATGATGCCAAGGCAGGTTGCGAGCGTAAGTAGACTCGCCATAACAAAGCGGGCAATCCCCATGTTTATATACCCCTTGAGCATGTCAGCGACCGCATTGATTAAGGGAAAGCCTGGTACCAACATAAGAACAGAAGAGGCCATGACCAATTGAGGGTGATCGCCAACATCATACAACACCGCTTGCGCGGAAATTAATGTCGTGACAAAAGCCGTGGCTGAAAAATTCAATAGTGGGTTGAAGTGACGATGCCCAATCTCTTGCCTGACTATCATTCCGACAGAAGCGGCTAAGAATGTCATCATAAATGCTGGCCAATCCCCACCAGCCAATCGACTAAATGCCGCACACGAAAGGCCTATCATTACCACGACAATCCAACGATTGTAGCGCTCAGGGCTAATCGCATGAAGCTTTTTCTGGGCTAGCTCATAATCCAGAATACCTTTCTCCATCATGATACAAATCCGTTGGATTTGGGTTACCACTCGCATATTTAGCCCTTTATCAGGGCTTCTTCTCACGGTCGTCACACAATGTTCTTGATAAACCGTTGTGACCACTATTGAACTTGCCGACAATGATACTTCGACTTCATCCATACCCGCCGCAATACCAATACGGTATGTGATATGCCCCACTAGGGTGCTTTCCGCACCATGCGCTAATAACATTTGTCCTGATTGAGCAATTAAACGTGATACAGCACGTTGCTTAGAGTCCATTCCAACTTCACATTCTTGATAAAAGATAAGACGTTTATTTTAAAGTGATTTAGATACGTAGTATGTGAATTTTCGCCAAAATTGATGAATATAATCATCAATTTCCTTATTCCTGGGACAAGTTAAGAGAATAAATAATTAGGCGCCTCAGGTTCACCAAGTCCTCCATCACTTTTATATTCAACCACAAATAACCATTAATACTTATCTCATCTCCCGCAATCGTCGGCATACTTCGCTTAAGCTCATTCATTAGGTCTTGAAGCTCTTGGCCTGAAAAATCGGAAACCAGTTCCCCCGTGATCACAAGATTGGACAAGGCTTTAATCTCTGTGTGTATGACTTTCTGGCATTGCGTTAGCTCCTTTGACCAAAGCATGTTTAAATGGCTATTCCGATCACTCCAGTAGGAGGTATGCAATAGCTCAATGGCATACACCATATTTCGGAGATAAACCTGAATGGCTTCAAGCAACTGAGCGTTCAGTTTTGACTCTTTGACAGATGGAGAAATCAAGCTTCGTAGCGTCACCATCTCTTTCATTAGATGCTTTTGGTAGCGCTCAATATTGGGTTTTTCTACCACATTTGGCGAAGAGGAAAGCTGATAAATCGTTGAAAAGCTATTGAGTGCCCCCCCAAGTCTCATGCGCCAATGTATAAATGCTCGTTGAGGGTAAATAAAACAAAAGAGCACCGCTAATGCACAACCTAGCGTGACATCTAAGCCTCGCCACAGTGCAATCTCAATATCATGGTTACTCGCCCCTATGGTGACGGCCAACGTAATGCCAACCAACAAGCCAACATAGGGTCGTTTTCCTAGCGCAAAGTAAGCACTCATAAACATCACAGCACCGCACCAAAGATACATAAGCCCCAGCGACCACTGTCCTAAATATATTGCAAGCACACCGGAGACTGCACCGATTAATGTGCCTAAGGTTCTATGCCAGGCTCGAGGTAAAACATTGCCGAGGTAAGATATGGGGCCGATGACAACCACGAGCGTAATGAGAACCCAAGTACTTTCTGGCAAGTCCAGATACGTCGTGGCGATGAGCGTGATAACGAACGCCGTCGAAATACGAAGTCCGTGAACTGCACGATAGTATTTAAAGATAAACGCATCTGCTGTTGATATTTTACGGTTCAAATCCATTGATTCCGTATTCCTTATTAATGACGAGTGTTTAGTTATAACTTACTAATTGCTAATTGCTAATTGCTAATTGCTAATTGCTAATATTAATTCTCTCTTGTTGAGTTTGCCTGATAAATACGTCGGCTCCAATGCTACAGGCACAAAAAAGCCGCAACATAACATTGCGGCTTTATCACGTTCAACTGTCGGCGCATTTTAGAGCGAGACAAACAACGGCGATTATTTAGTCACGAACATAAATGACATGACCGTCATCTTCTTCGTCATCCCAATCATCATCGTCATCGCCGTCTTCAGTAACAACATCTTTGCCGGCAATCGCATCTTTATGATAATCATCCCACATAAAGTCGACTTTCTCTTCTTCAGAGATCTCTTCTTGCGCTCTAGGCAATGTATCCATAAAGTCAGCTAGCTTGTAACAAAGCTCTTTTGTGCCCTGCTTGTTCACGGCGGAGATCTTGAAATAATCGTCTTCCCAACCTAGCGCATCAATCACTTCTTGAATGATTACATCCGCTTCATCTTCCGACATTAAATCAACTTTATTGAAGACTAACCAGCGAGGCTTACCCGCTAACTTTTCACTATATTGCTCAAGTTCATCGATGATCGTCAATGCATTTTCAATCGGGCTCGATTGATCAATAGGCATGATATCGATCACATGCAACAACACTCGACAACGTTCAAGGTGTTTCAGGAATCGAATACCTAGACCAGCCCCATCCGCTGCGCCTTCAATAAGACCAGGAATATCGGCAACAACAAAGCTCTTCTCAGGAACGACGCTAACCATACCTAAGCTAGGGATCAGCGTAGTAAACGGATAATCGGCAACCTTGGGTTTTGCTGCAGAAACCGCACGGATAAATGTCGATTTACCTGCATTAGGTAAACCTAGCATGCCAACGTCAGCAAGCAAGAGAAGCTCAAGCCTTAACTCACGAAGCTCGCCCTTAGTGCCCAGTGTTTTCTGACGTGGTGCACGGTTAACTGACGACTTGAATCGAGTATTTCCAAGACCGTGCCAGCCACCTTTAGCGACCATGACTTTTTTGCCATGTTCAGCGACTTCAGCAACAATTTCATTGGTATGGATATCAACAGCACGAGTACCAACCGGTACCTTCATGACCTTGTCTTTACCACGTTTACCCGTACAGTTACCGCCACGGCCGTTCTGACCACGTTCGGCATCATAAAAACGCTGAAAACGGTAATCAATTAATGTGTTAAGGTTCTCATCAGCTTCGATGTAGATATCACCGCCATCGCCGCCATCGCCGCCGTCTGGGCCGCCCTTAGCCACAAATTTTTCTCGCCAAAAACTCACAACGCCGCTACCGCCGTCACCAGCTTGGACTTTTACTACCGCTTCATCTACGAACTTCATCTCTTACTCCGACTACTTCTTCGCGTGTATATCTTAGAGTCTCATCGGTTGATTTGCATAATATAACTACGCATCAACATTCCTCTAAGCTAAAACAATTATCACTGCATTTTAGCAGATGACAGAGACGATTCCCCACTAAACCTATTATGATAATAGTAAGGAGAGCTTCGTCTCTATCGACTGCCTATAAATAAAAAACCCTGCCGAATCGGCAGGGCTTTTGAATTCAGCTAAAAGCTAATTAATAATTAGGCGCTAGGCGTAATTATTAAGCTTCGATGCTTACAAACTTACGGTTTTTAGGACCTTTAACTTCAAATTTCACTTTACCTTCAGTAAGAGCGAAAAGAGTATGGTCTTTACCGATGCCAACGTTTGTGCCAGCGTGGAACTTAGTACCACGTTGACGAACGATGATGTTACCTGCAAGAACAGCTTCACCACCAAAACGCTTAACACCTAGGCGTTTGCTTTCTGAATCGCGGCCGTTACGAGTAGAACCACCAGCTTTTTTGTGTGCCATTGTTAAACTCTCCTAATCGATTAAGCGTTGATACCAGTGATCTTCACTTCTGTGAACCACTGACGGTGACCTTGTTGCTTACGTGAGTGCTTACGACGACGGAACTTAACGATTTTAACTTTATCGCCACGACCGTGTTGTACTACTTCAGCAACCACTTTACCGCCCTCAACAAGAGGTGCGCCAACTTGGATCTCTTCGCCGTTAGCAACAAGAAGAACTTTATCAAATTCTACAGTTGCGCCCGTTTCAACGTCTAATTTCTCTAAACGAAGGGTTTGACCTTCGCTTACTCGGTGTTGTTTGCCACCAGATTGGAAAACAGCGTACATATTTTACTCCGCTTTTTCCGCACAGCCTTTTGATTGTTATTTGAACAATGAGGGTGTGCGCTAAACTAATCATCAATAGGGCGCAGATTCTACGCGAACCATTATCCTATGACAAGCCATATTTTAAAAATTTTGGCGAAAAGCTAATCGCCAAAGAAAAGTGCGGCAATAATGCCTTTTAAGCATGTATTAATCAACGTTTTTTAGTGTATTATTCACAAATTATAATAATCGACTAAGCCTTATAGGCTCTATGCTCAACCGGGTACGTAATGGATTTTAAAGCTATCCAATCACTAACTGCTAGTGACATGGTAAAAGTGAACGAAACGATTCAAGCTCAATTGAATTCTGAGGTTAGCCTTATCAATCAATTGGGCTTCTACATTGTCAACAGTGGCGGAAAGCGCATTAGACCTCTGTTGGCGATATTATCAGCAAAAGCCTTAGGCTATGAAGGACAAGCTCACACGACGGCTGCAGCCTTTATCGAATTCATTCATACTGCAACCTTATTGCATGATGATGTGGTTGATGAATCAGATATGCGCCGTGGGAAAGCGACGGCAAATGCCGCCTTTGGTAACGCCGCCAGCGTCTTAGTAGGTGATTATATCTACACTCGCTCTTTCCAAATGATGACTGGGCTTGGTTCGTTGCGAATCCTAGAATTGATGAGTGACGCGGTGAATGTGATCGCTGAAGGCGAAGTGCAACAGTTAATTAACTGTAATGACCCCAATACTACCGAAGCCAGTTACATGCAGGTCATCTACTCAAAAACCGCTCGATTATTCGAAGCGGCAACTCAAGTCGGTGCCATTCTCAACGAGGCTTCACCTGAAACCGAGCTCGCCTTGCAAAACTACGGCAAATACTTAGGCACCGCATTTCAACTGATCGATGACGTAATGGATTACACCTCATCCGGTGACGATATGGGTAAAAATGTTGGCGATGACCTAGCAGAAGGGAAACCAACACTGCCTCTCATCCATGCCATGCAACATGGTGAGCCCGAAGAAACGGCGATGATTAGAGAGGCGATTGAGAAATCTAACGGTATTGATAAAATTGACGCTATTCTCGCGACAATGAAGCGTGTCGGCTCATTAGTCTACACCGAGGAGCAAGCGTACAGAGAAGCGGACAAAGCGATTGCTGAGCTCGATATACTGCCTGAAAGCATATATAAAGATGCCCTTATCGCACTTGCTTACATGGCGGTCAAAAGAACCGCGTAGAGCTTTACAGCCGTGTTGGCTTATAATAAGCACATCAGATAAACACACAGAGCGACGCTCAAAAACTAATTAAGTGTCGCTCTATGTGTTTATTTTGACTCTAGCGCTCGCGAGCGAGCAGCGTTGCGTCATCCCAATAATGATGTCGATCAACCCTAGTAATACTGGTCGCAACCATTATGAAGTTGAAGATTTTCATTTATTTCATCAACAGATAGCGCCCACTGCAGTTCGGTACCTGTCGGTGCGACCAACACAGACCCTGATACCTCGTCTACAACAAGTACTTTTCCTACACCGTGTTGAGACTCAACCCACATCCCTCGTGAAACATCTTTTATATCCATGATCATCCCTCACTCTTATCGTAGTCATTTATACCGAGATAGTTAGGGTATAGATCAAAAAACCGATCTTAAAAAGATCGGTTTTCATTAATATGACTCTGTATCAATACACTTATATTGCTACGGTCATCACTTTATAGATATTTATTATCGTGTTACACATATACTATCGCTAAAAAGTTATTTCGCGAATTCGATGCCAAGCTCAATATCTTTATTCAGTGTTTCGAGCATGCCATCCAGCGCTGCTTTTTCGTAGTCACTTAATTCGCCATAGCCTAACACCGCCTCAGCGCCATCTTTACCCAATTTAACAGGTTGTGCGAAGAACGGAGCATGTTCGCCCTCGCCTTCTACATAAGCGCATTCAATAACGTTCTCTTCACCTTGCAGGCCTTTCACCAATGCTAAACCGAAACGGCATGCAGCTTGGCCCATCGATAACGTTGCTGAACCACCACCGGCTTTCGCTTCAACCACTTCAGTCCCTGCGTTTTGAATTCGCTTCGTTAGCGCTTCCACTTCATCAGCAGTAAACTCAACCCCTTCAACCTGAGACAGCAACGGGAGAATAGTTACGCCAGAGTGACCACCAATAACAGGAACACGGATATCACCAGGATCTTTGTCTTTCAAACCAGCAACGAATGTCTCTGAGCGAATCACATCTAATGTCGTGATACCGAACAGCTTACGCTTGTTATAAACGCCCGCTTTTTTAAGTACTTCCGCAGCAATAGGAACCGTAGTATTAACAGGGTTGGTAATAATACCGATACATGCTGTAGGGCATACTACCGCGATACGTTCAGCCAACGACTTTACAATGCCAGCGTTCACATTAAATAAGTCTGAGCGATCCATACCAGGTTTACGAGCGACGCCAGCAGAAATTAGTACCACGTCAGCACCTTCAAGAGCCGGAGTTGGGTCTTCACCCGCATAGCCCTTAATAGAAACAGGAGTTGGGATGTGACTTAAGTCAGCAGCAACGCCCGGGGTGACCGGTGCAATGTCGTAAAGGGCTAAATCAGAACCAGCAGGGAGGCGGTTTTTCAATAGAAGGGCTAAAGCTTGGCCGATGCCACCTGCGGCACCAATGACAGCTACTTTCATGGGCGTTCTCCTTGAGACGATATCTCTTATTAATAGTTTTGTAGGGTAATTTTTCATCAATTAGAGAAAATCTATAATATTCACCAATTGATTACAATCAATTAACCTCAGCTTTGCGAGGTCGCGCACCTCACTAAATACGTGCTACTAAATTAGCATGAATCGTTCTCGATAATAACCTTCTTTTCTTCTTGGTTTTTATGAGGTTATAACGCTTAGTTCGACAATATATTATCGTGATATTGTCGACAGAAACTCTGGATTATTTGGTCAATAAACGGGTTCTGTGCAACAATAGGCGGATCACTGCTTGTCGGACAATATTAAGAGGCGTTTATGCGCAATAATGATAAACAAGATACTCTCATTCGTGCCTTTAAAGCACTCCTGAAAGAAGAGCGTTTCGGCTCACAAGGTGAGATCGTCGATGCACTAAAAATTGAAGGGTTTGAAAACATCAACCAGTCAAAAGTGTCACGCATGCTCACAAAGTTCGGCGCAGTGAGAACACGAAATGCCAAAATGGAAATGGTGTACTGCTTACCCGCAGAACTCGGTGTTCCCACCGTATCGAGCTCATTACGTGAATTGGTGCTCGATATTGATCATAACAATGCCATTGTGGTGATTCATACCGGGCCAGGGGCTGCACAACTTATCGCAAGATTGTTAGATTCTCTTGGGAAAGCCGAAGGTATCCTCGGTGTTGTAGCTGGTGATGACACCATTTTTATCACCCCGACTTTGAATATCACCACTGAACAATTATTTGATTCTGTCTGTGATTTATTTGAGTACGCTGGGTAATTTCAAACGGTAACATTCAGAATAATGTATCACGGAACCCCCTAGTCCGTGATACACATCACATCTTTAAAAATCTGATTTCCCTCCCAAAAAATCACTTAAGTCATTGTTTTAAAACATACACATATTACATCAATAATTCCTAGCTCACCTTCTAGCACAGACAAATCACCTATCTTTATTAACAATATGATAATTTTCTTCCAATTTATTTGGTATGATTGCGCTACTTTTTCAACAAACGGATTGAAAAAGATGCCGTTTCCGCATAGGAAGCCTCTGAAGACGACTATAGTTATGCAGAGTTAGTAATGAATAAAGGAAGGGAAATTCATGGCATTGAAGAAACTAATTAAAGTCGGCGCAATTGCAGCCGTCGTCATGGGCGCTGGCACAGTTCAGGCTCAAGAATTCATCACAATAGGTACAGGCTCTGTCACCGGTGTTTATTACCCTACTGGTGGTGCAATTTGTAAGCTTGTAAATAAAGGTCGTAAGGATCACAACATTCGTTGTTCTGTCGAATCTACTGGCGGTTCAATTTATAACGTGAACACCATGCGTGCTGGTGAACTAGATTTTGGTGTTGTTCAATCTGATTGGCAATATCATGGTTATAACGGTACCAGTAAGTTTGCAGACCAAGGTCCTTACAAAAAGCTTCGTGCTATGTTCTCACTGCACACCGAACCTTTCAACATCATCGCTCGTGCTGATTCTGGCATTGAAAACGTGACGGACCTAAAAGGCAAACGAGTCAACATTGGTAATCCAGGCTCTGGTGACCGCGCAACAATGGGCGTCGTTATGGACGCAATGGGGTGGACTAACGACGACTTTAAACTTGCCTCTGAGCTTAAAGGTTCAGAACGCTCACAAGCACTTTGTGATAACAAGATTGACGCGTTCGTGTATGTGGTTGGACATCCAAACGGATCCATCAAAGAAGCAACAACGTCTTGTGATGCTCGCCTGATCCCTGCTACCGGCGTTGAAGTCGATGAGATCGTAGCGGCTAACCCTTACTATGCATACTCTTCAGTACCTGCTGGCATGTACCGCGGTTCGGATGAAGACGTAAAAAGCTTCGGTGTAGCGGCAACAATGGTGACAAACTCTGATGTTTCAGATGAAGTGGCTTACAACGTGGCAAAAGCAGTATTTGAAAACTTTGACACCTTCAAGCGTCTGCATCCAGCATTCGCAAACCTGAAGAAAGAAGACATGGTAAAAGCTGGAATCTCGATTCCTCTTCACCCAGGTGCTGAAAAGTACTACAAAGAAGTCGGTCTTCTTAAGTAACATACCGAGTAGGGAAGCATTGCTTCCCTACTACTTTCTAGACCATATACAAAGACTTAACAGACACCAGATTTTCTTATCTGGTGAGGCTATTTGGGCTCACCGTTCACAGCCCACGATTTTCGAGCCAAACTAAACACAACAACAACCATTCCTTCGCAGACATTGACTACACTGTTAAATGCGAATTATGGTTTTAATCCGTTGTTGGGAAACATTGGACCATTAATAATAAAGGATAAAGTACATGACGCAGACATCACAACCGTCGCAAGATGTGCAGGAAATGGTCGCACAATCCGATACCGGAGCGCGAAGCCCTCAAGGAATACCAGCAAAAATCCTCTGGTTTGTTCCACTATGTTGGTCACTTTTTCAGCTTTGGTACGCCTCTCCGCTACCATTTATTTTCAACTTTGCTGTCCTAAACGACACTGAGGCGCGCTCAATACACCTGACATTTGCTATCTTCCTCGCATTCACGGCTTACCCTGCGATGAAATCATCACCAAGAGATCGCATTCCTGCTGTAGATTGGGTGTTAGCACTACTAGGTAGCTTTTCTGCCGCCTACATCTATTTATTTTATACCCAGCTTGCTGAGCGCTCTGGTGCGCCTACAACCATGGATATTGTGGCAGCCGTCACTGGAATGATCCTATTACTTGAGGCGACACGACGTGCATTAGGGCCACCCCTTATGGTGGTTGCCGCTGTATTTCTGTTGTATACGTTTGGTGGTCCACACATGCCTGACGTTATCGCTCACAAAGGAGCAAGCCTAAATAAAGCCATGTCACACCTCTGGCTCACCACTGAGGGTGTGTTTGGCGTTGCACTTGGCGTATCCACCTCATTTGTATTCTTGTTTGTACTCTTTGGTGCCATGCTAGAACGTGCTGGCGCAGGGGCTTATTTTATAAAAGTCGCCTTTTCTCTATTAGGACACATGCGTGGTGGCCCAGCAAAAGCCGCCGTTGTTGCGTCGGGTCTGTCAGGGCTGGTTTCTGGTTCATCCATTGCCAATGTTGTGACCACGGGTACATTTACTATCCCTCTCATGAAGCGCGTTGGCTTCCCTGGAACCAAAGCGGGTGCGGTCGAAGTAGCAGCCTCAACCAACGGTCAGCTTACTCCACCAATTATGGGAGCCGCGGCCTTCTTGATGGTCGAGTATGTGGGCATCTCCTACGTTGAAGTCATCAAAGCAGCCTTGCTTCCTGCTCTTATTTCTTACATCGCCTTAATTTACATTGTTCACCTAGAAGCTTGTAAAGCAGGCATGACCGGATTACCGCGTCGTCATAATCCTACCTTGGTACAAAGCCTCTTGTCGTTTACGGGCACAATACTCGGCTTATGTGTTATCAGCGCCGCGGTCTACTACGGTGTGGGTTGGACTAAAGGCGTCTTTGGTGAAGCCGCAACGCCTATCGTCGGTGTGGCCTTACTGATCTCTTACGTGGCCCTATTACGAATTTCCGCTCGCTATGCCAAAGAAGGCGGAATGAACATAGATGCAGAGTTAACAGAAGTGCCCGATCCCGGACCAACCATTAAGTCAGGCCTTCACTTCTTATTGCCGATTGTCGTTTTGGTATGGTGTTTGACGGTCGAACGCTTTTCTCCGGGCCTATCCGCCTTTTGGGCAACCGTGTTCATGATTTTTATTCTCATCACCCAGCGTCCTCTCATTGCATTAATGAGTCAATCCGGTGACGTCGCACAACAAACAAAAGTAGGCTTTAATGATCTTGCTGAGAGTTTGGTATCTGGTGCACGTAACATGATAGGCATTGGTGTGGCGACAGCGGCAGCGGGTATCGTGGTTGGTGTCGTAACACTGACGGGCATTGGCCTTGTCATGACTGACTTTGTTGAGTTTATATCAGGCGGCAGCATCATTCTTATGTTGTTGTTTACCGCGGTTATCAGTCTTATCTTGGGGATGGGATTGCCAACGACGGCCAACTACATTGTCGTATCCACGTTGATGGCTCCCGTGATTGTTACCCTCGGTGCCGCACACGGGCTAATTATCCCGTTAATTGCCGTCCACCTATTTGTGTTCTACTTCGGTATCTTAGCCGATGATACACCGCCTGTTGGACTTGCCGCATTTGCCGCTGCAGCCATCGCGAAATCGGATCCAATAAGAACCGGTATTCAAGGCTTTATGTACGATATTCGTACCGCCATTTTACCCTTTATGTTCATCTTCAATACTCAATTATTATTAATGGGAATTGATTCTTGGTGGCACCTTGCATTGACGGTGATTTCTTCCATTATTGCCATGCTGATATTCTCGGCAGCGACGCAAGGATGGTGGTTCACCAAAAATAAGTGGTGGGAAACAGTATTACTGCTGGTCTTAACATTTACCTTCTTCCGCCCAGGTTTTTGGTGGGATATGGTCTATCCAGCCAAGGTTTTCTCACCAGGAGTTGAGATAGCGCAAATCACTAAGACGTTGAATGTTGGACAATCCATCGAATTAAGAGTGGCAGGTGAAACGCTAGAGGGAAAATACCTCGAGAAGGCGGTACGTTTACCATTTGAAGATGACGCAGTAACAGCAGAAGATCGCATTGCTTCAATGGGCCTAATGCTGACAGAAAACGACGGTAAAATGATCATCGATATGGTGGAGTTTGGCAGCCCAGCTGAGGCATCTGGTTTAGATTTTGATTGGGAAATCAAATCCATTGTCCAAGATGCAGAGCGTCCAATGAAAGAGTGGATGTTTGTTCCAGCCCTACTCATCCTGCTTGCGATGGCCATGAACCAACAACGTCGTGCTCGTAGGGAAGCATTGAGCGCATAAGACGGATAAGGCTCCACATGTGGTGGAGCCTTAAAAAGGATAAAGCGACCTCACCTCGCGTGAACTAAGAAGAGAAATCACATGTATAAACAAATCCTTGTTCCTGTCGATCTAAATGATAAAGGCTTTTCTGATAAAGCCGTCGAGATTGCGGTCTGGCACGCCAAACATTCAAACGCTGAGATTCATATTCTCAATGTATTGCCAGGCATTCACATGTCGATGGTGGCCACTTATTTTCCCAAAGATGCCGCTGCCAAGATGAAGAGCGACGTGAAGGCACAGCTAAAAGCGTTCGCTAATCAACATATTGACGATGAAGTGATCTTTAAAGTCCACGTTGCTGAAGGCAAGCCTTATGCAACCATCTTAGATTATGCAGAACGGTTAGGTGCAGACTTGATTGTTATGCCAAGCCATAAACGCTCAAAGATCGATAAAGTCGTTTTAGGTTCCGTGGCGAGTAAGGTCGTACAAAACTCGCCAATTAATGTCTTAGTTGTGAAACCACAGTCTGATTAATTGACAATCATTCCCGTAGTTGTCATCAACCATGTAGTGAATAAAAGGTAGCCTTAGGCTACCTTTTCTATTTGCAAGCTTGTTCACTAAACCACATGATTGGTGTTTTTTCCTTGCCAAAAAGCGTCTATATTTTCAATGAGTATGTCGCAGAGTCGCTGGATAGAAGAATCACTTCCCCACGCAACATGCGGCGTCAACACTAAATTCGGCAAGTGCATATTGGCAATAAGAGGATTACTCGGTAATGCTGGCTCTTGCGTAAAGACATCCACACCAGCCCCCGCGATACTCCCTGCAATAAGAGCCTCCACCAAGGCTTGTTCATCCACTAAACCTCCCCGCCCGGTGTTGATTAGTACCGCTGACGACTTCATTAACGCGAGTTCATTTTCAGCAATTAGACCCTGAGTAAGTTCCGTCAAAGGGCACAGCAAACACACCGCATCGGATTGTCGCAAAACCGTTTCAAAATCCACATACCCCTGGCGCACAGTCGGCGCATTTTTTCGCTCAGAAAAGATGACCTTCATCCCTATAGCGCTTGCCAATTTGGCGGTTGCCTGACCTAATGCGCCTGAACCAATGATACCCAGTGTTGCCCCAGCGACATCTTGAATTGGGTGAGTAAAAAAACAGAACTTACCCTGTTTTTGCCATTCACCCTGAGCGATATCATTGTGATAAGCAGGAAGGTTTCTAAACAAAGTAAACAGCAATGCAATAACATGTTCTGGTACGGAACGTGTCGCATAACCTTGAATATTCGACACGCTGATCCCGCGAGACTGACAATATGCTAAATCGATATTATTCACGCCTGTTGCGGTGACGGCGATGTGCTTAACCTTTTGCGCACAGGATAAATCGTCAGCGCTAAGGGATACCTTATTCGTGACGATAATATCGGCATCGGCAATGCGCTCTACCAGATCTGGCAATTCTGTTTCAGGGTATGACACCCACTGATGCGGGAACGATGGAGAAGAAATGGAAATATGTGCAGGGATCGTGTCGCGATCTAAAAATACGATCCTAGTTCGCGTATTAGTATCGAACAAGTGATGATTATCGGCCATTGATTTTCCTCGAATTGCAACGACCGACAACACTGTTATGGCCGTATTAGCATTTAGGCAATGTCTTATAATCCGGTAAAACCGGTGCGGGGTCAAAGTATTCAATCACCATTTCCGTCGCTTGAGGGTAAAAATCACAAGGCACAAAGAGAGTCGTCAGCTCTAAGCTCTCTGGATGATAGAAGGAGAGCTCACTGGCATGTAGATCCAACGTCTCTGAGAACTGCATCGCTTCCTCATGTGCGTAAAATTCGTCACCCACAATCGGATGCCCAATTGCCAATAAATGAACACGCAGTTGATGGGAGCGACCCGTGATAGGAAATAGGCGAACAATACTGGTTTTATCTTCAACCTCAACCACTTGGTAATACGTCTGCGATGGCTTTCCATCTTGATAACAGACTTTCTGCCTTGGCCTGTTTGGCCAATCACAGATTAACGGCTCATCAATCAGGCCCTCACTGTTTTCTGGGGTTCCCCAAACGCGTGCATAATACACCTTGTGAGTGAGTCGGTATTGAAATTGCTTCTTTATTGACCGCTCTGCCGGTTTGTTTTTTGCCAACAACATCAACCCAGAAGTTGACATGTCTAAGCGGTGTACCACCTGAATATCAGGATATTCAGCATGCAAGCGACTCCACATGCTGTCGTAATGTTCTTCTGCTCGTCCTGGTACAGATAGCAACCCTGATGGTTTGTTCACGGCAAGGATATCCTCGTCCTCATAGACAATGTCAATCCAAGGGTCAGTGGGGGGGGTGTAGCTGATCATAGCCATAGTGGATACCAAAACAAAAAGGGATAGATATAAATGAAGGTAAACCTTTTACAGTTTACCTTCATTTTAACAAAGCCAAAAATACACAGCGCCGCCTTAGCATCGCATTATGCTGACTAAGCGTTAGTTATGACTCACAACAATAAGACGCAGTGAATCTAGCTGAAGCTGAGCGTTATTAATATAACCATCCAATGCTTTAATTTGAGCATCAATCGCTTCAATTTCTTCATCGCGAATGTTTGGGTTCACCGCTTTAAGCGCCTGCAAGCGTTCCAGTTCACCATTCAAACTGCTGTACATCGATTTGTGTGCTTCTTCTTTCGCTGCGGTCAGTTTAGATTCAACCATACCGTTGCCGGTTTCAATTAGGCGTACTACCTCTGCCTGCACCGAGGTCACCAGCTTGCTCGCAAGATGACGGTTTACCGGGCTGAGCTGACGGTTGAAGCCCTCAAACTCGACCTGAGCAGATAAGTCATTACCACGCCCATCAATCATAAGTCGGATTGGAGCAGGTGGTAAGAAGCGACTGATACCACTGCGTTTCGGTGCTTGAGCATCAACCACGTAAACCAGTTCAAGTAAAATCGTTCCGACAGGCAGCGCCTTGTTCTTCAACAAGGACACAGCACACGCGCCCACACCTTCACTCATTACCAAGTCAATACCACCTTGGATCATTGGGTGCTCCCAACTAATGAAGTTCATGTCTTCACGAGACAACGCCGTATCACGATCGAAGGTGATCGTCGCCCCTTCATAAGGCAAACCAGGGTAACTCGGTACCATCATATGCTCAGACGGTGTGACAACAAGGGCATTTTCACCTTTGTCATCTTGGTTCAGTCCAATGGTATCAAACAAGCTCAAAGCAAAAGTAACCAGATTGGTGTCACCATCAGTTGCCATGATGTCATCCGCAATTTTTTGCGCGGCCTCACCACCATTAGAATGCATCTCTAATAGGCGATCTCGTCCTTGTTCCAACTCGTGTTTCAGCTCTTGATTGTAGTGTCGAGATCCTTCAATGACCTCGTCTAACTCAGTCACATCACCCGATGCCAGCATATTAACGATGGCGTCCTGATAACGATCGTAGACCATGCGGCCTGTTGGGCACGTCTCAGCAAAGGCATTCAAGCCTTCATCAAACCAACGAGCAAGGATCGCTTGCGATGTCCCTTCAAGATAAGGAACATGCACATCAATATCGCGGCTTTGACCAATACGGTCCAAACGCCCGATACGCTGCTCTAGCAAGTCAGGGTTGAAAGGCAGGTCAAACATCACTAATTGATTAGCGAACTGGAAGTTACGACCTTCCGAGCCTATTTCGCTACAGATAAGAACCTGAGCCCCACCCTCTTCTTGTGCAAAATAAGCAGCGGCTTTATCACGCTCTAAAATTGACATGCCTTCGTGGAATACCGTAGCACGAATGCCTTCTCGCTCACGAAGGGCTTGTTCAAGTTGCAACGCTGTGCTTGAACGTGAGGCGATCACTAGAATTTTCTCGCTACGTTTGGCTTGGATTTTATCAATCAACCAGTTCACACGTGAATCAAACTGCCACCAGCTAGAATCTTCGCCTTCAAATTCTTGGAAGATTTCTTCTGGATACAGCATCTTCATTGCGCGAGCTTCAGGTGCCATTTTGCCACCGATCATGCCAGACACTCGCATAGAGGTCGTGTACTGCTGAGGGATCGGCATCGGAACTAGGTTGACATTACGTGTCGGAAAACCTTTGATGGCAGCACGTGTATTTCGGAACAATACTCGCCCAGTACCATGGCGATCCATCAGATTATCGATAAGCTCTTGACGTGCAATGGCTTTCTCGGTGTCATCCGCGGTGCTCTCGAGCACATTAAATAATGGCTCTGCGTCTTGTTCTGACAATAATTCTGTAATTTGATTCTTAGCTTCATTCGCCAGTTTTTCACCAGAAAATAATGCCGTAACGGCGTCTGCTACCGGCGCGTATTGGTCTTCTTCTTTAACAAATGCGTCGTAGTCAAAGAAGCGATCTGAGTCGAGCAAGCGTAAACGTGCAAAATGACTTTCACGCCCCAATTGTTCAGGTGTCGCGGTGAGCAATAGAACGCCCGGCGTTTGCTCTGCCAATGCCTCAATGACTTGATATTGTCGGCTTGGTTTGTCTTGGCTCCATTCTAAATGGTGCGCTTCATCAACAACAAGTAGATCCCACTCACCCTCAAGCGCTTGTTCAAAACGCTTACGACTTTTACGTAAAAAATCGAGAGAGCACAGGACATATTGCTGGGTATCAAATGGGTTTTCAGCCTCAGCAAACGCCTCAATACAACGCTCTTCATCAAAGATGGAGAAATGCAGATTGAAACGACGCATCATCTCAACTAACCATTGATGTTGAAGTGTTTCTGGCACCACAATAAGGATACGTTCAGCGCGGCCCGATAACACCTGTTGGTGAATGATCATGCCGGCTTCAATCGTTTTCCCCAGTCCTACTTCATCGGCTAATAGTACACGAGGGGCGTATCGACGACCGACCTCATGAGCAATAAAGAGTTGATGAGGAATCAGGCCTGCTCTCATTCCACAAAGGCCGCGCATTGGGCTTTTATGTTGCTGGTATTGATTGGTCAATGCGCGATAACGCAACACAAAATTGTCCATGCGGTCAATTTGACCAGCAAACAACTTATCCTGAGGCTTATTGAAACGGATGTGGTTGCTAAGAAAAATCTCACGCAATGCAATGTCTGTTTCTTGCGTATCTTGTCGCGTACCCATGTACGTCAAGACACCTTGATTTTCAGACACATCTGCAACTTCTAAAGACCAGCCTTCTTGGCTATCTATAACATCGCCGACATTAAAAATGACTCGGGTTACCGGAGCATCACTACGTGCATAAACTCGATTTTCTTCTGATGCAGCAAACATCACTGATACTGTTCTCGCATCCATTGCGACGATGGTACCCAAACCTAAATCACTTTCCGTATCGCTAATCCAGCGCTGCCCTAAAGCAAATGTCATAGAACGAATACCTCACTCTTTTAGATGTCTTTGCGGTTATTTTGATGGTAGCTCTGCATTAATATCGAGCACATAACACCATCCAAATAATAGTAGATGATGACACAAAAATTGCGCATTTCTACCCTTTGATGAAAGGTCGCTAATCTTACTTGAAGGCGTGATTTAGGTCACGCCAATTGCACGGAAAAGCGCACTTTTTTTTGTTTTATGCACGTTGACATCAAACTGAAAAAAAATAGTGGCATTTGTTAACGGTAAGGTGATTTTTTTCGCTTATACTCAAAATGTAAACGTTACACAAATGTTAACCGAAGTTGATATTTTGAACGTATACAAGGATAAGAGATTCAATCTAGTTTTATTTTGATTGAAGCAACCAAAGTTGACTCACCGTGCACACAGACGAGCCAGCGAGGATCCAAAGCCTGATTCGTCTCAGCTGTGAGCAGCTTACTAGGACAGTCGCGGAATGCGGCAAGGAGACTCTATGGGCGACACCGACCGTAAATTTTTTGTTCTCGACACTAATATCCTTCTTCACGAACCCTTCGCTATCTACTCTTTCAAAGAACATGATGTTGTCATACCGATGACAGTGCTAGAAGAGCTCGACCGAATCAAAGACAGTAAACGAGACGTCGCTCGTGACGCCCGCGTTGCTATTCGAGCACTTGAAAATATATTCAAAGATGCCACGCCAGATGAAATCTCAGAAGGTATTCCTTTTTCTCACGACCAACAAGCAACAGGCACCATTTCGATACTCGCGGACTATATGCTTCAAGAAACCTTCAAGGCATTTGCCGACAAAGAAGGCGATAACCGAATCCTTAACGCCGTGCTTTATTTACAAAACAAGCGGGCACCGCGCGATATTATCTTAGTCACCAAAGACATTAACATGCGACTGCGAGCAAAAGGCGCAGGGGTCCTGCATGTTGAAGATTATCGCACCGATCAACTCATTGATGATGTCCAATATTTGAGTAAGGGTTTCCAGACCGTTCCTGGCGTATTTTGGGACGGTATTGATAACGTCGAAACCACCGTGTTAGGCGGAAAAACCTTTCACACCTTTGAAAAGCACGCCATTGAACCATCCTATGCCAATCAATATATCATTGATGAAGAAAGTGACTTTGCCGGCCGAGTTGCCGACCTTCATGATGAAGACATCACGATCAAAGACCTTAGCCAAGAACGTATGTTAACTCGCCAGGCTTGGGGAATTAGACCAAAAAATATCTACCAAGGTATGGCGATGGACGCCTTACTTGATCCCGACATTGATCTCGTTATCCTAACGGGTGCAGCCGGCAGTGGTAAAACCCTACTCGCTATGGCCGCGGCACTTGAAATGACGATTGAGCGTAGTATGTTTGATAAAATCATCGTAACGCGCAATACCCCGGATATCGGTGAGTCCATTGGCTTTCTTCCCGGTAGTGAAGAAGAGAAAATGATGCCATGGTTGGCGGCTATCACCGATACACTTGAGGCCCTACATAAGCACGACCATTGCACAGAAGGCTCTCTAAAGTACATTTGCGATAAGGCCAATATCCAATTTAAATCCATTAACTTTATGCGTGGTCGCTCTATACAAAATGCTTTTGTATTGCTCGATGAATGCCAAAACCTGACAGCCTCTCAAATAAAGACCATCATTACTCGCTGTGGCGAGGGGACAAAAATCGTCTGTTCAGGGAACCTCGCACAAATCGACTCTCATTATTTGACGCCCGTCACTTCAGGATTAACGTATATGGTTGAACGGTTTAAGAACTTTTCAGGCAGTGCCAACATTCACTTGAATGGCGTGGTAAGAAGCCGGTTGGCAGAATATGCGGAAGAGAATTTGTAAATGGGTCCTGGGTCCTGGGTCCTGGGTCCTGGGTCCTGCAAGATGAGGATCGTTACTTGATTTACTTGCAAAAAAAATCGCGGTATAAAACCGCGATTTTTTAATAGAAAAGACGCTAGTCAGTACCACCGACTGTCAGTGCATCGATTTTTAGGCTTGGTTGGCCTACACCGACTGGCACGCTTTGTCCTGCCTTACCACAGACCCCCACGCCGCGATCAAGACTAAGATCATTCCCCACCATCGACATTTGCTGCATCGCTTCAATGCCAGAGCCAATCAAAGTCGCACCTTTGACCGGAGTGGTGATCTTACCATCTTCGATCAAATACGCTTCTGATGCTGAAAACACGAACTTACCTGAGGTGATATCCACTTGACCACCACCAAAGTTAGGGGCGTACAAGCCTTTCTTCACCGTAGAGATAATTTCTTCTGGGGTATGCTGGCCAGGCTGCATGTAAGTATTCGTCATACGCGGCATAGGAAGGTGCGCGTATGATTCTCGGCGTGCATTCCCGGTTGGATTCACGCCCATCAAGCGAGCATTGAGCTTATCTTGCATGTAACCTTTCAGCACACCGTTTTCAATCAGCGTGTTGTGCTGGCCGTGTACACCTTCATCATCGACGTTCAAAGAACCACGTAAATCTTTTAGCGTACCATCATCGACAATGGTGCATAGTTTTGAGGTCACTTGTTGACCTAATTTGCCCGAGAACACCGATGACTCTTTGCGGTTAAAATCCCCTTCCAAACCATGGCCGACGGCTTCATGCAACAAAACACCTGGCCAGCCAGAGCCTAACACGACCGGCATAGTACCCGCTGGGGCATCAATGGCTTCTAGGTTAACCAATGCTTGACGAATGGCCTCATCGGCATAGTGGTAAGCGACCTGTCGGCCATTTTCATCTGAGATGAAAAAATCATAACCATAACGTCCACCGCCACCAGCACTACCACGCTCACGACGATCGCCTTTTTGAGCTAAGACGCTAATGGATAAACGGACTAAAGGTCTCACATCGCCAGCAAAGGTGCCGTCAGTTGCAGCGACAAGCATTTGCTCATACACACCACTTAAACTGACGGAAACCTCACTCACCAAAGGCTCCTTGGTACGGATGTATGCATCAAGTTCTTTCAGTAATTCGGTTTTCTGTTGTTTTTCCCAGCTTTCCAGTGGGTTAACTGCCGCATAGTAAGCTTGGTTATCATGGCGAGTGAGCGCCTTAACGGATGCATTTTTCCCTTGTTGAGCAATGCCTCGAGCCGCAATGGCACTCTGCTTCAACCCATTAAGGGTCAGTTGGTCAGAATAAGCAAAACCGGTTTTTTCCCCCGTGATTGCACGTACACCAACACCCCTATCAATATTAAAAGAACCGTCTTTGATAATACTGTCTTCAAGGACGAGTGACTCGTGCCAACTAGACTGAAAATAAATGTCTGCATAATCGATTTGGCGAGTCGCAATACTTGCGAGTGTAGCTTCGATATCTTGCTCAGTTAGACCAGTAGGCCCAAGTAGCGCATCTTCTATGCGTTCCATATTCGTACTCTTATTATCGTAATGAGTGTAGGTGTTGTTCAAAGCGAATATGCTTCGCAACAGGCATGGTTTGCCTGACTTCTTTAACAACATCAAAATTTAAATCGGCAATGATAGTACCCACTTGATTGCCGAGTTGGCCTTGCACCTCACCCCATGGAGAAATGACCATCGAATGGCCCCAAGTTTCTCTGCCACATAGGTGGGTGCCACATTGGTTAGCCGCGACGATCCAACATTGGTTCTCTATCGCTCTTGCTCGAAGCAATACTTCCCAATGAGCTTGCCCCGTGACCGCAGTGAAGGCAGCCGGTACGACAATCACGCTTGCCCCTTGCGCTCTTAATGCACTGTAGAGATGTGGGAAGCGCAAGTCATAACAAATCGTTAGGCCAATCGCACCAAAGTTAACAGGTACCATCGCAATATCGGTACCTGCTTTAAACGTCTCAGATTCACGGTAGCGTTGAAATCCATCGTCCACATCGACATCGAACATGTGCAGCTTATCATAGTGATTTAGTCGCTGCCCATTACTGTCAAAAACTAATGTCGTGGTGGTCACTTCCGTAGCGGACTGTCGAATGGGAAAGCTACCAATGATCAAATTAACGGCATGTGTCTTGGCAATATCGGCAAGCTGGTGTTGCAGCTTACCGTCACCCAGCCACTCGGCGTGAGAATGATAGTCTTCTCTTTTTCCGAATATCAACGAGTTTTCTGGTGTCAAGATCCAACGCGCCCCTTTACGGGCAAGAAGCTGAACTTGCTCGTCGATAAAGGCAAGATTCTGTTTAGGGTCTGGGCCCGAGGTCATTTGAATAATACCGAAGCGTTCCTTGCTCATGGGATTACTTTTGCTCCTTTTTTAGGTTATCCGGAAGTTTGTATTCGCCCTTTGTACGCGATATTTCACTGACTTCAGGCGATGCAAGTGGCCCTTTCACGGCATAATTAACCTGAGTCACCACCTCCACAACCGGAGAGATCACGGTCGTGACAGCCAATACGATTAATGCCGTTTGCGGCGTCACAGCAAAGGCAGTAATAATCGGAATCCCTGAGGTCATATCCGGGGTAAAGTTGACCTCTGCATCCACGGTTTGTGAAGTAAGATCCGCCAACCCTTTGATTTTCATATCACCAGCAATCGCATCCATCTCGATATCATTGGTAACAAACATCCCATCTCTTATTTTTCCGCTACCGGTAATGGAATTAAAAGCCATCCCCTTATCGAAGACATCTGTAAAGTCTAATTGCATCTTACGAATGATCGAATCAAGGCTAAACAACCCCAATAAACGCGCTGCACCGCTGACATCAGAGATCACGCCTTTGCCGAGCTTAGTATCAATGTCGCCATTAACGGTATCAATTCTCATCGACCAAGGCGCGCCATCCCAAGTCAGTTTTGAGTTAAGCTCAAAAGGCGCTTTTTGAATACCGGAAGTAATACCGAAGCGTTCCATTAGATCGCTGTTATTCTCACCTTCAACCTCTAGATTCACCTGGGTCTTATTTTGCTGTCCGGCAACCATCCAGCTACCATCGATACGAACCTTGTTACTGCCGCTGCTCAGGTTAAGTTTATTCCAAACGAGTTTGTTGCCTTGTCGAGCAACATCCATATCCACGTCACCAACTTTATACCCTTGAAACCAAAAGTTTTTTATATCTAACTTAGTATCAGGAATGGCATTAAAGAGCTTCCGGTCAAAATCACTCACTAGTGGCGCTGACAAATCATCTTGAAGAATCAATGAGTCATCTGGACTGGCAGATTCAGCGAGCGACGGTAAATAAACATGCAGTCGTTGAAGGGCGACATAAAGTTGATTATCGTCGCTGTAATTTGCCTGCCCTTTTGCTTCTTGGCTATCAAGTTCGAATTGCCAGCCACCTTGTTTATATCTCGCATTAAAGTCGACATCATGCCACTCAATCCCCCCGAGCATAAACTCCTTTGGTTCTATATTTACGCGTGTTGGCAAGGGAATTGTAGGTGTATTTAAGTCATCCAGCATGGCTTTTTTAGTACTTGCTGGCTGCTTAGTTAAGGCACTCCATTCGTCCAAGTTAAAGCGATCGGAACGTATCTGGAAATCGTGTCCAACAATAGGGCTTATCTTAAAACCGCCCTTACCAAGCACGAGATTGGTTGCCTTAAGCACCGGCGTTTCCTTGGTAATATCAATCTCAGTTTGGTATTTAACAGACGGGAGCTGCAATCGCGCTGTAATCGCCTGTTGGTTACCAGAGGCCTGCAACCTTGCTTTTCCTGATTCACCAAATGCTTTCTTTAATGGATAGGGGTAATCACTCGCAATCGTCACCAAGTTAGCATTGAGATCCAATTGATAAGTAAATCCAACGTCATTTAGCTGAAGATCCACTTCCAGATTCCAAGGGGCGTGCCCTTTTAAACCACTGACATACCGCTCTCCGACATAGGGTTCTAATGGCCCCATATTCCAATCGCCTATAGCATCAAGATCGACTCCATAACCTTTACCGGAGTTCTGGCCATTAAAGTCTAGGGTTATGGGCTGATTCAACAAGGTCGCGGATAAGCCTTTAGCGTTGATGACATCGTTATCAAATGCAATGCTTCCTGATACCTTCTCTAAGGTCATCGGTGGTGCGTCAATCTCGACATGATTGTCTTTCAGTTTTGCAGCGCCCCAAGCACGAGACGGCGTCGTGTCACCAGAAAACGGAATGTACAGCTGAAAATCCGCGTCAACCTTCCCGCTTACTTGCACCGCAGTCAGCGCAGCACCAACAGAGCCGACTAACGGTGTCGACATCATGTAATCGCGTACCGCACTACCACTACCAGTGGCATTGGCTTCAATCTCCAAATGACCATCACCGCGAAGCTCGGGAATGCGTCCAGTAATCCTCTTACCTTTCACGCCCATCAATGTGGCGGATTTCGAGTCAATGTGCATTGCCTCATTTTGGAACAGTAAATCGAGTTGCAAATCGGTCAATGGTGGCCAATTGGTATCGAAGCTAAATTTAGCATCGCGTAACCCCACCCACGCTTGAAACATGCCATTATGTTTTTTATACGGAAAATCGGAAAGCTGGCCGTACCAAAGTAACTTCGACGTATTGACGTGTCCCGCTTGAATAGCAGCGGATAAATAATCGGTTAGGCTTTGCCCAAGCGCAAGGGTTGGAAGATAACGCCACGTTTCCCCCGCATTATACAAATCGGCTTCGGCATAAAATGACAAAAATGGGCTGCTATCTTTAGGAAAATCAAGTCGAAACGCTCCCAATACCTGAATATCAGAGGTGGCGGCCGTCACTTTATCAGACCATAGCGACCAGCCCTTTTCACCATTATTTTCCCAATGAATATTGACTAAGCCTTGCTTGATATTAAGCGGGGCTTGGAAAACATCTCCGTAAGGAAATTTGTCATCGACCACCATCACCGTCGCATCCGCTTTGTTCACACTGCCGGCAACACTACCGGAGACATGAGAAAAGCCAGGAAGTAATGCCCATTGGGAGAGCGACAGCTGCCTAAAACTCGCGGAGTACAGCAAAGACTCAGCACCATTTTGTTGAGTGGCTCGGATATTTTCAATGCGCCCACCCGGATTCAGCTTATCCAACCACTCTTTAACCGTCGTATCTGGCATTAAAGATGCGAGCGGCTTTAAGGCATTGATATCTAATTGAGAAGCGTTCATTCGCCATTGATTTTCTCTGTTCCAATCCAGAGCAATATCTAATTCTGGCCATGGAGTATCGTTCGTTCTCGCCTGGATTTCATGGGCATTAAGCTGCCAACCCTTTTCTGATGGGTGTACATGAAGCACGGCAGATTCCAGCACAATCTGATTATTAACCCCGTCTCTTTGCCATGCCAACTCAGAGGGTAATACCTCAACATACGCATCACTGGCCTTACTTTGCTCAAGAGTTAGCCAAGCGCGCAGGCTTGCATCCCCACCCGTAATGCCTGTTTTTTGACTAATCTCGTCACTAAGCCATGGCGATACTGACATCTTATCAACCGTGACATAGAACTCCCCCGTGACATCAGTGAGTGAGCCGTTATCAACAAAGTCAGCACGAACCTCAAGCGAATCTAAATTTGCATCCGCAATAGACACTGTCCCCTGTGCAAGGTGCCGGTCATTTTCATTTCGCCATTGCAGATTTTCAATATCCAGTTGACGTGTATCACCTGATATCGCCTTATAAAAAATCGTGGATTGAGCCACAGAGAAACGATCGAGCTGCCTTAGCAATAAATTATCAAGGCGGTTAAGGATCTGCTCACCATTTTCTGCCGACTCAACGTTAGCAGGGTCGACTGATTTTTGATTGTTTGACGAGTGAAGAAGATCAACGGTTCGTACATCCAAAATCATACCGTTTATCGACATATCGGCGATAACAGGCTGACGTTGAATGATGGTCTGGACTAAATCAAATTCAAGTTCTAGGTTGTTCACTTCTAACTTGCTGTCTTCGCTTTTAGGAAGACTCACCGCGACACCTTGCAACGAAATAGAGGGGTGGGTGTTTCGCCAGAAACCACGAACATCACTGATAGACACATTGAATCCGCTTCCTTGATTTATCCAAGAAACGATTTCGGGTTGAATTCGGTTTAATTGAGGTAAAGTGACACGCAGCATTGTGACCGCACAGGCAAGTAACACCAATACGGTCAACAATATCCAAAGAAAAAAACGTACTAATTGATTAACGCGAGGACTCACACACTACTCATTACATCATAACAACATCAAATTGTTCTTGAATATACAAAGGTTCAGCCTGAATACGAACCTGTTTTCCAATAAAGACTTCAAGTTCTGCAAGGGCATGAGACTCTTCGCCTTCCAATGTTTCAGCAACAGCTGGAGAGGCATAGACAACAAATTTATCCGCATCATAGGCACGGTTTACTCGGGTTATCTCACGCAAGATCTCATAGCACACCGTTTCAACGGTTTTTACTGAACCACGGCTTTCACATGTTGGACAACCACTACAAAGAACATGTTCAATACTTTCACGCGTTCTTTTACGGGTCATCTCAACAAGTCCAAGCTGAGTAAAGCCATTGATATTGGTTTTCACTCGATCTTTTGCCAGCGCCGCATCTAACGACACTAAGACACGGCGGCGATGCTCTTCTATACCCATATCGATAAAGTCGATAATGATGATGCCACCTAAATTTCGTAGTCTTAACTGCCTAGCAATCGCTTGGGTCGCTTCAACGTTGGTGTTAAAAATAGTTTCTTCGAGGTTTCTTCGTCCTACAAATGCCCCAGTATTGATATCAACGGTCGTCATGGCTTCCGTTTGATCAATAATCAGGTAGCCACCGGATTTTAGATTGACTTTACGCTCCAATGAACGCTGAATCTCATTCTCCGTGTCGTACATATCGAAGATAGGTTTGTCACCTTCATAAAGCTCAAGCAAGCATTCCATTTCAGGCACAAACTCATGAGTGAACTCTTTTAGGCTTTCATAGATAAGACGGGAATCGACTTGAATACGAGTCAATTCGGTTCCAACAAAATCACGAATAATGCGATGTGCTAAACCCAACTCACCGTATAAGGTTGAGCGTGTTTTGTATTTTTTGCGGCGCTCATTGATCTTTAGCCATAGACGCTTCAAGAACTGAGCATCTTGAGCCAATTCTTTTTCATTCGCCCCTTCGGCCGCAGTACGAATGATAAAACCACCATTTTCATCGCAATAATCAGCAACAACGCGTTTAAGTCGGTTTCTTTCTTTTTCGCTCTCGATACGCTGAGACACACCAACATGACTAGCACCTGGCATAAAGACGAGGTAGCGAGACGGTAAGGTGATATCGGTTGTTAGTCGAGCGCCTTTGGTACCAAGCGGGTCTTTAACCACTTGAACAACAATGTCTTGCCCTTGACGCACGAGCTCTGAAATATCTCGTACCTGAAACTGTTTTTTCTCATTTTCCGCTACACATTCGGTATGTGGAACAATATCCGAGGCATGCAAAAAAGCTGCTTTCTCTAAGCCGATATCCACAAAGGCCGCTTGCATTCCGGGTAAAACGCGACTGACTTTTCCTTTGTAAATATTACCTACAATTCCGCGTTTCGCTTCACGTTCAATGTGAACTTCTTGAAGGATTCCGCCTTCGATCATAGCAACCCTCGTTTCACTAGGGGTTACGTTTAGCAACAGCTCTGCACTCATGAGCGCACCTCAATTTTTAATTATTTATAAATTCTTGCAGGAGCTGGTCAGTTTCATAGAGTGGCAATCCTACTACCGCGTAGTAGCTTCCTTCGATACGAGAGACAAATCGTCCTCCGAGTCCTTGAATTCCATAACTGCCAGCTTTATCTTGCGGCTCACCACTTAACCAGTATTGTTGTATTTCGTATTCAGTTAATGGCTTGAACCAGACGTCGGTTTTTACAATAACAGACGCTTGCTTGTCCTTAGCAACGACACTTACCGCCGTCAAAACTTGGTGCTGATTATTCGATAACTGGCTTAACATTCGCTGTGCATCAGCGTAGTCATTCGGCTTTTCAAGCACTTGCCCATGCAGTACGACAACGGTATCAGAGCCGATAACGATGGCTGGATTCTGCGAAGCAAAATTCACCAGCGCATAGCCCGCCATGGCTTTTTCTAGTGATAAACGTTCAACGTATGCTTCTGCGGATTCATTCACCCCTTTAAGCTCTTCAATATCAGGGCTTACGGCATGAAAATCATAGCCTAGTTGCGTCAGTAGCTCTTTGCGTCGAGGTGAAGTCGACGCTAACACGATAGCGTATTGTGATAAATTATCTGACATGCCAATGCCTTCTCATGCGGCGCAACAATAAAAACATCCATGGCCAAAGTATACAGTTAATCAAACCACTCCACAGCGACATTGGATTAAAAGTTACGTCTTGGATCAAATACTCACCGAAAAATATTGCGACCTCTAGGGCCATAGAAAGCAAGGCGATCACCGTTGCTTGTTGCCACAACGCCATATTGCGAAGGACCAAAAAATTCAGTGCCACTACGTAGATGATGATAGACATCATCATGCCACGAATCCCTAAGGTCGAACCAACAAGTAAATCCCATATTAGGCCGACAACAAGGGCGGTACCGACATTGATACGATGCGGTAACGCCAACACCCAATAACACATCACCAACAATAGCCATGAAGGGCGAATAAAATCGAGCACTCCTGGCCATGGGATGGTTTGTAAAGTAAGCGCGAGCAGTAATGACACACCAATTACTAACTGGCTGCGAAATCCACGATTAGTCATAGTCTAGTTCTCGTCTCTTATTCCGCATTAAGTGTCGCTTCAACTTCTTGCTGCTGCCTATCTTGATTAGGCCAAATCAGCAGTAAGTATCGTAAGCGATCAAAATCCACGACAGGTTCTGCGATGATGCTGGCAAATTCGCGTCGGTTATCTCGCTGCACTTTTCTAACATACGCAACGGGATAGCCCTCTGGATATATGCCTCCCAATCCCGAGGTAACAAGAAGATCTTCCTGCTGAATATCCGTGCTCGTTGGAATATGCTCTAGTTGAATCTCATCGACCAATCCATTTCCAGAAGCGATCACTCGAATATCATTACGAATTACTTGCACGGGAATCGCACTGTTTGAATCGGTTAACAACATGATTCGGCTATTGTGAGCCCCCACAAACGTCACCTGTCCAACGATACCATTTTCGTTGATGACAGGTTGGCCTTCATACACACCGTCTGTTTTTCCTTTATCAATCACGACTTGGTGACGATAAGGAGAAGTGTCTACCGCCATCACTTCCGTGACCATTTTCTTTTCGTCTCGTACAAATGACGACCCAAGCAGATCACGAAATCGTTGATTTTCTTCTCGGTATTGATCCAGCAAAATCAAATCGCTCTTTAAGCGTAAAACCTCTCGTTTGAGGTTAATATTTTGCTCAGCTAGACCTTGACGGGTATTAAAGCGCTCATACACACCATCAAACATACTTCTCGGTAGATTAGCGGTGTATTGAATAGGGGCTACCACACTATTCAGTAAATAGCGTACGTGGGAGAAGGTATCTAAACGACTATCAGCCAGCATTAAGCCAGCTGATAAGGATACCGCAAGAAATAGGCGAAGTTGTAAGGATGGACCTCGACCAAATATTGGTTTCATGAACTCATTATCCTGGTGTGGACTCTAGCTTCAGTACCACACCAAAACCAGAGTGAAACCATTATTCTTCAGTAAACAGATCGCCACCGTGCATGTCGATCATTTCTAACGCTTTACCGCCTCCACGAGCAACACAAGTCAGAGGGTCTTCTGCGATAACAACAGGAATGCCTGTTTCTTCAGTGATAAGACGATCGAGATCGCGCAGCAATGCACCACCACCCGTCAATACCATTCCATTTTCAGAAATATCAGAAGCTAACTCTGGCGGACACTGCTCAAGAGCAACCATAACGGCAGAGACAATACCGGTCAACGGCTCTTGAAGCGCTTCTAGGATTTCATTTGAGTTGAGGCTGAAACTACGAGGCACACCTTCAGCAAGGTTACGACCACGAACTTCAATCTCATTGACCGTATCACCAGGATACGCAGAGCCAATCTCATGTTTGATTTTTTCAGCGGTTGCTTCACCAATCAAGCTGCCATAATTACGACGCACGTAATTGATAATGGCTTCATCGAAACGATCGCCACCAATACGCACCGAAGATGAGTACACCACACCATTTAGTGAGATAACGGCGACTTCTGTAGTACCACCACCGATATCGATAACCATAGAACCGGTTGGCTCAGATACACGTAAACCGGCACCAATGGCTGCCGCCATTGGCTCATCAATCAAATACACTTCACGAGCGCCCGCACCCAGAGCCGATTCGCGGATTGCACGACGCTCTACCTGAGTTGAACCACAAGGTACACAAACCAATACACGTGGACTTGGCTTTAAAACGCTGTTGTCGTGTACTTGTTTGATGAAATGCTGCAGCATTTTTTCAGTCACATAAAAGTCGGCAATTACGCCATCTTTCATCGGACGAATTGCCGAAATGTTACCCGGTGTACGGCCTAACATTTGCTTAGCCGCATGGCCAACGGCCGCGACGCTCTTAGCAGAGCCAGCACGATCTTGGCGAATAGCGACTACAGAAGGCTCGTCTAGTACGATGCCCTGCCCTTTAACATAAATCAGTGTGTTGGCAGTACCTAGATCTATCGATAAATCGTTAGAAAACATGCCACGCAGTTTTTTAAACATATTCTTCGCTCGTCCTGCAAGAATGAGAAGACAAAAATTGCACTAAATGTACCAATGCGTTGCCATATCAGCAAGGCATTGAGGCAGAAACATGGGGGGAAAACCCCATTTTCTTACAGTTTCCTTACTTAACGCAAAAAATTGACAGTAATTAGCGGCAAACTCACTTTATTTCTTCTTTATAAGTCACTCATTCAATGTGGGGTTATTCGTCATTCGTGATAACAAAACTTCACAACCACTAGGTTTTACGCCAACGATTTCGACGACCCGGTTTGATTACGGCTGTTTTTACCGAGGCCTCAGGTAGCAATTGCGTTTCAGGAGCAAAGTAACGCCCCTGCCCACCAGACACACCTAAATCAATGAGGGTATGCCACTCTTTTTTGCTTTCCACTCCAACCGCGATGACCTTAGTGGGTGAATCACCACACGCTCCAACCATGCTGCGCACAAACAATTGGTTTTCGTCTCGTTGATCGATCTTTTTGATCAAACTACGGTGCAACTTCAGGTAATCAACTTTCAGATCTTTAATGTAATGAGTACTAACAATCGAACGGCCAGCTTGGCCAACGATAACGGTACACCCTAAACCGGATAGCATTCTAATAACAGGGCGAATATAGTCCAAGTGCTGAATGACTCTCGCTTCAGAAAATTCAAATGATAATTGCTGTCTTTGAGCAATAGGCATCTGTAATAACTCATCCCTAAACCATTTGAAGTGACGCTTGTTAGCAAAAGGAACCACATACAGATTAATGGAGATCGGGAGGATATTTTTACCTTGCTTTATATTATGAAGCACCTTGTTCAAAACAGAACGATCTAAATTGGATTCATAGCCCACTTGAATCAGCGCCGAGTGGAAGCGAGAAGCTTTGATCACTCCTCTCTCTGGATCTTCAATTCGAGCGAATAGCTCACGGTGAAGCGTACTCAGATCTTGGCCTTTTTCATACAGGTAACAAGGCTGGGAAAAAATCAACAAATTGTCCGGTAGCAGCGCTTTATCGAATAAGGTTCGCCAGCGCACACTGCCACGCTCATCCATACTTTGCGTCTGTTTACTAAACCGGCTCCAGTTATTGGCTTTTTGAAGCTGAGCACTTTTCAGAGCCGTTTCCGCCTCTTCCATAACTCGTCCCTGGCGCTCTGATTCCGCATACATACTCACGCCAATGTGGCACCAGTTGTCTTCATCAAGTGGCGTAGGTGGCGTCACCTTTTCTAACTGGCGAAGGCATTGATTGGCCAAACTCCCCAAATCTTTAGCACTCTGATGGGGAACAAAAACCGCAAAGTCGGCATCAAAGTATCGAGAGAAGATCGCATCTGGGTATTTTTGTACCGCATTAGAAATGACCTCGCCTACTTCAATCAAGAAGTCATCGGACACCGCTTTACTATTTAGCTCACTGACCTGATCCCAATCCTCTATGCGAAACAGCATCACGCCACCTTGCGCACCACTTTCCAGTAACGCGGATTCAAGCTTGCTATCAAAGAGCATACGGTTTGCACTGCCCGTCAATGGATCAAGAAACGTTTGAGTACGAATAAAAGTATCAAAACGGCTGCGCTCTTGACGAGCATCTTGTAGCTCCTCAATCAGTATATCTAGCGCTTCACTCGCAGTATAAGGCCACTCGCGTAAATCCCCTTTCGCGTATTGTTCAACTCGCCCAGCTAAGATCATTCTTCCCCGCTCTTCAAGCAGTTCTGATCCAATAAGTTGCCCTCTAACCCATTTCACGCCCTGCATTAAGCAAAAAACGATCAAACCAAAAGCCAATGTAACAGACCACATCGCCTCTAAAGAATAGCGGACCCCCAGGTAGGGCGGAAGTGCTGTAAAGCTGATGGTATAGCCGTCATTACGCTCTAAGGTATACGTTTTTTCGTAGGTGATCGTGCGGTCGATCATTGGGGAAGTGTTTTTGTAGCGGTAAACGACACCAGCTGAAGAAGAGAGCTGCATCTCAATAATATTACTGGCTTGCAGCATTTTAGGCATCCAGCGTTGCATTATGTATGCCGCGTCAGGATCTTCAAGTTCTTTGTCGATCACCTTCACGATGCCTGACAAATGGTGGTTAAGGTATTCTTGACCCATTTTTTTTATCGACAGCGTACCACCGACAAACAGAATAAAAACCGCACTGAGCACTATCACCGTGACAAACGCCACTAAGCGAGTACTCAATTTCAAGGTTGGGGTTTGTCTCATAAATGCTCAAGTCCTTTTTGATCCATTTATCTTCTCTACTCGAGAGAAAGGTTCACGCAGTACATTATCGATAATGCTTAAATACCGACAACAATGTTACGTTAACTATTTGTTATAACAGATTTATCAGCAAACGTACGTTTCATTCGTCACGCTAATTCTAATAAACGAAAAAAACCGCGAAATACTCGCGGTTTTTTTATTCGAGCTGCAAGCAACGTTATTGCTTACTATCACGACCAATCTAGAACGGGATGTCGTCATCAAAGTCCATTGGTGGCTCGTTGTATTGCGGCTGTTGCTGCGCTGGTTTTTGCTGCTGAGCAGGCTGCTGCTGTGCTTGTTGAACCGGCTGCTGTGGCTGACCCCAACCTTGTTGAGGTTGTTGTGCTTGTTGCTGCTGCATGCCGCCTTGGTTCATTCCACCTTGTTGCATCGGAGCACCGCCGCCTTGACGACCACCAAGCATTTGCATCACGCCATTGAAGCCTTGAACAACCACTTCGGTTGTATAGCGGTCTTGACCACTTTGATCTTGCCACTTACGCGTCTGCAATTGACCTTCAATATAAACTTGAGAGCCTTTTCTTAGGTATTCGCCTGCAACTTCAGCTAGCTTTCCAAACAAAGCAACACGATGCCACTCTGTTTTTTCACGCTGTTCGCCCGTTGCTTTATCACGCCAAGACTCTGACGTGGCGATTGTGATATTCGCTACCGCACCACCGTTTGGCATGTAACGAATTTCTGGGTCGTTACCTAAGTTACCCACTAGAATGACTTTGTTTACTCCACGGCTTGCCATGTTTTGCTCCGTAACCACAATAGATGTCTTAAATTAGCGCAACAGGATAACACGATACGCCATTTCGACAACAGTGCTTAATACATCAATCCGCAGATTGGCTCTGTACGCTCACTGTCATCTTGCACCGCTAAAAAATCAACTTGTTATTTATATCAGTTACTTAGATTTTTTAAGTGACTCCCAAATGTTTAGTACTGCCCTAGCACCTCGCCACCGTATTCGTCAGCATGCATAAAACACTGGGAGTAACGATACCTTTATGCGAACAAGTAATTACAAACGCGTCATTCAACATGTCACGCTGAGCACCACAGCCTCCGACCCTCTAATCCAAAGGCTGTCAGCATTAAGTATCAATGAAATCAAAACTATCGAACCTGAAAGTTTGCTGGTTGCCGGCAATAGTGTACGGAACCGGATCTTATTATTCGACTATCACGAATCCCTCGATATGTTTCAACAAGTTCTCAAGCTACCGCTCGTCAGCAAGCATTTTGAGACGATTTTAGTCAATGTCCCACATAGACTTACGACGGAAGAAATTCTTAAGTACGGCCATATCAAAGGCCTCTTTTATAGCCACGAATCGCCAGAAAAAATTGTTATCGGATGCGGTGAGATTATTAATGGCAAAAATTGGCTGCCAAGAGACGTGTCGAGCCAATTACTGCATCATTATCGACACGTTGTCGCAGCGAATACCTCACCGGCAGTGGTCGATCTCACCGTCAGAGAAATAGACATACTTCGCAGCTTGCAGTCTGGCGCCACCAATATGCAAATGGCGGAAGACCTTTTTATCACCGAATCCACCGTCAAGTCACACTTGTATCAGGTGTTTCGAAAACTCTCGGTAAAGAATCGCTTACAAGCCATTGCCTGGGCGAATCAGCACCTACTCTCTTAAAATATGACCCTAGACTCTTAATAAACGATGTTAACTAAGTCGCAATAATGTCGCGTTATTGCTGTTGGATATCGCTGTTATCTCAAATTAATTAGCGGTAGACTAGCAAGATAACCGTCGTTGGCGATACGATGTAAATATTATAAAGATAAAGGGTTTTATCATGATCAAAAAGTGCCTGTTCCCAGCCGCTGGCTACGGAACGCGTTTTCTTCCGGCAACAAAATCAATGCCAAAAGAAATGATGCCAGTCGTTAACAAACCACTCATTGAGTACGGTGTTGAAGAGGCGATTCAAGCCGGAATGGATGGGATGTGCATCGTCACAGGCCGTGGTAAACACTCCATCATGGACCATTTTGATAAAAACTATGAGCTAGAGCATCAGATCAACGGCACAAACAAAGAAGCACTGCTTGACGAGATTCGCGATATCATCGAATCAGCGCAGTTCACTTATGTCCGTCAGCGTGAAATGAAAGGCTTAGGTCATGCTATTTTAACGGGACGAGAATTAGTCGGTGATGAACCATTTGCTGTTGTGTTAGCGGATGACCTTTGTGTTAATGAAGAGCAAGGCGTACTGGCACAAATGGCGGCACTCTACAAACAGTTCCGTTGTTCAATTGTCGCGGTTCAAGAAGTGCCAGAAAGTGAAACGCATAAATACGGCGTGATTTCCGGTGAAATGATTAAAGACGACCTTTACCGCGTCGACGACATGGTAGAAAAGCCAGAAGCGGGCACAGCACCAAGTAATCTTGCTATTATTGGTCGCTACATCCTAACCCCAGATATTTTTGAGCTTATTGAGCAAACCGAGCCAGGTAAAGGTGGCGAAATCCAAATTACCGATGCGTTGCTTAAACAAGCAAAATCAGGCTGTGTCTTAGCGTATAAATTTAAGGGCAAACGTTTTGATTGCGGCAGTGTTGAGGGCTACATCGAAGCCACTAACTACTGCTTTGAAAACCTTTACCTAAAAGATGAAAAAACCTCAGAGCTTGGCAAACACGCGACGAAAAAAGCGTAATCTATTGCCAATCCCTGTGTTATCAGACGCCACTTTCTCTTAAGAAGTGGCGTTTTTTGTCGACGCTTCCATAGCTTCAAGCCTGTTTTTTTATCCAGTATTTCTTTGCACAAACTTCACACTATGTAATACTTATCGCACTGCATATTACATGAGTGGCAACAATGGATAAGATCGAAGTTAGGGGTGCTCGAACCCATAACCTAAAAAACGTCAGCCTCACGATTCCTCGCGATAAACTCACTGTCATTACCGGCCTTTCCGGATCTGGCAAGTCATCGCTTGCATTCGATACCTTGTATGCTGAGGGGCAAAGACGCTACGTCGAATCATTATCGGCGTATGCGAGACAGTTCTTATCCTTGATGGAAAAACCCGACGTCGACCATATCGAAGGGCTTTCTCCCGCCATCTCTATTGAACAAAAATCCACATCACACAACCCGCGCTCAACCGTTGGTACGATCACCGAGGTATACGATTACTTACGGCTCCTGTATGCCCGTGTTGGAGAACCTCGTTGTCCTGAACACAAAACACCTCTCGCCGCCCAGACGGTCAGCCAGATGGTGGATAAAGTACTGGAGCTACCCGAAGGCTCAAAGATGATGCTACTCGCCCCTATCGTAAAAGAGCGTAAAGGGGAGCACGTAAAAACACTCGAGAATCTGGCCGCACAAGGCTTTATACGCGCTCGTATCGACGGTGAAACCTGTGATCTTACCGATCCGCCCCCATTAGAGCTTCATAAAAAGCACACCATCGAGGTCGTTGTCGATCGATTTAAGGTCCGTGATAACCTACAACAACGACTCGCTGAATCCTTTGAAACCGCATTAGAGTTATCAGGTGGCATTGTCGCCGTGGGTTGGATGGATGATGCCGAGAAAGACGATATTATTTTTTCAGCTAATTTTGCTTGCCCGTATTGTGGCTACAGTATTCAAGAATTAGAACCTCGACTGTTTTCATTCAACAACCCTGCTGGGGCTTGCCACACCTGTGACGGCCTGGGCGTACAACAGTATTTTGACCCCGCCCGTGTCATTCAAGATGAGACCATCAGTATCGCTGAGGGGGCTATTCGTGGCTGGGATCAAAAGAATTACTATTACTTTCAAATGCTTTCTTCATTAGCCAAGCACTATGATTTCGATTTATTTGCGCCCTTTAAATCACTGCCGAAAAAAATAAGGGACGTCGTACTTAAAGGGTCAGGACGCACCGAGGTTGAGTTTAACTATGTGAATGACCGAGGCGATATTCGAGTTAAACATCACCCATTTGAGGGTATTTTGAATACGCTTGAGCGTCGTTACCGTGATACCGAATCGAACTCCGTACGTGAAGACCTAACGAAATATATCTCTACCAAATCTTGTACCTCTTGCGGGGGGACGCGGTTAAAAGAAGAAGCACGCAACGTATTCATCCAAGACACCACGCTACCTGAGATTGTCGAGATGAGTATCAGTGACGCGATGATCTTTTTCCACTCACTCTCCTTAGAAGGTCAGCGAGCGCAAATAGCCGATAAGGTGATGAAAGAGATCAATGACCGATTACAATTTTTGATTAATGTTGGACTGAATTACCTCAATCTATCTCGCAGTGCGGAAACATTATCAGGTGGTGAAGCGCAACGTATTCGTCTAGCAAGCCAAATTGGTGCTGGGCTTGTTGGTGTCATGTATGTTCTCGATGAGCCGTCAATTGGCCTTCATCAACGTGATAATGAACGCCTACTCGATACACTCATCCATCTGCGTGATTTAGGTAATACCGTGCTGGTGGTTGAGCACGATGAAGAGGCGATTCGCACTGCCGATCATGTCATTGATATTGGCCCTGGAGCCGGTGTCCATGGCGGTTATATCGTTGCGGAAGGCACAATTGATGACATTCTCGCTTCCGAGGCCTCATTAACGGGACAGTACTTAAGTGGCAAGCGTGAAATTTCGATTCCCAAGCAACGCACGCCTTTCGACCCAAAGAAAGTTGTGACCTTATCTGGTGCGACGGGCAACAATCTTAAGAACGTCGATTTAACGATCCCTGTGGGGTTATTTACCTGCATCACTGGCGTCTCAGGATCGGGTAAATCAACCCTAATCAACGACACCTTCTTTAAGCTTGCTCATACCCAGCTTAACGGTGCCACGACAGCTGAACCATCACCTTATAAGAAGATTGAAGGACTCGAGCACTTTGATAAGGTCATCGATATTGATCAAAGCCCAATAGGCCGAACACCCCGCTCAAACCCAGCGACATACACGGGTATTTTTACGCCGATTCGAGAACTGTTTGCAGGCACGCAAGAATCACGTTCTCGCGGTTACAAACCCGGTCGATTTAGCTTTAATGTGCGAGGCGGACGATGTGAGGCCTGTCAGGGTGACGGCGTGATTAAGGTGGAAATGCACTTTTTACCCGATGTATACGTCCCTTGTGATATCTGTAAAGGTAAGCGTTACAATCGCGAAACCTTAGAGATTCGCTACAAAGGTAAAACCATCGATGAGGTCTTGCAGATGACCGTTGAAGATGCACGAGAATACTTCGATCCTGTACCGATGATCGCCCGTAAGCTGCAAACATTAATGGATGTAGGCTTGTCTTATATTCGTTTAGGTCAAGCAGCCACCACACTCTCAGGTGGCGAGGCACAACGCGTGAAACTCGCGAAAGAACTCTCCAAACGAGACACAGGTAAAACACTCTACATTCTTGATGAGCCGACGACCGGCCTTCACTTCCATGATATTGAGCTACTGTTGTCGGTGTTACATCGCCTGCGTGATCATGGCAATAGCGTCGTAGTGATTGAGCACAACCTTGACGTGGTAAAAACCGCTGATTGGGTAATCGATCTTGGTCCAGAAGGTGGGCAAGGCGGTGGTGAAATAATTGCAGAAGGTACACCTGAATCTGTGTCACAAGTCGAAGGTTCACATACCGCTCGCTTCCTAAAACCGCTGTTACTTCCTAAAGACGGTGTGACTTCCTAAAAACTATGTTAAAAGAATAAATAGTCCCTATTGACTAAGTGCCTACTTCCTAGGCACTTAGTTTTTCTTAGCTATAGTGAAACCAGACTTACGATGGCAACAACATTTATCAATGGCACTGAATTAGCCACTATCAGCACGCGCCCACCACTGAACCGAAAATTTTTATCGGCAATGGCAGTGGTGTATCTCGTTGCTATGCATTTCTTTTGGCCTAATCCCGGTGGTATTGGCCTTGCGTTGTCATTTAACAACACGACCTGGATTGCCTTTAGTGTGGCCTTCGCCATTGGGCTATACCAATTGGGCAGTAATCAGTACTTACGCTTTAGTAAGCTCACCATTGGGTTGCTATTTTCATGTGTGCTGCTGACGTTGCCGTTATTGTATAGTCAGCCTAACATTGGCAGCGTTTTACCCCGCTTCATCACGCTGTGGAGTGGCTTCTTATTTTTTGTTCTACTGCAACAATTCCAATTTACTAATAAACAAAAACAACGGCTGCTGTGGTTGATTGTTCTCGCCAGCTTAATGGAAGCTATCTTAGGCTACATCCAATTTTTTTGGCTACCTGTTGATAATATTTTTGGTTACAACGCAATCGCCAATCGACCTTATGGGATATTTCAACAACCCAATGTCATGGCTAGCTTCCTCGCCACCGGCCTAGTGCTGTCTGGCTACTTACTCGCTCGACAAAAGCACAAATATCATCGCCGAATCAGTGATGTATCCTTATTGTATTTGACCCCTATCGTCTTAATTCCATTGATCGTTGTGCTGGGTTCAAGAACTGGCTGGCTGGGCGCGTCTACTGGTGCTTTGTTTTTGGTGCCCTACCTATATCGTCACTCCACTCGCAAACGCTTTCGCGGCTGGACGCTCGCAAACTTAACTGGCTTGGCATTAGGCATGCTGCTCGCTTTTGGTGGCAGTGGAAATCCTACACTCATCGAAGATAAATCCACACTACAAGACGTGAGAACAACGCTATATAGCCAATCTATTGATATGTTGATAGAAAAGCCTCTGACAGGCTATGGGCTTGGCAAGTTTGAATCGGAGTACATCCTTTATACCGCGCGACAACATCAGCTCAATGAGCAATTTGAACCAGGTATGCCCGCGTTAGATCACCCACACAATGAACTGCTCTTTTGGGGAATAGAGGGGGGGATTGTGGCTATTTTAGGTATTATTTTGGCTGCCGTGTTTATTTTAAGCCGTATCTATACCTCCAAACCAGGAACACGGCTGGCTATCTTTGCGCTCTTTATTCCTATCATTTTACATACACAACTTGAGTATCCTTTCTACCACTCATTGGTGCATTGGCTGACATTTATTGTCTTAATTTACTGGGTCGACCAGCGAGGTTCTCAGTTAAAACAAACCTCATTTTCTCGCGTAACAAAAACGTTAGTTCGAGTCATGTCGCTCGTGGTTCCCATCGTGACAACCGCCTATATGGTGGCAGCATTGCATACTAACTATGTACTGACCAAATTCGAGCAGAGTAAGCCTCGTAATCCTGATATTTTACAGCAAGTCTCAAACCCTGTCGTTTGGAAAGATCGGTATGACTGGGATGTATACAGTACCTATCTAAAAATTGGATTGAGCAGCCAGCAACCTCAATATATTCAGCCATACATTGACTGGTCAATTAAGATCATAAAACGTAAGCCGCGACCAGCTTTCTACCAAAACCTGATCCTCGCGTACTACGCTATTGGTGATAGCAGCCGGGCATTGCAAGTGCGTACAGAAGCTGAATACTTGTTTCCTAACGAAACGTTTTCGGGCCAGGCGGTCAGCATCAACGAACGTCCGCCATCATCGTCCCTACCAACCGACCCGACGGGTCAATAACACGACTCAAGAATGGCGCTAATCGCGCCTATTCGACCAACACTCCCATCAGTGAGTATGAGCAAGCCGCCGATCTTTAAGGCGACGCTCTATTACCCAGCCCATTCATAAAGCGCTGGCACTTCTATCAATTCATTGTCAAAGCGGATTGTCACTGATTGGGGGCTTATTTCTACGATTTGAACGTTGTTCAACCGATCCCCTTCCCTCAGCTCCTGACCATTAATTTTTATCCACCGACGATGCGAATCTGAAGAATACATATGCGTCTGAAGGTTCATTGCAGGGAGGCGACCCTGATATTTGCTTTCATTACCTTCCAGCGAGATGCGATTGGTGGTCACAGGGTTAGGGGTATCTATCTGACTCATGGCCGATGCCACTTTTCGAGCAATTTCAGGATCAAGCCCACTCAAATCTAAGCTTTCAAGAGTAAACGGCTCGTCTGATACATTACGCTCTGCTGGCGACTGCGATTGTGATTGTGATTGTCTGTTATTATCACTCGATGAATGGATAGCTAATAACGCAGGATCCACACTCTCCTGTTTTTGAACAGAGGGTTGCTCAACGATCGGCTTCTTATCTTCAGGCAATGTATTGAGCGGCCCAAAATCTGGATAAGTAAGAACGAGAACATCACTGTCGGACTTAATGACTTCACTCTGTTCCGGTTCACTTGACGTCGAGTCAGTATTCATTTTTTCCAATGACGTGACCTTCGAGGTCGTCGTAGACCCTAACGTCTCTTCTGAGGCAAAAGACGGTATTGAATGCACCACAGGCCACAAAATCAAACCACTAAGCGCAACAAGTGTCATCGTGTTCATTCGGTTACATTGCATGCTTAACCTCCTTTACAGAGGCGTCAAGCGCCAGTGATGGAGCATCAACCTGTGTTAACAATTCGAGGGTTTGTAGGGTATTTCGCCCTGCAATACCATCAACATCCATGTGTTGCCAGCGTTGAAACACTTCAACTTTCCTCTTTAATTGCTGATCGAAAACATTATGACCAGACGGTTGACTCCCTAAGACCTTTGATAACTTTTCATCCAAGATCTGTACCGCCTCTCCTGTTTGATTTAGCCTCAGAGTTTGAGTCAATGCCCGCTGCCAGATAAAGTAATATTCACCCGTCCATAATGATTCTAATGTATCAGTCGACACCTGAAGCCGCTCTGAACCATTGAGGATCTGTGCATAGGTGTCTGACAGTTTGTACAGCACAACATAACTTTCGCGTCCATCTAAATACATCGGCATCATGACCGGTAAATTGTTATCCCGCACTTGCTGCAACGTACCTAAACGCTTCTGGCAGACAAATGCACTGTTGCCATCACCTTCACACATACCATCAAGGACACTGGCTCGATACCCCCAAATTTTATACAACTCTTGTATTGCGGCGACTTTATCCGACCTTAAAAATACCGAATCAATCAATGTAGCAGAATACCCCAGGCGTATTTGGGTTGCTCCAAGCGATGTAACGCTAGGATCAACATGAGACGTATTCGTCAGCACCTTAGAATCAGAAGCCATCGCCTCCCCAGCTGGGCTTTTTTGGCTTTGTGGCCACAGTGCCAACAGCTCCGGCCCTTTGAAATAAAGCAACAAGGCCAGCGACACTCCAACCGTTCCTAACGACATATAACCGACAATCGTACGGATATTGATGGCATTTGGTGTCGCTCTCGAATGATGTGAACCATTAACAAAACCCGGAGCTTGAAATGATAAAATGTCTTCGCTCGCCTTTTGCGCTAGTGCTTTTGATACGTCTTTTTGTCCGGAGTGATAGGCGTACTGTAGAGACTTGTCGGCAATAAGATTGATAAGACGTGGGATTCCTTGGCTTGAATGATTGATCACCGAGACCGCACTTTTTGAAAAGAGCGTACTTTGGCCACCAGCCATTGAAAGACGAAACTCTATATATTGGCGAGCTTCCCCCTCAGTAAGTGGCAACAAATGGTATCGCCCGGTAATTCGTTGTGCGAGTTGACGCAGTTGCGTAGTACGCAGCTTATCTTGCAGTTCTGGCTGCCCAATCAATAATACTTTCAGTAATTTGCGGTCATCCGTTTCCAAATTAGTCAGTAATCTAAGCTGCTCTAACACATCGGCTGACAGGTGTTGCGCCTCATCAATGACCAATAACGTGTTGACGCCCTGCTCTTCATTGCTTTGTAAATAACGATAAATTGCCTGACTAAGCTGCTTGAGCGAGGCACCTTCTGGGTAGGTTAAACTGAATTCATCGCAGATTGCTTCAAGTAGATCTTGGCTAGAAAAGGTGGGATTGAGAATGAATCCAGATGCTGTTTTATCATCAAGCGCCGCTAACATCGCTTTAGCCACGGTTGTCTTACCGGTGCCAACTTCCCCAGTTAACATGGCAAAACCACCACCTTGCCCTAATCCAGCCTGTAGGTGCTGCATGGCTTCACGGTGTCTCTGGCTCAAAAAAAGATAACGAGAGCTCGGCACAATTGAAAACGGTACCTCGTGGAAACCAAAAAAATCCTTATACATTCTCTCGTCCTTACATTATGACAAAAAGCAAAGTACCATTGGGCTTAATGAATGCCAACGGCAAAGTGTGAAAAAGGGGAGCCAATTTGCAAGTCTATCTTGTTGGTGGTGCGGTACGTGACCACTTACTCAACCTTGAGGTATATGACAAAGACTGGGTTGTGGTTGGAGCCACACCAGAACAAATGCTCACCGCAGGTTTTCAGCCTGTGGGTAAAGACTTTCCTGTCTTCTTACACCCTAAGAACAAACAAGAGCATGCCCTTGCTCGTACGGAGCGTAAAACAGGTCATGGCTACACTGGGTTTGAGTGTTTTTCCTCTCCCGATGTCTCCTTAGAAGAAGACCTACTTCGTCGCGACCTCACCATTAATGCCATGGCTCAAAACGAGCAAGGTGATATTATCGATCCCTATCAGGGACAAATCGATCTAAAGCATCGCCTCTTGCGACACGTTTCGCCCGCTTTCGTTGAAGACCCGCTGCGTGTGTTACGCGTTGCACGCTTTGCAGCTAAACTGCATCATCTTGGTTTTCAGGTTGCGCCAGAAACTATGTCCCTCATGCAATCCATTGTATCGAATGGCGAACTCGCTCACCTGACACCGGAACGAGTTTGGCAAGAGTGGCATAAGTCGTTATCCACGCCCCATCCTGAAATATTTCTGACCGTACTAAGAGACTGTGGCGCACTGCGTGTGGTATTGCCTGAAATCGATGCTCTCTTTGGCGTACCACAACCTGAGAAGTGGCACCCTGAAATAGATACGGGTGTACACACCTTATTAGTGACGCAGCAAGCTAGCCGGTTAACTAAAGACACCACCATTCGTTTTGCGGCTCAAGTTCATGATCTGGGTAAAGGTGTCACGCCACAAGAGGAATGGCCGAGCCATAAGCGACACTGTCATACTGGACAAAAACTGATAAAGCAGCTTAGCCAACGTATTCGCGTGCCCAATGACTACCGTGACCTTGCCGTGGCGGTCTGCGCTCAGCATTCAAATATTCACAGAGCGAGTGAACTCAAAGCCACAACATTTATTAAGATATTCTCACAACTCGATGTTTGGCGAAAACCCGCTAAATTAGAGCAGATTCTCCTTTGTTGCCAGGCCGACCACCTTGGTCGCAAAGGATTAGAGATGATGCCATACCCGCAAGCCGATCGAGTGAGGGCGGCTTATCAAGCGGCGCTGTCTGTGAATGTACAGGCGATTATTGCCGATGGGTTCCAAGGTAAAGACATCAAAGATGAGTTGGATAAGCGCCGTGCAGATGCAATAAAGCAAACCCTAATAGTCTTAGATTCTTAAAGTCTTAGACTCTTAGACTCTTAGACTCTTAGACTCTTAGACCAATAATATAGACGGATAGAACAGAGTAGGCGCGATGCGCATTGAAACCGTTGAGCACGTAATTGGACAACTACGTGCTCAACCCTTATTCATTACGCCATCAGCAAAAACGCAAACAAGCCAAAGCCTAAGATTAATCGATAAATAACAAAGGGCATCATGCCCATTCGTGAGATCAATTTTAGGAAGTAATGAATACAGATGTATGCACTAATAAATGATACCACCATCCCCGTTAGCAAATAGCCAAAGTGGATCGGCTCTGAGCCGGTCACGAGCTTCATACCAAGATACGAACCCGCTAGAGTAATGATTGGGATCGACATCAAGAATGAGAACCGAGCGGCTGCTTCGCGTGTGAAGCCCAGATAAAGAGCGGCTGTAATTGTCGCGCCAGAACGAGACGTACCCGGAATAATCGCCATCGCTTGCGCAAAACCAATGAACAATGCTTTCTTCCAACCAGCCTGATATTCATCGGCATTTTGCTGCGCGTGTTTATCGACCCACCATAACAACAAACCAAAAATAATGGTGGTCGTTGCAATCACATAAGCACTGCGTAAGTACAGTTCGATAAGGTCCTTCATCAGCAATCCGAAAATACAGGCCGGAATGGTCGCCAGTACAATCATCCAGGCAAGCTTAGATTCTTTGCTTCGCTCACCTTTAAAAATAGAAGCGAACAAAGCGCTAAACAGCGTCACCACTTCTTGTCTAAAATAGATCACCACGGCGACCAACGTACCAATGTGTACCGCCACATCAAAGGCAAGTCCCTGATCTTCCCAGCCAAGAATGGCAGAAGGCAAGATTAAGTGCGCCGAGCTTGAGATAGGTAAAAATTCGGTTAGCCCTTGAATCAAGGCTAAGATAAAGGCTTCAAAATAACTCATTATTCACTGCTACCACTAAAACGTTTCGGTCCAGCCCGCAAAGCTGTGCTCTGTAAGACTGATTAAAGGTTAAGATCGATGGTTCTAAGTTCAACGGGATCAGACATAGCCTGCCAAATTTGCGTCACCGTGCGACCATCTTGAGGGATCACTAGATCCGGAGCCAGATCATACAGGGGTTGTATGACAAAAGAATATTTAAAGATATCTTCTCGTGGCAAAATCGGTTTTTTTTGTGAAATTTCATTTCCAAACAGTAAAATATCAAGATCTAATGTTCTGTTTTGAAATTTCTTGGCTCCTAACTCCCGCCCCCACTTCACTTCAATTTCTTTAAGTGCGGCGCTTAATGATGCCACCGTGTGTGAGGTTTTTATTCGCACCACGAGATTATAAAATTCATTGCCTGAGAATCCATAGGACTCAGAAGCGTACACCGGTGAAAAGGCCGTATCTTGACTCAATAATTCAAGCTCTCGGCACGCCGCTACAATGTGTTTTCTACGATCAATATTGGAGCCAACCCCAATATAGGCAATGGTCATGCCTGACCTCTTTCGATCACAACGCCAACACCGCTGGCTTGTGCAACTGCCCCTGGTTTAGTCAAACGAATCTTAACCCATGGCACTGAAAACTGGGTTTGAATCAATGCAGCAATCTCTTCTGCGACACGTTCCACCAAAAGAAAACGCCCACTTTCGATGTGATGAATCACTGCTGTACTCACTTGAGAGTAATCAAGCGCGTCTTCTACGTTATCACTCTTCCCTGCTGGCGCATTGTCGTGTGCCATTTCAATATCTAAAACCAGCTTCTGCTTAATTTCTTGTTCCCAGTCATAAACACCAATGGTGGTTATCACTTCAAGCTGCTCAATAAATACTTTGTCCAATGCCATGATTTGTCCTTTATTAGAGGTCGGATACCCATTTGTTGGGAAAAAACGTACTATTGCCGATATGATATCAGTCCCTATTGATAATTTCTTGAGAAAAGGTATGCAATGACACCGTTAGCGCTCGCCATGATCATCATCGCTTATTTACTCGGCTCCGTGTCGAGTGCAGTGCTGATCTGTCGCTTATTGCACCTACCCGATCCAAGAACCGTGGGTTCTCAAAATCCTGGAGCAACCAATGTTTTACGGCTAGGCGGAAAAGGTGCCGCTGCCGCAGTATTGCTGTGCGATATGCTCAAAGGAACGATACCGGTATGGATTGGCTACTATCTAGATATCGACCCTATCATTTTAGGTGTGATCGCAATTGCCGCATGCTTGGGTCATATGTATCCGTTGTTTTTTCATTTCACTGGGGGAAAAGGGGTCGCGACAGCATTAGGAGCGATAGCTCCGCTCGGTTGGGATCTCACAGGGCTGATCACTGGCACTTGGTTGGTTGTTGCGTTGATCTTTCGCTATTCGTCTTTGGCTGCTATCACAACCGTGATGCTCGCGCCACTTTACACTTGGATGGTACGACCGGTATTTACACTCCCTGTCGCGATGTTGAGTTGCCTCATCATTTTACGTCATCACCAAAATATTCGTCGCCTATTTGACGGCACAGAGCCAAAAGTTGGACAAAAAAAAGCACCGTAAACGGTGCCTTTTCTGAAAAATGGTCTCTATTCGGCGTGCTGCGCTAAAAATTCTTGCAACTTAGCGGTTACGACATCGGGCTGCTCAAGGTTGCTAATATGCCCTGCACTTGGAATCACCATCAACTCGCTACCTGACACTAAATCTTGCATCAAGTAGGACTCTAATACTGGTCTTGGCTTATCTTCTGCGCCCACCGCAATCAATGTTGGTAACGCGAACTTCTCAAGCTCATCACATAGGTCTCGTCGACCAAATACCATGCGACCAATACGTGCAACCTCGACCGCCTCTTCACCTTGCAAGTTAGAAAGCTGACTGGTGAATGCCTCGACTAACCGTGGCGTGTTATTCACAGCATCTTGCGCAAAGAACATAGGCACAACGGCGTCGACGATCGCTTGAGGTACGGCTTTGAGTTGTGTGATGGTATCTAACATCGCAAAGTATTTAGTGTGCATGACTTCAGGCTCAAGCCCGACAAAGGTGTCCATCATGACCAAGCTTTTTACGCGAGACGGGACGAGTGAGGTCAACTCTGCGCCCCACATACCACCAACAGACAAACCAACAATAGAGAATTCATTGATACCGAGCTCATCTAACAATGCCACGATATGCTGAGCATAGTCGGTAAGGTTGCGCATAGACGTTGGGGCTGAATCAGACTCTCCATGTGCCCAAAGATCTGGAACAATGCAACGATAATGTTGACTCAAGGTGGCTATTTGCGGTGCCCACATATTACTATCCCACAAATAACTGTGACCAAAAACGACAACTGGGCCAGAGCCTATATCTTGATACGCCATCATTTGGCCATCAATAGAAAACTGTTTCATTGTTCTTATTCCCTATATTTTTTATTAAGATAGCACGCTTTAAAAGTAACAAACCTTAGGTGTTTTGTTTAAATTTGTCATTGAAAAAGGCCACTGATGTGACCTTTATTCTAACCTTGGGGGAATGACAATATTGAGTGACTGCGGTATTGAGTTGCTACAGTATTAAGCGGCTATGATGTCTAGCCACTTGAGTCATAAACTCACTCTCGTCTATTTAATCTTTAATCGGTGTTAACTGATCAATTGGCCAGCGAGGTGTGGCTTCTACTGCCATATCAGCGATATCTCCATTCTTTAACCGTTGCATTCCAGCATAAGCAATCATGGCACCGTTGTCCGTACAGAACTCAGTACGAGGATAATACACCTCTCCACCGACCTTCTTGGCCAGTGCCTCAAGCTCTTGACGTAGGAATTGGTTTGCGCTCACGCCACCAGCAATCACGATTCGCTTCATTCCCGTTTGCTTTAGTGCCCGCTTACATTTTATTGCTAACGTATCACAGACGGCTTCTTGGAACGCATAAGCGATATCAGCACGAGTCTGCGGATCATCGTCATTGGCTCGTATCGTGTTTGCAGCAAAGGTTTTTAAACCCGAAAAGCTCATATCCAGACCGGGTCTATCCGTCATCGGTCGTGGAAACTTAAAACGACCTTTGGTGCCTTTTTCTGCCAATTTTGACAACAACGGACCACCAGGGTATTCAAGCCCCATCAACTTTGCGGTTTTATCGAAGGCTTCGCCCGCAGCATCATCAATGGATTCACCTAAAATTTTATAATCACCGATACCTTTGACCTCAACGATCATGGTATGACCACCAGATACTAATAACGCGATAAAAGGAAACGGCGGTGGGTTATCTTCTAGCATTGGCGCTAACAAATGCCCTTCCATATGGTGCACGGGTACCGCTGGCACTCCCCATGCGTACGCCATACTACGACCAATTGTGGTACCAACAAGCAAGGCACCAACAAGGCCTGGACCAGAGGTGTAAGCAACACCATCAAGATCTTTTGGCGTTAAATTCGCTTCAGCCAATGCCGCTTTGATCAATGGGATCGTTTTTTTTACGTGATCACGAGAGGCTAACTCAGGCACCACACCACCATAATCAGCATGCAATTTGACTTGGCTATAGAGTTGATGTGATAGCAGGCCTTTCTCGTCATCATAGATGGCGATACCCGTTTCATCACAAGAGGTTTCAATACCTAAAATGCGCATAATGTTCTCGACATATTTCGAAATTGGCGCAATATTACCTCGTCATCGCCTCTCAAACAAATTTTGTACAAGAGATAAGCGGAAAAACACTTTACAAAGCCCATCTGATCGGATTAAAATTCCGCACCATTTTTGATTTAGCTGGTTTACCGATTAGAACTAAGGAATTTCTTAGGGCTAACAACAAAAGCACCAGCATTAATGAACAGATAAACCCTGAGGTGAAAGGCATATGCCAGTAGTTAAAGTACGTGAAAACGAACCGTTCGACGTTGCACTACGTCGTTTCAAGCGCTCTTGCGAAAAAGCAGGTATCCTTTCTGAAGTGCGTCGTCGTGAGCACTATGAAAAACCTACTACAGTACGCAAACGCGCTAAAGCAGCAGCTCAAAAGCGTCACGCTAAGAAGCTAGCTCGCGAAAACGCACGTCGCGTTCGCCTGTACTAATAACTAGGTCCCAAGAGGAATTTAGTTATGGCTCTTATTGAACAACTCAAAGAAGAGCAAAAGATTGCGATGAAAGCCAAGGACAAAGCTCGCCTTGGCACTATTCGTTTAGCCCTGTCAGCAATTAAGCAACGTGAAGTCGACGAACGGATTACTCTGAACGACGATGACATTATTGCAATTCTGACAAAAATGGTTAAACAACGTCGCGATTCTGTCTCTCAATTTGAAGCTGCGAATCGTCAAGATCTCGCGGATGCAGAAAAAGCTGAAATTACGGTTCTTGAGGATTTTATGCCTCAACCACTGACCGAAGACGAAGTAAGCGCGCTTATCGCAAGTGCTATTACAGAATCTGGTGCCGCTGGCATGCAAGACATGGGCAAAGTAATGGGCGTGCTGAAGCCGCAGATTCAAGGCCGAGCAGACATGGGTAAAGTAAGTGGTTTAGTTCGCGCTAAACTGGCTTAGTCACCCAATCGAATTGCAACAAGCCGTGCTATCCTCTGGAGTGCACGGCTTGTTTGTATCTCAACTCTAGTAAAAAGGGTTATCTCTTTCTTGTAAAAAGGTTTTATGGCTGGAATCATCCCCCGCAACTTCATTGACGACCTGCTTGCTCGACTCGATATTGTCGACATCGTTGATGCACGTGTAAAACTAAAAAAACAAGGTAAGAACTACGGCGCATGCTGCCCCTTCCACAATGAAAAGACGCCCTCATTTAGTGTCAGCCAAGACAAGCAGTTCTACCATTGCTTTGGTTGCGGTGTACACGGAAACGCGATTGATTTCCTAATGGAATACGATCGTCTTGAGTTCGTAGAAGCAATAGAAGAACTTGCCTCATCTCTAGGACTAGAGGTCCCAAGAGAGCAAACCAACGGCAAAAGCGGCTTTACCAAAGGGCCTACGGCCAACAGCGAACAAAAAAGATCCTTGTATGATCTCATGACCGCTATCGGACAATACTACAAAGATCAACTCAAGGTATCGAGCAACAAAATTGCGATTGAATACCTTAAAGGTCGTGGACTCTCTGGTGAAATCGTTCAAAAGTTTGGCATCGGGTACGTACCTGATGAATGGGACAACGTAAGAAAGAATTTTGGCCAACAAAAAGCCACTCAGGATATGCTTGTATCCGGTGGCATGCTGATAGAAAACGACAAAGGCAATCGATACGACCGTTTTCGTGGTCGCATCATGTTCCCTATCAGGGACAAACGTGGTCGTGTAATTGGATTTGGTGGTCGTGTACTTGGTAACGATACGCCCAAGTATCTCAATTCTCCCGAAACACCGATATTCCATAAAGGCAAAGAGCTGTATGGATTATATGAAGTCCTGCAAGCTTACCGTGAGCCACCACATATTCTCGTGGTTGAAGGCTATATGGATGTGGTTGCGCTAGCTCAATATAACGTTGATTACTCAGTAGCCTCGCTCGGAACATCGACAACAGGCGATCACCTGCAGGTGTTATTTCGTCAAACTAACACCGTCGTGTGTTGTTATGATGGTGATAGAGCCGGTAGAGATGCGGCCTGGCGAGCGCTTGAGAATGCCTTGCCACACCTAAAATCTGGCAACACCTTGAAGTTTCTATTTTTGCCAGATGGTGAAGACCCTGATAGCTATGTACGTAAGTATGGAAAAGAAGCACTAGAGCAACAAATTGAAAACGCGACACCGTTGTCTTCTTATTTATTCGATAACCTTATTGAGCTAAACAAGCTCAATCTAGGGTCGAATGAAGGAAAATCAGCCCTACGCGCCCTTTCGAGCGAATTGATCAATAAAATTCCTGATATTTACTTTCAGGAGTTATTAGAAAAGCGCTTAGATGAACGAACAGGCTTTGATAATCAACTCAGGCGCGCTCGCAAAACCAACGTAGAAACACGACCACAACCGCAAAAAGTGATCAAACGAACACCAATGCGTGATGTAATCGCTCTACTTTTGCAAAATCCGAGCTATGCTCAAATGGTACCGGATCTCTCAACAGTGAGAGATTTATCACTTCCTGGGTTAATTTTATTGGGCGAAGTGGTTGATAAGTGTCAAGCGCACCCCCATATGACTACAGGTCAACTGCTTGAACATTGGCGTAATACCAAGAATGAGGCGCTTCTGTCTCGTCTCGCAAGCTGGGATCTCCAGGTTGACGATGACAATCAAGAAGATGTATTTATTGACTCATTGGACCGAATTTTAGCCCAATGCGTGGAACAACAAATCGAAAACCTGCAAGCTAAAGAAAGAAGCGTCGGCTTATCAGTCGATGAAAAACGGGAGCTACTGGCCTTGATGCTAGATTTAAAAGCGTAACCCTATTTGTTTAGTCAGCAATAAATAAATTTGTTACTATTAACGGTTTGCATTTCGCATACTAAACCCTTCACTAGATCTAAGTTGGATATCGTCTATGGAGCAAAATCCGCAGTCACAGCTAAAACTGCTTGTCATCAAGGGCAAGGAACAAGGCTATCTGACCTACGCAGAAGTAAATGACCACCTACCTGAAGAGATTGTAGATTCTGAGCAGGTAGAAGATATTATTCAGATGATTAATGACATGGGTATTAAGGTGGTAGAAACTGCCCCTGATGCCGATGACCTTGCACTGAGTGATGAACAGTCTATCACCGATGAAGATGCTGCCGAAGCGGCTGCTGCCGCGCTTTCAAGCGTAGAAAGTGAAATTGGCCGTACCACCGATCCTGTCCGCATGTACATGCGTGAGATGGGCACTGTTGAGTTGTTGACTCGCGAAGGCGAAATCGATATTGCTAAGCGTATCGAAGATGGTATCAACCAGGTACAAGCCTCTGTTGCTGAGTACCCAGGTACTATTCCTTATATTCTTGAGCAGTTTGATAAAGTTCAAGCCGAAGAGTTGCGCCTGACCGATGTCATTCAAGGCTTCGTTGATCCTGATGACGATGGTACAACCGCACCAACCGCCACACACATCGGTTCAGAACTTGCTGAAACTGATCTTGCTGACGAAGATAAAGAAGGCGAAGACAGCTCTGACGAGGACGATGAGGAAGAAGAAGATCAAGGTATTGACCCAGAACTTGCTTTAGAGAAGTTCACGGCTCTGCGTAACACTTACCAAGACCTTCAGCTTGTTATCAACGAATTCGGATACGACAGCCCACAAGTGGCTAAGTCTCACGGTCTTGTACAAGAAGTCTTCAAAGAATTCCGTTTAACACCAAAACAATTTGATCACCTCGTAAGAGAGCTACGCACCTCAATGGATCGCGTAAGAACTCAAGAGCGTTTGATCATGCGTCAGGCTGTTGAATACGGAAAAATGCCGAAAAAATCATTCATTGCCCTCTTTACTGGCAATGAATCAAATGACGCATGGCTTGACGAAGTACTCAGCTCTGATAAGCCGTACGCTGAAAAAGTTCGTCGCTACGAAAATGACATTCGTCGTTCTATCCAAAAACTGGATATTATCGAAGAAGAAACGTCACTTTCAGTACAAAATATCAAAGACATCAGCCGTCGTATGTCTATCGGTGAAGCGAAAGCTCGTCGTGCTAAGAAAGAGATGGTTGAAGCGAACTTACGTCTGGTAATTTCGATTGCTAAAAAGTACACCAACCGTGGCCTACAATTCTTGGATCTAATCCAAGAAGGTAACATCGGTTTGATGAAAGCCGTTGATAAGTTTGAATACCGTCGTGGTTATAAGTTCTCAACTTACGCTACATGGTGGATTCGTCAGGCGATCACTCGTTCAATCGCTGACCAAGCACGTACCATCCGTATTCCGGTGCACATGATCGAAACGATCAACAAGCTGAACCGTATTTCTCGTCAAATGCTTCAAGAAATGGGTCGTGAGCCTCTTCCTGAAGAACTGGCAGAACGTATGCAAATGCCGGAAGACAAGATCCGTAAGGTTCTTAAGATTGCCAAAGAGCCAATCTCAATGGAGACACCAATTGGTGACGACGAAGATTCGCATCTAGGTGACTTTATCGAAGATACGACTCTCGAGCTGCCTCTAGACTCCGCGACAATGACGAGCCTACGAGTTGCAACGAAAGATGTTCTAGCGGGTCTGACTCCTCGTGAGGCGAAAGTACTTCGTATGCGTTTTGGTATTGATATGAACACTGACCACACTCTTGAAGAGGTGGGTAAACAGTTCGACGTAACACGTGAACGTATTCGTCAAATCGAAGCGAAAGCACTGCGTAAACTTCGTCACCCTAGCCGCTCAGAGACTCTGCGTAGCTTCCTAGACGAGTAACAACCGCATAAATCAGACAAAAGGTGAGCACTAGCTCACCTTTTTTGTGTCTATTGGTTTAAGTGATTAAAAAGCAAGCGCAATTAGCCCTGCTTACGTCTAGACAGCTTGCCTACCATCCCCTATAATCTCTTCCCTATAAGGCCCCTTAGCTCAGTGGTTAGAGCACTCGACTCATAATCGATTGGTCCGCAGTTCAAGTCTGCGAGGGGCCACCAAATACAGAAAGGCCTGAGAGCATTATTGCTTCTCAGGCCTTTTGCTTTTCTGCTCTTCTATAGCAAAAAATCTAAGCACACCCTCTTCTACCTCAAATGATTTATCTCATCATTAGACGCATTGAGTTTTCTCTTTGCTCTAGCACAATACCATTCAAGAAGTATCGACATTCAAGCGAAATATAAATGACTGACGACTCTTACCTTAACATTCTATGACCCACCGAAGTTAAGTCATCATCCTTGTGGAAGCAAAGATGACTCAAAGCGAGCAACTCACTTGAAATACAAACCAAGTGCTAAGAACCAATTCACTACGCGCTGGTGAAGATCCCCTTGTTCAAGGGGATGACGGTTATTTTGATTGGTGGGAGCAGTCACATGCCAGAGTCTATTCTGCGCTGACGAAAACCAAGCCCAAGCTAACGCACCTTGGAGAGCGACCTCTTAGTACGTCACGTTCTAACTCATCCCAATTAGGCCGTTATTCTTGTGAAAACGGGGATCTCCCAAAGCGTGTAACTCACTTAAAATAACAACCAAGTGCGAGGAAACCAGTTCACAACGCGCTGGTGAAGATCCCCTTTTTCAAGGGGATGACGGTTATTTTGATTGGTGGAAGAAGTCACATGCCAGAGTCTATTCTGCGCTGACGAAAGCCAAGTACTAGGAAGCTGTTCACGACGCGCTGATGAAGCTCCCCCCCCCCCTTTTTCCAAGGGGTGACGGTTAGTCTTTATTTGTGGGAGCAGTTACAGCCCAAGCTTCATTCTGCGCTAGCGAAGACAGAGCTGACACGTTTTTGAACCGTTCAAATTTGTAAATAACGAGCTGCCGAAATAAATCTGCAAGAACGTAACTGTCCATCAACAAGTACTTTTTCTACTTGTTACTCACTTTTGATTGGCCTGATGATATAGTACGGGCTCTGATGAATCACGAGGGAGAACATAATATGGATAAATTTCTAGAGTTACTGGCTACAAAGCCTAATGAAGTCATGTTTGAGCAAACGATGCAAGTTATTGACGAGCATTTTAAGTTTAACCCAGTCCGCTTCGTAAACGGAGAAACCGAAAATCAAGCAGGACAAAATAATGGGTCTTGTAAGATTTTTGCTTTTGCTCAGGCTCAAGGGTTAGATGAATCATCAACGCTCGCTTGTTTTGGTCAATTCTATCGTGACGACGTTTTAAAACACCCTAATGGTAGCGACCATGCCAACATTCGTAACTTCATTCAGCACGGTTGGGTAGGCATTCATTTTGATGGAATCGCATTAACAGCAAAGTAGGTCTTCTGACAGACTTAATGTTAAAAACACTTGCTAGTACAAACCAGCTGCTAAAAATTCGTCTTCAATATTAGACTCTCAAACACGCTGATGAAGATCCCCTTTTTCAAGGGGATGACGGTTATTTTTATTTTTGAGAGCAATAACATACCAGAACCTATTCTGTCCTGAAAAAGATCATACGCTGACGCACCTTTGGACAGAGACTTTGTTGTAAACTACCGAAGCCGTAAAGACTTCGAATGCTCTCCTTTATTCCAAACGCCCTACCTATTAGCTCATTTACTCGTGACCATGACATCCTCTCACCACGGCAAAGCAATGCTTAACCATTCTATTAAGATGACCAACACTTAGCTCGAAATTAGACAGCCCCCACAGCGCCTTTTTACCCCTGACATGCCATCCTACTTCCTGACGCCTCTTTTTGTACGATACAAAACAAGTGATATTATTGGTGTCATGACAAGGCAATAGAGGGATGAAAATTGCAAATTGCAGCCTCGAAACCAGGAGTAAATAACCAGTTTGCGACCACAATCACAACAAATTGCCATTACTAATTATCAAGTTAAATTAACGTGTCAATTCTCAACGTGACAACCATCACCATTTTCAACAAACACCACGAAGCACTGAATAAAAAAGAACAAAGCCGTAGTGAACACTAACAAACAACAATATAAAATTATTGAATGTGATTGATATCACCCTAACTCAGCGCTCAAAAAACCAGCAAAAGACTGTGATTTTAACGTTTTTGACAACACTAGACCCAAAATTGACGTTTTTGACGGAGAGCGTAATTGATAAATCTTTCTTTAAGGTGTTTTCTAGTAGTGCCTAAGGCTTACAGGCCACTCTTCAGGACACAAACACAAGAGGTAGGCTTTAGCAAAACGTGAGGGTAAATCTCCAATGTTTACCCTGTGAAACAAAAGCAAATAGTAAGGAATAGCTATGCTTGCGCATATTAAAAAAACAGCACTCGCGACAGCAATGATTGCCACAGCGGTAACCGGATTCAGCTCTGTAGCAGCGGCGGCAGAACGTAATGAACTGACGGTTCACCCGAAAGAGTTCAATACCTTTGTTCGTAACTTCAACCCATATTTGGGTGCAACAAACCTACATACTACCACCGACTTTATTTATGAGCCTTTAGTTGTCTTCAATGAAATGCACGGCAATAAACCGGTATTCCGTCTTGCAGAAGGCTTTGAAATGTCAGATGACCTAATGACGGTCACCTTCGACATTCGTAAAGGCGTGAAGTGGTCTGATGGTGAAAGTTTTGACGCTGACGATGTTCTTTTCTCATTCAATCTTGTTAAGTCAAAACCAGAGCTTGATCAAAGCGGTATTAACTCTTGGGTAGAAAAAGTCGAGAAGCTTAATGACCATCAGGTAAAATTCTATCTCACTGAAGCCAACTCAAACGTCCCTTATGAGATCGTAAAGGTCCCTGTCGTTCCTGAGCATGTTTGGAAAGATATTAAAGACCCAGCTACGTTTACTAATGAAAACCCTGTCGGTTCTGGTCCATTTACTGAGATCGATACCTTTACAGGCCAGCTTTACGTTCAATGTCGCAACGAGAACTACTGGGATGCCGACAACCTAGAAGTGGATTGTTTACGCGTCCCTCAGATTGCTAATAATGACCAGTTCTTAGGTAAGGTCGTCAACTCTGAGATGGATTGGACGTCATCATTTATTCCAGATATTGACCGCACCTACGCTGCGGCAAGCCCTAATCATCACTACTGGTACCCGCCATCAGGCACACAAGCGTTCATGCTTAACTTTAAGAACCCAGATGAAGTTAAAAATGAAGCACTCAACAACGTTGATTTCCGTCGTGCATTCTCAATGGCGCTTGATCGCCAAACCATCATTGATATTGCGTTTTACGGTGGTGGCACGGTGAACGACTTCGCATCGGGCTTGGGCTATGCCTTTACCGCTTGGTCTGATGAAGCGACACATAATAAGTTTAAGGGTTATAACTCTTATGACGTTGAGGGAGCAAAAGCACTGCTTTCAAAAGCGGGCTTTAAAGATGTCAATAATGATGGCTTTGTTGATACGCCAGAAGGTAAGTCTTTTGAGCTGTTGATTCAATCGCCAAATGGTTGGACTGATTTCAACAACACGGTACAACTTGCTGTTGAGCAACTTGCTGAGGTTGGTATCAAAGCGAAAGCTCGTACCCCTGACTTCTCCGTCTACAACCAGTCAATGCTTGAGGGTTCATACGACGTCGCATACACCAACTATTTCCATGGTGCCGACCCTTACACATATTGGAACAGCGCGTACAACTCAACACTGCAACACGGTGATGGTATGCCACGTTTTGCGATGCATTTTTACCAAAACTCAGACCTAGATTCATTGCTAAGCAGCTTCTATAAAACGGCTGATAAAGATGAGCAAATGAAGATCGCTCACGGTATTCAAAAAATCATCGCTCAGGATCAGGTAACAGTACCCGTCATGTCTGGCGCCTACATGTTCCAATATAACACCACTCGCTACACAGGTTGGTGGAATGAGCAAAACCCTCAAGGCCGTCCAAATATCTGGGCTGGTATCCCTGAGCGCTTGCTACACGTACTGGACCTAAAACCAGTTAAATAAATCATCAGTAAATAGAGCGGTACTTCCGTACCGCTTTCATCCCCTTTTTATATTCAATTGAATGTGTGGCGTTTGTCGTCAGGGGATAGCTCGTCTCAATGTTATGGACGGCAATACCGGCAAGTAAGATGCTGGGTAAACAAGGTGTAAGTTATGGGTTATTTTTTAAGACGATTGTCCTTTTATTGTATGGCGCTTTTAGTTGCGGCCACTATCAACTTTATTATTCCACGCGCAATGCCTGGCGACCCCGTCACCATGATGTTCGCGCATACTACGGTACAAATTACCCCAGAGCGAATTGCTGCAATGAAAGAGTTGCTCGGCTTCGTAGATGGTAATTACTTTGTTCAGTATCTCGCTTACATGAAAAACATTCTGAGCTGGGAGCTTGGTACCTCAGTGCAGTTTTTCCCCTTATCAGTAAACAGCTTACTTGGCAGTGCTTTTGGCTGGTCTCTGTTTCTTGCTGGTTGTGCTGTCGTTCTGTCTTTCTCTGTAGGATCGATACTGGGTATCTTCGCAGCTTGGAAACGAGGCAGTCGCTTTGACACCTTTATCACCCCCGGAATGCTGATTATTCAAGCAATTCCACAGGTCGTTATCGCGATGTTAGCACTGTTCATTTTCGCTATCGGCCTTAAGTGGTTCCCAACCGGTTATGCCTATACCGCCGGTACCACACCTGACTGGACCAGCTGGGCTTTCATTAAAGACGTACTGTATCACGCCGTTCTGCCCCTTATCTGTGCCACGATCATTCAAATTGGTGGCTTCCTCGTCAACATGCGTAACAACATGATTAACCTGCTCAACGAAGACTACATCACGATGGCCAAAGGCAAAGGCCTAAGCGAAAACCGTGTCGTTTTCAACTATGCAGCTAGAAACGCCATGCTGCCAAGTGTCACCGCACTTTCTATGTCTCTTGGCATGGCGCTTGGTGGACAACTCATCATCGAGATCATCTTTAACTACCCCGGTTTAGGCAGTGTCATGCTTAACGCGATTCATGCTCGTGATTATCAAGTCCTACAGGGCCAACTGCTTATCATGACGCTCTTTATGCTGTTCTTTAACTTAGTCGCTGACATGTTGTATGTCGTGCTTGACCCCCGCCTACGCAAAGGAGGCAAATAATTATGAAAGGATTCCTCTCTCTCGTATGGCGAAATACCACCGCTCGTATTGGACTCATTATTGTTGGTTTATTCATATTCATGGCAATCGCAGCGCCATTAATTACTAAGCATGCGCCAGATAAACGCACCGGAAACCCTCATGAATACCCTGGATTTGTTGTCAAAATGGCACAAGAAAATCCGGATGGATGGGTCGCTGAAAATCTGGCTGACAATCGCCGAGCACTGCTCATGTCAAAAAAAGCCGACCACACATTGGGCACGACACGTATGGGACGTGATGTCTGGTCACAGGTCGTTTATGGCGCTCGTGTGTCTTTAATGGTGGGTTTCGGTGCTGGATTAACCGTATGCATTTTGGCAACCGTTATCGGTATTTCAGCCGGTTATTTTGGTGGAAAAGTCGACGATGTACTAACGGCTGCCATGAACATCATGCTGGTTATTCCTCAGTACCCTTTATTATTTGTGGTCGCCGCCTTTATCGGCGAAGCCGGGCCATTAACCATTTCTCTGGTGATCGGTTTTATGTCCTGGGCTTGGGGGGCAAGGGTTATTCGTTCACAAACACTTTCACTGCGCGAAAAAGAGTTTGTAAAAGCAGCGGAAGTCCTTGGGGAGTCAAGACTGCGTATTATTTTTGTTGAGCTACTCCCGAATCTAATCTCGATTGTTGGCGCGAGCTTCATCGGTTCCGTCATGTATGCGATTTCAATGGAAGCCATCATCTCTTTCTTAGGGATGGGCGATCCGAATACTGTCAGCTGGGGCATCATGCTCTACAACGTTCAAACCTCATCGGCGATGTTGATTGGCGCGTGGTGGGAAATGCTCGCACCTTGTTTTGCTCTGATACTCCTCGTGACTGGTTTAGCGCTGCTTAACTTTGCTGTTGATGAGATTGCCAACCCGCAACTTCGTTCTCACAAAGGTATGAAGCGTTGGAAAAAACTCGCTAAGCAAGACAAAGATACTCGTGAACCTGAACTTCCACCACAGAATGCACTTTGGAGCGGAGACCGTTAATTATGCCTAATCCACTAATTTCAATCCGCAACCTTTGCGTCGATTACATTACCGATGCCGGTGATGTACGAGCTTGTAATAACGTCAGTTTCGATATCGCACCGGGTGAGGTCTTTGGCCTTGCTGGGGAGTCAGGCTGTGGCAAGTCAACCGTTGCATTCTCACTCATGCGCTTACACAAGCCGCCCGCTTATATCAGCTCAGGGCAGGTTATTTTCAACGGTGAAGATATCTTGCAGTACAGTGATGAGCGCATGCAGACTTTTCGCTGGAGCGAGATGTCGATGGTATTTCAAAGCGCCATGAATGCGCTAAATCCAGTACTTACCATCGAAGAGCAATTTTGCGATGTCATCATGCGCCATACCAACATGACACGCCAGCAAGCGAAGAAACGTGCTGAAGGACTGCTTGAGATCGTCGATATTCATCCAAGTCGACTGAATGATTACCCTCACCAGTTTTCTGGCGGCATGCGTCAGCGTCTTGTTATTGCCATCGCACTCGCGCTCAATCCAAAAATGATCATTATGGATGAGCCTACAACAGCGTTAGATGTGGTCGTGCAGCGCGAGATCTTACAGAAGATATACGCCCTGAAAGAAGAGTTTGGCTTTTCTATCTTATTCATCACTCATGATATCTCATTGATGGTGGAATTCTCCGACCGTATCGGGATCATGTATTCCGGTGAACTGATCGAGATAGCACCCTCAAAGCAAATATTAGAATCACCTTACCATCCTTATACCAAAGGGCTGGGAAGTTCATTTCCTCCATTGACGGGACCTAAGACAAAGCTAACTGGTATTCCTGGTAATCCACTTAACCTGCTGGAAATCCCACAAGGTTGCCGCTTCCAAGCTCGCTGTGAACGCGTGCATGAGGCCTGTACCAAGATACCTACTCAGCTGCGTCAGATAGAAGCGAATCGCTTCTCAAACTGTCATTTATACGGCGAACATATCGCGGTCACTGAAGCGTTGTCATAGACAGCCACCAGTAAAAAACAAGCAACAATACCATTTCTGGAGATGAATATGAGCAACTATGGTGAACTGCTAATTGAAGGCAACAACGTCGTAAAAGACTTTCCAATTAACAGCAATACACTGTCTCAACCAATGATGCGTGCCATTAATGACGTGTCATTCAAGATGTATAAGAGTCGTGGTCTGGCCGTTGTTGGTGAGTCGGGTTCAGGCAAGTCAACCACAGCCAAAATGATCGCAAAAATGTATGCACCAAGTGGTGGTGAAATTAAATATCGTGGCCGTGATATACAAGATATTACTAAGCGAGCTGAGCTGACTCAGTATCGCCAAGGCGTACAAATGGTGTGGCAAGATCCGTTTGGATCACTCAATCCTACCCACACCATTTTCCACCACATTGCGCGCCCTTTGCTGATCCATAACAAGGTCAACAAGCGCAATAAAAAAGAGCTGGAAGAACGTATCTATGACCTGCTTGAGCAAGTTGGATTGATTCCTGCGAAAGAAACGGCCGCTAAATACCCGCATCAACTTTCTGGTGGGCAACGTCAACGTGTCAACCTCGCAAGAAACATTGCGATTGGTGCCGAAGTCGTCTTAGCCGATGAGCCAACATCCATGCTCGATGTTTCCATTCGCGCAGGGGTATTGAACCTCATGGAAGAGATGAAGTTTGAAAAGCAAATGTCCTTGCTTTACATCACACATGATATTGCCACTGCTCGCTATATCGCAGAGGACATATCCGTGATGTACGTCGGTCATATGGTGGAATGGGGGGATACCGATGAGGTCATCGCTAACCCTCAACACCCTTACACACAACTCTTGGTTTCCGCGGTACCCGATCCCGCTAAATCTATCCACGAAAAGCTAAAAGGCAATAAAGGTGAAATCCCATTATGGACACCTCAATCCATCGGCTGCCCTTTTTCTGGACGTTGTGCGCACGCGACCAAGCGCTGCTCAGAAGCCTTACCAAGCGTCACCAAACTGGCTGAAAACCACTTTGTACGCTGCTACTTATACGAAAACTAATTTATTTATACAAAAGCTAATTACGACAAAAACCAATCATTGGGCCTGCTCATACACGGGGCCTAATGACACGGCTGGCTGGGACACATCATGCAATTTTTAACAAACCACATTGGTTATCAGGCAACAGGCACTAAATGTGCGGTCCTTATGTCTGAGCATGCGCTCACCGAAATCGGCAGTGCTTTTTTAATCAACGCAACAAGCCACGCCAGGGTTTTGGAGATCCCTTTATTGGGAGGTTCTCGCGTTGATGACTGGCATCAGGGGTACTTTTTTGAGATTGATTTTAGCGAGTGTCAGTTACCTGGCGACTATTATCTCAGCTACCAATCGGCTTACTCACACACCTTTAAAATTGGTGACCACCAGCTTATGGATCGTGCCTTTTCAGACATCATCCATTATTTCAAATCCCAGCGATGCAGTGGCAGTATCTTTGATGACGCAGACCGCTCAGCGAAAGTGGTGAATAGCCACGAACGCATTGATGTTCATGGAGGATGGTATGACGCCTCAGGTGATGTAAGTAAGTACTTAAGTCATTTGTCCTACGCCAATTATCTCAATCCTCAGCAAACCCCAATGGTGGTGTGGAATCTGCTTAAAGCCGAAGAGGTCTTACGCGACAGCTTGGCGCACTCTTTTGTTCAAACAAGAGTGCATGAAGAAGCGCGTTTTGGGGCTGAATTTTTGCTTCGCATGCAGCACCCCGATGGTTACTTCTACATGACGGTGTTTGATAAATGGAGTAAAGACACAGAGCAACGCGAAATCTGTGCCTATGAGACACAGCTTGGGCACAAAAAGTCGGACTATCAGGCTGGGTTTCGCCAAGGTGGGGGGATGTCGATTGCTGCATTAGCGAAAGCGAGCCTCATCGCCAACGTGGCACCAGACAAGACCCAACAATTTTTAGCCGCGGCCGAAGCGGGTTATGCCCACCTCAAACAATACAACACACACTACCTCGATGATGGCATCGAAAACATCATCGACGAGTACTGCGCGCTATTAGCCAGCGTTGAACTGTATCGCTCAACGAACCAAAAACAGTATCTAACAGAAGCAAGGTCTTGGGCAGAGGCGCTCGCAAAGCGCGCCGCCCACGATGAACAGTATGCATTCTACTGGTCAAGCAATACCGACGGTTCTCGTCCTTATTATCATGCCGCAGAAGCTGGGTTACCGGTTATCGCACTTAATGAGTATGTACTAATAGAAGATGATGCCTCTCGAGCCAAGCGATTTACTCAGCTCATACAAGAAGCGTGTCAATTCGAACTCACCATCACTCAAGAGGTGTTTAACCCATTTGGCTACCCTCGCCAATACACAAAACCAATCGATGGTGTAAAACGCAGCGCTTTCTTTATTCCTCATAACAACGAATCTGGATATTGGTGGCAAGGGGAAAACGCTCGTCTTGCTTCTTTGGCTACGATGGCGCTTACCGTGCAATCTCAACTTGATAGTTCAACGTTAAAAAAAGAGCTTGAAAGCTACGCCGCTAATGCCATGAACTGGATTCTAGGCGCTAACCCTTACGACATGTGCATGTTAGACGGGCATGGCCACAATAACCCTGAGTATTTGGCTAATCTCGGTTTTTTTAATGCTCATGGCGGCATTTGTAACGGCATCACCGCTGGGTTCGATAATGAAGGCGACATTGCCTTTAATCCGCCAAATCAAAAAGATGACATGCTACAAAACTGGCGTTGGGGAGAACAGTGGATCCCACACGCGGCTTGGTTCCTGTTGGCTGCGGCGCTCACTCATCAGCACTACCACCTCAAGGAGCGTTCCCATGCCTAAATTTATCGCTGGTATCGACGGCGGTGGTACATCGTGTCGAGCACGAATCCTAACCGAACAGGGTGAACGCATTGGTGAAGGAAAAAGTGGTAGTGCCAATATTATGCTAGGGGCGGATGTGGCGATGTCTGCGGTCATAAAAGCCGTTACAGCCGCTCTCGTTCAAGGCGGCTTAAATCGCGATGCGCTGTCTCAGGTTCATGTTGGTTTAGCGCTCGCGGGGGCAGAACATAAAGCGGCATATCAGGCATTTATGAGCACTGAACATCCCTTTGCCAGCCTGACACTTAATACTGACGCATACGGAGCGTGCTTAGGTGCACACCGTGGTCAAGATGGCGCGATCATGATTGCAGGCACAGGATCATGTGGAATATTGCTAAAGGACGGCCAGCAGTTTGTTGTGGGTGGTAGAGAGTTTCCAATCTCAGATCAGGGTGGCGGTGCCATCATGGGGCTTCGCCTTATACAAGAGGTGTTGCTAATCCAAGATGGTATCAAGCCACCGTCTCCACTGGCCGATCTGGTTATGAGTCATTTTGATCACGATGTCGATCGCATTGTGGAATGGTCCAAAACCGCATTGCCTTGTGATTATGGGCAATTTTCACCCGCTATTTTCGACTATGCATTGCTCAACGAGGAGCTAGGAAAATCGTTACTGCAACAAACCGCTGACGATATTGAGATGTACCTGTCGGCATTGAATCAACAAGGTGCACAGCGTATCTGTTTAATGGGCAGCATCGCACAACGCATCCATGATTGGTTATCACCAAAGGCACAGCGCTGGATAGTCGAACCGCAAGGTGACGCGATGGATGGGGCACTGATGATGGCGGGTCAACGCCAGCACAATCTATATTAAATGGGGATGACTATGGATTTTCGCGTCGATATCGCAGTACTAGAGAGCCACACGAAAGGCAGTCGCTTTGGCTTAACCCTGCACAATCTTTCTGAAAAAAGCTACGCACATTGGCGTCTAAGTTTCACCTTTGATCGCTACATTGATCCAAGTAGCATCTCAGGTGGGCAGATCACACAAGTAGGCAGTTTTTGTACACTCGATATAATAGAATCAGTGTTGTATTCCAATCATCATGTCTATGTTGAGTTTTCAATTTTAACCGCCCCTTTCCGGTTTCTTTCTGATGGTATTAAGGAAGCGTATCTAGATACTGACTCACTATCTCGAGCAGGCGTTAGCGTATCGCCAATCGTACTGAAAGACCCACATCACCATCACACCCCAACACCTGATGTTAACTCACATACACACCAATTGATCCCTGAGCCAATGAGTTTCACACAGTCTGATGGCGTGTTTGAGCTCACTCGGTATAGTCAGATCACCTGTGATCACCCTGAGAGTAAAGGCGCTGCCGAATGGCTACAACAAGAAGTTGAACGCTTATTTTCTATTACACCTAAGTCCATTGGGCAACAAGGCATTCACTTCAAACGCAGCCCTGTGCTATCAAAAGAAGAATACAAACTCAATATCGATAGCTCAGGTATCACTATTGAAGCCACATCTGACGCTGGTTTTATCTATGCAGCTAGCACACTAATCCAGCTTTTTCATTTTGACGAAGCAAGACAAACATTAACGGTGCCGTTTGTTTCCATACAGGACAAACCTCGTTTTTCTTACCGTGGTGTCATGCTTGATAGCGCGCGTCACTTCCAGCCTGTTGATGAAATAAAACGCTTTATTAATCTATTGGCACACTACAAGTTCAACACATTCCACTGGCACCTTACCGACGATGAAGGATGGCGAATAGAAATAAAAGCGCTGCCAGCTCTGACCGATATCGGCGCATGGCGCGGACCAGAAGAAGTGTTAGAACCACAATTTCATCATATTTCGAACAAATATGGCGGTTTTTACTCACAACAAGAAATCAAAGATATCGTCGCGTTCGCTGCCGTTCGTGACATTCAAGTGATACCCGAAATTGATATCCCTGGTCACTGCCGAGCAGCCATTAAGTCTCTGCCTGAGATGCTCGTTGATCACGATGATCGCTCTACCTACCGTAGCGTCCAGCACTATACCGATAACACCTTATCCCCTGGGATTGCAGGAACGTATCAATTCCTAGATATCGTATTGGAAGAAGTCTCACAGCTATTTCCTGCACCTTACCTACATATCGGCGCTGATGAAGTGCCAATTGGTTCTTGGGCAAGCAGCCCAAGCTGTCAAAAGCTCATGCAAACCCACGGCTATAACAGCACTAAAGAACTGCAGGGACATCTACTAAGATACGCTGAAGACAAACTTCGCTCACTCGGCAAACGAATGTTGGGTTGGGAAGAAGCGCATTTTGGCAACAAAGTCAGTAAAGATACCGTTATTTACTCGTGGTTAAGTGAAGAGGCCGCCATCAATTGCGCAAAAATGGGTTACGACGTGGTGCTTCAACCCGCTCAAACCACCTATCTTGATATGGCTCAAGACCGCAGCAGCGATGAACCTGGTGTCGATTGGGCATCGGTCATTTCACTCGAGCAAGCATACCAATATGAGCCACTGTCGGACATTGCCCATGATGACCCCATTAATAAACGCATATTAGGTATCCAAGCCGCGCTGTGGACAGAGCTCATTGCCCATCAAGATCGCCTGGACTATATGGTTTTTCCACGCTTACTCGCCCTGTCCGAAACAGCTTGGAGTCATAACCTAAATAAAAATTACTCACACTTTTTAGCAAGACTAAAACCACACTTAACCTTGCTGGACAGACAACGCATTCAATACAGGCCTCCTTGGTCAGAATAGGCTGACTTGATAACAAGAATGGTGATCATACCGAGACTAACGACCAGGATCACGGCTAGAAAATTAAGATTAGATTTCATAAGGATATACTCATGCAATACGGCTATTTCGATAACGACAATCGTGAATATGTAATCACTCGTCCCGACGTTCCAGCGCCATGGACTAATTATCTCGGCACAGAGAAGTTCTGTACCGTTATCTCACACAATGCAGGCGGCTATTCATTTTACAATTCGCCAGAATACAACCGCGTCACTAAGTTCAGACCGAATGCAACATTTGATAGACCAGGTCACTACGTCTACCTTAGGGATGATGAAACAGGTGATTACTGGTCTATCTCTTGGCAACCTGTCGCGAAGAGCCTAGAGGAAGCACAATATGAAGTGCGTCATGGCTTGTCTTATTCAAAATTCAAGTGTGATTACAACGGAATTGAGGCGAGTAAAACGTTATTCATCCCTAAAGGTGAAGATGCCGAAATCTGGGATGTGGTATTACGTAATAACAGCAATAAGCCGCGCACCATTAGTACCTTTTCATTTGTCGAGTTCTCTTTTAGCCACATTGCATCGGACAATCAAAACCATCAAATGTCGCTGTATTCCGCAGGTACTCATTATCAGGAGGGCGTGATTGAATACGACCTTTTCTACAACACCAATGAAAAAGAAGGCTTTTATTACCTAGCCTCAACGTTTGAACCTGACAGCTATGACGGCCAACGAGACAGTTTCCTAGGTCTCTACCGAGATGAATCAAACCCCATCGCGGTAGAGCGTGGTCAATGCTCTAATCACACGCAAACCTGTTACAACCATTGTGGTTCTCTGCATAAGCAATTCACGATTCAACCGGGCCAAGAGGTGCGTTTTGCTTATGTCTTGGGTATCGGCAAGGGCAACGGTGCACGGCTGAGAGAAAAGTATCAAGATCTTAGCGAGGTTGATAAAGCCTTTGCGGCTATTCGGACACACTGGGATGAACGCTGCGCAAAATTCCAAGTTAAATCACCTAACCAAGGGCTTGATACCATGCTCAATGCATGGACACTCTACCAAGCTGAAACTTGTGTGGTTTGGTCTCGATTCGCCTCCTTTATCGAGGTTGGTGGGCGTACAGGGCTGGGCTATCGAGACACCGCTCAAGACGCGTTGGCGGTGCCGCACTCTAACCCTGCAATGACAAAAAAGCGCATCATCGATTTGCTGCGTGGCCAAGTCAAAGCAGGCTACGGCTTACACTTATTTGATCCCGACTGGTTTGATCCCGGTAAAGCCGATATTGAACCATCTAAATCACCAACCGTGGTTCCAACGCCGAGTGACGAAGATAAGATCCACGGCATTGCTGATACCTGTTCTGATGATCATTTATGGCTGATCCCAACCATTTGTCGCTACGTCATGGAAACCGGAGAGACTGAGTTCTTTGACGAACTCATCCCTTATGCTGACGGCGGTAATGCCACTGTGTATGAACACATGAAAGCAGCATTGGATTTTACCGATAAACATGTCGGTGCGACGGGTATCGCGAAAGGCTTAAGAGCGGATTGGAATGACTGTCTTAATCTTGGCGGCGGTGAATCTTCCATGGTCGCCTTCCTTCACTACTGGGCGTTGCAGGAATTTGTCGACCTTGCCAAGCACTTAAACCAATCTGAAGACGCTCTCTGTTATGAACAGATGGCAAAAAAAGTACAAGACGCCTGTGAGACTCATCTTTGGGATGATGACGGTGGTTGGTATATCCGAGGCATCACGAAAACCGGCGATAAAGTTGGCACTAACCAACAGGCTGAAGGAAAGGTGCATCTTGAATCCAACACATGGGCGGTGATCTCTGGCGCAGTGACGGAAGAACGAGGCAAGAAAGCCATGAACGCCGTTGATGAGTACCTGTATTCAGATTATGGCTTACATCTCAATGCACCATCATTTGCAACGCCTAATGATGATATCGGTTTTGTAACCCGTGTTTATCAAGGCGTAAAAGAAAATGGGGCGATCTTTTCTCATCCCAACCCATGGGCTTGGGTCGCTGAGGCAAAGCTAGGCCGTGGCGACCAAGCAATGAAGTTCTACGACGCGCTCAACCCCTACAACCAAAACGACAACATAGAAACCCGGATCACTGAACCCTATTCTTATGTGCAATTCGTGATGGGACGCGATCATCAGGATCACGGTCGAGCGAATCACCCTTGGTTAACGGGCACGTCAGGTTGGGCTTACTTTGCCGCGACCAACTATATCCTCGGCGTGAGGTTAAGTTTTGATGGCTTGATAGTTGATCCCTGTATCCCTGTTGACTGGCCTGGTTTTGAGGTCACGCGGGAGTGGCGCGGCGCGACGTATCAAATCAAGGTTGAAAATCCAAATGGTGTCAGCAAAGGCGTGCAGTCCCTCACATTGAATGGCATCAATACGAGCGGCGCGATTGCTCCTCAACCTGAAGGCTCAGTCAACCTTGTTCATGTCGTACTGGGTTAATTCCACCATCGATTCACCAACATTACGAGCCCAACAGGGCTCGTTAGGAGAAAGCTATGATTAAATTTGGTACCGGTGGCTGGCGCGCATTTATTGGCGAAGAGTTTACCCGAGATAATGTCAGAGTCGTGGCACAAGCACTTGCCAACATAATCAATCAGGAGCAGGTCGCAGATCGAGGGTTTGTTATCGGCTATGACCGACGTTTTTTATCCGATAAAGCAGGACAGTGGTTTGCAGAAGTACTGGCTGGCAATGACATTCCAGTCAGCTTTATTAACAAGTTTGTGCCGACACCTATTGTCATGTATCAAGCAAAAGAAATGAATTGTGCGTACTCAGCATGCATTACTGCGTCTCATAATCCAGCGGATTACAACGGCATTAAGGTATTCATTGAGGGTGGTAGAGACGCCGATGAGATCATCACAGAGAAGATTGAATCTCAGATCGCAACCTTAACGGCCTCTCAAATTCGGCTCCTTGACTTTGACATCGCGATACAAGAACACAAGATCACTGAGATCAACCCAATGAATCAGTTCGTAGATTCGATCATCAACCTCATCGATATTGAAGCGATCAAACAAGCCAATTTACGAGTGTTGATTGATCCTATGTTTGGTGTAGCCAAGAATGCGTTGCAAACCGTTTTGATCAATGGCCGCTGCGATGTTGATGTTATCAATGATGGTAAAAACCCCGACTTTGGTGGCTTAATGCCCTCACCTAACGCCGCGACACTTTACCGCCTAAAACACCTTGTCGCCGCAGAAGGCTATGACATCGGCATTGGTACCGATGGTGATGCAGACCGCCTTGGTATCATCGATGAAAAAGGCAATTTCATCCACCCTAATGAGGTGCTGATGCTGCTGTATTACTACATGCTGGAATACAAAGGATGGACCGGGTCTGTCGTGCGTAACATCGCAACCACACACCTGCTTGACAAGATTGCTTCACACTATGGACAGCGAGCCTTTGAGGTACCCGTAGGCTTTAAGCACATCAGTGCTCAAATGGAAGCCGACGACTCGCTAATTGGCGGTGAAAGCTCTGGAGGTCTCACCATTCGTGGCCACATCAAGGGTAAGGATGGCGTATTTGCTTCCAGCCTACTGGTTGAGATGCTGAGTGTTACCGGTAAGAAACTCTCAGAGTTACTCAGCGATATTTACTCTCAATATGGTTACGCGTACACGGCAGAGGGCGACTGTACATTCAAGTCCGCACAGAAGGATAGCCTTTATCACAAACTCTACATTGAAAAACAGTTACCTGAATTTAGCTACGATATTGATAAGGTAAGTTACGCGGATGGGGCGAAAGTGTACTTCAAAAATGGGGGGTGGGTCATTGCTCGTTTCTCGGGAACTGAGCCTCTTTTGCGAATCTTCTGTGAGATGGAAGATAAAGAACAAGCCGAACATGTTCTTCAACAGATGAAAGGCTTTTTGTCATTGTAGTCTCTGTTTCCTCACTTCTTGTGGATCGAATGACTGTTTACCTGATCGTAGCGCCGATATTATTTAGCGCGAAGTAAACAGTAAACACCGTCACAAGAAACACCCTATAGGTGGAGAACATTTTGCCCGATGAGAAATCATCGGGCTTTTTTTATGTCTTTCGATACCCATTTTAGGGTTCGAATCTCAGCTTAAAGTAACCCAGGATTCTTACTTGCACTTAACTTAAAAACACTCGATAACATCTATCTTAACTCGATGTTATCTGTCTTAGCTAAAGGCGACAATCCCTTGAGATTCGACACTTACCGCCACACTTTGTCCAACATTCAATGCTTCCATCGAGGTAGCCAATATGCGTGTACCCTTGATATCCACCACGTAACGACAATGGTCGCCCATGAACTGCTGCTCGACCACATGGATACTGCTCTGCTCTGAAGATGAAAGCTGGATTTGTTGTGGACGAACCAGCAACTGACACGTCGCACCTTCGGCAATAAAGCTGCAAGATGTCGCTGCTATCTGTCCTATTTCCGTATCAAACGTAGAGCCAGAAATATGTGTCGCTTCTAAATAGCTACCACCACCTAAAAAGTCGGCAACAAATTTACTTGATGGACAAAAATAAAGCTCTGACGCACTGCCATACTGTTCAATGACCCCCTCGTTCATCACTGCCATTTTGTCTGCAAAAGCAAAAGCTTCCTCTCGACTATGGGTGACAAAGATAGCGGTAATACCTTGTTTCTTGAAAATCTTTCGAATCTCTCGAATTAGCTCATGGCGGACCTGCGTATCAATATTTGAGAATGGCTCATCTAGAAGCAACAGATCGGGCTTGTAAGCCAAGCTTCGTGCAATGGCAACCCGTTGTTGTTGGCCGCCAGACAGTTGATGTGGATACCGTGCTTTAAACGCCTCTAAGTGCACCAAAGAGAGTGCATCATTAACAATAGAATCCTGCATTCCCTTTGAGTGACCTTTGAGTCCAAAGGCAACGTTTTCAGCAACGGTTAAGTGAGGAAACAGGGCATAATCTTGAAAAATCATTCCTATATTACGCTGCTCAGGGGGCAACCATGTCTTTCCATCATCAATAACATTGTCGTTCAGCGTCATGGTGCCGCCAGCCAATGGCAATAAGCCAGCTATCGCTTTGAGTAACGTGGTTTTCCCACAACCACTCGCCCCCAATAAACACACAATTTCACCTTGGTTAACCTCTAGCGACAGAGCTTCCAGTATCATTTGAGATTCATATTGGCAGGATAGATTTTCAATAGACAGAGCGGTTGTCATTAGTGGGGTTGCTCCAGAGATCGATTAACAATGATGAGAGGGATAAGCCCAACGAGAACTAATAAGACAGCGGGCATCGCCGCCAGCTCCAAATGCTCATCAGAAGCAAAGTTATACACATAGGTTGCGAGCGTTTCGAAGTTGAACGGGCGTAACAATAAGGCGGCATTCAGCTCTTTCATCGACTCAATGAATACCAATAACCCAGCAATCAAAATGCCACGCTTGATAAGAGGGAAGTGCACCCGAGCCAACATTTGATTTTGCTTACAGCCCATCGTACGAGAAGCCATATCCAGTGATGGTGATACCTTACTTAAACTGGTCTCTATGCTGCCAATAGCAACCGCAGAAAAGCGAACGACCATGGCAACAACAATAGCAAACATCGATCCAGAAAAGATAAGCCCAGGTCGCTTCCAATCCATCCAAACAGCGAAATCATTAACAGCGTGGTCCATGAAAATAACAGGTACCATGACACCGATAGCTAACACAGTACCGGGAACGGCGTAACCCAATGAACTGGCTCGCATAAAAATTTGGCTAGACGTGTTCGGCGATAATCGGCGGTAGAAGTTTACGACAAGTGCAATCAGCACGGCTATCAATGCCGCGGCGATTGACACCTTAAGACTATTGATGGCGTAGGTTTGAAATTCAGGCGTCCAACTCTGCGCAAAATACTTATACGCATAGATGACAAGCTGACCTAACGGGAGAATAAAGGCTATCGACACTAAGCCCCAGCACCAAGTAACCGCAAACCACTTCTTCCAACCAGTGAGCTGATAACGAAAGTCTTCATGGCTATTATATTGACTTTGAAACAGTTTCTGTCGACGTCGACTGTAGCGTTCAGCCCCAAGTAACAGCACAATAACGACCATCATTAAGGCCGATATTTTAGCGGCTGCACTCAAGCTTGAGTATCCTAGCCACGTATCATACACCGCCGTTGTCAGAGTGTTGACGGCAAAGTAGCTCACCGTGCCGAAGTCACCAATGGTTTCCATCGCCACCAGCGACAAACCAACCGCGATAGAAGGACGCGCAAGAGGCAGCGAGATGCGCCAAAAACTTTCGAATGGCGTGCACTTTAATAATCTTGCAGACTGAAGTAAGGAGACGTTTTGCTCCATAAAAGCGGCGCGGCATAGCAGGTAAACATATGGATACAGTACGAGAGACAAGACGACCGTCGCGCCCCCTACTGTTCGTATGTCGGGGAACCAATAATCGCCTACTCCCCATTCAAATACATTGCGCAACCAGATTTGAATCGGTCCGGCAAAATCGAACCAATCGGTAAAGATATAACCGATAATATAGCCAGGCATCGCGAGAGGAAGCACCAACGCCCATTGCAGTACTTTTTCCGATGGCAGCTTACACATGGCCATAAACCATGCGCTAGGGACACCGAGACATAAAGAAAGGACAAGCACACCTGCGACTAACAACACCGTATTCATGGTGTAAGTCGGCATCACCGTATTTAAAAGGTGCGAGAAGATGTCACTTGTTTCACCAAGTGCTGTATAGAAGATCGCTAAAATAGGTAAAACCAGTAACAGAGTAAGCACTCCACTACTGGTTTTCCAAACTACATTTTTTTCTTTCATTGCCTAAACATACATCAGGCGACATAGAGTCGAGATGTTCAGTAACCGGAACCAATTAAGGGGCATTATACCCCTTTTTATCGGTTAAAGGTCGAACTTAACTTCATCTAACAATTTGATTGCTGCACTATGGTAGCCAGCGATGTCATCAAGTGACACCATATCTGCTTTATAGTCACCCCATGACTCCACCAGCTCAGAGCGCTTAACACCCTCTTTTACTGGGTATTCAAAGTTTACTTCAGCATACATTTGTTGCGCGGTATCACCCGTTAAAAATTCCATAAGCTTTAGGGCATTCTCTTTGTTAGGCGAGTATTTTGCCATTGCCATTCCGCTGATATTAACGTGTGTGCCTTCTGTTTCTTGATTCGGGAAGTTAATGTAAACCGCATCCGCCCACGCTTTTTGCTCTTTGTCGTTAACCATCTTACCTAGGTAATAGCTGTTACCTAAAGACACATCACAAAGGCCTTCTTTAATCGCTTTCACTTGACCACGGTCATTACCTTGAGGCTTACGCGCTAGGTTAGCCTTAACACCTTCCAGCCACGCTTTCGTTTCCGCTTCACCATGGTGAGCGATCATCGAAGAAACAAGAGAGACGTTATACGGGTGTTTGCCGCTGCGAGTACAGATCTTACCTTTATACTCAGGCTTGGCTAAATCGGCATAGTTAAAGTCATCGCCTAATTTACCAACGCGATCTTTTGATGAGTACACATTACGCGTACGCAGTGTTAGCGCGAACCATTCGTTCTCTTTATCTCGGTATTGAGCCGGAACATTAGCGGCAATGACTTCGCTATCAACAGCCTGAACAACGTCTTTGTCTGTTAGTTCAGCGAGGCGACTGATATCAGTTGTTAGAACGACATCAGCAGGACTGTATTCACCTTCTTGTTGTAGCTTTTCTGCTAATCCTTTTTTAGCAAACTTTACATTGACCTTAATACCCGTTTCTTTAGTGAACTCGTTGAACATCGGCTCTACAAGAAACGGTTGACGGTAAGAGTAAACGTTGACTTCTTCAGCGGCCATTGCTGGTGCAGCAAATCCTACGGCGATTGCTGAAAGGGCTAGCAGTTTTTTCATTATTAAGTTCCTTTAATTTAAAATGAGAACGTTTATCAGTTGCGTTATTATATGCATCTTCTGCTAGAAAACAATGATCTGATATAAAAAAACCTGTCACTAGGGACAGGTTTTTTATCAACTATGTAACAGTATGTGTATGCATTGGTAACTTTAATGCAGCTTAATATCTTATTTTGAAGTTACAAACTCAGGGTATGCGCCAACACCACAATCGTGCATATCCATACCTTCCAGCTCTTCTTCTTCCGATACACGAATACCAATCGTCGCTTTAAGTACCGCCCAAACCGCTAAGCTTGCAGCAAATACCCAGGCAAAGATAACCGCAGCACCAAGAAGCTGAGCACCAAATGTTGCATCACCATTACTCAGTGGAACCACCATTAGGCCAAAGAACCCACACACACCGTGTACTGAGATAGCACCCACTGGATCATCAATCTTAATTTTATCTAAACCGATGATACTAAATACGACTAATACGCCTGCCACTGCACCAATCGCAACCGAATATACCGGTGATGGTGATAGCGGGTCAGCAGTAATCGCGACCAAGCCAGCCAATGCACCATTCAAAATCATCGTCAGGTCAGCTTTGCCCCATGTAGTCTTACAAACTAACAACGCGGCGATAGCGCCCGCTGCAGCGGCAGCATTGGTATTTAAGAAGATTTGTCCTACTGCTGTCGCATTCTCGAAATCAGAGACCATCAATTGAGAGCCACCGTTAAAGCCAAACCAACCTAACCATAGGATAAAGGTACCCAGCGTCGCTAATGGCATGTTTGAACCTGGGATTGGATATATTTCACCATTTTTCCCGTACTTACCTTTACGTGCGCCTAGCAGCAACACACCGGCTAGCGCCGCTGAAGCACCTGCCAAATGTACGATACCAGAGCCAGCAAAGTCACTAAAGCCAGCTTCAGCGAGGAAGCCTCCACCCCATGTCCAATACCCTTCCATCGGATAAATAAACGCCGTCAAAACTACCGCAAAGATAAGGAAAGACCACAGCTTCATACGTTCTGCTACTGCACCGGATACCACCGACATTGCGGTTGCAACAAACACCACTTGGAAGAAGAAATCTGACTCAAGTGAATGATCCGCCCCTTCAGCTTGCGTACCAATCAATGCGCCAAATGAAGGCAACCAACCCGCCTCTGCGTTATCGACATACATGATGTGATAACCCACGACTAAATAACAAGTACAAGCAATGGCATACAAACAAAAGTTTTTGGTTAATATTTCAGTGGTATTTTTAGAGCGAACTAAACCCGCCTCTAACATGGCAAAACCCGCTGCCATCCACATAACAAGTGCGCCTGAAATAAGAAAGTAAAAAGTGTCCAGCGCGTAACGTAGTTCGCTTACAGTCGTTGCTAATTCCATCATAATGTCTCCAATCCCTTAAAGTGCTTCCGCATCCATTTCACCAGTACGAATACGAACGGCCTGGCTTAGGTCGTACACGAATATTTTACCGTCACCAATTTTTCCTGTTTGCGCTGCATTTGAGATAGCCTCAACAACACGGTCGACATTGTCGGCGTGCGTTGCAATCTCAATCTTCACTTTAGGTAAAAAATCGACCTGATATTCTGCACCACGGTAAAGTTCAGTGTGTCCCTTTTGTCGGCCAAATCCTTTGACCTCTGAAACTGTCATACCCTCAACACCTACATCAGCAAGCGCCTCACGTACGTCGTCCAGTTTAAATGGTTTAATAATCGCGTTAATAAGTTTCATAGCATCCCTTTCGCCGTGTTGTATCCCGTTATGAGAATAGAGCTTTCAAGGTGCATGCCAAGTTTTCAAGTTATTGAAAAATAAGAAAACATAGAAATCATGTTATAGAAATGAAAACAGCTCGCACCATAATGGTGCGAGCTGTTCACGAAATTAATGCAACCCAAGCAAAGAGCACTATTAAAGTGCAAATCGTTTTATCTATTGTGAATAAAGCGCTCCCATTGCTTGATTACTGCGTTAAAATCTTCAAGGCCGGACTCGCTAAAACTCTCGCTGCTATAGAGTTCAAACTCCTCAACGTTATCATTCGTCACATCAAAATTAAGACAGTTTTCAAACACATGAACTTCAGATTCCAGAATGCTCAATGAGATTTCCTTCCCTTCCCAGCGAAATTCTTTACTTGGATACTGAGCGGCTGAGGCAAGTTGGTTCTTAATCTCTGCAATGGTCTGATCATTTGTAGAGATCTCTTCTTGAAATAAACGGGCTAATACTTCATGCCCCATTTCACACCGTACCAGGTACTCTCCTGTCAGTGAGTTTTTTATAAATTCGAATTCCATCACATTGTCTCTTGGCAATAACCTAATGATTATACCTCAAATTTTTAAGTTCTCGGGTATACTCAAAATATTCGTAGCACAGAGAAGATGTCATGCAACTTAACGCCCTGATAGCAAAACAAATTGTCGATAGAGCGAAAAAAATCATTCGTCATTCGATCAATGTTATGGACGACAGTGGTGTCATTATTGGTTCCAGCGATCCTTCTCGTTTGCATCACATCCATGATGGGGCACTCTTAGCCATCAAAGACAACCGCATTATTGAAATCAATGACGCCGTGGCTTCCACTCTATCTGGCGTAAAAAAAGGCATCAACCTGCCCATTATTTACGACGGCAATGTCATTGGTGTCGTCGGGGTTTCAGGCACACCAGAAGAGGTGCGTAGCTATGGGGAACTGGTCAAAATGACAGCAGAACTCATTGTTGAACAAGCCGCGTTAATGCACCAAATTCAATGGGATAAACGGCACAGAGAAGAGTTATTATTACAGCTCATTCAAGGTACCAGCCTGAACGAAGGTCAACTATTGTCTATCGCTCAACGGTTAGACCTCGACTTGGACCAACCTCGTGTAGCCGCCGTGATCAAGGTCATTCCAAGGCCCAAAGAAACATTGACACTAGAGCATTTACAGCGCCTCACACACCTGCTTGAGTTTCCTGAGCGAGATAACATTGTCGGTATCGTATCGGTATCAATGAATGAGATTGTAGTATTAAAGCCGATTACGATGAGCCACTCAGTTTGGAATCGACAAGAGGAACAAAAAAGAGCCGCTAAACTACTGAGGCGAATCGATAACGAATGTGACTTCTCTATACAGATGGCGCTTGGGGATTATTTTCCTGGCGTTATCGGACTAGCAAAGTCTTATGAAACGGCTAAAGCAACGATGGCGATCAGCGAACCAAAAGCAAAATCCATTCTGTTTTATCACGACCACAAGCTTTCGGTCTTGGTCAGCAATATCAAGAATGACCCCTGGCGCGCCCAACAATTGAAGGCCCCCCTGGAAAAGCTCATTCAATCTGACGCTAAACAGGTTCTTGTCAAAACGCTGCATCTCTTTTTTGCACATAATTGCGATCTAGCTCAAACTTGTGAATCACTACATATTCATAGAAACACCCTTCGTTACCGAATAGACAAGATCGAGTCAATCACATCCTTAGATATCAACAAGTTAGAGGATAAAATCCAACTATATCTCGCCCTAAAATGTCTATAACCCCACACAATAACTGTGCAATAGCACAATTATTGTGTGTATTTCCACTCTAAATCTGTCACTTCGCATAAAGAAATACCGCTATATGATCGGTAACCTTGCTCAAAACAGGGCGTTACTCTGCGCCTAACAATACTGATAACAATTAGCGGAAAATTGATAATGATCGAAGTTTCGACTCTTGGCGCCTTAGCGGCCCTTGTTGTGGCTATTGGCCTCATACTTAAAAAAGTACCACCCGCCTATGGCATGATGATTGGCGCGTTGGTTGGCGGCGTCGTCGGCGGCGTTTCACTGACCGATACGGTGGGTCTCATGATTGGTGGTGCGCAGGGCATTGTCACTGCTGTGCTTCGTATACTCGCGGCAGGCGTGCTTGCTGGTGTGTTGATTGAATCAGGGGCAGCCACATCGATTGCTGAAACGATTGTCAAAAAGGTGGGAGAAACACGCGCTTTATTGGCATTGGCGGTCGCGACAATGATCCTAACCGCTGTAGGCGTGTTTGTGGATGTTGCTGTTATTACTGTTGCGCCTATCGCCCTAGCCATTGCTCATCGCGCTGATATTTCCAAAACGGCAATTTTATTAGCGATGGTAGGTGGTGGTAAAGCCGGTAATGTTATGTCGCCAAACCCAAATGCTATCGCCGCCGCTGACGCCTTTAATGTCCCTCTGACTTCCGTCATGGCTGCCGGTGTTATTCCCGGTCTTTGCGGTATGTTCGTTGCGTACTTTATTGCTAAAAAGCTTATCAATAAGGGCTCAAAAGTCACAAAAAGCGAGGTGGTCGCTGTTGACCATTCTAAGCTGCCTTCCTTCAGTGCGGCTATTGTTGCCCCTATGGTCGCCATCGCTCTACTTTCTTTACGACCAATTGCAGGCATCAATGTTGACCCGCTCATCGCACTGCCATTAGGTGGCCTAATGGGCGCTGTTGTCATGGGTCGATTTGCCGACACGAACCACTTTGCTGTTTCGGGCCTAACTCGTATGGCACCAGTTGCCGTGATGTTGCTGGGCACAGGGACATTGGCAGGCATCATTGCAAACTCAGCGCTGAAAGACGGGTTGATTGATGTACTTACCGCTTCAGGATTGCCGTCTTATTTATTAGCGCCAATCTCTGGTGCCATGATGGCTCTAGCAACAGCATCAACAACCGCCGGTACAGCTGTTGCGTCCAGTGTATTCAGCGGCACCATTCTAGAACTCGGCGTCCCAGCTCTCGCTGGCGCAGCCATGATCCACTCCGGCGCAACTGTACTTGACCATATGCCACATGGCAGCTTCTTCCACGCTACGGGCGGTGCGGTTCATATGGACATTAAGGAGCGGCTAAAATTGATCCCTTACGAATCGGCTGTAGGCTTAGTGATCGCATTTGTCTCCGTCATGATGTTCGGTGTATTTGGTTTATTTGTATAAGGTATTATCATGAAAATAGTAATTGCTCCTGATTCATATAAAGAAAGCTTAACCGCAATGGAAGTCGCACAAGCCATAGAAAATGGATTCCAGAAAATCTTTCCCGATGCTGAATACATCAAACTTCCTATGGCTGATGGAGGGGAAGGCACCGTTCAATCTCTTATTGATGCAACGGGTGGAGAATTGATTTCCGTTAATGTCACCGGTCCGCTCGGCGCGCCTGTGGACGGCTTTTTAGGTCTTGTTGGTGATGGTTCAACGGCTGTGATCGAAATGGCTGCAGCTTCTGGTATCCATCTTGTCCCCGCAGATAAGCGAGATCCGCTAGTCACTACCTCTTATGGAACGGGTGAGCTTATTAAGGCGGCTTTAGATATGGGGGTGAGACATATCATTGTTGGTATCGGTGGCAGCGCAACCAATGATGCAGGTCTGGGCATGGCACAAGCATTGGGTGCTCAACTACTCGATAGCAATGGTAATGAGCTAGGCTACGGAGGTGGCGAACTAAGCAAATTAGCCTCAATCCACACCGAGGATATGGACCCGCGCCTAGGTGATATCAAACTGGAGATCGCTTGTGATGTGGATAACCCGTTATGTGGTCATAAAGGCGCATCAGCGGTATTTGGCCCGCAGAAGGGGGCAACACCAGCAATGGTCGCCATATTGGATGCTAACCTTTCTCACTATGCTGATGTAATTAAAGCAACAAATGGCAAAGACGTTAAGCATACCCCTGGCGCAGGCGCCGCGGGTGGACTCGGAGCCGCATTCCTTGGACTATTTAATGCAAGTCTACGTCCAGGTATTCAGATAGTAATGGATGCCGTGAGTTTGAGTGATGTGGTTAAAGATGCGGATCTTGTCATCACTGGAGAAGGGCGTATTGATAGCCAAACCATTCATGGCAAAACACCGGTCGGTGTAGCGCGAACAGCAAAACAAACACAGGTGCCTGTGATTGCTATCGCAGGAAGCACAGCGAAAGACTGTCACGTTGTTTATGACCATGGCATTGATGCCGTCTATAGCGTCGTACTCGGCGCAACGGATCTACCGACCGCTCTAAAAGAAGCCGCATTTAATGTTGAGATGACATCTCGCAATATCGCCGCTGCGCTCGCAATGTCTTTTACGCACTAGCGCTTATAGGCACTAACGCTTATAGGCACGTAAACCACTAACGCAACTTGTGTCACATCGTTTTGAATGAGACATACCGATGAAAAAAAAGACTGCTCAAAGGCAGTCTTTTTTTATTACTTTACGACTCGAAGGCTTGGTCGGCCTTTCGTACGTGGTGGCTCTGGCTCATCATCGCCATGAGGCTCAGACTCCAACACCGACTCTTCAGAAAGCTTCGCTACCGGTACTTCTGCAACCGTTAGCCCAGAGACGGGTGTCTCTTCAGCAAAGTCTTCTTCTTCAATCGATGCATAGGCATCTTCAGGTTCAAACATCGTACCTGCGCCGTTTTCTCGCGCATAGATGGCTTGAACTGAATAAAGCGGCACAATAACGGTGTGCGGCTTTCCACCAAATCGAGCGTGAAAGGTAATGGCTTCATTACCTAACTCTAATTGCCCTACCGCCCTAGAGGCGATATTCAAGATGATCTGTCCATCTTGAATAAACTCTTGCGGTACACGCACCCCAGGTAACATTGCATCAACAACGATATGAGGGGTAAGGTCGTTCTCTGCCAGCCAGTCATAAAATGCACGAAGCATATAAGGACGGCGAGGCGTCATTTTAGTAATATCCATGAATAACTTAGCGAACTAAACGCATCTCACGCTCAGCTTCTGTTAAAGAAGCCAGGAATGAATCACGTTCAAATACTCGGTTCATGTATATTTTAATTTCTTTCGCACCAGGGCCAACAAGGTCGATACCCATTTCTGGGAGACGCCACAATAGCGGAGCTAAGTAGCAGTCGATCAAGCTGAACTCTTCACTCATGAAGTACTCATATTCAGCAAAGATTGGCGCGAGTGTCAGTAAGTCATTACGCAGTTTATTACGTGCAGCTTCAGATTCTTCAGCAGTTCCTCTTACCACTTTTTCAGCAAGCGTATACCAGTTACGTTCAATGCGATAAATCATTAAACGGCTGTTACCGCGAGCTACCGGGTATACAGGCATAAGTGGTGGATGAGGGAAACGCTCATCTAGGTATTCCATAATGATCTTAGAATCGTAAAGGGCTAGTTCACGATCAACCAAAGTTGGTACGGTTTTATATGGGTTTAGTTCAGCAAGCTCTGCTGGGATGTTTGACTCATCCACTAACTCAACCTCAACACTGACACCTTTTTCTGCTAGAACGATACGAACCTGGTGGCTATATAGATCGGTAGCACTAGAAAAAAGAGTCATCACAGAACGTTTATTGGCAGCTACAGCCATGGAGCCCTCCGGAATACTTACAAAAAACAATGGAGGCAAAGCCTCCATTGTTAACTAAATTTAGAATCAGCGCGACATGATATCACAATTAGTGAACATCACGCCAATACTCTTTCTTAAGCAAAACAACGACAATGGTAAACAGCACAAGGAACGCCATTGCCCACCAACCCATTGCATGACGCTCCAGCTTCACTGGGTCACCCGAATACTCAAGGAAGTTAACCAAATCGCGAACCGCATCATCGTATTCGCTAGTGCTTAATTCGCCGCGTCCATCCGTTTGAGTTCCTACAACAACCTCAACATCTTGACCATTAACCACATGAGTCTCAAAGATTGGGCTTGGGATGCCTTGAAGCTCTTCGAGCACATGAGGCATACCGACATTTGGGAACGTCGTGTTATTCACACCAAACGGACGACTTGGGTCAGCATAGAACGAACGCAAGTACGTATAAAGCCAATCAGCGCCACGTACACGAGCGACTAAGGTTAGGTCTGGCGGTGGAGCGCCAAACCAGCTAGCCGCTTGTTTTTGCGGCATCGCGTTAACCATTAGGTCACCGATCTTTGCTTCCGGGTCAAAAACTAAATTTTCTTTAGCCAGATCAACCGGAATACCAAGGTCATTCGCTACACGCTCATAACGTTGATACTGCGTTGAGTGACAAGCAAAACAATAGTTCATGAACAGCTTCGCACCATTTTGTAGCGAAGCTTGATCGGTGAGGTCATTATTTGCTTTATCCAGATGCACATTTCCACCAGCCGCAAACGCGAGGGATGGCAACAGTGCAAAAAGTACTACAATCCACTTTTTCATTTAAATGTCACCCTCTTCGGTAGTGGCTTGGTGTTCTCATTTTTACTGTAGACATACAACAAAATGAAGAACATGAAATATCCCAAACTAAAGATTTGAGCCATCAAGGTGTACGTTGCCGTTGCTGGAAGCGCACCGAGAATGCCTAACGCAATAAAGCTGATCGTAAACTGAATGATATTAATCAAATGGATTTTGCTTCTGTAACGGTAAGAACGAACTTTACAACGGTCAAACCACGGAAGTAAAAATAAGAATACAATTGAAGCCCCCATTGCAGCCACACCTAGCAGCTTATCAGGAACCGCACGTAAGATGGCGTAGAACGGCGTGAAATACCAAACTGGGGCAATATGCTCTGGTGTTTTCAGAGGGTTCGCCGCTTCAAAGTTTGGTGGCTCAAGGAAATAGCCGCCCATTTCTGGGTTAAAGAACAACACGTAGCTGAACAAGAAGAAGAAGCCTGCTATACCCACCATATCTTTTACCGTTCCATATGGGTGGAAAGGTATCGAATCAATGATGTCGTATTTTTTGCTGTAGTAATCATGGAATTTGAACTGCGTTTTGTAGTCATCGCCCATTGAGCCTTTAGGTAGCTTAGTTTCAATACCGTCCGGGTTATTTGAGCCCACTTCATGTAGCGCCAAAACGTGCAAGACAATCAGTAGCAGTAGCACAATTGGTAACGCAATAACGTGCAATGCAAAGAATCGGTTTAGTGTCGCGCCCGAGATGATGTAATCACCACGGATCCACAATGTCAGATCATCACCGATAACTGGGATGGCACCAAACAGTGAAATAATTACTTGAGCGCCCCAGTAAGACATTTGTCCCCAAGGAAGCAGGTAGCCCATAAAGGCTTCAGCCATTAGCACTAAGAAAATCAGCATACCGAAAACCCAAAGCAACTCACGAGGTTTTTGGTATGAGCCATAAATCAGGCCGCGGAACATATGAAGGTAAATAACCACAAAGAAAGCAGATGCACCCGTTGAGTGCATATAACGCAACAACCAGCCGTATTCCACATCACGCATGATGTATTCCACAGAAGCAAATGCGCCTTCACCAGATGGTACGTAGTTCATGGTAAGCCAAATCCCCGTTAGGATTTGGTTAACAAGGACCAACATAGCAAGAGAGCCGAATAAATACCAAAAGTTAAAGTTCTTTGGCATTGGATATTCTGATAAATGCTTTTTATAAGCATTCATTGCGGGCAGTCGTTTTTCTACCCAGTCAAGTACAGCTTGCATTATGCATCCCCCTCATCCACGCCGATAAGAATTTTTGTATCACTCAAATACATATGCTTAGGAATCACTAGATTCAGTGGTGCCGGCACGTTCTGGAATACTCGGCCTGCCATGTCAAATTTCGACCCATGACAAGGACAGAAGAAGCCTGATTTCACACCTTGGACTTGCTCACTAAAAGAGTCCGCAAGGTAGGTAGGTGAACATCCTAGGTGGGTACAGAATCCAACCGCAATAAAATACTCTGGTTTAATCGAGCGATAACCATTTTGAGCATATTCCGGTTGCTGTTCTTCTTGAGATTGTGGGTCACGTAATTTATCTGATAACGTCCCCAAATTATCCAAAACAGACTGTGCTCGCCTAACAACCCATACCGGTTTGCCTTGCCACTCGACGCGAACCATCTGGCCCTCTTCAAGTTTACTGACTTCAACCTCTACAGGAGCACCGGCGGCCTTTGCTTTGGCACTTGGGTTCCAAGATTTAATAAAAGGAACGGCGACTGCAGCTGCTCCCAAACCACCAACAACCGCAGTTGTAGCAGTAAGGAAACGCCTACGACCGTTATTTAAAGGCGCATTGCTCATCCAACATTTCTCCCATATGCTCCTTTGGGCCAATATCCAGCGAATCCAAGCTGCTCTGTCATGTTAAATAACCGTAGGGGAACCATTCCTTTGGTTATCTTCCTTGCGTTGAACGTGCAAATTTAAAATAAATTATGCGAACTTGAGTCCATTCTGATACTAGTTATCACCAATAAAGCATGGCTAACAAAATAAGAATTTTAGTTGTTTTTATTTGATAGCAAATGATAAAGAAAACCCTACTTTTTGACAAGATAAAGCTACCTTTTCGTAACATCTATAGCAGGAAATCGTTTACCAGTTCACAAAAGGGAGGAAAAGCGAAGTCTCTTCAGGGGAGTTGATGAATTTAGAGGGATTATTAGGGGTGATAAAAACAAAAAAGCCCAGCCATAAGGCTGAGCTTTTGGACCACAAACCAGCAAAAACTGGAAAGTAGATTTCTGAAAGCGAAAAATTAACGCTTTGAGAATTGTGGTTTACGACGTGCTTTACGTAGACCAACTTTCTTACGCTCAACGCAACGAGCGTCACGAGTAACGTAGCCAGCTGAACGTAGTGCAGGACGTAGAGTTTCGTCGTATTCCATAAGCGCGCGAGTGATACCGTGACGGATAGCACCAGCTTGACCAGAAATACCGCCACCTTTAACAGTAACGAATAGATCTAGCTTCTCAGTTAGTTCAGTAAGCTCAAGAGGCTGACGAACTACCATGCAAGAAGTTTCGCGACCGAAGTAAACTTCTAGTTCACGCTTGTTGATTACGATGTTGCCAGTGCCTGGTTTAATAAAAACGCGAGCAGCTGAGCTTTTGCGACGACCAGTGCCGTAGTATTGATTCTCTGCCATTTCTGATATCCCCAATTAGATGTCTAGTACTTGTGGTTGTTGAGCAACATGGTTGTGCTCAGCGCCAGCGTAAACTTTTAGCTTACGGTACATAGCACGGCCAAGAGGACCACGTGGTAGCATACCTTTAACAGCTAGTTCGATTACCATTTCTGGCTTCTTGTCGATCAACTTTTCAAAAGTGATAGACTTAAGACCACCTGGGAACTCAGTGTGACGGTAATACACTTTACCTTTAGCCTTGTTACCAGTTACAGTAACTTTCTCAGCGTTAACAACGATGATGTAATCACCAGTGTCTACGTGAGGAGTGTATTCAGCTTTATGCTTACCGCGAAGACGAGATGCGATCTCGCTTGCGATACGGCCAAGAGTTTTGCCTTCTGCGTCTACAACATACCAGTCACGTTTTACAGTTTCTGGTTTAGCAACGAAAGTTTTCATGCTAATAATTACCTATAAAAAAAATTTACACTTAAGGAACAATATGTTCCCACTGTCTAAGAGTCCCATTCATCACCCCTTCGAGTGTTGGAAACACTTGGCATAACCTGACTTTCGTCGAAGCTAGAGGCTCGCAGTAACGGTAGGTCGCAGGATTATAGAGAAGCTAGAGGAAAAAATCACCTATTTTTTAGCCAAATGAAGTAAAAATCCTATGCGAGGTGTTCAGAAGCCAAATAATCATGGCTTTGCATTTCGGTAAGTCGCGAAATACAGCGTTTGAATTCAAATTCTAACAGCCCGTGCGTATAAATAGACTCCAGTTCAACCTCAGCCGATATGATCAACTTTACACGACGCTCATAAAACTCATCCACAAGTGCGATGAATCGCCTTGCTGCATCATCCACTTTGTTGTCCATCTGTTTGACATCCGCCAACAGTACCGTGTGATAGAGGCGTGATATCTCAATATAATCATTTTGGCTACGCATCGTCTGACAAAGCTGCTCAAACGTGGCAAACAGTACATCATCAGCCGATGCCACCACTGGAATAGCACGATGGTTAATCTCTATCGATGATTCCAATGCCTTATCTTCCAGCACTAACTGCTTAAAGTAGCGATGAAGGTTTTCATTCGCCGAGGTATCGAGAGGGAAATGATAAATCTCTGCTTGTTCAAGTGTGCGCAACCGGTAATCAATACCGCTATCTACATTTAATACATCACAGTGTTTTTGAATGAGTGCGATTGTCGGAACAAACCTTGCTCGCTGCAATCCATTACGGTATAGATTTTCTGGCGGAATATTCGAGGTGGCGACCAAAACAACACCACGACTAAATAACGCCTGCATTAACGATGATAAAATCATCGCATCCGTGATGTCAGAAACATAAAATTCATCGAAACAAATAATGGTTGCTTCAGCCGCAAAGATATTGGCAACACTGTCGAGTGGGTTTTCAATATCGCCCAGTTTTTTCAATTCATCATGAACACGATACATAAAGCGATGAAAATGCACCCGCATCTTTTTCTCTGAAGGTACACTGTCAAAAAAAGCATCCATTAAATACGTTTTTCCACGCCCTACGCCCCCCCAAAAGTACAACCCCTGAGGCGCGATAGCTTGCTCTGGCGATTTACCTAACAATTTTTGCATCATAGTGAGTGGCGGGGCTTCAAAGTTCAAATACTCAATGAACTCGTGATGAAGACGATCTAATGCTTCCACCGCTTGATGCTGGGCCGCATCGCGCTGAAAACCATTGGTTTCAATGTCGTAATTGTATTTTTCTATCGGTGTCATGGATAACTCGCAGCACAGATCCAACAACCATAAATGGCGTATTTTTCTTTATTGGCATGAACACTCATAGTACCATGACAAAACAACGTGTGTAACCATCAGGTAACGCACATGTTAATAAACAATATAATAAGGGAACTGCTATGCCTTGGATTTACGCCGTCGTCGGCCTACTTGTGGGTGCCATTTTAGGAATTGTGATTTCTCGACTCACTACCCCACAATACAAAAAACAAAAAACGATTCAAAAAGATCTCGAATCAGCAAAATTCGCTTTAGAGCAACAACGTCAAGAGTTGTCAGATCATTTTGCGCAAAGTGCAGAGATGCTCGACACGCTCGGTAAAGACTACACGAAGCTTTACCAGCACATGGCAAAAACCTCCGCTGAGTTGCTACCTAACCTTCCAGAGCAAGATAACCCTTTTGTGAAGAAGATTGCGGAACACAACATCGAATCGGAAAGCACCTCTAATGCTGATGAGCAACCTAAAGATTACGCTAATGGTGCGACAGGCTTATTACGAGAAGAAACAAAAGAAGTCGTCGCGTCACCTGAACTCGTGACCTCTGAGCCAATCACAGCTAAAGCCTCGTAGCCAATCTTGGATAAAAGCGGTTGAATTTACCTCAATGATTATTGGATGGGATTTTCTGCCGCTTTTTATTTTGAGTGAACTTTATTCAAATCAACCAGTCATAACTCTTACTAAACCTAGAGGAGTTTTATGATGAAAAAACCGATACTTGCCTTAACTGTTTTGTCGTTAAGCCTGAGTTCAATCATCACACCCATGCCAGTCTCTGCCGCTCTACCTCTTGCCATTGATGGTGAGCAACTTCCAAGCCTTGCTCCTATGCTAGAAACGGTCACCCCTGCCGTCGTTAGCATCGCCGTTGAAGGCACGCAAGTCTCCAAGCAGCAGTACCCTGAGCAATTCAAATTCTTCTTTGGTCCCGACTTTCCAACAGAACAGCTTCAAGAGCGCCCATTTCGCGGCCTGGGCTCTGGTGTCGTCATTAACGCTAAAAAGGGTTATATCGTCACCAACTACCACGTTATCAATGGTGCTGAAGAGATTCACGTTAAACTGCAAGATGGCCGAGAATACGACGCAGAGCTTGTAGGCGGAGACGAAATGTCAGACGTTGCTCTGCTCAAGCTCGATGATGCCAAAAACCTCACTGAGATAAAGATTGCTGACTCAGATTCATTACGGGTAGGTGATTTCACCGTCGCAATTGGCAACCCATTTGGCTTAGGACAAACCGTTACCTCTGGTATTGTCTCTGCGCTAGGTCGCAGTGGATTAAACCTCGAAAACTTCGAAAACTTTATACAAACTGATGCGGCTATAAATAGCGGTAACTCCGGCGGTGCACTGGTCAACTTAAAAGGTGAACTGATCGGTATTAATACCGCCATACTCGGCCCCAATGGTGGCAATGTCGGCATCGGCTTTGCCATCCCATCAAATATGATGGATAACCTAACAAAGCAAATTATCGAATTTGGTGAGGTAAAACGTGGCATGCTCGGCGTTCAAGGCGGTGAGGTAACCTCTGAGCTTGCTGAGGCACTAGGTTATGATTCAAGTAAAGGCGCCTTTGTTAGCCAAGTCATGCCTGATAGCGCCGCAGAAAAAGGCGGTCTAAAGGCCGGCGATATTATCGTCTCTGTCAACGGCAAAAAAATTGCGACCTTTAGTGAATTGAGAGCTAAAGTCGCGACACTCGGAGCGGGTAAAACGATTACTCTTGGTCTCATTCGTGATGGCAAGTCCATGACAGTCGATGCCACCCTCACCGAAGGCGCCAAAAGTCTCACCAAAGCCGATAAGCTGCATGAAGGCCTCACGGGTGCTGAATTCTCTAATACAGAAAAAAGTGACGATGTTGAGGGCGTCAAAGTGAAATCCGTCGCTGAGGGCTCACCTGCTGCACAATATGAGCTTCAGCAGGGCGATATCATTATGGACGTTAACCGTGAACGGGTTAAAAATGTGGGTGAATTCCGTAAGATTCTAGAGGCTAAGCCGGGGGTTTTGGCACTCAATATCCAACGGGGCGATCGCACAATTTACTTAGTGGTCCGCTAAATCGTCACAATTTGTGTAAATTCTTAGTGAAAGGGCTATCCAACGTGACAGCCCTTTTTTATTATTTCTCAACAAAATGATATGCTTTGTTCGCAAGCTGTTGCTCGAAAAGCATTAAGTCCATGGCAATCCGTATCGTTTAAGACCATTTTCATACTATGCTAGCTTCAGTGATTGTTATTTTGTCCCATTGACCGTCAATGCCGATATCTTATTGAGAGAACAATGCTGAACTTTTTATTCCGATCCGTATCAATGGGGTTGATCACCGCGCTGTTAGTCCTAATCGCGGTGCCGTCTCTGAGACCAACGATCATCTCTGAGCAGTTTGATACTCAACCAGTTACTGGTACTTCACTACAGGTCTCATTCAATCAGGCCGTTCGTAACGCGGCACCTGCGGTCGTCAATATCTATAGTCGACAGTACAAAGAAAACGATCGTACTACCTTGTCAACTCAAGGGTTAGGATCGGGTGTCATCGTGAGTGAAAAAGGCTACATCATCACCAACTACCATGTTGTTGCTAATGCTGACCAAATCGTTGTCGCCCTGCAAGATGGTCGAATCGCCGCTGCTCAGTTAGTGGGTAAGGATCAACGTACTGACATTGCCATTTTGCGGGTCGAAGGCACAGACCTTCCCGTTATCCCTTTAAACCAAAGCTATAGCCCAAAAGTTGGCGACGTCGTATTAGCCATTGGCAATCCCTATAACCTTGGGCAAACCACAACTTTCGGTATTATCTCTGCGACGGGTCGCTCCTCGATAAGTGCGGGCGGGATTCAAGCCTTTATCCAAACTGACGCGGCGATTAACCAAGGTAATTCAGGTGGCGCTTTAGTCAATACACAGGGTGAGTTAGTTGGTATCAATACCGCCTCTTTCCAACAAGCTACCGATCTAGAAACCTACGGCATCTCTTTCGCTATCCCATATAAACTGGCAAGCAAAATAATGGAAAAAATCATTGCTGACGGCCGAGTGATTCGTGGTTACATCGGCATCGACGGGCAAGACATCAACTCCGTCACCGCTCGTCTTTTAGGGAATGAACACATTGGTGGCATAATTGTACTAGGGCTGGATCCAAAAGGCCCTGCGGCAGAGGGAGGAATAAAGGTTCAAGATATTATTCTGACGATTGGTGGCAAAAAGCTCAATGGCAGACAAGGGGTTCTTGACCTTGTTACTGATTTAAGACCCGGCACTACCGTAGATGTCAACCTGCTTCGTGATGGAAAAGAGATGACGTTAAAAGTGACAGTGGCGGAAGATAGCCGCGGATAACAGTGTGTATACCGCTACCCTATTGAAGTAACGGATAAGCAAATCATAAAAAATGCCGCTGAATATTCAGCGGCATTTTTGTTAGGTTTTATTCCTCGGTATTTTCTGTTTCCAGTACGGTGCCGCCCTCAACATCAATCCGAGTAACACGCTGCAGGCCTCTTGGTAGTAAACCACCTCGACGTCCTCGCTCGCCTCTGAAATTATCCAAGTCACTCGGCTTAAGACCCAGCTTGCGCTTACCCGCATAAAGCGTCACAGACGCACCTTGCGGTAAAGCCATTAGGTGGGACACAAACTCTTCCCTTGCTTTCGCTTTAGCGGAAGGAATATTGATGATCTTATTGCCCTTCCCTTTCCCTAACTGAGGTAGGTCTTTAATCGGGAACAACAACATCCGCCCCTGATTCGTAATGGCCATGATTTCATCCGAATCCAAGTCACCAACCTCACTCGGTGTCATCACCTCGGCCGCTTGAGGTAGAGTGACTAATGCCTTACCACTTCTGTTTTTAGACAATAAGTCAGAACCTTTACAAACAAATCCATAGCCAGCATCAGACCCAACCAACCACAGTTGCGTTTCTTCACCCATAATGACCTGACGAATAGTCGTACCAGCATTGATATTCAAGCGACCGGTAATCGGCTCACCTTGGCTACGAGCAGAAGGCAGTGAATGGGATTCAAGCGAATAACTTCGCCCATCGTTTCCGAGGAATACTGCAGGTTGACTGCTTTTTCCACGAGCTGAAGCCAAGTAAGTATCACCCGACTTATAATTCAGGGTTGATGGATCGACATCATGGCCTTTCGCGTGGCGTATCCAGCCTTTTTCTGACAACACAACGGTGATCGGCTCACTAGGAACAAGATCTCGCTCGGTCATGGCTTTCGCTTCAGCACGCTCAACCAAAGGAGAGCGGCGGTCGTCGCCATATGTCAGAGCGTCAGCTTGAATCTCTTTTTTCAGCAAGGTGTTCATGCGACGCTCAGAGCCCAACAAGCTTTCTAGCTTCTGACGTTCTTTTTCAAGTTCATCCTGCTCACCACGGATCTTCATCTCTTCGAGCTTAGCTAAATGGCGAAGTTTAATATCTAAAATCGCGTCCGCTTGAATGTCAGTAATACCAAACCGAGCAACAAGTACCGCCTTCGGTTCGTCTTCCGTTCGAATGATTTCGATTACTTCATCAAGATTGAGATAAGCAACCAACAAGCCTTCTAGGATATGTAAACGCGCTAATATCTTATCTAAACGGAACTGTAGGCGCTTACGCACAGTATCGCGACGGTATGTAATCCATTCAGATAAGATCGCTACCAGGCCTTTAACCTGTGGTCGATTATTTAGACCAATCATGTTGAGGTTAACGCGGAAGTTTTTCTCAAGATCCGTAGACGCAAACAGGTGGTTCATCAGCTGGTCGCAGTCAATTCTGTTTGAGCGAGGAACAATCACGATGCGTGTCGGATTTTCATGATCAGATTCATCACGAAGATCGTCTACCATTGGCAGTTTCTTCGCTCGCATCTGGTTAGCGATTTGCTCTAATAGCTTCGCACCTGATACCTGATGTGGCAGGGCCGTAATAACAATATCCGAGCTTTCTTTGTGCCAGACGGCACGCATTTTTACGCTGCCACGACCGGTGCGGTAGATCTTCTCGAGATCCGCTTGCGGCGAAATAATTTCGGCTTCTGTCGGATAATCCGGCCCTTTGACGTAGGCCATCACATCGGACAGTTCCGCTTTCGGATTGTCAATCAAATGTACCGTAGCTTCAGCCACTTCACGGACGTTGTGAGGAGGGATATCCGTCGCCATACCCACCGCAATACCAGTAATCCCGTTTAAAAGGATATGAGGCAACCGTGCAGGTAGGATTTTTGGCTCTTTCATTGTGCCGTCAAAGTTAGGTTGCCATTCAACCGTTCCTAACCCGACCTCACTAAGCAGTACTTCTGCAAACTTCGACAGTTTCGCTTCGGTATAACGCATCGCTGCAAATGATTTAGGATCATCGGGCGCACCCCAGTTACCTTGACCATCAACCAGTGGATAACGATATGAAAATGGCTGCGCCATTAATACCATTGCTTCATAACAAGCAGAATCACCATGAGGGTGGTATTTACCAAGAACATCACCAACAGTACGTGCTGATTTTTTATACTTGGCAGAAGAGGATAACCCTAGCTCAGACATCGCATAGATAATACGACGCTGTACAGGCTTAAGGCCATCGCCAATATACGGCAATGCACGATCCATAATCACGTACATTGAGTAATTCAAATAGGCATCTTCGGTGAACTTGCGCATCGGCAGTTGTTCAACGCCATCAAAAGACATTTCAGTCGACATTATACTTATACCTCGGCCATGTCGCCGTTACTTTGCAGCCAGCTTCGGCGGTCATCCGCTCGCTTCTTGCCGAGTAACATATCCATCATTTCATCTGTCGCCGTATCGTCATCGATCGTTAACTGAACCAAGCGACGAGTATTCGGATCCATCGTCGTTTCACGCAGCTGAAGTGGGTTCATCTCACCCAAACCTTTAAATCGTTGAACGTTGATCTTCGCTTTCTTTTTGCTCAATCGCTCTAAGATGCCGTCTTTTTCATCATCATCAAGTGCATAAAAGACTTCTTTTCCACAGTCAATCCGATACAGAGGAGGCATTGCCACATAAACATGCCCAGCCGATACTAAGCTTCTAAAGTGCTTAGTAAACAACGCACACAAAAGGGTCGCAATATGCAGCCCATCAGAATCCGCATCCGCAAGAATACAGACCTTGCCGTATCGTAAACCGTCTAAATCATCGTTATCAGGGTCAATGCCAAGCGCCACCGAGATGTCATGCACTTCTTGGGACGCTAATACCTGATCGGTCGCCACTTCCCATGTGTTCAGGATTTTACCACGTAATGGCATGACGGCTTGAAACTCACGATCGCGAGCTTGCTTCGCAGAACCACCCGCCGAGTCGCCTTCCACGAAAAAGATTTCAGTACGACTCAAATCCTGTTGAGAACAGTCGGTCAGCTTACCTGGTAATGCTGGGCCAGAGGCCACTTTTTTACGGACCACTTTTTTACTGGCGCGCATACGACGATGGGCATTGGCAATACATACCTCTGCCAGTTGTTCAGCCAATTGAGGTTTTTCGTTCAACCAAAGGCTAAAGGCATCTTTAACGACACCCGAAACAAACGCCGCACACTGCCTTGATGACAATCGCTCTTTTGTTTGACCAGCAAACTGAGGATCTTGCATCTTCACCGACAACACGTAAGAACAACGGTCAAACACATCATCACCGGTCAGCTTAACACCACGTGGTAACAAGTTACGGAATTCGCAAAACTCACGCATGGCATCAAGTAAGCCCTGACGCAAGCCATTGACGTGCGTACCGCCTTGCGCAGTAGGAATTAAGTTGACGTAGCTCTCGGTGATCATCTCACCGCCTTCTGGTTGCCAGATCAGAGCCCATGTCGCCGCTTCAGTTTCAGCGCTAAATTCACCTGTGAACGGTTGTTCTGGTAGGACGGTATAACCTTTTACCCCTTCGGCAAGGTAGTCTTTCAAACCATCTTCGTAATACCATTTGTAATCTTTGCCGTTCACTTTATCGGTGAAGGTAATCTCTAAACCAGGACAAAGTACCGCTTTAGCTCGCAGGTTATTAACAAGACGAGTCACTGAAAAATTAGGCGAGTCAAAGTAACTGGTGTCTGGCCAAAAGTGCACACTGGTGCCTTTGTTACGGCGTCCACACGTTCCAGTTACTGTCAATTCTTCTACTTTATTACCGTGTTCAAAAGCCATTTCATAGACTTGGCCTTCTCGGCGAACCGTCACTTCAACGCGCTTGGACAACGCATTGACGACGGAGATACCCACCCCATGAAGGCCGCCTGAGAACTGGTAGTTTTTATTAGAAAACTTACCACCAGCATGCAGCTTACAAAATATCAGTTCAACCCCTGACACTTTTTCTTCTGGGTGAATATCTACAGGCATACCTCGGCCGTCATCAATCACTTCTAGAGATTGATCGGCATGGAGAATCACTTGTACTTTTGAGGCATGTCCGGCTAGCGCTTCATCGACACTGTTGTCGATAACTTCTTGGCCCAAATGGTTTGGGCGCGCTGTATCCGTATACATCCCTGGTCGGCGACGTACTGGCTCAAGACCATTGAGTACTTCAATGGCTCCAGCATTATATTGTTCTGTCATAATACGGAAATTTTACTCAAATAAAGATTGATACTTAGCAGCAAAAAAGATGTTTGGTGGTGCTTGCACCATCCGCCTTAATACACTCGTAAAGTCAGAATATTAAGGCATACGCGTAAGTACAGACATATCATAGTCTGGCTCAAAGGAAGTGTTGTCAAGTTTCACACCAAAGTTGGAGGGAAATTTATGACTGTCTCCTCAGCTACGCACTTATGATCAGTAAACTTATAGGGCTAAGAACTGAATGATTTGCTCAGGATAACGCTCAAAGTCGATAAAACTATGGTCACCGCCAGGTTCAACGGTTTGCTTAGAATCGGCATATTTGGTCACCGCTTGGCGGAAATCCAATACCTCATCGCCTTCTTGTTGTAGCAACCAAAAGTCTTGGGGGGAGCGAATCGTTTTCACATCCAATGCTTTCAGTTCATCGATGTGTTTTGATTCTAAGGTGTATTTCTCATGAGTATAAGGATTTTCTTGCTCACCAAGAAAATCCACAAGCAACTCATACGGTTTGACCGCTGGATTTATGAGTACAACCTTGTAGCCATATCGCTCATGCAACCACGTCGAAAGGTAGCCACCTAACGAGCTTCCCACCAAACCAAGATGATGTGTTTTTTCATATTGGCTAATAATATCCACGAGATAATGCGCTGCTTGTTGAGGAAAGCATGGCATCTGCGGAACCACCACCGTAATATCAGGCCGATTATCCTGGCAAAACTGCTGCATGACTTGCGCTTTATGCGATAGCGGTGAGCTGTTAAAACCATGAATATAAAGCAACAACGATGGTTTATTTTCCATTAGTAACCTTCTGCGTTGAAGTCTGGTCGGAAAGCCCCATGAGGCAGCCGCTTTACCGTGGTGTTTAGTTGTCCATTATCAAACAACTCTAACTCACGCCAACCTGGCGATAGGGTATCGAGAGAAAACTCGTTCGAGTTAGGCTTAAATTGCACACACGTAGACGGCGTCGCAAGCACTCTTACACCGCGACGTAACTGATCAAGCTCCTGATGAATATGCCCACATAGAACCGCACGAACGTTGTCATGCTTGTCGGCAATCTCCCAGAACTCTTGTGAATCTTTCAGGGAGTGCTGGTCAAGCCACGCACTATTCACCAGTATCGGGTGATGATGGAGCAACACCAGAGTATGTCGGTCGCTATGCTGAGTCAGAATTTGGTCGAGGTAATCTAGCTGCTGATCACTCAGGCGCCCATGAGGAACACCGACGACTTGCGAATCAAGCAGCACAATCTGCCAATGCTCACCAAGTAACTTATGCGTCGCCGTCTGAATCAGAGGAGAATCAAGCACACTATTCATACTTGGTTTGAAATCGTGATTACCAGGCAACCAAAAGCACGGAAGTTGGAGCGGTACAATACCCTCAACAAACTTACGATAGGACAATTCGGTATGATCTTGAGAAATATCTCCGGTTGCCAATAGCGCATCAAAATGCGCCCCTTGCTTGCACACTTCAGATACAACAGCGTTAAAGCTGTCATGGGTATTGACACTCAGCAAGCAGCCATCCGGGGGCGCAAATAGATGCGTATCGGTCAACTGCAGTAACCTGACGGCACTAGACTGAGATTCACCACTGGGTGTTGTTTTCAAAATAATAAAACCTGAATATCTACTATTGTTTAACTTCGATACATGATCGGAGCTCGACTAATTCCATTTTTAAGACAAAACGTCAACCAATCACTAAGAAATTGATTAAATTGAAATTTTTCATCTTTCTGGAGCATTTTTGTATTAGGGTAATCGTACCGCGCTTTCACTCTAGCCGTTTGTTCACAATGACAAACTTCGGCAACTTTAGCGTCATGGTAGAGCCTAACTATCATTTTAGGCAAAGGAAAAACAGGAAGTTCATCATCTTGGCAAATTTCCACCAATGTTGTGTACTTCGTCACTTCTTGAATGACTAGCTGATACGTCAATGAACCGGCTTGGTAACAACGCACATCGCCAACGTCTGGCGAGATAGGAATCAATCGATTTAATTTGGCGTAGTTGGTTTCATAAACTCGCATTAGCTCTGCAAGATCAACATGATACACTTTTTTATCGCCTTGGCGTGTTGGGCTCATAATGACCACTCACGCTGTAGCTGAGCGTAATTCAGCTCAAGCCACTGCAATGCAATAATTGAAGCGCCGTTTTCTATCTCACCACTGGCTATCATTTGATAGGCTTGCGTGCGAGGCACCACTTTAACTCGAATGTCTTCACCTTCGCTTTTTAAACCATGAACGCCACTCGCTGTCGATGAATCTACCTGTCCCACAAAGACGGCTATTTTTTCAGAGCATCCCCCAGATGAAGGATAATAGGACGTCACTTTAGTCAACCGATCAACATTCACCCCAGCTTCTTCGACTGCTTCTCGCTGCACAAGTTCTTCAACAGACTCTTGTTTATCGACGATACCCGCTATAATTTCCGTTTGCCAAGGGGAGTCGTGCTCCAGAGCCCCCACCCTAATTTGTTCAATGAGTACCACTTCATCACGATAAGCATCGTAAGGCAGTAATGCCGCAGCACCGCCACGAACCAACATTTCACGTTGAATCTCAGAACTCCAGCCTCCATCAAAAAGGCGATGCTTAAAGCGATACAGCACCATTTCAAAAAAACCGCTAAACACCGTTTGTTTAGAGATTATTTCGACATCCTTTGATGTATATGTAGCGGACGGTTGTTCTGATTTATTCATGACAAACCTCATTAAAAATGAATGTTACAGTTTACTCAACGAATCGCCTAACTACCAACGACAAGCTTCAACTTTTTACGTAATAATTCAAAAAACATTAGGTTTTGGTTAATTTATTGTCGCAATTTTGAGTGCTGTTGCGTAAAAAAGTGCAAAGTTTCGAGTGAATTACGTCGATTATAAGTTAAACTGTGAATCATACCTCTTATTCAGTATTCAGGCAGGATCAGGACAAATGAAAAAACTGCTTCCACTATTCATCGCAGCTGCATTAGGAAGCGCAAGTGCAGCAACATGGGCCGACTCTTTAACAGAAGTCTACGACCAAGCTAAGCAAAACGATCCTCAACTGTTGCGTTCCGCTGCAGAAAGAGATCGTGCATTTGAAGCCATTAACTCTGCTCGAAGCACTTTGCTCCCTCAAATAAACCTAACCGCTGGATATGATTTCACCCGCGTAGACAACAATTTAGGTGGTGATAGCGACAATATAAGCGCTGGTTTGGGTTTCTCTCAAGAACTGTACAATCGTTCAAGCTGGATCACACTTGATACCGCGGAGAAAAATGCTCGTCAAGCGGATTCGCTTTATGCGGCTGCTCAGCAAAACCTAATCCTACGTACCGCACAAGCTTACTTCGAGGTTCTTCGCTCAAAGGATAGCCTTGAGTCCGTAAGAGCCAACAAAGCGGCTGTCGCTCGTCAGCTAGAACAAACAAAGCAACGTTTTGAGGTTGGTTTGTCTGCGATTACCGATGTTCATGATGCTCAAGCACAGTATGACCGTGTCTTAGCGGATGAAGTTATCGCCGAGAATGACCTGCTGAACAAGTACGAAGGTCTGCGCGAAATTACGGGTCAAGAACATTCTAATATTGATATCCTAGATACCGATCGTTTTTCTGCCGCTCGTCCACAACAATCCGTTTCCGTTTTCTTAGAAGAAGCACAATCTAAAAACTTAGACTTGTTATCGGCACGTATTGGTCAAGACATCGCAAAAGATAACATCACGCTAGCAAGCTCTGGTCATCTTCCAAAGCTAACCTTGGATGGTGGCTATGGTTATGACAACGAAAGAAATAGTGTGTCTAGCCGTTACGGCACAGCGAATGAGACAACTAACTCATTTAATGCTGGCATTAATCTTTCGGTTCCACTGTATACCGGCGGCAATATCACGTCACAAACCAAACAAGCAGAGTTTGCTTACGTTGAAGCAAGCGAACAGCTAGAGCAAACTTACCGCTCAGTCGTTAAAAACGTTCGTGGTAACAACAACAACATCAACTCTTCAATTGGTGCTATTCGCGCATATGAACAATCTGTTATCTCTGCAGAGTCAGCGCTTGAGGCAACTAAAGCTGGTTTTGATGTCGGTACACGTACCATTGTTGATGTGCTAGAAGCCACGCAAGCATTGTATGACGCAGAAAGCAGCTTGTCGGATGCTCGATACGACTACATTGTGAGTGTTTTAAACCTACGTCAGTCGGTGGGTACATTAAGCGAACAAGATATCATTGATGTCAATGCTGGCTTAAAGAAAGCAGAGTAGTAACAACATCTCGTTAAAATAAATGAAAAAAGGGACGCGAATGCGTCCCTTTTTATATCTTATTAAACAAAGCGTTAGCCTTGCCCACCTTTAATCGCTTCAATGATTTCTGTTGTTGAACAGCCATCTTCAAAGTTAAGGACTTTAACTTCACCACCAGCGGCAATCACTTCGATTCCGCCAGCAATCTCTTCCGGTTTATAATCGCCACCTTTCACCAACAAACTTGGTAAAACCTCAGCAATTAATCGTTGTGGTGTTTCTTCTGAGAAAGGAACAACCCAATCTACCGCACCTAAACCTGCTAGCACCGCCATGCGGCGATCTGTTGGGTTGACTGGGCGTCCAGGACCTTTTAGCGCTCGAACTGATTCATCCGTGTTAACGGCAACAATAAGGCGATCACCTAGCTCAGCCGCGTGATTAAGATACGACACGTGCCCCGCATGAAGAATGTCAAAACAGCCATTCGTCATAACGACTTTCTCACCTTTCGAACGTGCTTTTTTCACCGCTTCAATTAAAGCGGACTCACTAATAACACCAAAGTCAGTATCCTGACTACCATGTACCGCTTCGGCAAGTTCAATCGTTGATAGCGTAGATGTGCCCAATTTACCAACTACAACACCAGCTGCCGCATTTGCTAATGCACACGCTTCATCTAATGGCTTACCCGCCGCAACAGAAGCAGCTAAGACAGAAATAACCGTATCACCGGCACCCGTTACATCAAACACTTCTTTGGCTTGAGTCGGCAAGTGAAATGGTGCTTCGTTGCGACGTAACAGCGTCATACCATGTTCGCTGCGTGTCACTAGTAGGGCTTCAAAATCGAACTCTTCGATTAACGCGCAACCTTTTTCAACGAGCTCTTGGTCATTTTTAACTTTGCCGACAACCGTTTCAAATTCAAGCATGTTGGGTGTCAGCAATGTTGCACCGCGATAACGCTCGAAATCGGCACCTTTCGGGTCAATGAATACAGGGACACCCGCCGCTTTCGCTTGCTGGATGTACGCTTGTACATGCTCTAGGGCACCCTTAGCGTAATCAGATAGCACCACCGCTTTAACATTAGGCAAAGCAGTCTTCATCTTGTTCAATACTAACGCAGGGTCGGTACCTTCAAATTTATCTTCGAAGTCTAAACGTATGAGTTGCTGACCACGACTTAACACACGCAGTTTTGTGATGGTTGGGTAATCGGCAAGCTCAACGAAGTCGCATGTCACATGTAATGACGACAACGTATCGGTCAACACTTTAGCCGGCTCATCTTTGCCAACAAGCCCTATCGTGTGTGCGTGACCGCCTAGCGAAGCAATATTCATCGCAACGTTGGCAGCACCACCTGGACGCTCTTCGTTGTTTTCTACTTTCACTACAGGTACTGGCGCTTCAGGTGAAATACGCCCTGTTGGGCCATACCAGTATCTATCCAGCATGACATCACCAACAATCAGTACACCTGAATCGCTGTAATTAGGTAGGATGGGTTTCATTCTCTCACTCCAAATAACAAGCCTGGAGGGCTTTTGCTCCCAGGCTATAATTGTTCTTTATGTTACGGCATCTCATCACGGTATCGACATGAATTATCAACGGATAAAGCATCACAATACGAATTTAAGACTTTGAAAAGATAGTAGCACAACTCTTAGGGCTGACACCAAACTCGAGTGGTCAAGTCATCCATTGTTGCCATGCTTGCCTAACCGCTTCTCGCTCTTCAAGTAGCTTATCGTCTGCCACATCGGCATCCAAATTTAACAAATTACGATGATGGATTTCATCTCGTAGTGTTGTGTAGGCTCGGGTTAATGTCATCACTTGTTCTTCGTCCATGACCCCTTGCTGGAGCATGCTTTCAAAAATCCGAACATTGTCCGACCAACGAGTCAGCTTTGGTTTCTCATGACTAAAACGTAGCACTAGGTATTGCGCCAGAAATTCAATGTCGGTAATACCACCGGGGTCTTGCTTTAACATAAAGCGCCCAGCTTTTTTTCCACCAAGATGAGCGCGCATTTTTTCACGCATTTCAACCACCTTGGGTTTAAGTTCCTCAGCATCACGCGGCTTACTCAATACGTCCACACGCGTGTGGTTAAAGGCTTGATGCAGTAGTTCATCACCATATATTAGCCGCGTGCGAACCAATGCTTGATGCTCCCATGTCCAAGCATCATTATGCTGATACTCATCAAATGCCTCTGTCGGACTCACCAGTAAACCAGAGACACCAGACGGACGAAGACGCGTATCGACTTCATACAAAATACCTGACGCAGTACGCGTCGAGAAGATATGAATAATACGCTGAGCTAAGCGTAGATAAAATTGTCGGCCATCAATCTCTTTTTTACCGTCGGTATACACATTCACAGGACAGTCGTGCATAAAGACGATATCAAGGTCGGAGTTATATCCGAGCTCCCAACCACCCACCTTGCCATAGCCAATCACAGCAAAGCCATTGCTCCCGCGATCTTTGATATGAGTCGGCTCTCCAAACTTCTCCGCCATTTGTTGCCACGCTTGGTTCACACCAGCTTCAACAATGGCCTCGGCTAAGTACGTTAGGTGATCACTCACTTTCATCACAGGCAGCACCCCTGCAATATCCGCCGCTGCAATCCGCAAAATACAGGTTTGCTTAAACTGGCGCAGTGCTTCCATTTGCTGTTCCATATCTTCTTCAGGGATACGAGCAAGGTAATCTCTAAGCTCTGTTTTATACGACGCCAAAGGAACAGGGTTATACAAATGAGACGGATCAAGCAGTTCATCAAGAAGAATAGGATAACGACCCAGCTGCTCTGAAATCATAGGGCTTGCTGTGCATAAACGAACTAATTGAACCAGCGCTGCTGGGTGCTCATCTAATAACTCAAGGTACGTCGTTCGAGTGACGATGCGATGCAAGACATGCAGCACTCGAGATAAACCAAACTCGGCATCTTTATGGGCATAAATAGCACTGAATACCTTAGGCATTAGGCGATTCAGCACCTCTCGACCTCGAGGCCCTAGGGTCTTCTTCGCCAGATCTTTTTTAAATTGGCAAATCGTGCTTCGCTTTACATCTGCATTATCAAGGTTCAAGTCATGCTCAAGAATGTGTTCGACGACTTCAGGATCATGCACCATATCCCATAATTCATGGAAGTGCTTCTGTACTGGACTCGGCGTTTCTTCTTCATCTTCACCAATCAGATCACCAAACACGCAATGAACGTTAAGCATATGTTGAGACGTCGCCTCCAGCATGAGATCCCAAGACTCAAACCCCATCGCAAACGCGAGCTTGATTTGGTCCGTCTCTTTCTCTGGCAATGTTTGTGTTTGTTTATCCGCCATAGCTTGCAGTAAGTTTTCTTGACGTCTTAAGAAACAGTAAGCCTCTCGCAGGTGCATCACTTCTTTTTTCTCAAGTAGTGCGAGAGTTTCAATGGCATCGAGCGTTTCAAGTAACCCGCGTCCTCGCAAGCTAGGTTCTCGACCACCACGAATAAGCTGAAAAACTTGTGCAATAAACTCAACCTCACGAATCCCGCCAGGCCCCAGCTTGATATTATTGCCAAGTCCACGACGTCTCACCTCACTGCTGATCATCGATTTCATACGGCGTAAGGATTGGATCGCACTAAAATCAATATAGCGGCGGAACACAAACGGACGCAACATTTGGCGCAGCTCTTGGTATTCAGGATACATCTCACTCCCCATTACCCGAGCTTTTATCATGGCGTAACGCTCCCAGTCTCGACCTTGCTCTTGGTAGTAATCTTCAAGAGCGGCATAACTCATCACCAGCGGCCCACTTTCACCAAAGGGGCGAAGGCGCATATCCACACGGTAACAAAAACCGTCGAAGGTCTGCTGATCCAAAGCCTTGATGATGCGCTGGCCTAAACGAGTAAAGAACTGCGCATTAGCAATGGAGCGTCGTGCGCCCTGCGTTTCACCATTTTCTGGGTAGGTAAAAATCAAATCGATATCGGATGAGAAATTCAGCTCACCACCGCCTAGCTTGCCCATTCCGATAATGAGCATTGGCTGTGCTTCGCCTTCGGCATTGCAAGGGGTTCCCCACTCATTGCAACATACCTGATACTGCCAGCGGTACGTCTCAAATATCATGGCTTCTGCAAGCATCGATAAATGCTGCAAGCTCTCTTCTAGCGTCCAGTCGCCCACCATGTCACGCCACGCAATATACGTCATTTCACGGTTACGAAAGCGTCGTAATTCACGGTGGCCATCGGTTTCAATCGAGCACGCCGATAACACGGTGCGTAGGTGCTCACGGTAAGATTCAGCGCGCTCTGGATGCTCAAGCATTTGTGGTAACTGCTGAAATAAAACCTCATCTTTCAATAATGCTTCTTCAACAAATTCGCTGATTGACAACACACGTTGCAATTGCTCTAAACGCGTGGCAGGCCAATGCGAAGCGTCTGCATATCGTTCGTGGATTCGCTCAATTGACTGTTGAGTATGTAATTCTAATGATGCTGGCAGTTGCATTCGTCGTCCTTGTCTCGACCCAAAAACAAAAATGGTGGCTCATTCGCCACCATTTAATTTATCAGTTCAGTAATTGATTCAAGCGATTAGCTTCGAAGGCCAATCCCTTTTGTTACTAAATAATGTGCTACCCCATAAAGTACCACGATAAACACTAAGAGTACGCCAAATGAAGTCACAATCCCGACATCGGATACCCCTAAGAATCCATAACGGAAGGCATTGACCATATAAACAATCGGATTGATTTTAGATATACCTTGCCAGAATTCAGGTAAGAGACTGATTGAATAGAATACACCGCCTAGATACGTCAATGGCGTTAAAATAAACGTTGGAATAATAGAGATATCATCAAACGTTTTTGCAAATACCGCGTTGATTAGTCCACCAAGAGAAAATACGACCGAGGTTAAGAATACCGTCGCGATAATGATGCCCCAATGCTGTACCTGAAGATCAACAAAGAAAAGCGATACCAACGTCACGATCGTACCAACAAGCAGACCGCGAACCACACCGCCCATCACAAACCCAGCAATAATCACATAATTAGGGACGGGCGCGACCAGCAGCTCTTCAATATTTTTTTGAAATTTAGCACTAAAAAAGGAGGAGGCAACGTTAGAGTAAGAGTTAGTAATCACCGACATCATGATAAGGCCAGGGACGATGTACTCCATGTAACTAAACCCACCCATTTGACCAATTCGAGATCCAATCAAGCTGCCAAAGATAATAAAATACAATGTCATCGTGATCGCAGGTGGTACTAAGGTCTGTACCCAAATACGCGTAAAACGGTTGATCTCTTTCGTGAGTAAGCTCTTAAACGCAGTCCAGTAAAGAGTGTGCATACTACTGCTCCTGTTGCGGTTTACGAACAATCGAGACAAACAACTCTTCAAGTCGGTTCGCTTTGTTTCGCATTGATAATACAGTGATACCCGCTTGAGTCAGTTGCTCAAACACGTGATTCAGTCCTTGTGTTTTTTCTAGTTCAATCTCCAGCGAACCATTCACCATATGCTGAGCCGTCACACCTGAAAGTACTGGTATGTCATGATTATCGGCAATATCAAAAATAAAGGTCTCGACATGAAGTTTGTTCAATAATGACTTCATCGAGGTATTTTCGATCAACTCGCCACTTTGAATAATACCGATATTTCGGCACAGCAATTCAGCCTCTTCTAGGTAATGCGTGGTCAAAATAATGGTAATACCTTGCTTGTTAATCTCTTTTAGAAAATCCCACATAGAGCGACGCAGTTCAATATCAACACCAGCGGTTGGTTCATCAAGGATCAGAAGCTTGGGTTCATGCATCAAAGCCCGCGCAATCATTAAGCGACGCTTCATGCCCCCCGATAGGTGGCGTGCACGTTCATCTTTTTTCTCCCACAAATCTAATTGTGTTAGGTATTTTTGCGCACGCTGCTTAGCAAGATCACGCGGGACACCATAATAACCAGCTTGTTGCAATACGATTTGCTGCACGGTCTCAAATGGATTGAAGTTAAATTCTTGTGGTACAAGGCCGAGCTGCTGCTTTGCCTGCTCGAGTTGGTTATCGATGTTATAACCAAACACTTTTACACCACCAGAGGTTTTGTTTACTAGCGATGTAATAATACCAATTGTGGTCGATTTCCCGGCACCATTTGGGCCAAGCAAGGCGTAAAAGTCCCCTTGCTCTACGGTCAGGCTTACACCTTTGAGCGCCTCAAACCCACCTGCATAGGTCTTGCGGAGTTGTTCTATTTCTAATGCGTACATGCTGTGCACCGATTGTGATCAGACTAGGATGTTTTGACAATTCCGATTATATCGAAAAATAAAGAAGTCGTGGTTATTTATCTCCCACCAACATGATGGCGCGTCGCTCTCTTTTCAATAGTAAACGTACAATCCGCTTGAATCTATGCCTCCCTTGCTTCACTCATATTGCTGTTGAAAAATAACAATCGTATACGCAACCTCATTCGTTATCCTGTGTAAGTGGGCTTGTCGCAAGCGCACGTGAAGCGGCACTCAATGCGAGCTCTCTTGAGGGGTAGATGTTGCTGTGAGGCACCAAATCAATAATGTGGAACTTATCTAATTGCTGTTGTGTTTGTTCATTAGGACAAAGTAAATACACCCTACAGTTGGCATCCAGTGCATCTTTAATCGCATTTTCAAGGGCAAGCCCGACGGTGACATCAATCATAGGCACATCCGTCAGATCGAGAATCATTGCTTCGTAATCGGCGATACTTGAATGTTGGCGAGAAATGGCTTTTGAGACACTGAATATCATCGGCCCCGATAGATAGAAAAATAATATTTTGCCATTGGCTTGCTCTAGCAAACGACGCTCATTCGCTGTCAGCGGCACATCATCTTCATCTGCGTCACTAATGGCTTTGACTTGGCGAGCTTGCTCCCGGCTTAAGCGTTCGATAATAATGATATTGGAGATGAACACCCCTAGCCCGACGGCAACAATGAGATCAACGAACACCGTTAATAACATCACACCGTACATGATTGCCATGCCTTGAAGGCTGACTTTATGAGCTCGCTGGATGAAGCTCCAGTCCAATATATTAAACCCAACAAACACGGCAATACCCGCCAAAACCGCCATTGGGATCGGTTCAGTTAGCCCACCAGCCACCAAAACGACTAACGCTAATACCATGGCACGAACCACACCAGACAATGGTGAACGAGCCCCAACTTGGATATTAGTCACGGTTCCCATGGTCGCGCCTGCACCAGGAAGCGCTCCAAAAAGTCCAGCAACTAAGTTCGCTAGACCTTGACCCCGCAACTCCTTATCGGAGTCATGTTCTTTACGAGTCAAAGAGTCTCCAATCACGGCGGTCAATAGGGTATCAATACACCCCAACGTGCCAAGTACGAGCGCATCAATCACCATCGTAGTCAACATATCGGCATTGATATAAGGCATCACAAGGGTGGGGAGTCCTGCAGGAATTTCGCCTATACGACGTATACTGTCTGAATCAAAAAACACCACCGACAATAAGGTGACCGCTACGAGTGCGACCAGTTGTGGCGGAACATATTTTTGATACCGCTTGGGAAAGAAAAATAAAATAGCCAGCGTCAACAGGCCAAGAAATAGTTCGGCAATATCCAGCTGCGCGAAAATATCAGGAACCGCTTGCAGCGTGCCGATCACCCCACCAGCTGGCGCGGCTTGTCCGAGCAAAGGCGCAAACTGAAGAATAATCAAGATAACGCCAATGCCCGACATAAAACCGGACACGACACTATATGGCATAAGCGTGACGTATTTCCCCAGTCGCAATGTGCCCAGCAACATTTGGAACGCCCCAGCCATCATTACGACCGTAAAAGTCATGGCCAATCCGGTCTCTGGGTACTTAGCCATCATACTGGTTAGCACCGCCGTCATAATCACGGTCATTGGGCCTGTAGGCTCAGAGATTAACGTTGATGAGCCGCCAAATAACGAGGCAAACAGGCCAACCATAATGGCGCCCCACAATCCGGCCTCTGCGCCCGCGCCCGATGCGACCCCAAACGCTAGTGCGAGGGGCAGCGAGATGATTGCGGTAGTAACACCGCCAAAGAGATCTCCTTTCAAACTCATGTCACTAAAACGATGTGTTAACTGCATAGCCATCCCTGTTCAATACATCAAAAATCGCCGTACAATATCAAATGTAAGCACCCATGAAGAAGTGTTATGAATTGATTCAATTGTTATAACTCATATTCAAAACGAAACTTAATGTGTAAGTCGCTGATTTTCGGTGCATGAAGACGTCAGATGAGTGCTTTTTGACATAACTTTTACGGGATTCAAATTGTAACATTGTGTATAGTGATTTAAGTCACTTAAAGGAATAACCATGCCAGAAATCAAACAACTCTTTGACAATAACTCAAAATGGTCAGAGCAAATTAGAGCAGAACGCCCCGCGTACTTTGCCAAGCTAGAAGAAGGTCAGAACCCTGGGTTTCTTTGGATCGGTTGTTCAGATAGCCGTGTCCCAGCAGAGCGCCTTACCGGTTTGTATTCTGGCGAACTCTTCGTACACCGTAATGTAGCAAACCAAGTGATCCATACTGACCTCAACTGCTTATCCGTTGTGCAATATGCGGTAGACGTGTTGAAAGTGAAGCATATTATTGTCTGCGGGCACTATGGATGTGGCGGTGTCAATGCTGCCATCGATAATCCACAACTTGGGCTCATCAACAACTGGCTGCTGCACATTCGTGATTTATACCTAAAACATAGAAATTGGCTCGGTGAGCTGCCGCAAGACATGCGGGCCGATAAGTTATGTGAAATCAACGTTGCTGAGCAGGTATACAACCTCGGTAACTCAACGGTCATGCAGGGCGCATGGGAGCGTGGACAAGATACTGAAATCCATGGCGTGGTTTACGGCATTGGTGATGGCAAGCTGCAAGACCTAGGCGTTCGTTGTTATAGCCGCGAAACTCTCGAAGTCAACTATCAAGCCGCGATGGCAAAAATTCTCAATAGTGAAGTACTGAAGTAACTCGATTCCCAACAGTACCACTATTGTAAAAATGCCCACTTCTGTGGGCATTTTATTATTCTTGCGGTACAACCTTACCAATGTAAGGTAAATGACGGTACTTCTGCGCGTAATCAATACCCACACCGACAACAAACTCGTCTGGAATACCAAAGCCAATCCATTTCACATCAACAGGAACCTCACGGCGAGACGGCTTATCGAGCAAGGTACAGATCTGGATAGATTTCGGCTCACGTAAAGAAAGTATCTCTTTCACTTTCGTTAACGTATTGCCAGTATCAATAATGTCTTCAACCAACAGGATATCTTTACCTTTGATATCGTCATCAAGATCTTTCAAGATACGAACATCACGAGAGCTTTCCATGGTATTACCGTAACTAGATGCGGTCATGAAATCGACTGAGTGCGTAATATCAATAGCACGCGCTAGGTCAGCCATAAAGACGAACGAACCTCTCAACAAGCCGACCATAACAAGGTCTTCGCTGCCTTTATAGTACTCGGTAATTTCCTTACCTAAGACTTGAACACGGTCATGTACTTCTTTCTCAGAAATCATCACTTCAATGGTATGTTTCATATCGATCTCTATTTTTGTTGTTAACTCCAACCATGTCACCCTAGGCAGGTATCTCTGTTGATACTGGCCAGCTATCAGGATTAGGAGAGTCGTTTTTAAAGTGGCCGTATGGTAACACTTTATGCCTTTCGATAAAAACCAAGGCTATTCCCCCCTACTAGCCTCATGTGGTCTAAACCACATGAGGCTCCTTGTTAACGTAACCTGTTGAAAAAAAATTACACTTTCAAAAAAAGTGTGATGTGCAGGTAAATAAGCACTAATTATCATAATTATCAGTGAATGTGCATTGACCAACCTATATATGCACCATTACACTTATCGCTTAAAAGAAAAAGCCAAGCGGTAAATTTCCAAAATGGAAATCGATATAATGAAAGTCACCTCGTCTTTCTTTAGTCATCTCCCATTGCGGACATCTGACTCGGCATCACAATAAGAGCATTTACGTCATATGCTCAAACAACGTTGGCAAGGAAATAATATGGACTCAATCATTAAAAGACCTAGAACCCGCCTATCTCCTCAGAAGCGTAAACTGCAACTCATGGAGATAGCCTTAGAAGTATTTGCGACACGTGGGATTGGCCGTGGTGGACACGCTGATATTGCAGAAATTGCTCAGGTTTCTGTTGCTACAGTTTTCAACTACTTCCCAACCAGAGAAGACCTCGTCGACGAAGTGCTCAATCATGTCGTCTGTCAACATTCTAACTTTTTATCTAACACCATTGATCTCGATGTCACTATCAAAGAGAACCTAACGAATATCCTCGACAATGTCGTTGACCTAGTTATGGAAGATTGTCATTGGAATAAGGTATGGTTTGAGTGGAGTACGTCAACTCGTGATGAAGTTTGGCCACTGTTTATGTCGTCAAATAAAACGAGCCAAGCGCTTGTTGAGAATATGTTCATTAAATCCATTGAGCGTGGTGAGGTCTGCCCTCATCATGAACCCAAACATCTGACGAGTCTTTTCCACGGGATTTGTTATTCGCTATTCATTGAGGCAAATCGTAATAAAGACAGTGACAGTATTAAGTCTTTAACGGATTGTTACATGAATATGGTGTGTATCTACAAAGACGTTGCACATCATTAAGACGCCCATCTAACAATAGATTGAAGGTAGTCTTACCTAGTTTAGAAACATAAAAAAACCGCTCTTAAGAGCGGTTTTTTGTATCATGAAGAAAGGTGATTATTTCTTTTTCTTCGCCTTTGCATTCGGAAGGTCAGTAATCGTACCTTCAAAGACTTCAGCGGCAAGACCCACTGACTCGTGCAAGGTTGGGTGAGCATGAATAGTCAGTGCGATATCTTCTGCATCACAACCCATCTCGATAGCTAGACCAATTTCACCTAGTAATTCACCACCGTTAGTACCAACAATAGCACCACCAATCACACGGTGTGTGTCTTTGTCGAAGATAAGCTTAGTCATACCATCAGCACAATCAGAAGCAATCGCACGGCCTGATGCTGCCCAAGGGAAGCTTGCTGTTTCGTAGTTTAGACCTTCTGCTTTCGCTTCTTTTTCAGTCTTACCTACCCACGCAACTTCTGGCTCGGTATAAGCAATCGACGGGATGACTTTCGGATCAAAGTAGTGCTTCTTACCAGAGATAACCTCTGCCGCTACGTGGCCTTCGTGCACACCTTTGTGCGCAAGCATTGGCTGACCAACGATATCACCGATAGCGTGGATATGAGGTACATTAGTGCGCATTTGCTTATCAACATTGATAAAGCCGCGCTCATCCACTTCAATACCCGCTTTTTCAGCATCCAAAAGCTTACCGTTTGGCACACGACCAATCGCAACAAGAACCGCATCATAACGCTCAGCTTCTGCTGGTGCTTTTTTGCCTTCCATTGAAACGTAGATACCGTCTTCTTTCGCTTCAACAGCCGTCACTTTGGTTTCAAGCATCAAGTTAAACTTGTTTTTAATACGCTTGGTGTAAACCTTAACCATGTCTTTATCAGCAGCAGGAATCAGTTGATCGAACATCTCAACAACGTCGATCTTAGAACCTAGTGAATGGTAAACCGTCGCCATTTCTAGACCGATGATACCACCGCCCATGATAAGCAGTTTTCCAGGAACTTCTTTAAGCTCTAGTGCATCCGTTGAATCCCAAATACGTGGGTCTTCATGCGGAATGAACGGTAACTTAATAGGACGAGAGCCTGCGGCTACGATCGCATTATCAAAGTTAACCGTTGTTTTGCCATCTTCGCCATCAACATCGATAGAGTTAGGACCAGTAAACTGACCTAAGCCGTTCACTACCGTCACTTTACGCATCTTAGCCATACCGCCAAGACCACCGGTAAGTTGACTAATAACTTTTTCTTTCCAAAGACGGATCTTATCGATGTCCGTTTGTGGCTCACCAAATACGATGCCATGCTCAGCAAGTGCTTTCGCTTCTTCGATAACTTTAGATACGTGAAGTAGTGCTTTAGATGGGATACAACCCACGTTCAAACATACACCACCAAGCGTGCTATAACGCTCGATTAGAACCGTTTCTAGGCCTAAATCGGCACAACGGAATGCAGCGGAGTAACCAGCAGGACCGGCACCAAGTACTACCACTTGGGCTTTAATTTCTTTGCTCATTTTGACCTCTTGTAGTCATTATCCCTAACAGGCTGAGTGGGTATTGATTTCTTATTGTGAGGCGTTGTTTAAAATAAAAATCACTTAAACAATGCAACGTCAGACCGCCAACAGTTTACAGAGATGTTAATGGTGTGAAAAGTAAATCAATTTAGCCTGTGAGCTAGACAGCAATTCGATTTGTAAAAATTACAGTATCATCAAATTGTCATTGAATATCGTAAATAAGGGCGACTATTTTAGCCGCCCTACTTTCTAACCTTTGCTTATAGTACCAAGCGACGAATATCGCTCAAGCAAGCATTTAGGTAAGTAATGAAACGCGCACCTTCCGCGCCATCAATCACACGGTGGTCGTATGATAGAGACAATGGAAGTTGTAGGCGTGGCTCAAACTCTTTGCCATTCCATACCGGTTTCATTTCAGACTTAGATACCCCTAGGATACCCACTTCTGGTGCATTGACGATTGGCGTAAATGCCGTACCACCAATACCACCAAGGCTAGAGATAGTGAAACAACCGCCTTGCATATCGCCAGCCGTCAGCTTACCAGAGCGTGCTTTCTTAGAAATCACGGCTAGCTCTTCAGACAACTCGTAAATGCCTTTCTTGTTCACATCCTTAAAGACAGGAACAACCAAGCCATTTGGCGTATCAACCGCAATACCAACATTTACATACTTCTTCAGAATAATGCTTTCGCCGTCATCAGATAGAGAAGAGTTAAACGTTGGGAACGCTTCAAGTGCTTTAGCGACCGCTTTCATGATGAACACAAGTGGTGTGATCTTCATGCCCGTATCTCGCTTCGCTTCAATCGCGTTTTGCTCTTTACGGAATGCTTCAAGCGCTGTGATATCTGCGTTGTCCCACTGAGTAACATGTGGAATCATTACCCAGTTACGGTGCAGGTTAGCACCAGAAATTTTCTTAATCTTAGAAAGCTTCTGGATCTCAGTATCACCAAACTTGCTGAAATCAACTTTAGGCCATGGAAGCAGACCAAGAGCAGAGCCGTCACCGCCTTTGCCAGATGCTGCAGCACCAGACTCAAGACGCTTAAGCGCCTCTTTAACGTAAGACTGAACGTCTTCTTTCAGAATGCGGCTCTTACGACCTGAACCTTTCACCTTCGACAGGTTAACGCCAAATTCACGAGCAAGACGACGAACAACTGGAGAAGCGTGCGCGTAGTCACCGTTCTCTTGGAAGTCGCCTGCTGCTGGAGCCGCTGCAGGTGCTTCTGATTTAGGACGGTCCGCCGATGCGGCAGGTGCCGCCGCTGGAGCGGCTGCTTGTGCCGGTGCTGCAACAGGAGCTGCGCCTTCAACGACAAACGTCATGATTAGAGAGCCAGTTGACACGGTATCGCCAGCTGCAATCTTGATTTCTTTCACTGTACCAGCGAATGGTGCAGGCACTTCCATTGAAGCTTTGTCACCTTCAACAGTAATTAGAGATTGCTCTTCTTCTACTGTATCGCCAACCGCTACCATGATTTCAGTAACTTCTACTTCGTCACCACCGATATCTGGTACGTTGACTTCTTTTTCAGCAGAAGCAGCTGGAGCTGCTGCAACAGGAGCCGCTGCTGGAGCAGGAGCGGCTGCAACTGGAGCGCCAGAACCTGCAACTTCAAATACCATGACTAGAGAACCAGTTGATACTGAGTCACCAGAAGCGATCTTGATTTCTTTAACGATACCAGCGAATGGTGCAGGCACTTCCATTGAAGCCTTGTCGCCTTCAACAGTAAGAAGCGATTGCTCTTCTTCTACTGCATCACCGATAGCGACCATGATTTCAGTGACTTCAACTTCATCACCGCCGATATCTGGAACGTGAACTTCTTTAAGTTCAGCGGCCGCAGGAGCCGCAGCAACAGGTGCCGCTGCTTCAACTGCTGGCGCAGCCGGTGCTGCTGCACCTTCCGCAGGAGAGCCTGCCTCTTCAAAGATCATGATAAGAGAACCAGTAGAAACTGAATCACCTTCTGCTATTTTGATCTCTTTAACGATACCCGCTTGAGACGCAGGAACTTCCATAGAAGCTTTGTCGCCTTCAACAGTGATCAGTGACTGCTCTTCTTCAACCTTGTCGCCAACGTTTACTAGAATCTCAGTTACTTCAACCTCATCTGCACCGATGTCTGGTACATTAATTTCGATTGTCATTGTGTTTTCCTATCTTAATGGAAGTCTTATGCGTATTGCGGGTTAGTTTTTTCAGTGTCGATATCGAATTTAGCGATAGCTTCAGCAACCACAGATTTCTCAATATCACCACGTTTAACTAGCTCAGTTAGCGCTGCAACAACAATGTAGCCTGCGTTAACTTCAAAATGACGACGTAGGTTTGCACGGCTGTCAGAGCGGCCGAAACCATCTGTACCAAGTACTTTGTAAGACTCAGTTGGCATGTACGCACGTACTTGCTCAGCGTAGTTCTTCATGTAATCCGTCACTGCGATTGCAGGTTCTTTACCAAGAACAGTCGTGATGTACGGTACTTTCTCTTCAGCTTCTGGGTGAAGCATGTTGTCACGCTCTACCGCTTGGCCGTCACGAGTCAGTTCGTTGAACGACGTCACAGAGAACACATCAGAGGCTACGCCGTACTCTTCGCTTAGAATTTCAGCCGCTTTACGCGCTTCGTTCATGATAGTACCAGAGCTCATTAGTTGAACTTTGCCCTTAGCACCAGCGTGAGATTCAAGCTTGTAGATACCCTTACGAATACCTTCTTCAGCGCCTTCTGGCATTGCTGGCATTGCGTAGTTCTCGTTCATTACTGTTAGGTAGTAGTAAACGTTCTCTTGGTTCTCACCGTACATGCGACGGATACCGTCTTGCATGATAACCGCTAGCTCGTAAGCAAACGTTGGGTCGTAAGAGATACAGTTAGGGATCGTGTTCGCTTGAATGTGCGAGTGACCATCTTCGTGCTGTAGACCTTCACCATTCAGTGTTGTACGACCTGCAGTCGCACCTAGTAGGAAGCCACGAGCTTGTTGGTCGCCTGCTAACCAAGCCATGTCGCCAATACGTTGGAAACCGAACATTGAGTAGTAGATGTAGAACGGGATCATCGGTAGATCGTTTGTGCTGTATGACGTTGCAGCCGCAACCCATGAAGCCATAGAACCTAGTTCGTTGATACCTTCTTGAAGAACTTGACCAGACGTTGCTTCTTTGTAGTAAGAAACAATGCCTTTATCTTCAGGTGTGTATTCTTGACCGTGTGGGTTGTAGATACCAACCTGACGGAATAGACCTTCCATACCGAATGTACGAGCTTCATCACAGATGATAGGAACGATGTTCTTACCAATGTTCTTATCTTTAAGAAGGATGTTTAGCGTACGTACATAAGCCATCGTTGTAGAGATATCACGCTTCTGTTCACCCAATAGAGGGGCGAATGCGTCTAGCTCAGGAACCTTGAACTCTTGAGTAAACTTAGGAAGACGAGCAGGCGTGTAACCGTGTAGAGCGTTACGACGAGCGTGCATGTATTCGTACTCAGGCGTACCTTCTTCTAACTTAAGGTAAGGAAGCTCTGTGATTTTCTCATCAGAAAGAATGTCTTCTAGGCCTAGACGATCACGCAGGTGTTGAACATGAGTCATGTCCATTTTCTTAACACCGTGTGCAATGTTCTTACCTTCAGCTGCATCACCCATGCCGTAACCTTTAACAGTCTTAGCTAGGATTACCGTTGGCTTACCGTTTGTCTCTTTTGCATTGTTGAATGCAGCAAACAGTTTAGAAGAGTCATGACCACCACGCTTAAGCGCGAAGATTTCGTCATCAGTCATGTCTGCAACTAGTGCAGCTGTTTCTGGGTACTTACCAAAGAAGTGCTCACGTACGTATGCGCCATCTTTAGATTTGAATGTCTGGTAGTCACCATCGATAGTTTCGTTCATGAGTTGAAGAAGCTTACCAGTCGTGTCTTTAGCCAGTAGTGAATCCCAGTTGCTACCCCAGATAACTTTAACAACGTTCCAACCTGCGCCTTTGAATAGGCCTTCAAGTTCTTGGATGATGCTACCGTTACCCATTACAGGGCCGTCTAGGCGCTGTAGGTTACAGTTGATTAGGAAACATAGGTTGTCTAGCTTCTCACGCGCAGCGAAAGAGATAGCGCCACGAGATTCTGGCTCATCCATCTCACCGTCACCTAGGAACGCGTATACGCGTTGCGCTGAAGTTTCTTTCAGGCCACGGCCGTCAAGGTACTTAAGGAAGCGCGCTTGGTAGATCGCAGAGATAGGACCAAGACCCATAGATACAGTAGGGAACTGCCAGAACTCAGGCATCAGTTTCGGGTGCGGGTAAGAAGGGATACCTTTACCATCCACTTCTTGACGGAAGTTATCTAGCTGTTCTTCAGTTAGACGACCTTCAACGAATGCACGAGAGTAGATACCTGGAGAGATGTGACCTTGGTAATAAACGAGATCGCCACCGTCCGTCTCATTTGGAGCACGGAAGAAGTGGTTGAAACAGACTTCGTAGAACGCTGCAGCTGACTGGTAAGAAGCCATGTGACCACCAAGGTCTAGGTCTTTCTTAGAAGCACGCAATACGATCATGATTGCGTTCCAGCGAATAATCGAACGAATACGACGCTCAAGAGTGACGTCACCAGGGTAAGCTGGCTCTTGTGCTGCTGGGATGGTGTTGATGTAGTTCGTGTTGATGCCGGTTGGCATATCAACGCCGTCTAAACGTGCTTTGTCTAGAACTTGTTCTAGTAAATATTGTGCACGTTCAACGCCTTCTTCGCGTACTACTGACTCTAGTGCTTCTAACCAATCTTGAGTTTCTAGAGCATCAACGTCATGCTTCATGTCAGACATGGCGGTCTATCCTTTTATTAGTTGGATTCTACTAAACATTTAATGGGCCGTTTAATTACGACTCATTACCCTGTTGAATTCGACGTAAAGAGCGCTCTCGGCGCGATTCTTCTCGAGTCAAATCCAACAATGTTTCTTCGATATACGCTAAATGAGAGTGCGACATTTCTCGTGCCTTTTCTGGCTGACCAGAAACAATCGCATCCACAATATTAGCTCTATGTTTACTGACTTTCTCCGACACTTCTGTGCGGCGATGTAATAACTTTAAATTCTGTAGAACATTTTGCTCAAGTAGCGGAGCTAAGCTGCGTACTATATGAAGTAGCACCACATTATGGGCGGCTTCCGTTAAAGCAATAAGAAAGGCCATCACAGCAGAAGCTTCAGCATCTACATTTTTTGTTGCCTGCACTTCACTGATGTTTTCTAAGCAGCTTTCTATTTGAGCAAAATCTTCTTCGGTACCACGTAGTGCAGCAAAGTAAGCAGAGATACCTTCCATCGCATGACGAGCTTCTAGCAAGTCGAGCTGAGTTTCATTATGTGAAGATAGGAGCTCTAGCAAAGGATCTGAAAAACTTTTCCAAATATTATCACTTACAAACGTTCCACCACCCTGTCTGCGAGTCAGCAAACGCTTTGCTTCCAAGCGCTGAATTGCCTCTCGAATGGAAGGTCGAGAAACATCAAATTGTTTTGCTAATTCACGCTCAGGCGGGAGCTGTTGTCCTGCTGAAAGCGTTCCTTCGACGATCAACCGCTCAAGTTCCTGTTCGATAACATCCGAAAGTTTGGGCTGACGAATCCTTTGATAAGCCATGTCTATAGTTCTACTTTTCTCATGCTGACAATTGGTATTACCAATTTCAAGTTGGGCTAAAAATTAACACATTTAAAACGTAAATGTCTAGTGAAAAATTGATTCAAATCATAGAAGCAGGCTTGCGTTAACAGCCATGAAACATTTATAGATTAAAACATCAACACCCATGGTCAGACCAATTACATACACGAAACCTATAGGGAATTTTTCGTGCTAGAAAACTCATTAAAAATCAATAACTAAGAAAGACATTTGTCATACAAGAAAACTTGATCAATATCAAAAACCACGTCAAGTCGCGAAAGGGGGGGATTTATAATTTGAGTAACAAAATAAATAAAAGCGTTCTAATGTTAGGCAAGCTATTGATGAGATTAATATTTTATTACATTAGCTGTTTGAATTTTGACCAATCAAAGACAAGGCCAGGATCGGTCTTTCTCAACGGCGCAATGTATTGATGCCCTGTAATGCGTTGCGGAGTGATTTTAGGATAACGAGACATAATGGCAGCACTGAGTGCGCCCAAACTCAGGTACTGAGCTTCGGTGTAGGCCAGATAATCGGTCCCCTCAAGCTCAATGCCAATAGAGTAGTCATTGCATCGCGATCTTCCGGCAAAACTCGAGACACCAGCATGCCAAGCGCGAGCAGTAAAAGGCACAAATTGCACCACCTCACCATCGCGGCGAATAAGACAATGCGCAGACACCCGTACATGCTCAATAACCTTGAAAAATGGATGAAGGCTCGCATCCAGACGACCTTGAAAAAAAGCCTCAATATGATCACCACCAAACTGACCCGGCGGCAAACTGATGTTGTGGACCACCAGCAATGAGATATCTTGTTCATCATCGCGCTCGTCAAAATGCGGTGACGGCACCTGCCGTGCAGGTAAATACCACCCAAGCTCATCAATAGATAAACGGGAAGGGGTCATTTGTGGTCTATCTGTGTTCTGCATATTAACGGCATCCATCTACGCTAGGTGGCTATGATTTTATCCAACAACCAATAAAATGCGAGAATTGATGCTGAAATTCCAAACAAGCCAGAGTATCATGCCCACTTTGTTCCCCCATACAGATGCCTTAAGCGATGAAAAACACACATAATAGCCAAGAACGCCTCGAGTATTTAAAGCAACAACTCCCTACCGAAATTACCCGTGCCGTCGCCGATACACTTCGTGAGGATTTGGGTGGAACGCTAGATGTTACCGCAGATATTACGGCCAGTTTAATCCCAGCCGACACCCAAAACGTGGCGACCATTATTACCCGTGAGCACGGTGTTTTTTGTGGACAGATGTGGGCTGATGAAGTCTTCAAGCAACTGGGTGGTGAAGTGAATATTGATTGGCACGTCAGCGACGGCGATAAAGTTGAACCTAATCAAGTCCTTTGCACCATGACAGGCCCTGCGAGAATTCTTTTAACGGGTGAACGTAATGCGATGAACTTTATTCAAACACTGTCTGGTTGCGCGACGACTACCGCCCAATACGCGGAAAAAATAGCGCACACCCAGTGTCGCTTGCTTGATACCCGTAAAACGATTCCAGGCTTACGCAGTGCGCTGAAATATGCTGTTGCTTGTGGCGGTGGTCACAACCACCGTATTGGCGTATTCGATGCTTACCTAATTAAGGAAAACCACATCATTGCTTGTGGAGGCCTCGCTAAGGCCATTGAAACGGCTAAGCAATTGAACCCGGGAAAACCAGTAGAAATAGAGACCGAATCACTAACAGAGCTTAAACAAGCTATCGAGGCCGGCGCTGATATCATCATGCTCGATAACTTCACTCAAGAGATGATGCGTGAGGCGGTAGCAATCAACGCAGGCCGCGCCGCACTAGAAAATTCAGGGAACGTAACGATGGATACCATCAAAGAGTTTGCTGAGACGGGGGTGGATTACATTTCGGTTGGTGCATTGACTAAGCATTTAAAAGCGATGGATTTGTCGATGAGGTTTAAAGGGTAAGAGCGGTTTAGGAGCAGGGTCCTGGGGCCTGGAGGAAAAATAAACTGAGCGGAGTCTAATGAGGCTTCGCTTTTTTTATGTCTGTGGTCCTGTGGTCCTGGACTACGTTTAATGCTCAACCTGTCAAATAATACTGTTAATTCAGTATCCCCATCTAGGAACTAGGAACTGCTCTTCCCCTAAACCATAGGGCCACAGGGCCATAGCACCGCTCTTACTCTGCCTACAACCCAAACTCCAACCCCACTCGCAAGCTCTCCTGCATACCGTGCAACGCATTCCAATAATTTCCCGACTCACTCGTAGCTCAACCAATGTGCACTTTATTGCGCATGGCCTGCTCTCTACTGTAGCTAGGTATCACTATTCTAAGGACAAGATGATGAAAAAAAATTTTAAGCAACAAGGCTTTACCTTGATTGAACTGATGATTGTAGTTGCGGTGATTGGCGTGTTGGCAGCGGTTGCCCTTCCTCAGTATCAAAAGTATGTTGGTAAATCTGAAGCCGCTTCAGCTTTAGCTACACTGTCAGGTTTAAAAACAAACGTAGAAACTTACACATTAGAAAAAGGAAGCTTCCCAAATTCTAGCCAAAATGGCGTTAAAGAACTACTGGGTTTTCCATCCTCGATAAGTAATGCAATTACGTCAGTTCAGGGGACGGTGAGTGCAGCAGGAAGCGTTGTCATAGCCTTCTCTGATATACCAAACTCAAGCCCTTCTGTTAAGGGACAAAAGCTTGGATTAATTCGAGACGAAAATGGTGGTTGGAGTTGTAAAAGTACAGCTTCAGAAAACTCAGGAGTCTTACCCAAAGGATGCTCTGAAGATTCAAATCTATAAATGCAATCCAACCTCCCCTCTATCTTGCAGCACGCTAGCCTAATTAGCCCTGCGCAAGCGGAGTCGGTGTTAGATCTCATCGCCACATCGGGCTGTTCCGCGCCCGATGCGGTGCTTGAGCTTAATCTATTCACACCGCAGGAATTAACCCACCAGCTAAGCTTATTGTTTGGCCTTGCGGTTACGCTCATTGATGATTTTGATTTTACTGAGCTGTGCCAACGTTTAGGGCTACGCGATGCCATTACCAATCACAACGCGTTGCCACTTTCTCAATTTAATGGTGTTCTCACTGTCGCGATTGGCGATCCAACCTTACACCATGTTGAGAATGACTTTCGCTTTGCCACTGGTCTGCAAATAGAGCTCGTCTTAGCCAGCCATCAAGACATTCGGGCTGCCGTTCGTCGCTTGTATGGTGATACCGGAGATGCTTGGCAAAACAACAGTAAAGATCTGACGTCTGATGACTTAGCTAACTTGGTGCAAGTCACCGATGCAGAAATAGACAACATCGAGGACTTAAGCCTCGATGAATCACCTGTCAGCCGCTTTATCCAACAAGTGCTCATTGACGCCGTTCGCAAGAAAGCGTCCGACATCCACTTCGAGCCCTATGAACACGTCTACCGCATTCGCTTACGCTGTGACGGTATTTTAATTGAAACCCACCAGCCTGCTGGACACCTAAGCCGACGCCTCTCTGCCCGCATTAAAATTTTAGCCAAGCTCGATATTGCTGAGCGGCGTTTACCGCAAGATGGTCGAATTAAACTCAAGCTGTCTGAGCAGGCAGCCGTCGATATGCGAGTCTCTACACTGCCCACGATGTGGGGAGAAAAGATTGTATTGCGGATCCTCGATGGCGGATCGGCAAGTTTAAATATTGATCAGCTTGGCTATACCAAACACCAACGCACACTCTACCTCAATGCGTTAAACAAACCCCAAGGAATGATCCTGATCACGGGCCCGACTGGCAGCGGAAAAACCGTCTCACTCTACACGGGATTGAACATTCTCAATACGCCGGAATGCAATATATCAACGGCAGAAGATCCGGTCGAGATCCATCTTGATGGTATCAACCAAGTCCAAGTCAACCCTAAAATTGGCTTTGGTTTCTCTGAAGCGCTACGATCTTTTCTAAGGCAAGATCCCGATATTGTGATGGTGGGAGAAATTCGAGATGTTGATACCGCTGAGATTGCGGTCAAAGCCGCTCAGACAGGACACCTAGTGCTTTCTACTTTACACACCAATTCAGCAGTAGAAACCGTGGTTAGATTGCAAAACATGGGGATCGATGCTTTCAACCTTGCCTCATCCTTATCCCTAATCATCGCACAACGACTGGCTCGCAAACTCTGCGCTCATTGTAAAACACCACAAATACTACCGCTCGGGTTACAACACTCTCTCGCCTTATCGCCATCCGTCACTATTTATCAAGCCAACGAGAAAGGCTGCAATGCCTGTAATAATGGGTATGCGGGGCGCACAGGAATCCACGAAGTCATGCCATTCACAGCGGAACTCGCAGAAGCGATCATGCAACATGCGAGTATTCAAGAGCTGGAATCTATCGCGACCGAGCAAGGTATGCTCAGCTTAAAACAGTCTGGCATCGCCAAATTGGAACAAGGGGTTACCAGCTTTAAAGAGCTGCAGCGCGTTCTCTACTTTTAGGTCAACAATGCACAGGCCTTGCCCACAAGCCCTCTTTACATCACGATGAAAGGAATGCCAATGGCTAAGATTCGAGCTATTTCACTGAAAACCTTTCGCTGGAAAGGCATCAACAGCGCAGGTAAAAAGGTGTCTGGTCATACGCTGGCCATGACAGAAAACGAAGTTAGGGACAAGCTCAAAAACCAGCATGTTAAAATTAAAAAAATAACCCGACACAGTGTCTCGTTTTGGACCAAAATTACGCACAGGATTGAACGGCAAGACATCACAACCCTCACGCGACAGCTTGCCACGATGCTCAGTACTGGCATCCCAATCATTCACGCGATAAGGCTCATTGCGGATAATCACACCAAAGCTGAGATGAAGTCGGCGCTAGGACAAATAGGTAAGGCGATTGAAGCTGGAACCCCGATTTCACAGGCAATGCAAATGGCGAGCGTTCATTTTGACAGCTTTTATGTTGATATGGTGGCGACGGGTGAAGCATCAGGTACCTTACCCGATGTATTTGAACGTCTCGCTGTGTATAGAGAGAAACAAGAAGCTCTGAAGTCAAAGGTCATCAAGGCACTTATCTACCCTGGAATGGTGGTACTGGTTTCATTTCTTGTGACTTTTTTAATGCTCACTCAAGTCATTCCAGAGTTTGAAAGTATGTTCAAGGGCTTCAATGCGACGCTGCCTTGGTTCACATTACAGATACTAATGGCCTCCCATTGGCTACAAGCTAATGGGACCTTATTAATAGGCAGCCTTATCGCCAGTATGCTTGGTTTTCGACAGATGAGAAAACACAACGCTCGCTTCAAGTTTCATACTAGCCGCTACTCTCTGAGTCTTCCTGTCATCGGTGGCATCATTAGCAAGGCATCGATTGCGAAATTCAGTCGAACACTTGCTACCAGCTTTAGCTCTGGTATCCCCATCCTTTCTAGTATTCAGGCCAGCGCTAAAACCGCAGACTGTACCTATTATCAACAATCTATATTATCCATTCATAGTGACGTTGTGGCAGGTACTCCCATACACCTCGCCATGCGTAATGCGGAGGCTTTTCCTGAAATGGTGCTACAAATGGTGATGATTGGTGAAGAGTCAGGACAACTCGATGACATGCTCAATAAAATCGCGGCAATTTATGAATTTGAGGTTGATAACACCGTCGATAACCTAGGAAAAATTCTCGAGCCCTTCATTATAGTTTTTTTGGGCACCATAGTCGGTGGGTTAGTGGTAGCGATGTACTTACCCATCTTTAACTTAATGTCCGTAATAGGATAACATAAGCGATTCATATCATTTATTAACGGCGCGCGCGTATTCATGGACATCTTCAGTTATTATCCTTGGCTCTATCCGGTCTTCGCCGCCATCGTTGGGCTTATCGTGGGCAGCTTTCTCAATGTCGTTATCCACCGATTGCCTATAATGATGGAACGCGGTTGGCGTCAAGAGTGTTCTGAAGCATTTCCTGAGCATCATATTACGCCACCTGAAGGAACATTTAACCTAAGCCTTCCTCATTCTACGTGTCCGAAGTGCCATACCGCGATACGGATTATTGATAATATCCCCGTCATCAGCTGGCTATTGCTTCGTGGAAAATGTCGTGAGTGTCAGAATAGAATTAGTGCTCGTTATCCGTGCATTGAAATCCTTACCGCTGTTCTCGCGGCAACGGTAGCAATACAAATGGGCTATAGCGAATATAGTCTAGCCTTAATCGTTTTTACTTTTGTTCTTATCAGTGCCACATTTATCGATTTGGATACGATGTTACTCCCCGATCAACTGACATTACCCTTGATGTGGGCGGGTATTGCCTGTGCTCTATTTGGCATTTCTCCCATCTCTCTTAATGAATCCATCATAGGAGCAATGATGGGATATTTATGTCTATGGTCTGTTTACTGGGGATTTAAGCTGCTCACCGGAAAAGAAGGTATGGGGTATGGCGATTTCAAGCTGCTCGCTGCGCTTGGCGCTTGGCTCGGCTGGTCTCATCTACCGCTTATTGTATTGCTTTCTTCTGTGGTCGGTGTGGTGTTTGGCATCATTCAACTTCGCCTACAAAAGAAAGGGATTGATATGATGTTTCCATTTGGGCCATACCTCGCGATTGCTGGTTGGGTTAGTGCACTTTGGGGTGACACGATTATTCACTATTATTTAATTTCTTTTGTTGGAATGAGCTGATGAGTTTTGTAGTTGGGTTAACTGGAGGCATTGCGAGTGGAAAAACCACCGTTGCTAATCTTTTTCGTGACCAATTCAATATTGAATTAGTTGATGCTGATGTGGTCGCCAGAGACGTTGTCGCCGTGGGTTCTCATGGCCTCAAGGCTATCGAAAAACACTTCGGCTCATCGATATTATTATCGACTGGAGAACTCGATCGCCATGCATTGCGCGAACGTATTTTTGCCAGTGACGACGACAAAAAGTGGCTCAATAACTTGTTGCACCCGATGATTCGTGAGCAAATGCAGATAATGCTGCAAGCATCGCAGAGCCCCTATACACTTTTTGTCGTACCGTTGTTGATTGAAAACGGCTTAAATAATATGGCAGATCGTGTCTTGGTTGTTGATGTCACTCAGGAAACACAAATTTACCGAACAATGACACGGGACGGTGTACCAGAATCACAAGTGCGTTCTATACTCAAATCACAGGCTGATCGAGAAACTCGATTAGCGTATGCTGATGATGTGATTGATAATAATACAAACAACGCTCAACTTTTGTCCCAAGTCACACAATTACACCAAAAGTACCTAGCATTGTGCAGTCAAAATCGGTGAAAATAACAGGGAAGCGTTTAAAGGCTAGCAAAATGACCACAAATAGATTCGAACACCCTCTTAACGAGAAAACCAGAATTTACCTAAGAGTTGAATCTCTTCTGAGACAGCTTCAGCATTCTTCGTCATTTTCAGACAGCTATCAGCATCAGATTTTCTTTAAATCACTGTTTGATTTGTTGGAGATATTTGAGCAGATGCAGCTCAAAAGCGAATTAGCGAAAGATCTGGAGAAACAAAGACAAACCTATCGATCATGGTTGAACATTGATGATGTTGACCAAGATATGCTAGGTAACCTTCTTCGGGATATCGACGTCGCACATAAAGACCTAATGATGGCAGAACGCTTTGGGCAATCACTAAGAGAAGATCGCTTCCTTAGCACGATTCGTCAACGCTTTGGCTTGCCTGGCGGTTCTTGCTGCTTTGATTTACCCTCTTTGCATTATTGGCTTCACCTTCCACTCGAAAAGCGTATGCATGACACAGAAAAGTGGCTCAATAACCTAAAGCCTTTGATGAACGCCTTAAATATGTGGCTTAAACTCACGAGAGAGACAGGGCGATTAAAGCCACAGATTGCTCGTGCTGGCTTTTATCAAAGTGATGCAGAAGACGCTAACATTCTTAGACTCAGCATTCCTATGGAGTGCGGCGTGTACCCAATGATATCAGGTCATAAAAATAGATTTGCTATCAAATTTATTGCCTTTGAATCCGGACAAGCCTACCCTAACGACGTTGAATTTGAGCTGGCCGTTTGTAGCTAAAAGCTCATTGTCCGAGACTAAAATGTAAATGCGGAACGACTATGACTAAACCAACCATTGTACAATGCCCACAATGCAAAACTGACGTGATATGGAGCGCTGAAGACAGCCCCTTTCGACCTTTTTGCTCTAAGCAATGCCAAATGATCGACTTTGGTGAATGGGCAGATGAAGAAAATGCGATTCCTGGTGCGCCAGATATGTCCGACAGTGATGGATGGTCAGAAGACCAATACTAATTAAGATGGTCAAGGTTTGACGAATAAAATGCTCACCCTGTTTAGGGTAAGACACCAATAAAAAAACGCTGAGATTACTCTCAGCGTTTTTTTATGCATGAACATAAGTGGGTGAACACAAACAAAATCTAGGCTCGGTTACCCATTCACAATCAATTTTATTGCATTAAAGTAAGCCGTCGACATTACAATTTCCGACGTAACAATAATGTGGCAATGAGTAAAAATACAAGACTTGGACCCAGCGCGCCAAATACTGGTGGAATACCATAAACTAAGCTGAGTGGACCAAAAAACTCACTCGATATGTAAAATGTAAATCCAGCTACCACGCCAGATAGAATTCGAGCCCCCATCGTCACACTGCGTAAGGGGCCAAAGACAAACGATAATGCCATTAACATCATAACGCCAACCGAGATCGGCTGTGTCGCTTTTCTCCAAAACGCAAGCTCATAACGAGAGGCATCTTGCTCTGATGCCTTGAGATACTTCATATAATCATATAAACCACTAATTGGTAGCTCATTTAGATCAACAGTAACAATCGTTAACTTATCGGGTACCAATGAGGTCTCCCATTGATAAGTGGGGTAACTTTGTTTGGAGAACACCTCAGAGTTTTCTAGGTTAGTGATTTGAACATTGTTCATTACCCAATCATTATCACCAACATAATCAACAGTCTCAGCATAAATAGTACTGGTCAGTTTTTTATCTGCACCAAAACGCCAAAGGTTAAGTCCGGTCAATGTATTGCCGTTAACACTAGAGATAAAAATAAAGTCATTCCCATCGCGAGCCCAGACACCGTTTCTGACAGAGACGATACTCCCCCCTGATGTGGCCTGAAGTCGGAGGTCCCTTGCCATCTGTTGAGTCGTCGGCGCCCCCCATTCCCCTAAGGCCATCACAATAACCATTAACGGTACGGCGGTTTTTAATACCGATAGCCCGATACGAACCTTTGAGATCCCTGCCGCTTGCATAACCACCAGCTCAGAGCTACTTGCGAGCATTCCTAACCCAATCAAAGACCCTAATAGTGACGCCATAGCAAAAAACAATTCCACATCCCGAGGAATGCCAAGCACCACAAAATACAACGCAGTGAGGAGGTCATAACTGCCTTCACCAACCGCTCGAAGCTGTTCAACATATTTAATGACGGCAGAAAGCCCAACGAAAACAGCAAGCACCAACAAAATTGTCGTAATAATGGTCCGGCCAACATAAACATCTAAAATTTTGAACATAGTCTAGGCTGCCTTTTTCCGTTTATAGCGCTTTTGCTTAAACTTCTCTCTCAATCGACGCATGCCGACTGTATCATAAGCATTGACCATAATGGCGGCCAACAAAAGCGCAATATTGATTGGCCACAGGCCGATATATGACGGAATAGAGCCATCTTCCAATGATGATTTCATCGCACTGATTGCTAAGAAGTAAGTGAAATAAACTAAAATGGCGGGGCCCATTTTTGCAAATTTCCCTTGCCTAGGGTTCACGGCAGACAATGGCACAACGAGCATCGTGAGCAACGGAATACAAATCACCAATGAAATTCGCCAATGCAATTCAGCTTGCGCTTTTGGATCTGGATTAGACATTAACTCTAATGTTGGAATTGCCATCCATGAACGTCCTCGAGCTTGTGCCTCACGCTGCCCTATCATGCCTTCGTAATCCGAAAACTCGGTGACCATATATTCTAAGCGTGTAGGCGCGCCTTCATAACGCACACCGTCATGCAGCGCGATAATCTGTCGGCCATCACTGAGTTCTTTCACTTCACCTGATTTTGATGAAATAACACTCGGCAACACAGAATCTTGGGGGCTCAATTGGGCAACAAACACATTTTCGAGCTTTTTGTTCTTAATGCTATCGATAAACACCACAGAGGTACCATCCGGAGTACGCTGAAACTGCCCGGTTTGCAATAAGTCGACCGAGTTTTCCGACGCCAACTTTTCACGAATTTGCACTTCTTGTTCTTGTGTCCACGGTGCCAGCCAAAACGCATTAAACGCCGCAAGCGCACACGTAATGCACGCTAAATACATGGCGGCCTGAATCAGAAATTTATTTCCAATCCCGGTTGCATTCATCACTGTTATTTCACTTTCAGCGTAAAGCCGTCCGAAAGTGACCAAAATACCAATGTAGATACTTAACGGAAACATCAGTAACCCCATCGTGGGCATACTAATACCCACGAGAGTCATAATCAGGCCAGCGGGTATATCTCCATCAGAAGCATCCGCTAGCACATTGATAAATTGACGACTGAAAAACACTAAAAAGAGCACAAAAAATATCGCTAATTGGCTCTTAACTGTTTCTCTGATCAAATATCTAACAATAATCACAGTGAAAACACCTATACAAAACTTGTTTTTTTGGTTGAATCGCTATAGTTTTCGGATAAACCTTTTATTTTTTACTTTTTGGATCAATTCTTATCTTACGATTATAGGCCGAATTGGGGACTATGATTCAAACATTGATAATTGATTATCCAACATTTAGTTCTATTTGTCTTTAGGATGTAGGAGTACGCATGGAGTTTAGTGTTAAAAGTGGCAGTCCAGAGAAACAACGCAGTGCATGCATTGTCGTTGGTGTATTTGAGCCACGTCGTCTGTCTCCGGTTGCAGAGCAGCTTGATAAAATCAGTGATGGCTATATTAGCTCTTTGCTACGCCGTGGTGACCTAGAAGGTAAACCAGGGCAAATGCTGCTATTGCATCAAGTACCAGGTGTGCTCTCAGAGCGTGTACTTTTAGTTGGCTGTGGCAAAGAAAGAGAATTGGGTGAACGTCAGTACAAAGAAATCATCCAAAAAACAATCAGCACCTTGAATGAAACCGGTTCAATGGAAGCCGTTTGTTTCTTAACTGAGTTACACGTTAAAGGTCGTGATACCTACTGGAAGGTACGTCAAGCCGTTGAAGCAACCAAAGATGGTCTTTACACGTTTGATCAGTTCAAGAGCAACAAACCAGAAACTCGCCGTCCTTTGCGCAAACTCGTCTTCAATGTGCCAACACGCCGAGAATTAAACCTAGGCGAAAAAGCCATCTCTCATGGTCTTGCGATTGCATCAGGTGTTAAGACATCTAAAGACCTTGGCAACATGCCACCTAACATTGCAAATCCAGCCTACTTAGCGTCTCAGGCTCGTCGTCTTGCTGACGATTACGAGACGGTCACCACCAAGATCATTGGTGAGCAAGAGATGGAAAAGCTAGGGATGACCTCTTATCTAGCCGTTGGGCGCGGTTCTAAAAATGAATCCCTGATGTCTATAATGGAATACAAAGGCAACCCGGATTCTGACGCAAAGCCTATCGTACTTATTGGTAAAGGTTTAACCTTCGATTCAGGTGGTATTTCACTCAAGCCAGGTGAAGGCATGGATGAAATGAAGTATGACATGTGTGGTGCAGCTTCTGTCATGGGTACCATGAAAGCCCTGGCAAAGTTGAACCTGCCTATCAATGTGATTGGTATTCTTGCCGGCTGTGAAAACATGCCTGGCAGTAACGCTTATCGCCCTGGTGACATTCTAACGACAATGTCAGGCCAAACCGTTGAAGTACTTAATACCGACGCAGAAGGTCGCTTAGTGCTTTGTGATGCACTTACTTACGTTGAGCGCTTTGAACCTGAATGTGTTGTTGATGTTGCAACGCTAACCGGTGCATGTGTTATCGCGCTGGGTCATCACATCAGTGGTGTCCTTTCTAACCATAACCCATTGTCTCATGAACTGGTTAACGCTTCAGAGCAGGCTGGCGATCGCGCTTGGCGCCTACCAATGGCCGATGAGTACCAAGAACAACTTAGCAGCCCATTTGCCGATATGGCGAATATTGGTGGTCGTCCTGGTGGCACAATTACCGCAGGTTGTTTCTTATCCCGCTTCACTAAGAAGTATCATTGGGCACACTTAGATATTGCAGGCACTGCTTGGAAATCAGGTAAAGCGAAAGGATCAACAGGTCGCCCTGTCTCCCTACTTGTCCAATTCTTACTCAATCGAAGTGGCCACGAAACTGAAGAATAAAAAAAAGGGCCTAACGGCCCTTTTACTTTTTAGGTAGTTATGCAAACTGCAACATTTTATATCGTTGAAGAAGAAAGCTTGGAAAGTACAGAGCCAGGCTTTTTGGCTTATGTCCATTATCTTTGCCGACACTTTACTGGCCAAGGTGCCAAAATCTATCTCAATGCCACCGACCAAGTCTCCGCAGAAGCTTGGGCTGAATACTTTTGGCAGATTGATGCTAGCGCGTTTATCGCTCACAATTTAGTCGGTGAGGGGCCTAAAAATGGCACCCCTGTAGAGATTGGATTTGATGGCTTAAAGCCGAGCTGGAATCGTCAGTTGGTGATAAATGTTGCCGAGACGCACTCAACCTTTGCCCAGACATTCGCTCAAGTGGTAGACTTCGTGCCTTGCGAAGAAAAAGCAAAGCAACTTGCTCGAGAAAGGTATAAAATTTACCGACAAGCAGGCTATCAGCTGCAGACCATCGAGATTCAGCATACCGAATCCTAATCACGGTCAATCCTTATAGGTAAGCGATAATCACGCTTAATTATAAGGTTTGGCAGATTTCTTTCACAGAATTAATAAGTTAAGTATCCAGAACGCTATGGAAAAGACATACAACCCAACATCAATCGAACAAGCCCTATATCAAGCTTGGGAAGAGAAAGGCTACTTTAAGCCACACGGTGACACCTCAAAAGAAGCTTACAGCATCATGATCCCGCCACCGAACGTCACTGGTAGCCTGCACATGGGCCATGCCTTCCAAGACACCATCATGGACACGCTTATCCGTGCACAGCGTATGAAAGGTAAAAATACGCTATGGCAAGTCGGCACCGACCACGCGGGTATTGCCACTCAAATGGTTGTCGAGCGTAAGATCGCTGCTGAAGAAGGCAAAACAAAACACGACTACGGTCGTGAAGCGTTTATCGATAAAATCTGGGAATGGAAAGCAGAGTCTGGTGGCACGATCACCCAGCAACTGCGTCGTCTTGGTGCTTCTGTTGATTGGGATCGTGAACGATTCACAATGGACGATGGCCTATCGGGTGCAACTCAAGAAGTGTTTGTTCGTCTATACGAAGAAGACCTAATCTACCGTGGTAAGCGTCTAGTAAACTGGGATCCTAAACTGCACACTGCAATTTCTGATCTTGAAGTTGAAAACAAAGACAAAAAAGGTTTCATGTGGCACTTCCGCTACCCATTAGCGAACGGTGTAAAAACGGCTGATGGTAAAGACTACATTGTCGTTGCTACGACTCGTCCAGAAACCATGCTTGGTGATACTGGCGTCGCGGTTAACCCAGAAGATCCTCGTTACAAAGATCTCATCGGTAAAGACATCCTACTTCCTGTTGTTAACCGCCTTATCCCTATTGTAGGTGATGAACACGCAGACATGGAGAAAGGCACGGGTTGTGTGAAAGTCACACCTGCTCATGACTTTAACGATTATGAAGTAGGTAAGCGCAACAACCTACCAATGATCAACATCCTAACGTTCAACGCCGATATCCGTGATGCTGCTGAAGTATTCACGACTAACGGCGAAGAAAGCGATGTTTATTCAACAGAGATCCCTGCTAAGTACCAAGGCATGGAGCGTTTTGCTGCGCGTAAAGCTATCGTTGCTGAGTTCGATGAACTTGGTCTTCTTGAAGAGATCAAAGATCACGACCTAACCGTTCCTTACGGCGACCGTGGTGGTGTGGTTATCGAACCAATGCTAACTGACCAATGGTATGTGCGTACCGCTCCTCTTGCTGCACCTGCTGTTAAAGCCGTTGAAGATGGTGAGATCCAATTCGTACCTAAGCAATACGAAAACATGTACTTCGCGTGGATGCGTGATGTGCAAGACTGGTGTATCTCTCGTCAACTTTGGTGGGGCCACCGTATCCCGGCATGGTACGACAACGATGGAAAAGTATACGTAGGTCGCACTGAAGAAGAAGTGCGTGAAAAGAATAACCTAGCGCCTGTTATTGTGCTTAAGCAAGATAATGATGTCCTGGATACATGGTTCTCTTCTGCACTTTGGACATTTGGCACGCAAGGCTGGCCTGAAGATACAGAAGCCCTGAAAACATTCCACCCATCTGAAGTACTAGTATCGGGTTTTGATATTATCTTCTTCTGGGTTGCTCGCATGATCATGATGACCATGCACTTCGTGAAAGACGAAGACGGCAAAGCTCAAGTTCCTTTCAAAACCGTTTACATGACAGGTCTTATCCGTGATGAAAATGGCGACAAAATGTCTAAGTCGAAAGGTAACGTGCTTGACCCAATCGACATGATTGACGGTATCGGCCTTGAAGAGTTAGTAGAAAAGCGTTGTGGCAACATGATGCAACCTAAACTAGCGGCTAAGATCGAGAAAGCAACACGTAAGACTTTCGAAAACGGTATCGAACCGTACGGTACGGATGCGCTGCGTTTCACGCTTGCTGCTATGGCTTCAACTGGCCGCGATATCAACTGGGATATGAAGCGTCTAGAGGGTTACCGTAACTTCTGTAACAAGCTATGGAACGCAAGTCGTTACGTACTGATGAATACAGAAGAGCACGATTGTGGCATGTCACTGTCTACCGAAGACCGTGCAAACATGGAGTTCTCTCTTGCCGATAAGTGGATTGAATCTCAGTTTGAAGTTGCAGCAAAAGAGTTTAACGCTCACCTAGACAACTACCGTCTAGACATGGCGGCAAACACGCTTTATGAATTCATCTGGAACCAATTCTGTGACTGGTACCTAGAGCTAACTAAACCTGTTCTTTGGAAGGGTACTGAAGCTCAACAACAAGCAACGCGTTACACGCTTATCACGGTTCTAGAGAAAACGTTGCGCCTTGCTCATCCTGTGCTTCCTTATATCACAGAATCAATCTGGCAGAGTGTTAAGCCATTGATTGAAGGTGTTGAAGGCGAGACCATCATGACTCAAGCACTTCCTCAGTTTAATGAAGATAACTTCAATGCTGAAATCGTTGACGACATTGAGTGGGTTAAGACTTTCATTACGGCAATTCGTAATCTTCGTGCAGAATATGACATCGCACCAAGCAAAGGCTTAGAGGTGATGATCAAGGTTGCTGATGAGACGGATGCTACTCGTATCGAAGCAAACAAGATCGTCCTAACCTCTCTAGCCAAACTTGATGACATCAAGATTTTAGCGGTTGGAGAAGAAACACCGGCTTGTGCCACCAAGCTTGTTGGAAAATCTGAACTGATGATTCCAATGGCTGGCCTTATCGATAAGGATGCTGAACTTGCACGACTCGATAAAGAAGTGAGCAAGATTCAGGGTGAGATTAAGCGTACTGAAGGCAAGCTAAGCAATGAAGGGTTTGTTGCAAAAGCGCCTGAAGCGGTTATCACTAAAGAACGTGAAAAACTGGACGGCTATAAAGAAACGTTAATTAAACTAGAAGAACAGAAACAAACCATTGCCTCACTTTAATGAGTAATGATTAAGCTTCACATAAGCTTCTATTAACGCTGGCTATTATAGTAAAAAACCGAGAGTGATAACTCTCGGTTTTTTTTATTCATTTAATATGACGGCAGACTATTTCAACACAGACTCGAGAGCTTTCAAGCACAACGCTACGTTTTCTTTGCGTGCCGCATACCCCATTAGCCCTATCCGCCATGCCTTACCGGCAAGCGCGCCTAAGCCTGAACCAATCTCCAGGTTATACTCTTCTAAAAGCTGTTGACGAACAGCAGCGTCATTGACACCCTCAGGAAAATAAACGGCGTTAAGTTGAGGCAATCGGCTTTCTTTCTCGACGACAAAAGTTAGCCCAAGTTTCTCTAAACCATCAGCCAATAATAAGTGCATGTCTTTGTGTCGTTGCCACGCGCGCTCAAGCCCTTCATTTTTCAACAGTACTAGCGATTCGTGCAGTGCATATAAGCTGTTGACGGGTGCAGTATGGTGGTAACTTCGCTTTCCTTCACCGCTCCAATACCCCAACACTAAACTTTGGTCTAGAAACCAACTTTGCACCGGCGTTTTCCGAGTTTTGATTCTTTCAATCGCCAAAGGTGAGAGTGTCACTGGTGATAAACCAGGGACGCATGAAAGACATTTTTGGCTACCTGAATAAACCGCATCGAGTTGCCACTCATCAACAAGCAAAGGTACGCCACCTAACGAAGTCACGGCATCGACTATCGTCAGCATATTATTTTTCTTTGCTATCTGTCCTAGGCGCTTTGCATCGCTCACCGCACCCGTAGAAGTTTCAGCATGTACAAAGGCTAATAAGACCGCATCAGGGTTTTCTTCGATCGCTCGTTCGACTTTATCAATAGAAACTGGCTGCCCCCATTCGTCATCAACAACAATGGCTTGCCCGCCACAGCGAACCACATTTTCTCTCATGCGGTCGCCAAACACGCCGTTACGACAGACTATGACCTTATCCCCAGGTTCAATCAAATTGACAAAGCACGTTTCCATACCTGCGCTTCCAGGAGCAGAAACAGCAATAGTAAAGTCATTCTCTGTCTGAAACGCATATTTGAGTAACACCTTAAGCTCATCCATCATTCCGATAAACAACGGGTCGAGGTGGCCAATTGTCGGACGGCTCAATGCTTGTAAAACTTGTGGTGAGATATCAGAGGGGCCCGGCCCCATAAGCGTTCGATGTGGAGGGATAAAGCTAGAGATGGTCATAACAAATCCTTTTATTTTCTAATAATAATGAGTAAAAGATCTCTAAGGATAAATAGTTTGTTCTACAACGCATCTTAAATCAACAATTTCGCAACAACTTTGCTTTCTAGTATTTTTATTAATTTACACGTTCTTCATTGACATTTTCATTGTAAAAACGTTGAATAAACACGTTATCAAGCAGAAGAGGAGCACTGCCCAGGCAAGTGACAATGTGGAGCTTCAACTCCAATACATATCACCCATGGGGAGCAGTGCCGAGATAAGCTAAATTTGATGAGTTAGTTTATCGGTTAAACGGGCTGAATCCCTTTAACTGTCACCAAGCACATTGGTGAAGAGCTTCTGAGGTCTATTCTACTGTTGTATTCCTCTACTCTTAATTTCTCTTCAAAACATCGGACGTTGGGCAATTGCCCATGATATTACATTTGGAAATCCTGGAGAAAACTGTGAGCGCATTCAATGTAGCTAAATTTGGTGGCACAAGCGTAGCCAACTTCGAAGCAATGAGCCGTTGTGCTGAAATTATCGAAAATAATCCTGAAACAAAACTGGTGGTCATTAGTGCATGTTCAGGCGTGACGAATATATTGGTAGAGCTTGCTAACGGCGTAAAAGATGATGCCCGAAGAGCAGAGCTTATCGATAAACTAAGATCTATCCATGACAACATTATGGATAGCCTAAATGACGCGAGCTCAATTAAAGATCGTATTAATGCACTCATAGAGAAAATCACCACTTTATCTGAAGTAGCATGCATCGATGTCACCGCAAAACTGACCGACCACCTAGTGGCTTGTGGTGAAAGAATGTCAACACACATCCTTTCACAACTTATGAAAGAACGTGGCATCAACGCGATTCGATTTGATATTCGTGAAGTACTAAGAACAGATAGTAACTACGGAAAAGCCGAGCCAGACCTTGAAGCAACAAAAATACTCGCAGACACCAAGCTAATCCCTTTATGCCAGGAACATGTTGTAATTACACAAGGGTTCATTGGTGCTGATGCTGATGGAGAGACCACAACGCTAGGTCGCGGAGGAAGTGATTATAGTGCAGCACTTATTGCGGAAGCAGTCGAAGCAAGTGGGCTAGAAATCTGGACTGATGTCCCTGGTATCTATACAACCGACCCTAGAATTGCCCCCAATGCTCGTCCTATCCCTGAGATTAGCTTTAGCGAAGCCTCTGAAATGGCTAACTTTGGTGCCAAAATCTTGCACCCATCCACTCTTTTACCAGCGTTAAGGCATCAAATTCCAGTTTTTGTGGGCTCATCTAAAGCACCACAAGACGGTGGAACTTGGGTTCGTCAAACTGTAGAAAGCGCGCCTCTATTCAGAGCACTAGCGCTTCGTAATAATCAGACGATGGTTACGCTACGTAACCCTAAAATGTTCCAAGCCTATGGATTTTTGGCAGACGTTTTCACGATACTTGCCAAGCATAAGATCTCCGTTGATCTTATCACCACATCAGAAGTAAGCGTCTCATTAACACTCGATCAGACCGACACAAGTGGTCATGCACCTGAACTACCCGCTGATGTAAAACAAGAATTAGAAGAGCTCTGTACGGTAGAAGTCAAACAAGGCCTGAGTCTAGTAGCCTTAATTGGTAATAAAATGAGCGAGAAGAAAGGATCAGCGAAAGCAGTGTTTGGCACGCTCGAAGCATTTAACCTTCGCATGATTTGTTACGGAGCAAGTCCACATAATTTATGTTTCTTACTTGATGCCGAAGTGGCAAAAGAGGCCGTGAGAAGATTGCACGTCGACCTATTTGAATAATGTAACGTAGAACCTAGTCGTCATTAAACCGAAGCTCAAGCTACCCACTTGAGCTTTTTTAACACTTAACATTAATAGCGCTCACAGACATCGACGACTATGTGAAAATAAATACTTTAAGACTAATAATCTTAATTTTTATTTTGTACAGACGTAAAAAAGCCCTAGTCTTTCGACTAGGGCTTAGTATAAGTGGCGGAGTGGACGGGACTCGAACCCGCGACCCCCGGCGTGACAGGCCGGTATTC
>NZ_JBHFOL010000009.1:0-181126 GCF_053544015.1 Vibrio sp. E150_011
TTCCTTCTTTCCAGATGTGCATAGTGAGGCAGCCTTGGAGGACAACGCCCGCTGAGCTCAGTTGGTTAGAGTACTTGCATGACATGCAAGGTGTCACTGGTTCGAGTCCAGTAGCGGGCACCAAATTAAATACAAAAAAGCCCACTATATGTGGGCTTTTTTGTATTTAAAATTTAGCGTTATATAGACGACCAAGCATACTGAATAATGGCGAGATTTGCTGTGAAAACAATGTTGGTTTTAGTGGTCGCGTAACAACAAATTAATCCTAAAAGACTTAGCCACGTGTTACCCAAGTAGCTTAGTTATCGATAACGCCTTCCCTTATAGGGAAGGCGTTATTCTGTTTAAGACACTACCTTTTTCGGTTGATAGAAGTATTTCTTGATAAGCGAAATGATGACGGGTCCAATCAACACGGCAACAGCAATCGAAGTAAAGGTTAGCGTAATTGGACGCTCCCACAGGAAGCTTAGCTCGCCGTCGGCAATCAACAGTGCGCGGCGTAAGTTTTCTTCCATTAGGCCGCCTAAGATAAAGCCGAGCAGCAGAGGTGCAAGAGGGAAGTCCGCTAACCTGAGAGCAATTGCCGCCATCGCGACTAAGATCATGATAAACACGTCCATAGTATTGAATGAGACAAGGTAAACACCAGTGATAGAGAAAAAGATAATCATTGGTAGTAGTACAGTCCTTGGTACGGCAAGCAGTTTTGAGATGTACGGAATCAAAGGTAGATTTAAAATTACCAATACGACATTACCAAAGTACATGGAAATGATCACAGACCAAAAGACATCGGGATGCTCGACGAATAAGCGAGGACCAGGCTGTATTCCGTAAGCAATCAATGCGCCTAGCATAATCGCGGTAGTGCCTGAACCGGGGATACCCAGCGTCAACAAAGGAACAAATGAGCCACTTGATGCGGCGTTGTTCGCGGACTCAGGAGCGACTAAACCACGGATACTGCCCTTACCAAACTCGTCTCGTTTTTCTTTAGGAGCCAGGTTTCGTTCCATCCCATAGGATAAAAACGCAGCAATGGTTGCGCCAGCGCCAGGTAAGACGCCAGTGAAAAAACCCAATATGGAGGAGCGAATAGACACGGGAGCGACTTCCTTAAACTCTTCCTTAGTCACCTTCATACTACCAATGTCACTCATTAGGCTCTTTTCTTCTCCGCGAGTGTCTTTTTCTGGTTTCAATACGCCCATTAGGGTTTCACCCAAGGCAAACGTAGCCATCGCGAGTAATAAGAAACTAAAGCCGTCCATAAGATCGGTCAGGCCAAATGTAAAGCGTTCAACACCAACGCCTTTATCAATACCAACGGTTGAGATCATTAAACCCAGTATCGTCATCATCCATGCTTTAATGACTTGCCCTTTACCAGCAAAAGCAGCCACAGCAGATAGGCCGACCAGCATAAGAGCAAAGTAATCAGAAGACTGAAAGCTCAACGAGACTTTTGCTAACGCTGGTGCGGCGAACAGCAACATGATTGCGGAAAGTGTACCGCCGGTAAATGATGAATAGGCCGCTAAAGCTAAGGCTTTACCTGCCTGGCCTTTACGTGCCATAGGATAGCCATCAAATGCGGTAACAACGGTGGAAGAACAACCCGGCGCATTAATTAAAATTGAAGAGGTTGACCCTCCAAATACCGCGCCATAGTACACGCCAGCCATCAGAATCAAACCTGATGATGGGTCTAACCCGTAAGTAATAGGGATCATCAATGCAATTGCTGAGATTGGGCCAAGACCTGGTAGCATTCCAATGAAAGTACCAACAAAACAACCAACGATCACCATCATGATATTCATCGGCATAATGGCCGTGGACAAGCCTTGTAAAATTCCGTCTAACATAATGGTGTCCTACCAAAGAGTAAAAATAATGCCGGGTTCAAGGTAGATGTCTAAACCCTGAGTGAGCATAAGATAAAAAGCGATTACAAAAGGAAACGAAGCGCCGAACAGGATTTTTTTGCGTCGTTCACCAAGTAAATAAAAACCGAACATAAGAAAGAAGCCGGTAGCCAGTACAAAACCAAGATAGGTGAGCCCGACACCATACAGCGCCATCAAAATGATGAATCCCGATAGCAACGACCAGTTCAGGTTTTTGTTGTCTGCATTTTTATGATTGGGTTGCCCCGTGACCAACAATAACAAAGATAGGCCGACGCCAATAAAGGCAAGAATGGTCGGAAGCGTGCGGGCGGTGAAAGGTTCATATTCGTCGCCAGGGAACATTGGGATTAACGATCCTTGGTATCCATAACCAAGGCAAAAAATAAGAAAAATCATCGCACCCACGCGGTCACGGCACAGGAGATTCTGTTTGGTAAACGTACTAGAGGTGAAAGCTGGCATAACGGACTCCAACAACTATTTAGCGATAAAAATTGAACAAAGAAAAAAGCCGACCATAAGGGGGCGATAGGTGCTCGACCCAAGTGGGTAGTTGACGTAATCTCATGAACTGAGTGTCAGTGAGTAAGATTAGCGTCAGTGATACCCAATTAAACAAAGGAGTACAGCGAGTCACAAAATGAACTGAAGGGTTCGTTATTGTGTCTTATAGCCGGCAAAGAAGCGGGCGAAGAGATGTCATCTCATCGCCAAATGTGCCAAGGTCGCTATTTGTTTAGGAACCCGAGTTCGGTCATTAAGGCACCCATTTGTGTTTCTTGATCCTCTAGGAACTTATAAAAGTCTTTATCGGCTTTATAGTTATCAATCCAGCCATTTCGGTCGCGGACAACCGCCCATTGCTCGGTGTCGTACATCTTGCTTAACGCCGCATTCCATTCATTGACTTTTTCTTCGCTGATACCGGGAGCGGCAAAGAATCCACGCCAGTTAGCAAACACAGTTTCATTGCCATATTCGGTTAAGGTTGGAATGTCTGGCGCTGCTTCTAAGCGCTTTGGTGCGGTTACAGCGAGTACTTTTACTTGCCCAGACTTAGACATTTCTAATACTTCACCTAGGCCAGTGGAAAGAAGTTGCGTTTCACCGGACAGCAATGCCGCCATCGCTTTTCCGCCCGCATCATAAGCAATATAGCGAACCTTCTTAGGGTTAAACCCTTCTCCTTTGAATGCCGCCGCGACCACTAAATGATCCATACTGCCTCGTGCTGAACCACCGGCAATTTTTACTTTTTTTGGATTTTCTTTAAAGTCAGCAACGACATCTTCCCAAGTATTGTAGGGAGAGTCAGCCGATGCCACTATCGCGCCATAGTCAGCAATAGTCGCGGCAACAGGAGTGAGATCTCGAAAAGACTGTGGAAATACTCCGGTCAAAGAGCGCACGACGATGGGGGTAGAATTTACCATCAAGGTATCTTCTTGGCGCTGGGCCGTTTCAATGAGATGAGCGATTGCTTTACCGCCCCCACCACCAGATAAGTTTTGAAAAGACACATTGTCGACAATGTCGGCTTTGACTAACACATCGCCCGTTCCTCGAGCGGTCATATCCCAGCCACCGCCTGCGCCACCAGGGATCAAGAAATGAATCTTATCGACATCGGCGGAGTATGCGCCGAAAGATAGGGTAGCGGAGATAATTGAAGCTGCTACTGCAGGTTTAAATGCCTTAAACATGTTCACGTTCCTTATGTTGACTATCGTAGTCTGCCAGCTTTTTCACGGTTGCTGGTGACGTCTATGGGTTGCTTAAAGGTTATTGAATTGTTAATGGCAGCTCAATATAGAGACGATATTGAGAATAAAGAGCATAGATTTGATTTTGTTCATACTGTTCACGTAGGGCGAGAAGTATTAGACATTAGTCTACATTGTCGACAATGTGGTTGATATTTGATCGAAAGAGTGCTTAAATTTCACCCTATAAAAGTTATTGTCGACAATGTGGATAAGCGGTTGAGTGAGAAATGGATGGATATGAAGGTTGCAAGTCAAGATGACACCGTCATAAAAGAAGTAACAAAGTCAGAAAATTTAACTGAGTTGTTAATCGAAAATATTGTGAATGGTGACATTCCATCGGGAATGAAAATATCTGAGCCGGAGCTAGCAAAGCGCTTTTCGGTGAGCAGAGGCCCATTAAGAGAAGCGATAATGAGGTTAGAAGGACTTGGGCTTATTGAGCGGATTCCTCATGTTGGTGCGCGGGTGATTACCCTATCACAAACTAAGCTCATGGAGCTTTATTCTGTACGAGAGGCTCTTGAAGGTATGGCCGCAAGGCTCGCGGCGCGGCACATAACGATGTCAGAAGTCGAGCAACTCGAACTGCTGCTTGATCAGCATTCTGAACATATCGATGAGGTGGATGGCGCTTCATATTTTCATCAACATGGTGATTTTGATTTTCATTATCAAATTATTAAAGCAAGCCAGAATAACCAACTTATTAATTTGCTGTGCAATGAGTTGTACCACTTGCTGCGCATGTACCGATATCAATCGCCGAGAACACATTCTCGCCCTGAATCGGCATTGAAAGAACATTTATTTATCCTTGATGCGATTAAAAATCGAGATGAAGAGTTGGCTGAGTTATTAATGCGACGCCATATCTCTCGAAGCAAAGCATTAATACAACAGCATTTAAATGACAACGACGAATAGGGAGCAACATGACATGTCTACATCTCCAGGACAATTATTTCGTGACGCCGTCACTAATAACCAGCCATTGCAGATTGTCGGTACGGTGAACCCGTATTGCGCCATGATGGCAAAAAATGTTGGACACCAAGCGGTGTATTTATCTGGTGGCGGCATTGCTAACGCATCATATGGGTTACCCGACTTGGGTATTACGACACTCAATGATGTGCTGGTGGATGTTGAGCGTATTACTAACGCCTGTGACCTGCCACTTTTAGTTGATATTGATACAGGGTTTGGTGGCGCTTTTAATATTGCCCGTACCATAAAGGCGATGGAAAAAGCAGGCGCGGCGGCCGTGCATATTGAAGATCAGGTCGCACAAAAACGTTGCGGTCATCGACCAAACAAAGCCATTGTTTCCATGCAAGAGATGCAAGACCGAATAAAAGCGGCGGTGGATGCCAAAACACAACAAAGCTTTGTGATTATGGCTCGCACGGATGCCTTGGCGGTTGAGGGAATGGATAGCGCCATTGAGCGTGCAATTGCTTGTGTTGAAGCAGGAGCGGATATGATCTTCCCAGAAGCCATGACCACGTTGGAACAATACACACAGTTTAAAGCCGCGCTATCAGAGGCGACAAACAGAGACATTCCTATCTTGGCGAACATCACTGAGTTTGGTCAAACGCCTTTATTTGGTTGTCATGAGTTAGCCAATGCTGGCGTAGATATGGTGCTGTATCCGTTGTCGGCCTTTAGAGCAATGAATCAAGCGGCGGAAAATGTTTATCAACATTTGTTGGCACAGGGCAATCAGGAGGCGCTGATTCCGAATATGCAAACCCGCGCCGAGCTTTATGAGCACCTCAATTATCATCAATACGAAGATAAGTTAGACCAATTATTTAACGATCCGTCGGTGTAACGATTTATTAGCATCGGCACATCTTGAAAAATTAATCCAATTATTATGTGAAACACTTCCACATAGACCCGCAAAGGGCAATAAACGTGGAAAGTCGAAAAGGAGTTCAACATGCCAAATTCAACTATCGGTGGAGCCGGGCTTAGAGGCCAGAGCGCAGGGGTGACGTCATTATGTACCGTGGGGAAGTCAGGCGCGGGGTTGACCTACCGTGGCTACGACATTACTGATCTGGCTCAGCATGCTCAATTTGAAGAAGTCGCTTACTTGTTACTACAAGGCCATTTGCCAACGCAACAGGAATTGGACGCTTATAAGTCGACGTTGACCTCACTGCGTGGTCTTCCTGAGCCTCTCAAGCAAGCGTTGGAGTTGATACCCGCGAGCGCGCACCCTATGGATGTGATGAGAACAGGATGTTCAATGCTGGGCAACTTAGAGCAAGAGCATGACTTTTCTACTCAACAACAGGCAACGGAGCGAATGCTGGCCCTATTTCCGGCCATTATTTGCTATTGGTATCGCTTCAGCCATGACGGGGTACGGATTAATACCGACGATTGCTCTGAAGACAGCATTGGTGGTTACTTCCTCAAAATGCTAACAGGGCAAACACCGTCGGAACTTCATAAAAAAGTGATGCACTGCTCACTGATTTTATATGCCGAGCATGAATTCAATGCCTCAACCTTTGCCGCGAGAGTTTGCGCGTCAACGTTATCGGATATTCATTCTTGTGTGACGGCAGCTATTGGTACTCTGCGCGGTCCGCTGCACGGCGGTGCTAATGAAGCGGCAATGGATATGATTCAAGACTGGAAAAGTGCGACCGAAGCTGAAGATAACATCATGAAAATGCTGACAGATAAAGCCAAAATCATGGGCTTTGGTCACGCGATTTATCGTGAAAGCGACCCGCGAAATGCGCTCATTAAATCATGGTCGAAAACCTTGTCTGAATCAGTGGGCGATACACATTTATACGATGTGTCTGAACGAGTAGAAATGGTAATGAAGCGCGAGAAAGGCTTGTTTTGTAATGCCGACTTCTTTCATGCATCGGCGTATCATTTTATGGATATTCCCACCAAATTATTCACGCCTATTTTTGTCATGAGCAGGCTGACCGGCTGGGCGGCTCACGTCTTTGAGCAACGCGCGAATAACCGCATCATTCGACCAAGCGCTGATTATGAAGGACCAGAAAGTATGCCGTGGGTACCTATTGAGCTGCGGGATAAACATGAGGCGCGCGAATCAGTTCAAGCCTAGCCAACAACACGAGCCAATAGTCCATAAATGCGCCGGTTACACGGAATGCACAGCAATGAGTAATCATGATGATAAACACCTCTTATAGGAAGCCGCTCCCCAACTCTAATGTCGATTACTTTGACGTACGACAGGCCATTGACGATATCCAGCCTGATAGTTATCAGACGCTGCCGTACAGTGCGCGTGTGTTTGCGGAGAACTTAGTCCGCCGTTGTCCACCAGAGCAATTGACAAGAGCGCTTAAGCAAATTATTGAGCGCAAACAAGATGTAGATTTCCCCTGGTACCCTGCCAGAGTCGTCTGCCACGATATCTTGGGCCAAACGGCTTTAGTCGATTTGGCTGGATTGCGAGATGCGATTGCCGAGCAAGGCGGAGACCCTGCCAAGGTTAATCCTGTGGTGGAAACACAACTTATTGTTGATCATTCACTCGCGGTCGAACATGCCGGTTTCGAACCTGATGCGTTCGTTCAAAATAGAGCCATTGAAGACCGTCGAAATGAAGACCGATTCCATTTTATCGAATGGTGCAAGACGGCATTTGAAAACATTAATGTTATCCCCGCGGGTAATGGGATTATGCACCAAATTAACCTAGAGAAAATGTCGCCTGTTGTTCAATTAAAGGACGGTGTGGCATTTCCTGATACCTGTGTTGGTACCGATAGTCATACCCCTCATGTTGACGCGCTTGGTGTTATCGCCATTGGCGTAGGGGGGCTAGAGGCTGAGACAGTAATGTTAGGGCGTCCTTCGATGATGCGTATGCCTGATATTGTTGGTGTGAGGCTGGTGGGCACTCGGCAACCTGGTATTACTGCCACCGATATTGTCTTGGCAATGACGGAGTTCTTACGCCACGCTGGAGTGGTATCGTGTTATTTAGAATTCTTTGGCGAAGGCGCAAAAGATTTGACGATAGGTGATCGCGCTACACTATCCAATATGACACCTGAGTATGGTGCATCGGCAGGGATGTTTTATATCGACGAACAAACCATCCGTTATTTAACGTTAACTGGCCGCGAACCCGAACAGGTTGCCTTAGTGGAAAACTATGCCAAGCAAGCTGGGCTGTGGGCCGATGATCTCACTCAAGTTCATTATGAGCGAGAACTCGAATTTGACTTGTCTAGCGTTGAAAGAAACCTCGCTGGCCCGTCAAATCCACATCGACGCTTGCCTACGTCAGAGCTTGCTCTGCATGGTTTTGCTCGTACCAATCAACCGAATGAGCGACGCCATGACGCGGATGAAACCGTCATGCCTGACGGTGCTGTCATTATTGCCGCAATTACCTCTTGCACCAATACCAGTAACCCAAGAAATGTCGTTGCCGCAGGGCTCATTGCACAGAAAGCCAATGCCTTAGGGTTGGAACGAAAGCCGTGGGTGAAAACCTCCTTTGCGCCGGGTTCCAAGGTTGCTAAGTTGTATTTGGAAGAGTCGGGGTTATTGCCTGAGCTAGAGCAGCTTGGTTTTGGCATTGTGGGCTATGCATGTACCACATGCAATGGTATGAGCGGCGCGCTTGATCCAACAATCCAACAAGAAATCATTGAGCGAGACCTTTATACCACAGCGGTTCTATCGGGGAATCGTAACTTTGATGGGCGTATTCACCCGCATGCGAAACAAGCATTTTTGGCATCGCCACCTTTAGTGGTCGCCTATGCGTTAGCAGGTACGATGCGCGTTGATATAGAGAGAGATGCGCTAGGGTACGATAATCAGGGACAGCCTATTTACTTGCATGACATTTGGCCGACTGACGAAGAGATTGATGCCGTAGTGAATCAACACGTGAGACCTGAGCAATTCAAGCAAGTCTACATTCAGATGTTCAAGTTAGAAGACAGCCATGTACAAAGTGAACCGCTTTATCAATGGCGACCACAAAGTACGTATATCCGCCGTCCTCCTTATTGGCAAGGAGCATTGGCAGGAAAACGTTCCTTGCACGGTATGCGCGCACTGGCGGTATTGGGTGACAATATAACCACCGATCACTTGTCACCTTCTAACGCCATCCTAGCGTCTAGTGCGGCGGGCGAATACCTCACATCGATGGGGGTTCCAGAAGAAGACTTCAATTCCTATGCAACACACCGTGGTGACCATCTAACCGCGCAACGTGCGACCTTTGCCAATCCGAAGTTGTTCAACGAAATGGTATTAGAGGGCGGTGAACCGAAGCAGGGATCACTGACTCGAATAGAGCCAGAGGGACGAATCACGCGCATGTGGGAAGCCATTGAAACCTACATGGCGCGTAAGCAACCTTTGATCATTGTGGCCGGAGCGGATTACGGGCAAGGGTCATCACGTGACTGGGCGGCGAAAGGAGTGAGGCTGGCGGGTGTTGAAGTGATTGTCGCGGAAGGGTTTGAGCGTATTCATAGAACAAACCTTGTCGGGATGGGGGTGCTTCCGCTGCAGTTTAAATCGGGCACTAACCGTAAGACGTTAAACCTGAATGGTTCTGAGCAATACGATGTTGCTGGTAATATTGATGCGGGCGGCGATGTTGCATTGATCATCACACGCACTAACGGTGAGCGTGTGGATGTACCGGTGACGTGCCGATTAGACACTGAAGATGAGGTCAATGTTTATCATGCCGGTGGGGTTTTACAACGCTTCGCGCAAGACTTTTTAGCTAATTAAGGAGGCGATATGCAGTCGATAACATCACAAGCCCCGTCGTTACGGATTCCCGCCACCTACATGCGTGGTGGAACAAGCAAAGGCGTTTTTTTTAACGTCGCAGATTTGCCGAAAGAGGCCCAGCAAGCCGGTACTATTCGCGACAAGGTGTTGATGCGAGTGATTGGTAGCCCTGACCCGTATGGCAAACAAATTGATGGTATGGGTGGGGCAACCTCGAGTACCAGCAAAACCGTATTAGTCGCAAAAAGCCGCCATCAAGATCACGATGTCGACTACTGGTTTGGTCAGGTTGGTATTGAAACTGCGTTTGTGGATTGGAGTGGCAATTGCGGAAATCTGTCGGCTGCCGTGGGGCCATTCGCCATCCATGCGGGCTTAATTGACGAAGAGCGGCTTGTTCATGATGGATGGGTGGCAATACAAATCTGGCAAGCCAACATTCAAAAAACGATTGTTGCTTATGTCCCGATTAAAAATGGACAAGTAGTGGAACATGGCGATTTTGAACTTGATGGCGTAACGAATCCAGCGGCGGAAATAAAGGTCGAATTTCATCATCCTAGTGATGATGCCACCTCGATGTTCCCGACCGGTAATGTCGTTGATAAATTAGACGTACCGGGCGTTGGACAATTTAAAACCACCATGATCAGTGCCGGTATTCCCACCATTTTCATGGACGCCGAAGCGTTAGGATACCTGGGTACTGAAACACAATCAGACATCAATAGTGATACGTCTGCCTTGAATAAATTTGAAACCATTCGAGCCTATGGTGCATTAGCAATGGGCTTAATTGACGACCTACAAGAGGCTGAACATAGGCAGCACACTCCAAAGATTGCGTTTGTTGGCACGCCGAAAGATTACCTGGCATCGAGCGGGAAGCGTGTTAAAGCAAACGATATTGATGTCTTGGTGAGAGCGCTTTCGATGGGCAAGTTGCATCATGCCATGATGGGGACGGCGGCCGTTGCCATTGCTTCTGCTGCAAGTGTCCCCGGTACTATTGTGAACAGAGCCGTAGGTGGAGAGGTGAGAGAATCCGTCACTTTTGGTCACCCGTCTGGCACATTAACCGTTGGAGCGAAGTCTGAAGTAAAAGAGGCGCACTGGATAGTGGAGAAAGCTGTCATGAGCCGTAGTGCCCGTATTTTAATGGAAGGTTGGGTTCGTGTCCCTGCCTACATCGTTGACGCTAACGAATAATCAGGGAGAAAAGGAATGTCTCAATATTTAAAAGCGTATCAAAGTGCACAAGAAACGCCAGAAGTTTTTTGGCAAGCTCAAGCCGCGTTAATCGATTGGTTTACGCCTCCCCAAACGACTCTCAGTTATGATGACAACGGTATTGAACGTTGGTTCGCTGATGGCGTTATGAACACGTGTTGGTTGGCACTTGATTACCATTGTGAACAGGGGCGTGGCGAAAAAACGGCGCTCATTTACGATTCCCCCGTCACTCAATCTAAGCAGCGTTTTACCTATTTTCAAATGAGAGAGCGCGTTGCGAAAACTGCGGGAATGCTGGCAGAACAGGGCGTTGAAAAAGGAGACCGCGTTGTCATTTATATGCCGATGATCCCTGAAGCGGCGATTGCAATGCTTGCCTGTGCACGTATCGGCGCCATTCATTCGGTCGTTTTTGGTGGCTTTGCGCCCAATGAATTAGCGGTGCGATTAGAAGACGCTGAACCTAAAGTCGTTCTCACTGCATCCTGCGGTGTTGAAGTGAACAAAGTCCTACCTTATAAACCCTTAGTCGACAAAGCCATAATGGACAGTCGATGGAAACCTGATCGTGTTGTGATATGGCAACGGCCTGAGTGTGTGGCAGAACTCACTCAAGCAAGAGACGTTGACTGGAATGTGGCGTATCAAGAAGCACGACCTCATGATTGTGTGCCTGTGCTGGCAACGGATCCGCTTTATATTCTTTACACGTCAGGTACAACAGGCAAACCAAAAGGCGTGGTGCGTGATAACGGTGGACATGCGGTAGCCATGAAATATTCGATGAGCGCAATTTATGACATGCCCACTGACGGCGTGTTTTGGGCAGCATCAGATGTCGGGTGGGTAGTTGGCCACTCGTATATTGTTTATGCCCCCCTTATACATGGCTGTACGACCATCTTGTTCGAAGGTAAACCCGTACGCACGCCTGATCCGGGTGCATTTTGGCGCGTCTGTGATGAGTACCATGTTGATGTACTGTTCTCTGCCCCGACCGCTTTTCGGGCGATAAAAAAAGAGGACCCGGACGGGCTAGAGCTAGAGAAATACAATTTAACGAATCTCACCAGTATTTTTATGGCGGGCGAACGATTAGATCCGCCAACCTTAGAGTGGGTGACGACGCATACGAAAAAGCCGGTGATCGATCATTGGTGGCAAACTGAGACAGGGTGGGCAATTGCCAGTAACCCGATTGGTTTAGAGGCCATGCCAGTGAAAGCGGGTTCATCAACACTCCCAAGTCCAGGGTTTACGGTTGAGATATTAAATGAGTTAGGCGAGGCTTTACCAGCCGGTAAGCAAGGTTTTGTGTCTTTGAAAAGGCCATTGCCACCGAGTTGTCTCACCACGATCTGGCGAAACCATGACCGATTTGAGTCCGGTTATTTGAGCCAGTTTGAAGGCTATTACGTTTCAGGTGATGGGGGCTATCTTGATGATGATGGTTATCTCTTTATCATGGGGCGAGTGGATGATGTCATCAATGTGGCCGGTCATAGGTTGTCTACTGGAGAGATGGAAGAGATAGTTGGTGGGCACCCTGCCGTTGCGGAGTGTGCAGTCGTAGGTGTTCATGACGAATTAAAAGGGCAGTTACCACTTGGCCTGGTGGTACTCAAAGATGGGGTGAAAATTGATAGCCTAGCGCTGCAAGGTGAACTGATTGGCAAAGTTAGGCAGGAAATTGGTGCCGTAGCGTGTTTTAAGCATGCGTTGGTGGTTGAACGATTACCGAAAACCCGCTCAGGAAAAATCCTTCGTCGTGTCATTCGTCAAATTGCAGATGGTGAGGCTTACGTCGTTCCATCGACCATTGATGATCCCGCAAGTCTAAATGAAATTGAGGATGCGTTGCATAGCAATTAACAGGCAAGGCTGTTAAACGTTAACTGATACAAACGCTCGTTTACGCAATAGTTAACGAATTCAATTTCTATTTACTGATCAAAAGGGATCGTGCTCACTGCCCATAGTTTGAGTACGTGAGCCGGTTCCTGACAGCGACCAAATAGTATTTGGTGTTTTGCTGTGAAGGGGGCACCAATGTAAGTGGTGCGGCTAAACTGACCGTTTGTGAGATCAATCTGCGTTACAACCCGCCCTTTGAAGTTTTGAAATAGAGCGAATTGGTCACTTTGATAAATGAGTTGCGTTTGATAAAACCAAAAATGATCAGTACTTCCCTTAAGCAGACACTTTATCGGGATGAATGCTGTTTGGTCAGAGGAGGTGTTGGGTTTAGCGTTTAACCGATTAGTGAAAGATAGCCCAGAGATCAGAGCAGTCGATAACAGTATGCGAAAATACCAAGAAAGTATTTGTTTTTTAGATAAAATTAGTGCTTTGGAGGAAGATAACCGATTCATAAACAACTCCTTCGTGCACTGCTGGCGGATTAACGTCAAGCAGGGGCCGCTAAGTGAGGCTGCATTGTTACACAGGGGAACTGAACAACGGACGCTGGTATCAATAAGACAGGTACCATTAGTATAGCTGTCAACGTTGTCGTGATTTGTTACTAATGTGATATCCTCCCCAAATCACGCCTCAGTGAGATCACGATTAGAATTTCATTTGCACATACCTGACAAAACCCTCACACTGTGCGCACATTTTTGGTCGCTTCCTTCACTCTGTATTACATTCATAACGCTATGACATCATCCAGCTATAAAATACGCGCAGCAAAGCTAGCGGATATAGAAACGCTCAATGAACTGATGCATGCCCTGCATGAGCATCATCATAATGCTGTGCCCGAAGACTTTAAAACGGCAGATGAAGTTCAAGAAGAGAAAAGTATTGCTCGTTATTTGGATTCCCCGGATTGTTTAGTCTTGGTCGCGGAGCTTGGTGATGACATCATTGGTTTTGTCAGCGCACAATTTTGTGAGCTTACCTCACCGATTAGCAAGCCTATATTCGTTGGTAACGTGGATGAGCTTTATACCGAGCCTAAATATCGAAATATCGGTCTTGGCAAAGCGTTGTTGTGCAGTGTAGAGCAACGCCTGAAAGAACTCGGCGTTAAGCAACTCATGGTAGAAGTATGGGACTTTAATCAGCCTGCACTCAATTTGTATAAAAATGTGGGATTTTCTTCGCACATTCATTGTCTTAGAAAAAAAATATAATTTAGGTAGTTTTGTGACTCAATTTTTGAGCCATCTAGTCCTTGGACTTTCGCTTACACTTTTACATATCAGCTTTGCGGTTGCCAACGTTGAGTCTCTATCAACGACCACGCAAGGTGACGCTATTTCGATGCCTTTAGTTTCTCTTTCGGACGAGCCTTTGCCGTCGAGTGTGAGAGGGGCGCTTTGTATCGTCCGCAATAATGACCGTATTCTTTTGGTCAGTGAAATCGTGACAGGGAAGCTCTCTCTACCTGGTGGAACGATTGACAACAATGAAAACCCGCGCCATGCCGCGCAGCGTGAAACATGGGAAGAGGCGGGGCTCGTCGTCAACGTTGGCTCTGAACTGTTACGAACTCGCACGGCTGTTTTTTACGACTGCGATGCCGAGTCTGATGTTATTGCTTACAAAGAAAACAACACAGGCATTGGGGTGGAGCTACCAATATATTTTGCCCCTCATTACGGAGTCGAAGTTCGTAGTGCTCGGTTTGTTGCGCCTAATGCGATTACTCCATCAGACTACCGTTACCCAAAGCAATGGCCACAAGTCGTAGCGGTACTTTACAATGCGTCGCATCAGCCTGTGCAATATGTTGATAACCTTATTAGCGCTGCGCCTAAGTTACATCAGATCGAGTTGGGGTGGTTGCTAAGTGCACAAGAAGCCGTTATTGATGCGCCAATCTGGCTTAGAGATATTATTATTGCTGGTGGTAGAATTCTTCAAGTTCTCACTCAACCGTTGTTGCTTGTGTCGTTTCTGCCATTATTTATTTGGTTGTGGGGACGGTATTTCACTGCGCAATTGGTGTTTGCTGTCACAGCGACCTCTTTGTTTATCTTAGTGGTCAAACAAGGGTTTGCCTTTCCTGTTCCTCATGCCTACATACCGTCGATTAACTTTACTGAGCGTAGTGGTTTCAGTTTTCCTGATTTGTATTTGGCAAATTGGGTATGTATCTCAAGTATTGTGATAACTCAGATAAAACAAAGACTTGTGAGAGTGTTTACTATTGTGGCGATAGCACTGATGGCATTGCTCGCTTTTTACCAGTTTATAAGTGGTGCCTCGTTCTTATCGGATATGCTAGCTGGAGCAATACTAGGGGCGTTGGTGTCCTGGCATTTTATTCGTCACTATTTAAGTATTGCAGTGAGTGAAGATTATACGTTTACCAAAGTAACCCTTTGGCTCATTATGACAGCAGTGGCGGGGACGATATCAATGATTTGGCCGTACCCTATGTTTCTAAGTTGGCTTGCTTTGACGTTGGGTATGTTACTTTTTTCCATTGCGAGCCAGTTTTGTGCGCCTCGATCGGTGATGTGTCTGAAAGAATTATTGTGTTCACTTAGCATTACTCTTGTTCTGCTTTTAGGTTACTTTTCAGTTGAAGCTCAGATTTCGTACAGTAGCATCGGTTCTTTATTACTACATACGGCAGTATTGCCAATTATGGTAGCCGTTCCCGCGCTTGTTATGTTGGTGTTTCGTCTTCGTCGTTAACATCCTAAAATGACTTATTCCAGAATGTGACATAAAGATATTCAAGTGATTTGAAAGGGCATCGCTTCCATGACGATGCCCTTTTTTATTTGTCAGTCCCGCCTAGAAATTAACGGATGAACTATCAGCAATCACATCACAACTTGCCACCACGAGTGGCCTTGTGCATTTAAACGGTGTTCCTAAGTGACCACTGTTTAGGAGCATGGTTACAGTGAAGCTTGTTGCATCGATTGCTTACCATCGCGTTGTTGAGAAAAATACAATTTGGTCTCTTCAATGACGACATGTCTAAGAAGAACTAAGCCAATTAGGTTAGGGATAGCCATCAAACCATTCACAATATCAGCAATTATCCAAATCATGTCGAGATGCAAGAATGCCCCTGAGGCAACCAAGCCGACGAAGATAATTTTATAGGGTAGTACGGCTTTGGTGCCCATTAAGTAAACCACGCAGCGTTCACCATAATAGTTCCAACCCAGGATGGTGGTGAATGCAAAGAAGATTAGGCCAGTAGACACTAATAATGGGCCTAACGTGTCACTGTTTAAACCCACCGCGAAGGCGTGGGTTGTCATCGCTGCGCCAGCAAAATCACTTTGCCATGCACCCGTTAGAATCAACGCTAACCCGGTCATCGTACAAATAATGATGGTGTCGATGAAGGTACCGGTCATTGATATTAAGCCCTGACGCACACAGCTATCCGTTTGCGCAGCGGCGGCGGCCATAGGGGCGCTTCCTAATCCACTCTCGTTGGAAAACACCCCACGTGCGATGCCCGATTGAATCGCAAGCATGATGCTCGCGCCAACAAACCCCCCTGTTGCTGCGGTGCCGGTAAATGCAGAAGTTACCACGAGCGTCACGGCCGCCAGCAACTGATCAGCATTCATGATGATGACACTCATGCAGGCAATAACATAGAAAACAGCCATGGCAGGGACCACTTTGCCCGCGACTTTCGCGATGGATTTGATACCACCTAACGTCACAAAGGCGACGAGCAATGTCAGTACCGTTGCTGAGATCTCACGCGAAATACCGTATGAAATCTCGCTGGCATCAAGGATGGCATTCACCTGTGGAAATGTACCAATACCGAAACACGCGACGCCTAACGCGAAAACGGCAAACATTGTCGCGAGCACGCGAGAGCCGACGCCATCGCGAAGGTAGTACATAGGGCCACCCAGCATTTGGCCCTTGTCATCGACCTTTCTATATTTGACCGCCAGCAGACATTCCGCATATTTAGTCGCCATTCCAAACACAGCGGCAAGCCACATCCAAAATAGCGCACCAGGTCCGCCAAGTTTAATTGCGGTGGCTACCCCAACAATATTACCGGTGCCGATGGTCGCTGAGAGAGCAGTACAAAGTGCTGCAAAGCTAGAAATATCGCCATTAGTGGATTTATCTTTTGAAAAGACGAGACGGAGTGCGGTTGGCAAATATCTAAATTGCAGTAAGCCAAGTTTCAGTGTGAAATAGATACCCGTGCCCACAAGCAGAATTAAAAGTGGCGGGCCCCAGACAAAATTGTCGATGGTTTGAAGTGTAGATTGTAGATTGTTCATGATTTCCCCTTAATAAAACATAATTTAAGGAGAAGAGAGAAACGGCAGTAATCCATTAGACGCAAGCATCCAACGTACATTACCACTCATGAAAACGGTGAGTTGTTCAATGTTGTTATTCTCTCCTCTGTCCTTTTGCCTGAGAGTTTCACTCAACGTATGCGTCGAGCTTGCTCCTTCGGCGACCGATTTAACGGTTCTCTCCAGAGGTTCCTCCAACAACAGTCCTCACTTTATACTTCGATTAAATCGAAGTCTGATTTCTCAGAATAAAGCACCTGAAAGATTTACTTCTTCGGTGGGTTTGGTTAACTAAATGTAGTAATTTAGTTAATAACCTCTCTCCTGCTGTCTTCATCGGAACAATTATCTAATGTTAGATAATCTGCGGGAGCAATCGTAGCGCAGTTAAATAGATAAGTCATGAATAAATTTACAATTTTATTTCGGTAAATCGAGTGCTCTGGTCCGCCATTTGTTATATTTGAACAAGTTTCTGACTTAACGCAAATTGTATTAAGTTAGAGTAGCGTACAGTCAAGGTAACCCTTTGGAAATACGCTATTTTGTGTACTTTTTAGCCTTGTGGCTAAAGGAGCTGTTATGACTCGTTTAATCGCTATTGTATTTTTAATTGCGTTGGCATTTATACTTTTTAGGTATCGAACGAATGAAAAAGTACAAAAAGGTGTCATTGTCACCTTGTTGTCAGGTTTTGCCGTTTATGTCGCCACGCTCGTGGTCACTGAACTGATTCGTTAAGCGGTACGCGAAATATTCCTCTCAAATAGAAAATGTATGTACACGCTTTACAAGGGGCCCGTATGGAAAATAAAACTGAAAATCAACAACACGATGAAGAAGTAGTTGTTATTGAACAAAAAGACAAACGTGCCCGTTTGTACATTGGTATTGCTGCTGCACTAGGCTTAGCCGCTGGGGGACTGATTGGTGCAACTATCACCCAAAACGATTGGCAGCAGCGCTATAAAGAGCTTGATACTCGCTATCAAAATTCACTCCAGGTGACTCAAAAACATGATGTAGCGCTTAAGGACCAACTTGCCCAAGCCGATTCAGACGCGCAATTAAAGCTACGTAAGGCAGTCGAATCCAAAGTCGAGGCGCATCAAGTTGAGCTGGAGCAACTGAATGACAAGGTTGCTAAGCTAGAAAAAGATAATAAAGCGCTGCAGGGACAGGTAGCGAACCAGAAGCAAGCGATTGTGGTTCAGGAAGAAAAGAACACCAAACTTGTGAGAAAAACCGATATTCAAAGTTCAATGTTTGAACAATCTCAAGAGTTATTCAAACGTGAAAGTGAGTTGAAAACAGAAGTTGCCGTGTTAGAACAGGAAAAGTCTAAGCTTTTACCTGAGAGTAAGTCGTTGAAAAAAGACTGTGATTTGTTTTTAGAGGGCACATCATGGGACGCAAAATCTGATTCTTGCGATCGTAATGACAAAGTAAATTCAAGATTAAGCCAAATCGACCAAATGCTCAAAGTACACAATATGGATCTCAACCATATTGCGACTCTTAAGCAAGAGCTTGGTATCCAATAACGCACGTTTTAGTATAGGTTCATTTGATTTTAGCCCCATGCTGATAACAAATGAACCTCGTCTGGCGCTGTGAAATAGTAGTGTTATTGACCCAGTTACATCGTTTATGTAACTGATAATAAACGCGATAATGACTTCCTTCGTAATGGGTCGAGTTTCTTTGGCCATGTTAATGCTTGATCCGAATCGCGCATGTAAATTGGCAAACTAGTCTGTCTTATAGGATGTTTGCTTTGTTCCTGCCTAATTATCGTTATCCATTATCCTTTCCGGCTAGTGCGCTTTCACTTGCCATGCTATCGACCAGTGTGTTGTCCGAAAGTACTACCAACCTGACGACACATAATGGCAAAGCGCCTGCTGTCGTCAACGCAATCAATTATCATCACACTATCAATGTCCAAGATTATTTTGTTAGCGAAAAACTCGACGGGATTCGTGCAATCTGGACCGGTCAGCAATTAATCTCGCGCTCAGGTCGAGAGCTTCATGCGCCTGATTGGTTTATCGCGGATTTACCGAACTTCCCCGTTGAAGGGGAACTTTGGGCCGGGCGAGGGCAGTTTGCATTGGTACAACGCACGGTCTTAGACGCCGAACCTAACCACGAGGCATGGCGCCAAATACACTTCATGTTATTTGACTCCCCGGATCATATTGGGGCGTTTGAAGAGCGTTATCAGTTTCTTACTTCATTGTGTCAAAACTTGTCTGTGAAACATGTTAAATGTGTAGAGCAGACCGACATTGAATCGCATGAATCCTTGCAGCACCTTTTAGAAACGGTATCCCGTGCTGGAGGTGAGGGTTTGATGTTGAAATCGCGAATGAGCATATATCTGGCTGGTCGTAATACTTCTTTGTTAAAAATGAAGACCAATCAAGACTCGGAAGCGACAGTCGTGGGATATAAGGCGGGGAAAGGAAAGTACAAGGGAAAGATGGGGGCGGTTTTAGTGGAGTTGAAGGGTGGGACCCAGTTTTATATTGGGACGGGATTTAGTGATAGAGAAAGAAATGACCCACCTAAACTCGGTGATATCGTGACGTTCAAACATAATGGTTGGACAGAAAACGGCATTCCTAGATTTGCTCGCTACCAGAGAATTCGGTTGCCCGAATAGCGATCCGCTCGACGGTATTTTCTTAGGTGACCTCTATACTCTATCCATGACCAGCAGAACCTTAGCGTTGGCACGCAGTCAACGAAAGACGGCAACTGAGGAGACACATAATGAGTAAGCATGAAAAGTTAGACTATGTTGAATTTGCGGCGTGTGATTTGAGCGCGAGCAAATCATTTTTTACTGCAGTGTTTGGTTGGGAGTTTCAAGACTATGGCGATGAGTATAGTGCGTTCTCCAGCCAAGGGTTAAATGGTGGGTTCTACCAAGCAGATTTGAGTTCAGTATCCGCGCAGGGCGGTGCTCTACTAGTGTTTTACAGCAGTAATATCCAAGAAACGTATCAAAAAGTCATCGCTCATAACGGCAAAGTTATTCGTGAAATTTTTGATTTCCCCGGCGGTTGTCGCTTTCATTTTCTAGAACCTAGTGGTAATGAATTCGCAGTGTGGTCGGAGTCGAAATAAAAAGGCGTTGGCTGGTAACGCCAACGCCTAAAGCGTTAATAAGTCTAATTACAGCGAGCCGCGCTATTTATCTGCGACTTTACCTAACTTAACCCATGTATCAATAACGGTATCGGGATTCAATGATACAGAGCTGATCCCTTGCTGCATGAGCCATAACGCGAGGTCATCGTGATCCGATGGTCCTTGACCACAGATACCAACATATTTGCCAGCTTTGGTGGCCGCATCAATCGACATCTTGAGCATGGCCTTGACCGCTGGGTTGCGCTCATCAAATAGGTGAGCGACATCACCGGAATCACGATCTAGCCCCAAGGTAAGTTGCGTCATGTCATTGGAGCCGATTGAGAACCCATCAAAATACTTTAAGAACTCATCGGCCAATACTGCATTGGATGGAAGCTCGCACATCATAATGACTTTGAGGCCTTCTTCACCACGACGAAGGTCAAACTTTGCCAGTAGGTCGATGACAGATGCGGCCTCACTTGGCGTACGTACGAAAGGAATCATTATCTCAACATTTTTCAGTCCCATTTCGTTGCGGACGCGTTTAATTGCCTGAGTTTCAAGCTCAAAACAATCTTCAAATGCCGGTGAAATATATCGAGACGCACCACGGAAGCCCAACATTGGGTTTTCTTCGTGCGGTTCAAAACTTGCGCCACCAACTAGGTTGCTGTACTCATTTGATTTAAAATCAGACATTCGCACGATGACACGTTTTGGCCAAAAAGCTGCCGCGATCGTTGCGATGCCTTCGGTGAGCTTACTGACATAAAAATCGATGGGGTCTCGATAACCGCGTATACGTTGAGTGATGTCGGCTTGTAGCGCTTCAGTTTGTGCATCAAAGTTAAGCAGTGCTTTGGGGTGAATACCTATCATCTTGTTGATGATGAACTCTAATCGAGCCAACCCTACACCTTCATTAGGAAGCTGTGCAAAATCAAACGCTCGATCTGGATTACCCACATTCATCATGACCTTGGTCGGTAACATTGGCAGCTCATCAACCGCAGAGCGTCGGATTTCAAAATCCAGCTCGCCTTCATAAACGTAACCCGTTTCCCCTTCTGAACATGAGACGGTCACAATAGAGCTGTCTGATAAAGAAGATGTGGCATCGCCACAGCCTACAATCGCAGGAATACCAAGTTCACGAGCAATAATCGCGGCATGACAAGTTCGGCCACCGCGATTAGTCACGATTGCCGATGCTTTTTTCATCACTGGCTCCCAATCTGGGTCCGTCATGTCAGTGACAAGCACGTCGCCTTCTTGCACCAATGACATTTGATCTAGAGAATCCACTAAGCGAACAGGACCGCTGCCGATGCGTTGGCCAATTGAGCGACCTTCTACCAACACTTTAGCCTTGCTGTTAAGTTGGAAGCGCTCAATAACGTTTTTCTCGTTTTGTGAGCATACTGTTTCTGGGCGAGCTTGTACGATATACAGCTTGCCGTCAAAACCATCTTTGGCCCATTCAATGTCCATCGGACGTTGATAGTGTTTTTCAATGATCATCGCTTGTTTTGCGAGCTCTTTAATCTCATCATCGGTTAATGAGAATTGGTTTTGTTCTTGCTCTGTTGTGTCAACGATATCGACTTGCTTACCAATTTCCTGATTGGAAGAGTAAATCATTTTGATCAGTTTAGACCCAAACGTTTTTTTAACGATAGGGGCTTGGCCTGTTTCAAGCAGTGGCTTGTGGACATAGAATTCGTCAGGGTTGACGGCACCTTGTACGACCATCTCACCCAATCCCCAAGCCGACGTGATAAATACGACTTGGTCAAAGCCCGTCTCGGTGTCTAGCGTAAACATAACACCAGAAGAGGCTTTGTCCGAACGAACCATGCGCTGGATGCCTGCCGAGAGTGAGATACCGCGGTGGTCAAACCCTTGGTGTACACGATAAGAGATAGCGCGGTCATTAAACAACGAGGCATAAACGTGTTTAGTCGCTTCCAGCACAGCGTCAATACCGTGCACGTTCAAAAAGGTTTCTTGCTGGCCTGCAAAAGACGCGTCGGGCAGATCTTCTGCCGTAGCCGAAGAACGCACGGCGACGGATAAAGCCGGGTTGTCATTGATCAATTCAGAATAATTAGTACGAATATCTTGTTCAAGATTGGCAGGGAACGGGGCATCGAGCACCCATTGACGAATCATTGCACCTGTCTTTCGCAGAGCGTCAACATCGTCAACATCTAGTTCATCTAATAAACCGTGGATGCGCTCATCAAGACTTTCAAAATCTAGGAACTGATTGAACGCGTGGGACGTGGTGGCAAAGCCGTTTGGGACAGAAACACCAGCATTAGAAAGGTTTGACACCATTTCACCTAATGAAGCATTTTTTCCGCCGACTTTGTCGACATCTTCCATCGATAGGCCATCGAACCAGAGGGTATTTTTTTGCATGTCTTTCTCCAGAAACATTGCAGCGTAGGGTAATAAGCAAACGATTACGTATTCAGTTGGAAAATAGTTAACATTATTTTTCAAAACTGTGGGGGGACGTTATTGAATGCTAGGGTTTGTTATCGATATTATGTAACGCATCCTACTTAAAATAATCTGATAACTTAACTATAAAATGAAGAATTTAGGCCAAAGTCGTGACGTATTCTACGTTTCTGACGGAACAGCGATTACTTGTGAGACATTGGGACATGTGGTTTTGGGGCAATTTGCCATTACGGCTAGAGAAAAAACGTTTCCGTTTGTGGAAAGCGAACATAAGGTAGATGAACTCATTAGAGAAATTAATCAATCTTATGAACGTCACGGCGTTAAACCCCTCGTGTTTTTTTCTATTGTTCTTCCTCAAATTCGGACTAAATTACTCGCGGCGTGTGCGCACAGTTATGATGTCTTGGAAAGCATGGTGGCGCAGGTGCAAGGTGACCTGAAAATGGAACCAACACCCAAATTACAGCGTTCACATAGCGTTGCTAAAGATTCTGATAAATACTTTGATCGTATTGCCGCCATCGAATATACGTTGGCGCATGATGACGGAGTGTCGTTGAAGAACATTGAACAAGCCGATATCATTTTATTGGGCGTATCAAGAAGTGGTAAAACCCCAACAAGTCTTTATATGGCGATGCAATTTGGTCTGCGTGTGGTGAACTATCCCTTTATTGATGACGATATAAAACGGCTACGTTTGTTGCCTGAGTTTGAAATTCATCGTCATAAGTTGTTTGGATTAACGATTGACCCTGAACGGTTGACTGAAATCCGTGAAAATCGTTTGGCAGGCAGTGACTACGCGAGTACAGAGCAATGTTTGCAAGAACTGGCGAGCGTTGAGGCGTTGTTTCGTAGGGAAGCGATTCCGTATATTAATACCTCGTCATTGTCAGTAGAGGAAATTTCAACGCGAGTGTTAGAGCGAGCAGGGTTGAAGAGACGTTTATTCTAAAGATCAGCATAGGTCATCACATTCTCGATAGGTTGTTAACGTGCTCAAGGTATTGAGGCGGTATACTGAGTGACTTCTTCACTCTGTGGCTTTGTGTATGTTATTTCCACTATTTGTATTCATTTGTTTTTTACTGATCGTTGCGGTGTCTTATTTGGGTTTTGCGCCTAGTAAACATGACGCTAATAAGAGCGACGCTAATAATAAACACACGGATGAAAAAAATTGGGGTCTCAATCAAAGGCAAGCATTGATGCGAGCGCTTGTCCTTGCATCACTGGTCTGCGGCGTCTCATTGGTTGTATGGAAGCAACTAATAACAGAACAGCCGGAAGCACCGACATTGCCACCATTTAAAAATGGTGAAATGGTGATGGCTGAGCTGCAAGAAGCATTAACGGAAGATCCTAACAATGGTAAAAATTGGTTTTCACTGGGTCAGATGTATATGCAGACGCGAGAGTTTGCATCGGCGATTACCTGTTTCGATTATTCCATCCGTTTGTCGCATAACCCATACGCCGGTCAGTATGCCGCGATTGCGTCCGCTAAATATTATGCAGCATCGCAGTCAATGACGCCTGAGGTTATGGTGTTGCTGAATAAAGCCCTAGAAATGGATCCTCAAAATGATACGGCGCTGTTATTAATCGCATCGGACCATTTCCTTAATTCGCGTTATGAGGACGCGATTACGCAGTGGACGATCATCCTAGATTCGAATCGTCAGGGGGTGAAACGCGCCGTATTAATCGAAAAAATCAACCAGGCTAAAGCGTTGCTCTAATGGAATAACAATCGGGTTAGCTTTATGTTTTTTAGACGACAACTCGTTATAGATCACGATTAACACTTAACATTCAACTGTGAAAAATGATGAATTCGATGTTGTGACAAGCGAGTGCAAGTACGTTCGCTTGTCAGATGTTAATGTTGGTAGATAAAACCGCCGTACATGTACTTTGTGGCTTCCGCGCCCAAAACCACGACCCTATCACCAGGTTGAAGGTTGCCGCTGTTGACCAGTTTCGCAAAGCTGGCCCATATCGCAGCGGAACCAAGGTTACCCCATATTTTGGCATCGTTGATGATCTTATGTTTTTCTATACCTAAGGCTTCGCTCAATTGAACGTCAATGTTACCGTTAGCTTGATGGGGAATAATGTAATCAAAGTCATGAATATGATGCCCTTGTGCTTGAAGTGCCCCTATGCTGGCATTGAATAATGCTTCACCACTCTGGCGGACATTGGTGGCATTGTGATGGAATCGAGCGACACTTTCTTGTGTGTGCACGGATAACGACCCGCCATCGAGCGAAAGACCGGGTTCCATTCCCGAGCCTATTTGTCCCATATAGCAGTGGGAGATAATACCGCTTTGCGAGCCGTCATCAGCGCCGAGTATGACTCCGCCAGCACCATCGCCCATTTGCATGTAGTTGACCAGCTGGGATTGGTCTAAGAACTCTTCTCTATAATCAAAGTATACGGAGCCCGTTTCACTTCCAACGAGCGCCACTGGCTTTCCAAGCAGGGCAATGCGAGGTATCGCGATTTGCAGTGCACTTGCAAACCCAGTACAAGCTTGTCTTAATTCCATGAATGGTCCATGAAATTTAAGCTTCTCGGTGACCCAAGCAATGCTTGGCGGCAGTTGAGTGTCAGGGGTGGTAGTGTGACCAATTAGGTAGTCTAAATCACTGAGTGAGGTTTGAGATTGAATCATTAATCGGTGCATGACTTCGACGACTAAGTCTGAATTGCTCGGATTAGGGTTGCTGACGTGATCGTGAATACTGCGACAAAAATGACGTTGTTTAATGCCTAAAAAAGGTGCAATTCGAGCGGCAATTTTTGCATAACGTCGACCAGATAGTTTCTCCAATGCCGTAAGCAGCTGATCGTTGTCTAACTGTTGGTCTGGAAACGCGTGACCTGCGGCAAGGAGTTTGACTTGGCCGGGTAAGAAAGTCGTGGTCATTAATGTTCATCCTTAGCATTGAAAATGTCGTCGAGGTTTACACCAATGGTGTCGAAAGCTGCTCGCTCTGTGGCAAGTAATTCGTACAAGCGTTTGGAAATGTTAAGTTGAAAATCTCGCCATTGTGTACTGTCAAAACCGAGCGTAATGGCATGCCTTTTCGATAAGGTGACATGCTTGGCCTCATCTTGTTTTATTGCGCGACATAACAGCACAAACGGGTGGCGAGTATCAAAGCTGCCTTTCTCTATCGCTAACATGAGTCGACATACCAACGCATCGAGACAGGCGATCTGCGCAAAATGTATATCGAAGCTTTGCTTGACTCCTAATGAAGCAAAAAAACGTTGGCTACGTCGTTTTATTTGAACAATATCAGCGGGTTCACTGAGAGAGTTGCGAACCCACTCTAGTGCTTCCTCATGATATTGTTCATCGGCAACAATCGATTCGAAATCCTGTGCAGCCTCAAGTACTGGGTTAGATTCACGTTGACGTTGTACCTCGTTATGGAAAACCCATTGGGAAGATTGCTCGCCGCAGATTAGTAATGGGAGTAATCGCGCAAGGGCTACGTGTTGGGCATCGCTGAAGACAATGGGCTGCGCACAATGCGTTTCGAGCCATTGCTTCACTGGGCTTTGACTTTCTGCAGTATGGGGGAGAGCTGGAAAACATGGCTTCATAATGTTTGGTCACTGTTCCTTCAATAACTCGTATTATACATAGACCGGAAAACGTGATGATTCTTTCACAACTATATCAATTAAGTACACAAGATATTTTTAAATTGTAGTTTAAGTAATCTCCAATAACGACCTAATATAGATATAGTTTGTGTCATTTTCAAAAGAGGTATCGAATGCAAGATGTACCGAATGGCCTTATAGAAGGACGCGTATTAGCAAAAAAAAACTGGACGGATAAATTGTTTAGTTTAGAGATCTCTGCACCAATCACGCCTTATGTCGCAGGTCAGTTTACAAAGCTCGGTCTAATTAACGACAATGGTGAATGGGCGAGGCGTGCTTACTCGATGGTTAACCATCCTCAGCACGCCTATGGGTATCAACATCTAGAGTTTCTGATTGTCGCTGATGATTCAGGGCTGCTATCGCCAAAGCTAAATGCGCTGAGCGTGGGCGACGCGGTCTACGTGGGTAAGCAAGCTTCAGGTTTTATGACATTGGATGAAATCCCGGATACAGCGCGTGAACTGTGGATGCTAGCAACGGGTACCGCTGTTGGTCCATTTTTATCAATGATAGAGGATGACTCAATTGGCGAACGGTTCGATAAGGTCAATCTAATACATGCCGTGCGCACCGCGAGTGAATTGGTTTACCCGGATCAAATTGCAGCGTGTAGTGAACGATTGGGGGATGCTTTTAGTTACCTTTCCGTCGTGTCTAGGGAATCGCAGGATGACAGTCTGCGCGGGCGTATACCAGAGTTATTGATAAGCGGGGTGATACAACAAACGCTGGGTGAAAAACTCGATCCGGCTCGAAGCTTTGTTTACCTATGTGGAAACCCTCAGATGGTTAAAGATACCAGTCAGACGTTGGTTGACCTAGGGCTCTCTAAGCACCTGCGTAAAAAGCCGGGGCAGTTTGCTAGTGAGAACTATTGGTAGTCGCTCCTGTACGGAGTTACATTGCTAGGCAGGTGGAAGGAGGGTTTGATTCGGTGGGTGGAAAGTTGCCCACCACGAAGAACTTGCAGCACAAAATGACTTTTGCAATGAACGTTAATACGTGTATCCAATCCCAAAGAATGCAGATTCTAATCCTGTGTTGTAACCAACGTCGGCAGTAAAACCGGTGACACTAGTTTTAAACAAAAGACCGATATTGCCGTTGAATCGTAAGTCTGACTCATACTCTTTGAAAGGGACGTCATCGAGCTTTTCAATACTTCGATTGGCGACGCCAGCTCCGACGTAACCGACAATGTTTTCACTTAACGATTTAACGACGCCGACATTTAGCGCAAAGTCATCATTGTTTGGTCCTGTGCCCCCAGCAAGGTTGGAATAGAAGCCGAAGCTCAGGTTACGATCATGATAAAGCCCAACCCCAAAACCACCTTCGCTTGTGGTACCGACGGATACACTGTTGTAGGTACCGGCAAGGATAGGTGAGCTAAGAAAACATAAACAAGTGAGCAAACGTAATTTCATAATGACCTTCTATTGAACTTTGCGGCATGCTGACATTATAGATTGATACAACATAGAGATAGCAGCAATAGGTTAAGGGGTTATTAACAAAAGGTTATAGTAGAAAGCAGTAAAAAGCCCTAACTTTTGGTTAGGGCTTCGGCAAACAATCGCATAGGTCACGCAAGTGTCTCTCGGTGAACATGGAGGTATTGATTTTAAACGTTACCCCCACGCACCGGTTTTTGACGTTGAATCGTTAAAACACGGATAATCAGTATTTTGATTCTCTTGCTTCTTTCTCTGCTTCCCATTGTGGTACGACAGTTTCTAGGAAGTGTTGTTTCTCTGCGTTCATTTTATCCATATCCATACCCAATGCGGCCTGTGCTTTTTCTTTGGTTGAAATATCTGGAATTTCAACTGGGTCTGTAATGCCTTTTTTCGCGAGTAGGCGGATGAGTTTGGCTCGAGCGTCTGCAGCCTTACCCACTGACGTGCCAAGCACTTCTAAAGCCACCTCTGGTGCGTGCATATGGACGCCATGTGATGCAATAGCATAGTCCCAGCGCCATTGAGCATGACGAATGTCCATTAAGATAGGCTTCATTTCTTCTTCAGTTGCACCGGCATCCCATGCGGCGCCCGCTTCGAAGTGCGCGGCAACAATTTGCTTCTCTGCGGTGAGCTTCATGTTGAGTACTTGTGCTTTACGGGATGAAACAATGCCTTGCAGTTGATCTTTGCTCTGCGTATGACAATTTGCACAGGTGTCTTCAAAGCGATCAAACGGGTTGCCGACTTTGTGGTCGGTGTAAACCGTCCCATCTTCTTTGGTTACCTTCGGCATATGGCAGTCAACACAAACGACGCCGTTTTTACCATGTATGCCTTCACGCCATGTTTCAAAACCAGGGTGCTGCGCTTTTAACATCGGCGCTTTAGAGACAGCATGCTGCCAATCTTTAAATTCGATGTCGTCATAGTATTGCTCCATTTCACCAACTCTGGTGCCACGGTCCCAGGGGAATTTGACACTTTTGTTGGGTCCAGTGAAGTAGTACTCGACGTGGCATTGGGCACAAACCGACGCTTGTTGGTCAAGGCGAGATTGGTCTTCAAATTTTTTGCCAATGGCTTCAAATGCTCGTTCGACGTAAGGCCGAGTCAGTGCGAGTTCGGGTTCACCATTTTTGAATTTTTCGCTACGAGTGTCATGACAATCGGCACAACCGATCGGGTTGGAAATTTCACCACCAAGGCGAGCCCATTTACCTTCAAAATAGCCGTCTTCGCCTCGCTCTTCGATTACACGGGCAACATCTGGGCTTTTACAGCTCCAGCATGCCATCGGCATAGGCCCGGACTTCGGGTCGGTAGGTCCACCAGTACGCAATGTTTGGGTGACATCATCGATGGCAAAGAAGTGACCACGGGCTTTATTGTAGTCCTTTGCAAAGCCATACCCGGCCCACAGAATGACCATGTTAGGGTCTTGCTTAAGTGCATCTTCTATCCCATCACTTTCGCTGGTCTGTTTCCAGGTCTTGTATTGATCAGGGTGGTTTTCTTCATAGGTTTGGTTTCGAGGATCAGCCAATCCATCCTTTGTTGCAGCAAAGGCGGGTGCGCTAGCGGCACCGAGTATTGCCAGCGATGCAACGGAACTAATAATCCAATGCTTGTTCACAGTGTAATCTCCGTATTCTAATAGTTGAAATGCGTTGTGGGGCTTTCCGTTAATAAGAACTGGAGATGTCTTGTGCTAATGCTAAATAACGCTCTCTATAGGCATAAGCGGGTGACTAAGTAATGATACGTCACAAATCGACATAAATTTTTACATGTCGGCCCTTTACTGTTTTAGATCAATTTACGACAGTGATCTTGATCATACCCAAATGGATCTACCCCTAAAGGGTTATGCTCTGCCTGTTTTGTTGATATTAATTATCATTATAAAACAGGGGTTTATGTGAAAATTCACACACAGAATATAGTGACTTTGCTCACTAATTCATCAAGGGGTAGTAGGCAAACCAGCCATGAAGGAATAAGATCAATATGTGAAGCGTTGTGGCTCCTCCTGAATAAGAATTGATAGCATTTTGTCGAGTTCGCTCGAGAAGAAGTATTAATTATCGACCTAACTGCCAGCTAACTGATTGGTAGAAATGGTTTAAGGAAAGGATACGATGGGCAATGTTAAATTGACCATAACGATAATGCTTCAAGCCCTTCTAGCATTTTCTTTTTATGGTTTTTCACTCAATGCCTTTGCCGACGACGCTGCATTCCCACAAGAGGGCGCTGCGCAACAGCGGTATAAGGTAGAGTTGATTCGTGACAAGGATTACAAATGTGTCCAATGTCATAAAGACTCAAAACAAACTCTTGCAGGGTCGCATGGTGAAGACGCAATGGCGGCACTAGGTAAAGAGGTAAACTGTACCCAGTGTCATAGCAACATTGGACCTGATCATCGTGATGGTGCTTCAACCGTCATTCAGTATCATGAAGCCCAATCCCAAGCCGGCAGCGACAAAACGCAGCTTAACTCTGTTGCAATACTGAAGGCTAACCAACTCTGTACCGACTGCCACCAACCTCCAGAATTACGTAAAGCCAATTGGACTCACGATGTTCATGCTAAAAACCTGACGTGCAGCAATTGTCATTCTGTTCACGCGGAAAAAGCAAAAGCCTTGTCTTATGACCACAAAACGACAATTAAGATGTGTGTCGATTGCCATAAAGACTTCAACGAATTGCGTGAAGAGGAGGGCAAATGATATGAGTTGTTCTAGACGAAATTTTTTAGCCGGTTCTGGTGCGGTTATCTTTACCACAGGCGTTGCAACGACATCGGTATTAACCAGCACTAATTCGAATGCGTCAGCCGAAAATACGGAATCAGTCAAACGTTACGGTATGCTACACGATGAAAATGCTTGCATCGGTTGTACGGCGTGTACGGAAGCGTGTCGAGAAGTGAACAATGTGCCCGAGGGCGTGTCTCGACTCGAGATAAATCGCTCCGAGCCTATGGGTGAGTACCCAGATGTTGAATACCGTTTTACTCGAACTTCTTGTCAGCATTGTGAAAACCCACCTTGCGTCTACGTTTGCCCAACAGGCGCTGCTTACAAAGATGAAGAAACCGGTATTGTCGATGTCCACAAAGAAAAATGTGTAGGTTGTGGGTACTGTCTCGCGGCTTGTCCGTATCAAGTGCGTTTCTTCCATCCAGAAGATCACTCTGCAGATAAATGTAATTTCTGTCGAGATACCAACCTAGCGGCCGGGAAACAACCTGCTTGTGTCGAGAGTTGCCCAACCAAAGCGTTGGTTTTCGGTGACCTTAATGATCCGCAGAGTAATATTAGCCAAGCCATCACGATTAATGCCGTTTATCGAGATAAAGCGCATTTAGGCACGAAGCCTAAGCTGTACAAAGTACCGTTCCATAAGGGGGAGGTGTAGCATGAGTATTTGGGAAACTGCATTTCATTTTGACTCGTTAGTATGGGATTGGATCATTGCTATCTATCTGTTTTTAGCAGGGATGTCGGCAGGGGCGGTAATGATTGCGCTGTATTTGAAGCGTCATGTTATCGAAGGTAACCCGGCAGATAACGGCATATTAAAAGCGATGGCATGGTTAGCTCCATTTGGCATTATTGTTGGATTGTTGATCTTGGTCTTCCACCTCACTAAACCGCTCGAGTTTTGGAAAATCATGATTTACTTTAATCCGACCTCCGTGATGTCGATGGGGGTGATTTTGTTCCAAGTTTATATGGTTGTTTTGTTTGTGTGGATAGGGATGATTTTCCGCAAGCCAATCATGGACGTTTTAGGCAGTAAGTTCGACTTTGTTGAAACTATTCTGATTAAATTGGAAAAAATTGAGAATGGACTCGAGGTGTTTTTGGGTGTGTTGGCGATTGCTCTTGCCGCGTATACCGGTTTTTTATTATCCGCGTTAAAGACCTATCCAATGTTAAACAATCCGGTGCTGCCGATTTTGTTCTTATTTTCTAGTTTATCATCGGGTGCGGCGGCAAGTTTACTGTTTGGGATCTTAGTCTTTAAAGAGGATGCGCATAGCCCAAGCGTGAAGTGGGTACATCGATTCGAACGTCCAGTCGTTTTGTTTGAGCTATTTGTGATCATTACTTTCTTTACAGGCTTAATCTTTAGTGGTGGTCAGAATGAAGCGGCGGCTTGGAACGCTATCGGCGGTGGCTTTTGGTCCAATTGGTTCTGGTATGGCGTGATTGGTTTCGGCATGTTATTGCCATTAGCGATGAACTTCTTTAGCTCTGATAAGGTGAAGCACAATCACGGTTTTATTCTTGTCGTGACAACGTTAAGTTTATTAGGGGTATTGATGCTGAGAACCTTCGTGTTGTACGCCGGTCAAATGACGATTGTTTAGGTTGACTAACGTTTTTGCTCCGCTACGGTTCTAACGTGGCGTAATGCCGTCATTCATAACGAAAAAGGAATGACGGCATCGTTGCTTTCCGTGCGGCATCGTCACTTTCCGTCCGGCATAAATGTATCTACGCCTATGTTTAATATCGAAAGTGAGTAGATGGAGGAGTCTATTATCAGCACCTACAAGAGCATTGAAATCAAAAACTATTTCTCAATTGTGCTTACTGTTTCTACCGAGGCTTTATGATCGGCTATGTTGGGTTGTTCACGTTAATTTGCGCGGCCATGACGAGTTCGTTAGGTGCGGGCTTGGGGTTTACCGCGACCTTAGCTAATGCAGAACAACATGTAGGCAAGATATCACGCACACTTCGTATAACCAGTGTTCTCGCCTTACTCTTTGCTTTTGTATCGATGGCTATTCTGGCTTATGGATTTGCGCTTAACGATTTTTCACTAAGCTACATTGCCCATAACTCGAATAGCCAGCTACCACTGCCTTTTAAAATTGCCGCGACATGGGGTGGCCATGAAGGGTCGATGCTTTTTTGGGTAGTGACGCTTTCGCTTTGGGGATGGAGTTTATCCCGTTCATTATCGTGTCAATCAGATCGATATCTCATCCACGCCACATGGATCATGCAAGCGTTCGTGGCTATTTTTTCATGGTTTACCTTGCTGGCGTCTAATCCGTTTGAATTTAATCAAGTATTGCCACTAGAAGGCCGTGATTTAAATCCGATGCTACAAGATATTGGTTTGATTATTCACCCTCCGCTGCTTTATGTGGGCTATGTGGGGTTTGCTTCGGTGTTGGCACTTGCTGTTGGTTCATTACTCGCAAACGACATGACCATGACATGGGTCATCATCGCAAAAAGATTCACGTTAATCGCATGGATCTTTCTGTCCGTCGGCATTGCGGTTGGGTCGTGGTGGGCCTATTACGAGCTGGGTTGGGGGGGCTGGTGGTTTTGGGATCCGGTGGAGAATGCTTCCCTATTACCTTGGCTCACGGCGACAGCTCTGATGCACACTTTACTGGCCTCTAAAACTAAGAAACAGTTACTTATCTGGACTTATTCTTTCGCTTTTGTGACGTTTTGTTTAAGTATACTCGGTACGTTTATTGTTCGATCTGGGGTGCTAACATCCGTACATGCCTTTGCGGTGGACCCAGGTAAAGGCTTTACGTTGTTAGCGATATTAACCCTGGTTTTTGTTTTGTCTTTCTTGATGCTTGTTAAGCGGATTGATGGTATTGAATCACAACCATTAAAAGGGATATTGAATAAGGGCTTTTTATTGTTGGTGTGCGCAAACCTCTTTACGTTAGCCACGATCATCGTGGTATTTGGCACGTTTTATCCAATGGTGTACGAGTTCGCTGGACTGGGTAATATTTCTGTTGGGGCACCTTACTTCAATTTACTTATTGCCCCGCTGGCAATAGTGGCATTATTCGTGGTTGGCTTCGCTGCTTTGCTTAAATGGAATGCTGTGGTTCCTTATTCATTGATGCGGACTTCGCTATGGATAGGTGTGGTAACGTTGGGAGTATCAGCCACGGTTGTGAGTTATTACGTCACGCGAAATCAAGATGTGGGTGCCGATTGGTCGATGTGGGCAGTGTGGACGTGTTGGGGGGCGACATGGGTAATTGGCTGCCATGGGGTCGGGTTGTACAGAGTTTGTCTGAACCCTCAATCCACCTCTAAGATGATCAGACGATGTGTTTATATCTCAATGGCGCATATCGGGCTGGCGGTTACGGCTTTTGGTGCCGCGATGAACAGTGAATATTCCTACGAGATGACACGTAAGTTAGGCCCCCAATCTCAAGTAGAATTTGGCGATTATCAACTTCGTTATGTTTCTACGGAGCTCTATGTAACTCAGTCATTTAGTGCAGAGCGTGCAATCATTGAAATTAAGACATTGGACTCAATATCAGATGAATCGGCGCACACTTGGCTTGCGACTCCGGAAAAGCGACATTATCCGATACGAGTGATGAATATGACTGAGCCATCGATGACGGCCTTTTGGCACGGTGATATTTATATTTCACTTGGAGAAAAAATTGATGCTTCACACTATGCGGTGCGCATACAATTCAAAGCTTTCGTTCGGTGGATTTGGTTGGGCGCATTGATTATGGTGCTTGGCGTTACAGGTGTGCTATTTAGTAAGCGTACAGGTCAAGCTAGTTATGCGCCATCTGTGCCGAGAACTCGACCAGAATCACCGGGTAAATATGTTTCTTCCAACATGAAGGCGGATGATGTTGCGTAACGGGGTCAGTAGGAGCATCGTGTTGTATTTTAGAGTCGTCGGTACGGCTGGGTTACGGCTATCTGAAAACATGAGTAGACGGCTATTCCTCACGGCTATTTTATCTTGTTTTGTTTTCATTGCTCCTAGTGCGGTAGCGCAAAATTCACAATCGGTTGAATTATTTGAATTTGATTCTATCAAGCAGCAAAAAGATGCGATTGCATTAGCGAAGACGCTTCGATGCCCGATGTGTCAAAATCAGAATTTGATTGAATCAAATTCACCCGTTGCTAAAGACATTCGACTGCGAGTGTTTGAATTGATTAAGCAAGGGAAAACAGACCAAGAAGTAAAAGACTATATGGTGGAACGATATGGGCAACACGTTCTGTATCAACCGGCGCTTTCAAGGCAAAATATGGTGCTGTGGGGGGGGCCCATCGTCGTAGCGTTGTTACTCATCGTCTCGATGTTTTATCGTGTGCTGAGGCCAAAATAACGAAATGATAAATGGTGCCGACGACACGGAGTGCGCCAATAGTTAATTAATGTATTGTGGTTCCCTGTACCATAGACGAATCTTAACACCGTAATGGGAATGAAGGATTATGACGCCACAGCAAAGCGCATTTTTGAATGAGTATCTTACTACCTTATCTCAACATGAGAGGTCAAGGATCCCTGATGTGGTCGCAGAATACTTTTGCGCTGATGAATACAACGCTAACGAGTGTGCAAGGCTTATAAACGCTGGAATCAAGACGGCCAGTTGCAGCTTAAAAATAGGTTACGACATTGATCACGAACCTCTGCCCCAAATTGGAAGAGTCGCGGTGGTTCTCAACTGGGCCGAGATGCCTATCTGCATTATTAAGCTGACCGATGTCCTTATTTGCCCATTTGATAGTGTGACGGAAGAGTTTGCGTATCAAGAAGGTGAGGGAGATAGAACGTATGATTCTTGGCGACGTACCCATATTGACTTCTTTCAGCGCCATTCTTCTGAGCTAGGGCATCACTTCACAACTCGAGATGATCTCGTCCTCGAACTGTTTGAAAAAGTCTATCCGGTTTAATATTTATGGCCTGGCGATGGTTGATTATCTGTTTCTGAGTGCTCGATGGTCTCTGACACGTTTCGTTTATTATGCTTCACTTAGAGCACGCAAGTTAATAAAGAATAAAAAACGAGGAATAATGATTAAGGATGTCTATTAAGTTTGAAAGTCGTCGCCTGAAAATGCGCCAAATTAATGTTAGTGATGAAGATTTTTTTAAACAGCTTCATAAAAACCCTCATGTGACGCGATTGTGCTTTGATACTCCGAGCGATCAAGAGATTGAACAACGATTTCAGTCACGCTTGCCACCGTGGTGTTGTACCTCTCATCATTGGCTATGTTTAACTATTGTTGATAAGAGCACCAAACAAAAAATAGGCATTACGGGTATTATCATCAACGAAGGTAGAGCGGAAGTTGGGTATTTACTTGTTCCTGAACATCAAGGTAAGGGTTTTGCTACGGAATCACTCGAAGCGTTATTGTTATGGGCACAGTTGTCATGGGAAAAACAATCGCTCCGGCCACTCTATTTTTCTGCTGTCGTTACAGAGGGTAATAAAGCGTCTGAACGAGTGTTGACTAAATGTGGGTTTACTTTCATTGAACAAATAGCGAATGCTTACGCCATCGACGGTGTTCTTTATGATGACCGGATTTTTGAGCGTTGACGGTTAACGGCGTGAAGAGCGGCCGTCGGGACCGGTTTTAAAATGGATTAACGATTATGTATGCGGTTATATTTCGAGCAACAATGAAGCACCCTAACGAACAATATGAAAGAATGGCCGTACGTCTGAGGTCATTAGCGTTTTCAAAATATCGTTGCATTGATTTTGTTACGTCATTGGAAGGGAATAAAGAAATTGCCATTTCATATTGGCATAACCAAGAAGACATACAAAAATGGCATCAAGATCCATTGCATAAGGAAGCGCAACGCCTAGGTAAGGATACGTGGTATCACGACTATAACGTTGAGGTCGTCGAGTTAAAAAGGAGGTACTCAAGTGAAGGTGAGTTATAGAGAAATGCAAACAACCGATTATGATGCGGTTATTGCGTTATGGGGCATAACGGAAAATATGCAGCTGAGAGAAGCGGATAGTCGTGAAAGCATTACTGACTATCTCGATCAAAACCCGAATTTAAGCTTCGTGGCTACCGTGGGTGGACAAATGGTTGGTGCCGTACTCGTTGGGACGGATGGGCGTCGCGGCTATATACAGCACCTTGCGGTGGCAGATAAGCACCGTGGCAAGCGCATTGGTAAGGGGCTTATCGAGCAGGCGACAACCGCCCTTGGTCTCATTGGTATCCGCAAAACACACCTCTTTGTAACAGCAGAAAATGAAAATGCGCAACAGTTTTATCGCTCACTGGGTTGGGAAGATCGAAAGGAAATTAAGATGTACTCTTTTAATGCATCGGCCAATTTAAATATCTAATCGATGCCTAACATACTAAGCGTGTTAGTACCGACTCGATCTATTGAATCTAAGACAGATAAGCTGAACTTTAAGGTTGAGGGAAGTAAACCAAACGAGTGGTAGAAACCGACACGGTGTTCGCGCTGCTTTCGTCGACTGAGCATACCCGGCGCTACCACAAACTAAAAAGCCATGACCTGATAGTCATCAATGCTTAATTTTTAATGAATCGGTTATAGACAAAGAGCAAGACAAATGCACCTAAAGTTGCGGTCACAATACTCCCGATGTTGATGCCATTTGCTCCGCCTAAGCCGAGGAAACTCCCTAAAAACCCACCCACAAAAGCACCGGCAATACCAAGCCCCATAGTGGCTAACCAACCGCCGCCATCGTTACCCGGCATCAACCATTTTGCTAGTGCGCCTGCGATGAGCCCCAAGATAATCCAAGAAAAAATACCCATAACCATTCCCTTACTATGCCACAACAATTGTTAATACTACGTTTGCTAATCATAGACCAATAACGTTATCGTTCAGTAAATAAGCAGATATTTATTTGTGAAGTGCAGGCGAATTCTCTTCGACTCCAATGCTATACCAGTGAAAATATGATCTATTATTGAATGGGTCTGCTAATCAACGAATTGCTTTTAAACATCCATCATCAAATCTAGGATGATGAGTTAGAAGTTAGAAGTTAGAAGTTAGAAGTTAGAAGTTAGAAGTTTTTCCAAGGAATCGGTAATCAAACCCATCAAGGAGTAGGGAATGAATGTGTCACGGATAGTAAAAGCGCCATTAACCTTATTGTTGTTTCTGATTGGATTCGGTTTTTGTGTTCCAACGTATGCGTCAGTCGAGGCAGAGAGCGAGCAGAGCAAAGAGCAGCTAGCGTTAGATCGTGTCAATCGAGAAATTCAAGAACTCGCGGATTCTTTGAAACATTCCACCGGTGATCAAAAAGATGCAATCCAATTTCGTTTATTTAATAAAAACAATGAATTGCGTGAGTTTATAAATACCGCAGTTGAAAAAGGTGTACTTCCTAAGCCTTTACTGTTGGAACAAGTAATATTGCAACAACAGTACACTCAAGGGGCGAAAACGTATCTTGAAGACAAAATAAAATCAGCTAATGAGTCGTTTAACTCGGCGAAAGATGAAGAAAAACTGTCGATTCTTAACACATACCGAGAATTGCAAGACTATTTAGATTCCACTTACGACAGTAGCTGGCAAAATTTGACTTGGTTGCAAAAATTAAAAGAGCCAAATTCCGACTTAGAACAAGCGCTCGCTCTACGTATAGCCAAACGTATGCGTTTGATCTCCGCTTCGGTCGAGTATTTTGACCAGCAAGTTAAGACTGTGGCGACGCAAATAGCGGTTGCGCCAGAGTCAGAAAAAGCGGCATTGCAAATGACGCAACTGATTACTAAACAGCGCTTATCTATTGAAACCACGAGTTTACAGGAGCTGATCGTTCTCGGGGACGACATGGATCTTGAGACCTCTGAATATAAACGGCAGGTATTTCAGGTCACCGGTAGTATTACGCAAGACATTTTGAACGTTAAGGTGTTTTTGTCACTATTAAGTGAATGGTGGAATGCAGGGTTAACATGGCTTGCTGATAATGCACCACAACAATTGTTCCAAGTGTTTATTTTCATCCTTATATTGATGGCCACTAGGATGATAGTGAAGTTGGTTCGTAAGCTTGTTAGTAAAGCTGTGGTGACAAAGAACTTCAAATTGTCCCATTTGATGCAAAACTTCTTTGTATCAATGTCGGGCAACATTATTTGGATCATCGGTATCATGGTAGGCCTGTCGCAAGTAGGCTTAAACCTTGCACCGGTGCTGACGGGTTTTGGTATTGCGGGTGTTATTATTGGTTTTGCACTCCAAGATACATTGTCTAATTTTGCGGCTGGGATGATGCTTCTCATTTACCGTCCGTTTGATGTAGGGGACTTCGTTTTTGCTGGTGGCGTTGATGGCAAGGTAAGCCATATGAGCTTGGTTAATACGACAATCCGCACCTTTGACAACCAGATTATTATTGTCCCTAATGGCAAGATTTGGGGGGATGTCATTAAAAATGTGACACATGAGCGTACTCGTCGAGTCGATATGGTTTTTGGCATCGGCTATGGTGACGATCTGCTAAAAGCTGAGTCTGTTCTTAATGATATCGTCACGGCTCATCCTTGCGTTCTCAAATCACCTGAACCAATGATTAAAGTACATACGCTAAATACATCGTCAGTTGATTTTGTTGTTCGACCATGGGTCAAGACAGATGATTACTGGGACGTGTACTGGGATGTGACGAAAGAGGTGAAGCTTCGTTTTGATAAAGAGGGCATCTCAATACCGTTCCCTCAACAGGATGTGCATCTGCATATGATTGACAAAAAAGAATCGTAAGACAACACGGTAGGCAGGTAACTTTACTTAGTGAATATTGCTGAGTAAAGTTACCCATGATGTTGTTCTATTTATCTTATTTTTAATAATACCAAAGTCTTATTTTGTAAGCAGTTGTAAATTTGTGGAATTATCATTTTTTATACCATAAAGATTGACTCTATACACTAATTGTCGCTTGAACTCTCAATTTGTAATTCATGGGTGAACTAAAATTAACATAGATTAATTAACGTGGATGTCTCAAAGGAGTACGATATGGAAAAAATAATCAATACCCTTGGATTATGTATACTTGCGAGTAAATACGCAGCGGTGTTACTGGTAGCGGGTATCACCCTGAGTACAGGGGTGCTAGCAGCAGAACTGCTCTGTACAGGAGTGGAAAGTAGCGAATAAGGCAATAAAGAATATTTAGCAATTCAATTTTCTATTACCTTTTTATTGCTTAATATTGGGGAGTGTCGAGCTCCCCTTTTATATTTTTTAACCTGACACTGTTGAGTGTTTTAATATTAATTATCAATCTTATGATTATTTAATTTTCGAGTGAATATATCATTTAGGTTATATTCCTATGCGTTCGGACGACATATGAGTTTGTCGTCACTCTAATTAGCGTTTACTTGACATTCTACATCACCTCACTTCAAGTGCACACCATTCACCCAAAACGAAGTCAAATTCGAATAAGTGTGCCATTAGCTTTGATCCCATCTGCAATTCATAATAAGCTTGTCACATTGTGAGTGTTGCCTAACAAGCGCAGGCTTCTAGTGTGTGATTTCACTGCGAGATCACTGCGATAATGCTCTGTCACTCCCGTTTATTCGATTTTTTATTAGGACTCTTTTCATGAGTAATCAGCAACAAAATAATCCTTTGCATGGCTTAACATTAGAAAAAATTCTAACGCGCTTAGTCGAGCACTATGGCTGGGATGATTTGTATTATCACATTAACGTTAACTGCTTCAGCAATGACCCATCGATTAAGTCATCACTGAAGTTTTTACGAAAAACTCAATGGGCGAGAGACAAGGTAGAAGCCTTGTATGTGTCAACCTTCAGCTAAACTAGACTCAGCCAATGTCTCGCTCCTCCCGGTTAGAGTTATTCTTTGGTTGGGGCGCCGCCAACATTATCATTTTCATGTTATTTCCAAATAGAGCCACGAATGCTTAAAATTTCCAACACCGTAGAGCTAGCCGAATGGGAAATCGAACTTACCGCGATACGATCGATGGGGGCGGGTGGTCAAAAAGTAAATAAAACAAGCTCTGCGATACACTTACGCTTTGATATCAAGAGATCGACACTTCCCGATTTCTACAAGGAAAGCCTGCTCAAACTTTCAGATTCACGGATAACGAAAGATGGGGTCATTATTATTAAAGCGCAAGCTTATAGAACTCAAGAGCAGAACAGAGAAGATGCCCTAGAAAGACTCAAGCAGTTGATTGTATCGTCTGCTGTGGTCCAAAAAACGAGGCGCGCGACTAAACCTACACGTAATTCACAGAAACGTAGGATGGACTCGAAGAAACGCAAAGGCAATACCAAAGCATTGCGTGGTAGGGTTTCCGATTAACGGTAGTCCAATATCAATAAAAAAGATGAATCAACAAGTATAAGGAAATACTGATGAGAATTATTGAAGACGACTTGCAAGGCCCTCAGATTCAAGCGCTCTTGCAGGAGCATCTAGACGAAATGCATGCGACATCCCCAGCTGAAAGTGTCCATGCATTAGATATTACAGGATTACAGCGACCAGAGATTATCTTTTGGTCAGCATGGGTTGAAGATGATTTGGTAGGGTGTGTGGCACTCAAGGTTCTCGACCACGAGCATGGTGAAATCAAATCAATGCGCACAACGGGTGCCGCGCGTGGAAAAGGAGTGGCTAAGCTACTCGTTCGTCATGTCCTTGATTTTTCTATGGCGCAAGGTTTCAAGCATTTGAGCCTAGAAACCGGAACGGAGGCTTTTTTTCATCCTGCGAGAAGTTTGTATCGCGGTTTTGGCTTTGTAGATTGCTCGCCATTTGCTGATTATACGCTTGACCCAAATAGCGTATTTATGACCAAGCGTATCTAAAGCCGCTAGGAATCTAAAATCCACAGCACTTATTATTTAAAATCTACTATCTAAAGGCTCACGTTACATAGCGCGACAAACAATGTTGATTTTGAGCTAGGCTATTAATTACATAGCGCTTAAGAGGAATTAATATTGGGAACCGTAGAATTTAAATTTGTCGACTGTCCATATTGTGGCGAAACGTTTGAGACCTCTATCGATGGCTCAAATGGCGAACAAGATTACGTAGAAGATTGCTATGTCTGTTGTCGACCCATTGTATTTGCTATCACGATAGTCGATGAGGAATTATTTGTTTCTGTGCGACATGAAGATGAATGTTAGTCATTAATGGAGTATAAACCACAAGCCAATAGCCGTCCTCGTCGAGAGAAGGTGGCGCTATTCTGTTTCTTTGGGGCAGGGTAAAATGTTTGACACCAATTTCGTTGTAGGGATTTAAAAGCGTGGGTTTAGATTTTGACGTTCTCGTCACTGGTTTTTCACTGAGCATTTCGCTCATTTTGGCTATCGGTGCTCAGAATGCGTTTGTTCTTAAGCAGGGTTTGAAAAAGCACCACGTTTTCTGGGTGTGTTTGGTTTGCGCCGTTTCGGATGCACTGCTTATTTCTGCTGGCGTTGGCGGTTTTGGAGTGATGATTGAATCGTATCCACAGATCGAAGTCGTGGCACGTTATGCGGGCGCGATATTTTTGTTTGTATACAGCGCGCAAAGCTTCCGCTCGGCCTTTACTGCCGAGCACCAACTGACTCCAGAAGGTGAGTCAACGTCTAGCCTCTGGAAAACGTTAGGGGTTTGCCTTGCTTTGACATGGTTAAACCCGCATGTATATTTAGATACTGTCGTACTGCTTGGGTCGATTTCAACACAATATGCGCCATCGCAATTGTCGTTTGGTGTTGGTGCCGTTATGGCATCGTTTGTATTCTTCTTCTCTCTTGGATACGGTGCTCGTTTACTCATACCGTTATTTAGTAAGTCATTATCGTGGAAGGTATTAGAAGCAGTAGTTGGCTGCATTATGTTAGTGATTGCAATGAGTTTGGTTTGGCGTTGAATAGCTCCACGATGCATGGAGCTATTTGCAATCCACCACGTTAAGCCGCTGTTATTTTACTGCAAGGGGCTTAAACCGTAATGAAGTATGATGGGTATCATGATGCTTGAATCGTGGTGATTAACTTTTCAGCTTCTTCTAAGTGCTGCCCACCAAACAAATTACAGTGATTGAGTACATGGTACAAATTATAGATATTTTTCCGGTATTCATACATAGGTTCAATTGCGAGAATACTTTCGTAGCCTTGATAGAACTCCGGCCGGAAGCCGCCAAATAACTCAGTCATCGCCAGATCACATTCTCTGTCTCCCCAGTAACTGGCTGGGTCAAAGCAAAGGGGACCAAACGCGGTATTGGCAACGTTACCGTTCCATAAATCACCATGCAATAAAGAGGGTTTTGGGTTATGACCTGCGAGCTGTTCATTGATTAAGTCGACAAAATTACCGATGTGTGTGAAGCTGATTTTTTTCTCTTTGAGGAGTTGAAGTTGCCAACCAATGCGTTGCTCGGAAAAAAAACGAGACCATTTTTTATGCCATTGATTTGGTTGTACGATTTCACCAATATAATTATCGTGGTCAAAACCAAACTCAGCTTGTTCACCCCACTTATGCAATTTGGCAAGCTGGGTCCCAAAGCGATAACTATTTTCTGCCACATCTAACGGTTTTACCGGGATGTAGTTGAGTACGATGAAGGCACATTCTTTAGTTTTACCTGTTAACACGACTTCTGGGAGTTGAACACTGTTGGTTTCTCGAAGGGAGTGCAGGTTTTCTGCTTCTAATTCGAATTTAGGTAGAAAGTCTTTATGATTGGTTTTGATAAAATAGCGCTGCTCACCATCGCTCACCATATAGCATTGGTTGATGTCGCCACCTTCCATTTTTACATGCTCTCTGATGTTAAATTTGAACATCAATGTGTCTGATAGTTGGTCTGAAATCGCTTGCCACATACGCCACTCCCGTTAATCAATCTCTTTGTATTTTAGAACACCTTGACGAGGTATACAGTGATAATCGGCACAGCGTTGTCATTTAAAGCACCTTGTGCAACAGATGAAGGTTCGATGTAGTTGAAGAATATGATATCGAATAGGCTCTCGATATGACTAAGATTTACTTTAAATATTCGCGACTGTTATACAGCCTTAGCGAGGGTTGTGAGTAGTATTAAATACGTATTGGTGTAAGGTTGAAATTATTAAAAGTTGTTTGTGAATGTTTGGTTTTTATATTGCAAGGGATTATTATTAATTGAATGATATATATCTTGTCTAGTTTTCTGTTCGTATTTATTTAACTTAACTATAGTCTGAATGAAATATATTCTCCTCATTATTGGTTTGAAGTTTTTATTTTTAAATGTACATATGGGGTTTGGGTAGTGAGAGATTTATTTAGAATGTCATGTTTAATTGCAGTGGCAATTACTGTGTCAGCGTGCAACATAGTGAGTGAAGACTCAGAAGAAGTAACCAAGGCACTTACGGTACGATCCCATTCTCATAATGACTATCATTTGGATGAACCTTTTTATGGCGCGATGAAAAAAGGGTTTGGTAGTTTTGAAGCCGATGTGTGGTATCAACCATTGATTAGTAATGAAGTGTTAATTGGTCACGATCTTTGGGAATTGAATAAAGATAAAACGTTTGAAGGCATGTACATCGAACCATTAGTAGAATACGTTGAATCTATGGGTTCTACTTTCTATGATAATTGGGATTACTCAGTCGTCCTTTTGATTGATATAAAATCAGGTGGTCTAAATACATGGCGTGAAGTAGAGAAAGTATTGGAGCGCTACCCTGAAGTGTTTACACGCTACGACAACGGTACTGTCTATCAAGGCCCTGTTACTGCAATCATTTCGGGTAATCGACCTATTGATGAAATGGAATCGATGGATTTGCGTTACTCGTTTGTTGATGGTCGCATTAACAATGTTGATGAAGATCTATACCCTTCGACATTGATGCCCTTAATTAGTAATAACTTTAATTATTTTGATAAGCCTGAATTTGATAATTACAAGGGTGAAGGGCCGTGGCCACAAAGTGCACTTGATGAGTTAATTCGTATAACAGATGTTGCTCATGCTAATAATCAAAAAATTCGATTTTGGGCAACACCTGAAAAAATAGATGATGTCGAATTTAATACATATATTTGGCAAGGGTTGGTCGAAGGTGATGTCGACTTTATCAATACTGATTTACAAAACGAACTTCATACTTGGTTACTTGATAATGACCCAACACCTGCTATTCCATCAGTGGATTGGTTAGAGCATGGTGAATGGGAAAAGATGTAATGACTTAATGGTAAGTATATATTCACTTATTGTTGGGTACGTTTTGTTTTATATTGATTGGTGAGTTGGCCATTTAAAAATCACCAAAAGAAATGACGGTAATTTGTGGTGTGTACGCTAATTAATCTGACGCTGATTTAATTTAAGAATGATTAGTGACTCCCTATATTATATTGCGGTTTTTTAAGAGAATAAGTTAAGAGAATAAGATATGAGAACAAAATTATTGACCTTGGGTTTTGCAGCAACGACGGCTTTCATCCCTGTTGAGACCGTTGTGGCCAGTGAGCAAGAGCTGGTTGTTTACTGCTCGTCTGATGAAAACTGGTGTAGAGTTATGGCGGACTCATTTCAAAAAGAAACAGGAATAAATGTCTTGATGACCCGACGTTCTTCTGGTGAAACGTATGCTCAAATACGCGCAGAAAGTGGTCAGCCACGCGGTGATATATGGTGGGGAGGAACAGGTGACCCTCATTTACAAGCCGCTGAAGAAGGTGTTACTGCCCAATATAAATCAAACAAACTTGAAGAACTTCAAGACTGGTCTGTACGCCAAGCTGAAGCATCAAATTATCACACTGTAGGCATCTATGCTGGTGGATTAGGTTTTGGTTTCAATAGTGATTTAGTCCGCAAAGATTATCCTCAGTGCTGGTCTGATTTATTGAAATCGGAATTCGCTGACGATATACAAGTAGCCAATCCAAATTCATCAGGTACGGCTTACACTATGCTGGCAACAATGGTTCAGTTGTTTGGTGAAGAGGAAGCATTTGATTATTTGAAAAAATTGAACGGAAACATAAATCAATATACTCAATCCGGAAGTGCGCCTATCCGCGCGGCAGGAACAGGTGAAACTGCAGTTGGAATTGTGTTTATGCATGATGCGGTTGCTCAAGCAACACAAGGCTCACCCATTGTTACAGTATCACCGTGCGAAGGAACAGGGTATGAGATTGGGTCGATGAGCATCATTAAGAATGGGCCAAACCCTGAAACTGCAAAAGTTTGGTATGACTGGGCGCTAACTGCTGAAGCGCAAAGTCTGGCGGTTCAAGCTGATTCGTACCAAGTCCCATCAAACAAGATGGCAATGACGCCTAAAGAGGCACCAAGGCTCGAGGACATAAAGCTTATTGATTACGATTTTAAACGATATGGGTCATCTGAAGAGCGTTCGCGTCTTCTAAAACGATGGGATGATGAAATTGGATCACTATTGTAATGTCGCGTCTTAATCACTCTCAAAGAGCTAGCATTTGCTGGCTCTTTCTAATGAGCATAGCTGTTACGCTTTTACCATGGTACAAAGTGCCAGCCCTTCCCACTTCAATTGGTTTAGACAGTGCGTTAGTTAACGCTCTTGGTGGTCTAGATTGGTTATGGGTAAGCATATTCACTCCGCTAATATTGGCGATGATGGTGTTTCCTCGTGGTGAATCAGGAAAGCTTAGCGTGATTGCTATACTTTTAACTGGGTTAACATTCAGTGTTGCTCAAGCGTTTCTCATTCCCTTAGACGGCACCTCTTCTAATGCGTTGCAACACTTATTCCCCTTGTCGACCGAAGGCCAAACAGGATTGGGCTGGGGGGGATATACGTATTTAATTGCTTGTTTAGGTTTTTTGTCACACGCACTTTCATTACGTGGTCTATGCAAAGGGGATCGCTTTTCCAGTGCTGCAATTGTGTTTATTTCTGCTCTATTGATTGCTTTTGTATTTTTTCCAATCAGCAAGTTAATTTTGACTGCTTTTGTGCAACCTAATGGTGAGTGGGGGATTGCGCATGTACTTCCAAAGGTAACAGCTCAAGAATTGTGGCAACTCAATTGTATTGTTAGTACAGGGCGCTGTGGCGTCGTTATTAATTCTCTTATATTGGCAATGCTTGCGGCGACATTGGCTACGATGCTCGGTTTAGCACTGGCATTATTATTTGTGCGTTCTGATTTTAAACATAAGAACATACTGCGCGGTTTCGCGATCTTACCTATTATAACGCCACCTTTTGTTGTTGGTGTTGCGATCATCGTATTATTCGGACGAAGCGGTTTGATTACGGGCTTAGCGGCCGATGTGTTTGACTTGACACCGACCCGGTGGCTCTACGGTTTGCCTGGCATATTGATGGCACAAGTACTTGCTTTTACCCCTGTTACATTTTTAGTGATTCAAGGTGCGCTTCAGTCTATTAATCCAACGTTAGACGAGGCGTCTCATACTATGGGAGCTAAACCATTGCAGACCTTTTATCATGTGACGTTACCTTTGTTAAAACCTGGTATTGCAGCCGCATTTTTGTTGGCATTTATTGAAAGCTTGTCTGATTTTGGTAACCCGATCGTATTGGGTGGCAATTATGAAGTACTGTCGACTAAGATATTCTTTGCGGTGGTAGGTGCGCGCTATGATTTAGGAAATGCTGCGGTACTCTCTTTAATTTTATTGACTCTAACGCTTATTGCTTTTTGGTTACAAAAGCGTTGGCTCGGGTCCAAAAGTTATGTCACGGTAACAGGAAAGTCGGATGCTGGTTCGATTGTACCGCTACCAATAAGTCTTCAACGCAGTTCGCTAACTATTGTCGTGCCTTTTATTGTACTTACTTTAGCGATTTACGGGATTGTGTTAATTGGCGGCTTTGTTAAAGACATCGGTCGCTGGGATTTAACTCCCTCAATGTCACACCTTTCTACTGCATTTGCCTTTAACATTACTAGTAATGGTCTTGAATTTTATGGCTCCGCTTGGAATTCTTTAAAAACGACATTGTGGGTCTCCGGCTTGGCTGCTCCAATTACTGCGGTGCTTGGCATTTTGACGGCATGGTTAGTGACTAGACAGAACTTTTATGGTCGTCGTCAATTTGAACTTATTACCATGCTAAGTTTTGCGATTCCAGGAACGGTAGTCGGTGTGTCTTATGTTGCGGCTTTTAACGTACCTCCAATAGATATCACTGGGACGCTTGTTATATTAGTGATTTGTTTTGCGTTTAGAAACATGCCCGTTGGCATGCGAGCTGGCGTTGCTGCGTTATCCCAGATAGATAAATCGATGGAAGAAGCGTCGCAAACTATGGGAGCAAACAGTTTTACGACTTTACGTCGCGTAGTTTTACCCCTCATTCGACCTGCAGTTTTTATTGCGACTGTCTATGCGTTTGTGACGGCTATGACTGCTGTATCAGCCGTTATTTTCCTTGTTAGTGCGCGTCACAATATGGCGACCGCTTACATTATGGGGCGGGTAGAAAGTGGTGAATATGCGTTGGCAATCACTTACTCCGCGGTACTAATGCTCATTATGATGTTGGTGATCGCTTTAATTACTGTCGGTGTTGGTTCAAAAAAACAACGCTGTCGACGTGAAACAGAATTCGTTGAAGTGACGAACGGCTTGTGATGAATGAAGGAATAAGAATGACTAATAATGTGGCAATTCAATTAAACAATGTAGTAAAAAAGTTTGGTGCTTCTACTGCAGTACGTGGTATTGATCTGACCATTAATCGAGGTGAACTTGTCACTTTCCTTGGACCATCTGGTTGTGGAAAAACAACCACGTTGAGACTGGTTGCAGGGCTTGAGTTGCCGACGTCTGGAACGATTTTCATCGACGGTAAAGATGTGAGTCAGCTGTCAGCATCGGATCGTAATGTAGGAATGGTATTCCAGTCTTACGCGTTGTTCCCTCACATGACGGTATTGGACAATGTGGTGTATGCTCCAGTTACGCGCGGAGAGAGTAAGAAAAAAGCGACTGTACGTGCTAATGAAGTGTTGTCGTTGATAGGTTTGGATGGGTTGTCACAGCGGTATCCGTCGGAACTTTCTGGAGGGCAACAACAGCGAGTTGCGGTCGCAAGAGCGATTGTGCAGCAACCCGATGTTCTTATGTTTGATGAACCGCTTTCTAACGTGGACGCTAAATTACGAAGAAAAGTTCGTAATGAAATACGAGAGTTGCAACAGACGTTCGGCATTACGGCTGTGTACGTCACTCATGATCAAGAAGAGGCACTCGCGGTTTCGGATAAAGTCGTCGTAATGAAAGATGGGAAAATTGAACAAATTGGAACCCCAGAAGAATTATACCGCCAACCCAACTCAAGATTTGTGGCCGATTTTATAGGCGACGCTAATCTGATTAGAGGCAAAATTGGACAAGGACGGTTTTTTGCTGGTGACTGGAGCGTCGAAATTGAAGCGGATGATGAAACGGATGCGGTAGTTTCGATTCGTCCGGAACTGATTTTGATAAGTAGGCAGCGAGGCGACCTTAAAGGGCGAGTATTAAGTGCGACCTATCTAGGTAGTAAAATGGAATACGAAATTGAAACCTCATTCGGCCCACTGTTGGTGACTCAACCGTCACATGATGAGCGTGTGGCGGTCTCAAATGATGTTTATCTCCATATAAATACGCAGCATTTGATTCAAGTACAAGCGTAACCCCCAACGTCAGTGAATATGGTTAGGAACAAGAGGGAGGCTCTTTCCTTAAGAGTCTCCCTCAGCCAAATCACGTATAGACAGTCAATTGATTACAACTTATTGCCAATAGTCTTGACATACAGTGCCAATATTTAGGTCAGGTATTTAGTGCTTGTTCTAGATCCGCGATAATATCGTCGATATGCTCAATACCCACAGAAAGACGAATCATTTCTGGAGAAACGCCCGCCTGCTTCTGCTCTTGTTCGTTGAGTTGCCTATGGGTGGTAGACGCTGGGTGACACGCCAGTGACTTAGCATCGCCAATATTGACTAAGCGTTTGAAAATGGCAAGCGCATCATAAAAGCGCACGCCGGCATCGTAGCCATCTTTTAATCCAAACGAGAGGATAGCCGAAGGTTTCCCTTTCATGTATTTTTCAGCAAGTGCATGATGCGGAGAATCGGGTAGTCCTGCGTAATTAACCCACGCGACTTTGTCATGATTTGATAGATATTGTGCGACCTTAAGCGCATTCTCAGTGTGACGCTCCATTCTCAAAGACAAGGTTTCTAGCCCTTGAATGAGCATAAACGCATTCATTGGGGAGAGTGCAGACCCGGTGTTACGAAGTGGAACGGTACGAGCTCGCCCAATAAAGGCGGCTTCGCCAAAGGCTTCGGCATAAACGACATCGTGATATGAGGGTTCGGGTTTATTGAAAACAGGGAAGCGATCTTTATGTTCTGACCATGGGAACTTGCCTGAATCGACAATCATGCCACCTAACGTTGTTCCGTGACCACCTACGTATTTAGTCAGCGAGTGAACGACAATGTCGGCGCCAAATTCAATAGGTTTACAAAGCGCTGGCGTCGCGACGGTATTATCGACGATAACGGGCACACCTTGCGCGTGAGCTAATTCTGCAACGCGCTCCAAATCGATGATATTACCTGCAGGGTTACCAATGCTTTCGCAGAAGATAGCTTTTGTTCTATCGTCGATGAGTTCCGCCAAGCTTTCCGGTTTATCATCTTTAGCAAAGCGAACTTCGATGCCTTGGTTTGGCAACATATGAGCAAAAAGGGTGTACGATCCCCCGTACAATTGCGGGGTAGCAACAATATTATCGCCGATTTGTGCCAAGGTTAACACGGCATAATTAATCGCAGCGCTGCCTGCACTGACCGCTAATCCGGCAATTCCGCCTTCTAGTGCAGCCATTCGTTTTTCTAAAACGTCGTTGGTAGGATTCATGATGCGGGTATAAATATTCCCCGGTACTTCCAGGTTGAACAGATCGGCACCATGCTGCGCGTTATCAAATTCATAGGCGACGGTTTGATAGATGGGTGTGGCAACAGATTTTGTCGTTGGGTCGGTTTCATAACCAAAATGAATCGAAAGGGTTTCGTCTTTCATCGTTCTTCCTTGAATAGTCGTGATGTTTTATCGCTCCTGACATCATACTGCCAATTGGGTACGAGCGAGTCATTAGATAGCAACCCTATGTCGTGGTATAGGGGGGCATGATATTAACCAATAGTCTCCATTATTTAATTTATACGATGAATGAGTCAACCGGTGAGATCACGTCTTTTGCTGTTATTACAATAGAGGAAAATTCTGAAATGGCACTAGGCTACGCTGTCTGATATTCTCAAGGCTGAGTTCAATGAATAATTTAGATCGCGATATTATGAAACCATTAACAATATTGGATGGCGGAATGGGGCGAGAGCTTCAAGAAATAGGCGCTCCGTTTTCACAACCTCTATGGAGTGCTCAAGCGCTAATAGAGTCACCAGATTATGTCCGTAAAGCGCATCAAAATTTCATTGATGCAGGTGCTCAGATTATTATAGCGAATAGCTATGCTTGCGTGCCGTTTCACTTGGGTGAGGCGCGCTATCAAAAAGAAGGGGCGATATTGGCGCGACAAGCGGCAGAGATAGCGGCTTCAGTTGCGACGTCTACCGGTAATGGACGAGTGCAAGTTGCGGGTGCTATTCCTCCGCCATTAGGGAGTTATCGTCCGGATTTGTTCGAAGAGCACAAAGCTCGCTCGATCATTCAAACCTTGTTTGACGCGCAAGCCCCTTATGTCGATATGTGGATTGTAGAGACGATCTCAAGCCTGAAAGAGTTTGAGATAACACATTCGATTTTGAAAACTTCAGATAAGACTACATTCTATGCGTTCAGTTTGGATGACACTGCGACGACAGTCGCGAGCTTAAGATCGGGTGACACTGTCACTGAAGCGGTCATGTTGGCCTGTAGAAACAATGTGCAAGGGATCATGTTTAATTGCTCAGTACCTGAAGTTATGGAGCAGGCGATACAAGATGCAAACCAAGTCATTGCGAACCAGATAGCGAATAGCAATGCCCCATATGAGATGGCGATTGGCGTTTACGCGAATAATTTCATGCCAATCGTATCGGGGCATGAAGCCAATGGCACACTTCAATCCATGCGGGAACTGTCACCTGATGACTACTTGATTTATGCCAAACGCTGGCATGAATTGGGGGCTTCAATTATCGGTGGTTGTTGTGGGATAGGCCCAAAGCATATAAAAGCACTTTCACAATGGCAAGGCAGCTTAACCGAGTAGAGTCAGTATATTGGATAGTAAAAAGGCAGAGATTACCATGAGGTATCCCTGCCTTTTTCGTGTCAGCAAGCAAGCTAAATTACTTTTAGATTATCCTAGCGCCAGTGTTTTCTTTTGGTGTGCAAGGTACTCATTATACGTCCCTTGGAACTGAACCAATTTTTTGTCTTTTACATCAATGATGGAAGTGGCAAGAGAAGAAACAAACTCACGGTCATGGCTAACGAAAATCAATGTACCTTCGTATTTCTTTAACGCATTATTGAGTGACTCAATGGCTTCCATATCCATGTGGTTGGTTGGTTCATCCATAACAAGAACGTTCACGTCTTGCATCATTAATTTACCAAACAACAAGCGGTTCTTTTCTCCACCAGAGCAGTTTTTCGCCTTTTTGTTGGCGTCGTCAGCGGTGAACAATAAACGGCCTAGAATACCGCGGACCATGAGGTCATCATGCTTAACGGTGCGCCATTGTGAGATCCAATCGAAGATACTAAGGTCATTATCAAAGTCAGCGGTGCTGTCTTGTGGGCAGTAGCCGATAGATGCATTTTCAGACCATTTAACAACGCCAGCTGTTTGCTCAAGCTCATTAACTAAGCAGCGTAATAGTGTTGTTTTACCCACACCATTCTCACCGATAACCGCTAAGCGAGTCCCGGCTTCTAGTAGTAGATTACCTTTCTCGAATAGCAGCTCGTCATCAAAAGAATGACCGAGATCTTGCAATTCTAATGCTTGGCGATGTAATTTCTTGCCTTCACCAAAATCAATCGATGGGCTAATACGACTGGTTGACTTAACTTCGTCTAGCTTGATTTTGTCCATTTTTTTGGCGCGAGAGCTTGCTTGTTTTGCTTTTGAAGCGTTTGCACCAAAACGGTTAACGAAATCTTGTAGTTCTTTGATTTCTTCTGCTTTCTTTGCATTTCCAGCAAGCAGTTGCTCACGAATCAGGCCAGACGCCTCTAGGAAGTACTCGTAGTTACCAGGGTAAATGCGAAGCTCGCCATAATCGATATCAGCCATGTGTGTACACACAGAATTCAAGAAGTGACGGTCATGCGAAATGATGATCATTGTACACTTACGCTGGTTGAGCTCTTCGCCAAGCCAGTTGATGGTATTGATGTCCAAGTTGTTGGTTGGTTCATCAAGTAGCAAAATATCTGGGTTTGCAAACAATGCTTGAGCGAGAAGAACACGCAGTTTCCAGCCGGGCGCAACCTGTTGCATCAAACCGAAATGAAACTCTTCTTCTATACCCGCTTGGATGAGAATATCACCGGCACGGCTTTCTGCGGTGTAGCCATCCATTTCAGCGAATTCACTTTCAAGCTCGGCCACTTTCATGCCATCTTCTTCACTCATTTCTGGAAGTGAATAAATACGGTCGCGTTCTTGTTTTATTTCCCATAACTTGCGATCGCCCATGATGACAACGTCGATAACGTTGTACTGTTCAAAGGCAAATTGGTCTTGGCTTAGGACACCAAGCTTAAGCCCTGGAGTAATCGAGACATTTCCGGAGCTCGGAGTTAATGCACCGCTAAGAATCTTCATGAATGTTGATTTGCCACATCCATTGGCGCCAATCAAGCCGTAACGATTACCGTTACCGAACTTAGCTGAAATGTTTTCAAATAACGGCTCAGCGCCGAATTGCATGGTGATATTAGCGGTAGATATCAAAGAAGTATTCCTAGGTATTATAGTTGTCGATCTACTTATTGTGAGACAGCAAATCAACGGAAATGAAAGTACATATTATTACGCGGCGAATTATACAGATTTATTAGACAATTAACAGACATGAGAGATAAGTCACAAAAGAAGATTTAGGGTAAAACAACGCGACACTTTAAAAGCCATTGAGAACATTCTTATAGGGGGGAGGAATTATGGAATTGATGCGAGTTCTCATTGATTGATATCTAAGGAAGCAGTGAGAATTGGGGTGTATCAAAAACGGACATGCACTGACCTACTGAATAACATATAGTGATTAATACGCTAAGCAGAAACAGATCGAGATAAGTTGGAGTACATAAAAATGGAAGCGATAAAAAAACTTGCTATGACAATCGGTACAGTGATGCTTTCAGGCTGCGCAAGTTACAGCATCACGGAACAAGATATGACCAACTATCTACAAGACTCTGTACAGTACGAGCAATCGGTAGGGATTGAAAATGTGATGTACGCACAGGTCTCCATCGAAGATCTGGACGTTAAGATAGGTCGAGCCGATGCTGAGCGGATTTCCGTGTTTGCAAATACCAATGCGAAAGTGCAGATGCTCAACTCGAAAAGCGTGGGATTAGATCTTGATATTGAATTTAGCGCCGTTCCTGAGTATCAAGCCGACACCGGGGAGGTCTATCTGAAAGCACTGCGCCTAGAGCGCTTCGACGAGAAAAGCCAATTGCTGACGCCTGAAATGAAGGCTCTCATTAATCCTGCTGTTTCTATGATCGGCTATGCGCTTTCGCAGCATCCTGTTTATAAGCTTGACGCCTCTCAGGTAAAGCAAGCCTTGTTGAAGTCCGCTGAGCCAAGTTTAGTGATAAAAGACAACAAACTGGTCATAGAGCTGTTTAACTGATTTTGAGACGGACGTTTTCAAGGCAGGAATAGCAGGGTAGATGTGAGTTAAAGCAAAGCTAGAAAAGAATACACTCGTTTTCTAAATCAAATGCTTACATAGATTAATCTTCTTTGGTATGTTTAATACTAACCTTTAAGTAGTGTCTAGGAGATCAGTCGTGGTTGTAGAGACAGACGGCTATCAAGCATTGATAGAACACCTTGCTATGAATTTGGACGTGTTTACCTCGCAAGTCGGGGACACTGGATCTGAAACCATTGAAGACGTAGCAACGGATATGGTGGCATCCAATATTATTGTTTTGTTTGAACAAAACCCTGAGCTTCATTCAAGCGTACGATTTAAACTGTTAAAAGAAGTCGACTTGGTCATCCAAGACCTTGAAGAAGTCTTAGCGGGTGTATGGAATAAAAATGCCACTAACGAACAAGTGTTCTTTCTTGAAGAATACATCGCGCTGGTGAAAAACCTGTTTGACACGGCGGTTGCAAAGTACGATTAGCGGTGAAAAATGACATAAAAAAGAGGCTATTTGGCCTCTTTTTTAGTTTAACGTGTTCATGAGTACGTTTAGCTTATAGGTTCATAAAAAGCTAGTTGACTGAGCGGAAATGCCAAAATGTGGAGGCCCAATATGGGTTATCCAATCGCGACATGATGACGCCCTTTGACGTTGATGCATGCATGAACGTATTCCCACCTAAATAGATACCGACATGGCGCGTTTTGTAACCGGTCTTAAAAAAGACCAAATCACCGCTTTTCGCATCGTTGTAACCGACTTTACTGCCGATATTGATTTGCTGAGCGGTGGTACGAGGTAGGCTTACTGAGTACGCATCTTTATAGACCGCTTGTACGAACGCAGAACAATCTACGCCACTATAGTTGGTCCCTCCCAATCGATAAGGCACACCTTGCCACTTTTTATATTCGGCTAAAAAGGGGGCATTATTAGGGGAGTTGTAAGACTGTTGCGTATGCGTTGGGCGTTCCGGAGAAGATGAACACGCCGATAAAGCGGCAACTATACTGCAACATATCAATAGCTTATGAATTTTCATTTGTCATCTTCATTCAATAAAAGTGTAATAAATCTGTCATTGAGAATAACTAGTATTCCTATTAATTCTATACCAATTCAAATGGTTGTCTAATACTCATCGATTGTGGGAGGGCATCGTTTGTATGACATAATGTAACGGATTTTGCATGACTCCCTCGAAAACTAGGAAAGGCTCGACCTCACTTATACGTTCCCTCAGCGTCATTTTTACTCTCATCGCTTCCTTTTTTGTTGGATTAAGCCTACTTAGTGCGAACGGACTTACTCAAGTTAAGCAGCAATTCGACAATTTGTCAGATAAAGCATTACCGTTATCAATGAACAATGCATCGCTCACGCAAGACGTATTGGAACAAGTTAAATTGCTGGCTTATGGTACGCAATTAACGGCAACGGATGAGCTCGACATTACACAGCAACGGATCAATGTTTTAGCCCAGCAGAGTGACAGAAGAGTCAGAAGCCTTTTTGATATTGCAGGTACGTTAGATAATGCGGTCACTATTGAACAACGTGAGCAATTAAGTGAAAAAATAATTGAACTGCAATCCCTTACCCAATCGATATTAGCGCTACAGTCACAAATTCTAATTATGAAGAGCCAAATAGATAAAGACGTAGTGGGTTTTAGATATGGCCTTAGTTCTATTGGCCCAGAAATGAACCGTATCAGCTTGATTCTCGCTCAGGACAACCCGATGGCATCAGATGCCGCTAGTCGATTTATTGCCAGTGCGAGTTCGATGGAAAGCACTTTTCTTGTATTGATGATGCAAGACGAGCTACAAAAAGCGAAAAATGAATATCGTGAAATGCGTAATCGTATTGCGGGTATCGACTTGGCCTTTGATGATTTTTCTCAATGGCAACCCGACGTCAAAGAGTTCGCAAGCTTAACGGCGCCATTTAGTATGGTTCAAGAAGGATTTAAGTCTGATGGCGTGCTGCGTCAAATCTTGGAACGTTTAGAGTTGGTGGAAGAGCAACAAGAGCAGCTATCGCGAGCGACGGTGCTTGCCGACGAGACGACAAACCTATTAACGGATATTTCGACAACCGCATCAACGTTGATTGATAGCAGTAAAGCGGTAGTGACCGATACGATTCAATTCAATATTTACAGTTTATTTGTGGCGACGGCGATTTTGATTGCAGCGATCGTTTTACTCTTCTTTATGCTGCGTCGCTGGGTGAATCGTTCGCTTAAAAATATCACGAGCCAATTACAGACACTGACACAGCATGATTTGACGAGTAATGTCTCGCTAACTGGACCAACAGAGATGCAGGATATTGCTCATAAGCTAAACCTGGTAATCAACTCAACCCATGATTCGATTGAAATGGTGACAAGAAACTGCGAAACCCTGTATCAAACCGCGGAAATCAGTCATGGCGCGGCCGAAGAAACTCGCAACAGCATGCGAGAGCAAAATACCTCGTTGGAAAGTATGGTGACCACAGTGACGCAACTAGAAGCGTCCATTAATGAAATATCGTCGGTGACTAACGCGTCATTTACTGATTCACAGCAAGCTGAAAACTTTGCCACTATCGGTCTAGAAGCGGTGGAATCTAATCGAGAACGTTTGCTTTCTTTGGAGACGACGCTCAGCAGCAATGCCGAATCTATGAATGAGCTTGACGACAAAGTGAAACAGATTCAAAAAATGGTGGATTTGATCAGTGGTATTGCCGACAACACGAATCTTTTGGCTTTAAATGCAGCCATTGAGGCCGCGAGAGCGGGTGAAATGGGGCGTGGTTTTGCGGTGGTAGCAGACGAAGTTAGAAAACTTGCCAGTGACACATCGAGCCAAACGACGAATATTCGACAAATGATGTCAGAGCTCGAAGAGGCCGCTCAAGAATCTCGCCAATCTGTCGTGGAGTCTCGTGACGAAATGAATCAAGCGCTAATATCGAGCGAACGTGTAAAAACCTCTTTCGAGGACATAGAAGGTGCGGTTGCCTTAATTCGCCAGCGTGTAGAACAAGTATCGGTTGCGACGGAGGAACAAGAACGTGCGACGGCCGAGGTTGGGCGTTCCATTTCGCATGTCAGCGAGCAGGCTGAAAACGCGAACTTACAATTAGAGTCGATGGTAGAAAGTGCCGAGCAAGTGGCTGATATTGCCGGTCACCAACAAGCCATGCTTCACAAATATGAATTGGTACAGCGTCATTGATCATCCTTCCTTGGCCAGTGTTTATTCTCGAAAAGGCTGGGTGAGCATCTTATCCAGCCTCTGTTCGCTTGGGTTACTAAATTGAGGAATGCCAATTTCAACGTCATCATGACCTCGTGCTGGCTGTTCGCGATAGGTACCAAAGCGGATATCCCATACGGATAGAAAAAAACCAAAATTTGAATGGGTTTCTTCCACTAAGATAGAGTGATGAACACGATGAAAGTCAGGTGTCACGATAAGTCGTCGAAGTTTCTTATCGAGTGACAGGGGCAGAAATCCATTGCTGTGGTTAAACATGGCACTGGCATTCAATATGATTTCAAATAGCAATACAGTGAGAGGAGGCAAGCCAAGTGCGGTGATTACTGCGATTTTTATCAACATCGACAATAGGATCTCAATGGGATGAAACCTTGCGCCCGTTGTGACGTCTATGTCTCTGTCAGAATGGTGCATACGATGCAAGCGCCATAGTAGCGGTATGCGGTGAAATAGTAAGTGCTGGAAATAGATAACCGCATCGAGAAGCACAACCCCGAGTGGCACCAAAAGCCATGCTGAGAGTTGGAATTGATTAAATAGACCGATTTGGTGTTGCTGGGCTATATAAGCAGCGTCGATCGCGAGAACAGGCATAACAGCCGCGAGTAGAACCGAGTTAAGGCCAACCAATCCCAGATTATTACTCCAACGCAGTTGTCGAGTTCGAGTTCGCGCTTTTCTTGGGGCTCGATATTCCCAGACGGCACAAACAACCAGCACAGTGACGAAGATGATCAGTCGATAAGCGTCGCTATTTTCCATCAATTTGCTATTTCCTTTACTTAAATGACGGTTTCCGCTGTTTAAATATAGAGTGCGAGGTTAGAATCCCGCCATCTGCCCTAAGATTACCATAAAAATGAGACTTCACGCCTTCCACCGAATGTACAACGAGCGACTCGCGATCGCCACTAAGCCTTTCAACGCTCGCGGAGCTAAGGTTAAACGTTGCCCACAATGTCAAATCGCGCAGCAATACTGTATCTGCGAACATCAGCCCGACGTAGAGTCGGATGTCGCCGTGTTACTGCTGGTTTCGGATAACGAAATTTTAAAGCCTAGTAATACTGGACGGTTGATTCTGGATGCGGTGAAAGAGGGTTACGCTTTCGCTTGGCGCCGCACAGAACCTGATCCGCGTCTACTCGCGTTGTTAAACGATGAGTCCTATCAGCCGATTGTCGTGTTTCCGGAAGATTATGTGGATGATAAATCAAGGCTATTGAGCACTGATAATAAAGACAACGTCGCGATGACCGTCAAGAAGCCGTTGTTCATTTTTTTAGATGGAAGCTGGCGAGAGGCAAGACGTATTTTTCGAAAATCACCATACCTTGATAGATTTCCCGTTTGCTCAATCAAGCCCGAAGTGATGTCCAACTACGTAATGAGAAAATCAGATATTGAAGAGCATTTAGCGACGGCAGAAGTGGCGAGTTTGGTGTTTGAGCAATTTGGTGAGACGAATATGGCTCGAGTGTTAGACCATTGGTTTGCGGCTTTTAGAGAGAGCTACATGATGAGCAAAACCCGATATTCGGTTGACCATACAAGACCGGACTTGCATAAATACATCGCACTCATCAGAAACGAGACGTCGCTCTAAAGTACACTCGATATTGTGCTGACTTGTTGACCAAGTAGCTCGACCAAGGGGATAACTTTGGGTTGAGTCACGGTTTGAGGGGGTAGGGATATGGATAATGTCTAAAGTGATCTTATTTTTACCCGTATTTTGGGTTAGCAAGGAGAGTTTTCTATGTATTACGGCTTTGATGTCGGCGGCACAAAAATTGAGTTTGGTGCATTCAACGAGAAATTAGAACGAGTCGCTACTGAACGTGTCCCTACACCAAGTGATAATTACCAGGTACTACTTGATACATTAGCTGGTTTAGTCGCGAAATATGACCGTGAACTCGGGGTAGAAGGAAAAGTTGGACTTGGGCTTCCAGGAATGGAAGATGCGGATGATGAAACGGTACTAACGGTGAACATCGCTTGTGCGAAAGGACAACCACTACGCCGCGATCTAGAAGCGTTAATCGGTAGAGAAGTGAAGCTCGAGAATGATGCGAATTGTTTTGCACTTTCTGAAGCATGGGATGATGAACTAAAAGATGCACCATCCGTAATGGGGTTGATTTTGGGTACAGGATTCGGTGGCGGGCTTATCTATGAAGGTAAAGTCTTTTCAGGCCGTAACAACGTCGCTGGTGAATTAGGTCATATGCGTTTGCCTATCGACGCTTGGTTCCACCTAGGCGAAAAAGCGCCGTTGCTTGATTGTGGCTGTGGTAAAAAAGGCTGCCTAGATAACTACCTATCGGGTCGAGGTTTTGAGCTTCTCTATGCGAACTACTACGGTGAGCAGAAGAAAGCGATTGATATTATCAAGGCGCGAGAAGCGGGCGACCCGTCTGCAACCGAGTTTGTTGATATGTTCATGGAACTGCTAGCCATTTGTTTTGCGAACATCTTCACAGCCAACGATCCACATGTCGTGACGCTTGGTGGTGGCCTTTCAAACTACGAACTTATCTACGAAGAAATGCCTAAACGTGTGCCTAAGTATCTAATGTCTGTGGCGAAGTGCCCGAAAATCGTTAAGGCGAAGCACGGCGACTCTGGTGGTGTGCGTGGTGCGGCGTTCTTGAATATCAAATAACGATTTATCATGGCCGTAAAGGTCTATAAACGTTATGTAATAGAAACCAATGGTGAAAGTCATTGGTTTTTTTATGATTTCTTCTGTGTTTCAAAAAATTCGTGCATATCAAGTTAAGGCAACAGTATGGTAGTTAAAAAGATAGTGGAAAAGTAAAGAAGCGACTGTTGTTTGTATTTGTAGCAATCTAAAGACAATGGCATGTTTGTTCACTTTGAACTGTTCTTTATTGCGTGTCACTGCTAATCGTTAATGTATTAGGGGTGAACGCAAGGAAGGAACTGCAGGAATGTCAGACTCATTAAAAGAGAAATTACTTTTTTTAGTAATTTTGATAATGGCCATGCATACATTGATGGTACAAGCCTTGATGCCACTAAATGGTGATGTGGCATTCTTGTTAAATATGGCAAAAAACACTGGGTTAAGCCATTTTTATCGAGACTTCTATGAAGTGAACCCACCGTTGATTGTTTATATTTACAAAGTATTTTTACTTCCTTTTAATTTTGGTTATATAAGTGATATTTCTTCATTACGAGTAGGTGTTATCGTATACCTACTGCTATCGATTACGATCACCTGGTTCAATACAGATATATTTTCGATCAATAAAAGAATTTTTCTTGTGTTTTCGCTAGCACTCAGTCTTTTTACTGTCTCACAGTCGGTCTATGGTCAGCGCGAACATTTAATTGCGGCTGGTCTAGTGGTTTATCTTTCAAATATTTTGCGTTCAAGAGAGGGGAAGCCATTCGAATTATCAAGTTTGGTTTCATTATTTATGGTGGCAATATCAATTTGCTTAAAACCTCAATATTGTTTGGTTCTCGTTGTTGCCGAAATATATAGCGTTGTTAAACAAAGGGGAATAGTTCGCTGGAAAGAAATAGCGACAGTTTTTCTTGTTGGCTTAATCTATTTGTATGTTGTAGTTGCTTACCAGTCAGAGTATTTGGATGTTATTGTACCTTTGGCGAGCATTTATTACAGCGTGAATTTTGCTAATTTATTCGAAGTAATTCTTACGGCATCGGTTGTTTTCTTAGTTCTGATGATACCATATTTTGTGGTACGAAAAACAATGGAAGATAATGATCTGGTATTTCTTGTGTTTCTTTTTTTTGTTGCAAGCTTAGGCGCATTTGTCGCAGGCAGAACAGCATTTGGATACCACCTTATACCAACTCTTACATTCTCGTTTTGTTTGGTCTATATGGCTATTATTTTGCAGCTTAGACAAATAAAACGAGAACCATCTTTTCGAAATGTAGCGTTGTTATTGGTTGCATTTATTCCCATAGTGACCTTTCAACACAAAGACATTTTTCGCAACTATCAAGTTGATTATAATGTAGCTTGGAATCAATTTATTTCTAATAAACAAAATTTATCTAAAGAGTTATTTGTAGAACCAGAAGTACTTCGGTTGTCACAGCTAGTCGATAGACATGCAACACGGGGTGATAATATAATTTTCATTGCCTCAACGTCGATGTATCCTCATCATACCATACCGATTCACTCTGGACTTATATCGTTGGCCAAGCAACCCAATTATTGGATGCTGCCATTGGCGGTGAAAAACAGACAAGATGATAAACACCGAAAGGTACTCAAATTTGTTCAACAAACCACAGTGAACGACATGAATCGTTATCAGCCTGAATTGTTGGTAGTTCATCAAAGAGAAAAAACGGATAAACGTTATGGTGAAACTGATTTGTTTCATGTTTTGTTAGAAGATATTGAGTTTAGGAATATATTTTCTAATTATGTGAAAGTTGAACAGTCTAAAGTCAAAACTACGATATTCGAAGTGTATATTAGAAAGAAACAGTAGTTTATTTTATATCGATTGAAAGTAGGGTTATAGTTTGTTTTGATAGCTACGCTGCCTATTGATTACTTTTTTTACGTAATCTCTAGTTTCACTAATAGGAAAGTCATAAATTAGATAATTGAATATTTCAGTGTCAGTCATTCTGTTTACTGTAGATGAAAAGGTTTCAACAGAGTTGTTTCTTTTAAAATATTTGAATAAGTTTGATGGACCACAATTATAAGCAGCTATGGCTAACCACTCTTTAGAAACTGAGGAGTGGATCCCGTTAAGATAATGCGATTTTAAGACACTTAAATAAGCGGTTCCAATGTTAATATTAATGCTTGGACTGTATAATTGCTCAGTTGTGAACGTCGTTTGAGAATAATAACGTTGAGAAATTTCAGCAACAGCTCCATCTTTCATTACTTGCATCAAACCAAAGGCAGGAGCAAGGGAGCGGGCTCTAGGATCAAAATAACTCTCTACATGAATAACAGCAAGTATCAAGCTAACGTCGATATCCCATGCTTGAGATGCTTTTTGAATGATAGGGAAGTATTGAGTCGCCTTTTTATGAGGGTTGGTGTTGCTCGTTTGTTTAGTCAGATATTTAGAGGACGTAAGCCCTCCTCGTAATTCCACGATAGAAGATGGTTTGTTTTTGTACTTACCAGACGATGTTCTTGGTTTGACGATTAGTTGCTTTGTTGAGTTGTGATGAATGCTCGGTAATGTTTTACTTTCTAGCGCAGTAAGTTCGCTCGCAATGGCCAATTTAGTACAACAAACTATCATCACACACACACAAATGGTTGGTATGATTACTCTGGGACTTCCGCACACACTCGTCATTTTTCCCCTCCGCATCTCCTCGATTCAATTGTAATGGTAGCTATCTACGCGACAAGAAACCGTCTTGTTTTTGATAAAGGTGGAATAGAATGGAATTGTCCATTAGTTTTGTGGAGGGTGTTAAATTTGGTTTTTTAGCGCTAGTGAGCGTTACGTAGTTTATTATGAATCCATTGATGTTGCCTAGTGAAATCGGTATGGAGTGGCCAAAACATAGATGCGTAAAGTTGTTTACCAAACAAATTAATTTCGTCAGAAAATGTAATAAGATCAGCACGCCGGTTGTGGTTTTTAATTAAGTGATGAGGTAGAAAAGCGATACCTTTTTTAGCTAAACAAAGGTCTAATATCGTGCTGGTATCATCAAGTATCCAAGTATTGTGCTTTGCAATACTGGAGATATCCACAAAACTCTCACATCCATCGATTAATAATAAACGCATTGAAGCAAGATTTGAGTCAGTTGAGACATCCTTGTGAATCACCCAGCTGCAGTTAACTTTAAATAACTCATCTATATTAAAGGATAATTCAGTCTTATGATAAGGGTTACCAATTGCGATATCGACTTTATGATTGTGTATGTACTGTCCCAGAATTTGGCTCGGTTTTGTAAATACCGTAAGCTCTGTATCCGGAAATATCTCAGAAAACTCGATAAGCACCTGTTTCACATCATCATTAAATATTAATGGGTCGATACCAATGCGGATTTTTTTAGTGTCGCTATCATGAAGAGACTCTGCGACTTGAATTAACTCATAGTATTTGGAAATGATAGGTGCTGAAAGCTGGTAAATTTTTTTCCCTTTGTCTGTTAACGTCAACGACTTCTTACTGCGGTCAATCAGCGAATAGTCAAGTTCGTTTTCTAAGTTCTTAATCGCACCTGATATGGTTGACTGAGATTTTCCAAGTTTTCTTGCACCGTTACTGAACGATCCGAAGCTAACAACTGCATGAAAAGAGAGCAAATTATCGAATGGTAACTTCATTATCTGCATCCCTATTTCACTTAGCATTCCTACTTCAAAGCGTAACATTCCCTGTGAATGTTGAATGCTAATATCCATAAAGCGTGACGAGTGTCACATTTATTTTTATGAATTATTGTACTTAAACCAATTTGTAAAATTAGTTTTTTGTACTTATATATATGAATTTTATTAGGTTTAAATTTTTACTAATGCGATAGACTTAGAAGGGAATTCAATTTATTAATATGCACTATCGGTATCCTCGATACTGTTCACTTTTGAGACAGTGATCCAGCTCCTACAGTTATCAATGCTAAGTGCAAACAGTTGATAGAGGGAATATTACCATGATGACTGAACTATATGTAAAAGCGACTAACTTTCTTACTGGTCTTAAGGAAGATAATCGAGGTGTTACCGCCATTGAATATGGACTAATTGCAGTAGCAATGGCTGTATTGTTGGCTGCGGTGTTAACTGCTGACGGAGGATTTGTAGAAAATCTAAAAACGGCATTTGGTACAGTGGCGACGAATATAACTAACGCTAGCTCTTAGAAATAATACAATTTTGTTATCTGAGAATACACAATTTGATTTGATACTTATCTTCGTAATGCTCATTACTAGTGCTCTGATTTGTGCAAGTGATGTTGCATTACGAAAAATAAGTAACATCTATGGTGTTGTTATTTTAACTTGTTCCATTCTTCTTTTATCTGAGTCTAAGCAAGGTGCTGTAGAACATTTGTTAAGTGCCGTGATTGTTTGTGTGGTAACACTGATTGCTTTTGGTTTCAGAATATTAGGTGGTGGTGATGTTAAGTTGATGATTGCTTTTTCAATTGCTATTCCATTTCATTATTTAGGCGTTGCTATTTTTAATGTGGCTATTATTGGAGGGGTTCTCGCAATGTTTTACTTGCTAAAATACCGTATTTTTAAATTAGTCCCAGAAAGTGGTGAGATGGGCTTACCTTACGGTTTAGCGATTAGTTTTGGTTTTTTTAATGCGATATGTAACTTATATATTTAACAGGTGAAATTATGAGATCTCGAATAATAATGTTCGTCGCTCTCATAGCTATATTAGTTGGTGGCTATGGAATCTACGATAGCGTATTGAATAACAAAGACGGTGCGCCCGTTGTGGTCAAAGCAGACCCGATACAAACTAAAAAAGAGACTGTTGAATATATAACGGTTTGGCGATCCATCAATACGATAGAGCGGGGTGAGGCGATAACGACAGATGTCCTCAAGCGCGAACAAATGCTACTAACTAAAGCGTTGGATGAAGGTCTGCGTTCAGATGTGGAGCTCGATTTTAGCCCTTCCACCTTATTTAATACTGATATTCCTCAAGGGACGCTTGTGCTCCCTGAGCACATTACTCGAGAAAGCGATCCCGGCTACATTGATTTACTTGTCACTGATGGTATGACGCTGTACCCACTTGTAGTGAGTAACAAAAACTTGATCAGTGATTTTATTCGTCCAGGTGAACGCATCGATATTTTGACGGTGAGTTCACCAAGCTCCAACTTGTCTGGTGCTGTCGAAAAGCCCATCCGGTTTAAAGGCGTGACAGCGACATTATTCCTACAAAACGTCAAGGTTCTCAACATGGGTACGGAGGATGACGAGCAAAAAGTAAAACCAGTTGTAGGGAATCAAGAGGATGGCTTTACCACCATTATTATTGAGATCCCACCTACTGAAGTCGCGAGATTAGCGCTTGCACAGCGAACCATGCACCTTGAAGTGTACCGAAGTCGAGAATATGAAGAACCTGTGTATGCCGATGTCAGAAATGTAATGAGTAATTACATCGGCATAGAAGAAATGCGAGGCTCCAAAAACAAGAATGGACGTGGAGGTGAATTGTAATGGACGACAATTATCAAGTGCATTGGATGCACACGTTTACGGCAATATTATTATTCGCCTGCTCTCTCCATGCCTATGCTGGGCAACAATATATAACCGTTAATGACGCTAAACACATCGAATTGGATGAACGTATTACGAAAGTGTTTATTAGTGACCCGGATGTCGTTGATTACAACGTAATTAACGAGACCACTATTGTAGTGTTTGCAAAAGCGGTCGGCCAAGCCCGCCTAATGGTTTATGGGGCGTCTGAGAAACTGCTGATGTCTGATCGGATTATTGCTGACATTGACTTAAGCCAAGTTCGTCGTCAGGTAAAGCTTCACTTCTCCGACGTGGATATAAAGATTGAATCTGTTGGAAGCCAAGTCGCGGTGAGTGGGATTGTCCATTCAGAGCAGCAACGTGATGATATTTATCGGATGATAGCGACGTTGTTAGGGCGAGAAAAAACGGAGCGATGGGAGGATTCTCAGAAGTTAGAATTTGAAACTGATTATGTCAGTTTAGAAGAACCAGAAAGCATGATATTTGCACGAAACATGACGTGGGAAGGCATCTTAGAGCAGCTGGAAGTCGCGACAGTGCAACAAGTTAACGTAAAAATATCGGTAGCTCAGGTCACGGAGCGTTTTGCCGAAACGGTCGGCGTGGATTGGTCATCACTTGGTGCAAATGTTGGGCAGTTCTTATTTCAGCAATTTGAAGCCGCCGATCTCACCACACTTATCACCGCGCTAGGTAATGAAAATGTTGCTCAAGTATTAGCCGAACCTAATCTTACCGTTATTTCAGGCGAATCCGCGAGCTTCCTCGTTGGTGGAGAAATCCCAGTAATTGTCTCGACTAACAATAACGTCAATATCACCTTTAAAGAGTTTGGTATCAAATTGGATTTGACCGCCAAAGTACTTTCTGAAGAAAAAATTCGCATGCAATTGTTTCCTGAAGTCAGCGAGGTCGAGCGTTACATTCGTGCGGCCGGCATTGAAGTCCCACAGCTCGCGACTCGTCGTGCGATGACAACGATAGAGCTTGGTGATGGTGATAGCTTCGTATTGGGTGGATTAATGAGCAGTACTGACTTCGAAGAAATCCAGAAAACGCCCATTATTGGTGACATTCCAGTTTTGGGTGCTGCATTTAGAAAGTCATCAACGGATCGTCGTCGAACCGAACTCCTTATCGTTGCGACAGTGAACCTTGTGAAGCCGATGAAGAAAAGAGATATCCAGCTTCCTTATATCAGCAAGACGAACACGTTACGACGTTGGTTGAATATTTCGGAACCAGAAGAAACTAACAGCGGAGATAATCCAACGATTGAGCTGTTATCTAAAGGGGGATTTATCCAATGAAACTATGGCAAGGAATGCTCATCACTCTCTTGCTTACGGGGTGTAGTGAACGTTACTACAACGGTAAGGGAGCGGAAATGTTGGTTTATCCAGAACAGCACGTTTATGAATTTACTGCAAAAACGAAAGCAGAAGCTATCGATAAATTATCTCAAATCTTTGATTCAGTTGATGAGATTGACTCTGGCGCGTCGTATTCCATTGAATACAAAAATGCGAAGGCCAAAAAATTACTCGATGCATCGCTAGCGGATAAAAAACTATTACCTTATCGAGCCGAGGCGTTCGCGGTCACGCAAAACAGCACGCTAGCGAGTGACGTTAAGCTCACCATTACCTTTCACACGTTGGTGATGAAAAAGTGTGAACCCTCAAGGATTGAATCAGATAACGCGAGTCGAAATTGTTTTTCTGAAGCGGCGAGAGTACACCAGGTAGCGCATAAAGAACGTTTAGTGGAGGGAATCTAATGTTCGATATTACGAAAAAACTTCCTGAAGTTGAAGCGTCAAAACAAGAGATACCGATCAGTTCTGGTCCAACGGGTTGCGCATTGATTTTTCAAACACAAGAATGCAAAACATTGGTCGAAGAGTTATTTGAATTTGAAGGGTGGGATGCCCCAAATAGTGTGGATAACCATAAAGTCGACAGCCAGTTTTATGCAAAGCAAGATAGTAATTTGATTATTGTTGAACTCAATGAATCATCCAGTGTTGTTGAAGATGCTCAAGCGATCGCTGCAACATTACCCACCCATAAAGGGGTGGTGATTATCGGCCAAGAAGACGCAATATCGACGCTTCGTTCACTCAAGGGCATGGGTTTTTACTATGTGTTCTGGCCGATTAACAAATACGAGTTCGCTGAATTTGTTATGCACGTACATAATGATCTGAAGTCATACTCGGGCGTGAGCAAAGAACGAAGAGCGAAACGAGTCGCGGTAGTAGGAAGTAAAGGGGGCATCGGGACGTCATACATTGCTACCGAATTAAGTGCCAAGATGGCAGACGATGGGGTGGATACCATTCTGGTCGACCACCAATACAATGACAGCAACATAGATGTGCTATTGGGGTTAACCGACCATACGCCTAGAGCATTAGATGAGTTTTCAGTACCGCTCCATGAGCTGGATCTTGATGGGGCCGTCAATTATTTACATCCAGTTAGTCGAGATCTCAGACTGCTGTCGCTTCAAGGGGAGGCTTCTCAAAGTGACCTGCTCGCATATAATCAGACACTTTGCGACTTACTGACTCGAAATACCAATTTTATTGTTGAAGATTTCTCTGGCAGCGTTGATTTTCAAGTGGATTGTAACCTGCTTGTCGAAAATTATGACGTGATTGCCATTATCGTTGAGCCTTCAGTTGCCGCGGTAAGAAAAGCCAAATCCATTATAGCGAGTCTTGACGCGATACGAGATGCCACACGAAAACGTACTCGTATTATCACCGTTGTGAATCACCACAGACCCGATAAAAGTTTTGTCATTGAGCGCGATGAGTTAGAAAAATACTTAGGCTCTAGTGTCGACCTGGATTTCAACTATTGCAAAAACCTGCCTCACCTCCACGTTGATGGTAAGCGTGCCTATAAACACGATAGACACGTAAACCAATCGATTGAACAATTAGTTCGGTTGGTTAACGGACGTTCGGCGAATAAAAGTAAAGGACTACTACAAAGGTTGGGTATCCGATGAGCTCTAATAAAGAAATTTATGTTGCTTTTCGCTCCCAGATCTTTGAAGCATTAGATCCGGAAGCGATTCAAACGCTCTCTGAAAAAGAGGTTGAGCACCAAATCCGCAGTGCGGTAGATGTATTGGCAAACAGTTTCGAGCGACCGATTACCGCCATGATGAAGAGCGGTTTGGTCAAAAGTATGATGGATGAACTGTTCGGTCTCGGGCCCATTCAGCCTCTCGTTGAAGACCAGAGTATTACCGATATCATGATCAACGGGCCTTCTGACGTGTTTTTTGAACGAGACGGTAAGTTGCAACGATCAGAGATATCCTTTGTAAGCGAAGAGCAAGTACTGGCGATCGCGAAGCAAATTGCGTCAAGAGTAGGGCGTCGTGTTGACGAGCTTTCTCCTACCGTGGATGCACGTTTAGAAGACGGCAGTCGTGTCAATATTGTTATTCCACCGATTGCGTTAGATGGAACGTCTATTTCTATCCGGAAATTTAGAGAGCAGACCATTGGCGTTGAAGACCTGGTTGATTTTGGGTCGATGACGATTGATATGGCAAGGGTATTATCTATTGCCTCTCGTTGTCGCATGAATGTACTGATCTCTGGTGGTACTGGTTCAGGTAAAACCACTTTGCTCAACGCATTGTCTCAGTACATTACGGAAGATGAACGAATCGTCACGATAGAAGATGCCGCCGAGTTACGCCTTCAACAACCTAACCTCGTACGTTTGGAAACTCGTGCCGCGAGTATCGAACATACCGGCGTTGTGACGCAAAGAGATTTGGTTATTAACGCGCTGCGGATGCGCCCCGATAGAATTATTTTAGGGGAGTGCCGTGGACCCGAAGCGTTTGAAATGCTCCAGGCTATGAATACGGGCCACGATGGCTCGATGTCAACCCTGCATGCCAACACACCAAGAGACGCCATCAGTCGTGTTGAGTCGATGATCATGATGGCAAATCTCAACCAACCCCTCGATGCTATTCGCCGCTCCATTGTTAGTGCGGTTCAAATGATCGTGCAGATTAGTCGATTGCGGGATGGTACGCGAAAAATTACGAACATTTCTGAAATCGTCGGGCTTGAAGGCGACAGTGTAGTGATGGAGGAGCTCTATCGTTTTGATTACCAAGAGTCAGGATATGGTGAAGCGGTAAAAGGTAAGTTTGTTACCCAGGGCATTATGCAGCGCTCGGAACTTGTCAAAAAGGCCCAGTTTTACGGCCTTTATGATGAACTGATGAGTTCATTCCAAGGAGCGAGATTATGATGATTTGGCTCTCACTTGTGTTGTTTGGTGTGGTTGCACTCATGCTGATGACAGGACAAAAGCACAAAATTGGTGATTATTTCCCGGATTCAGAAACGGATGTGGAGTCTGCTTCTGCAATCAATGTAGGGTCATTGGTGCCCAAAAAAGGCTTTAAGCGAGCGCAGGACTCTTTTAAATTTTCGGCCCAGAGCTTGGGTCCTAGAGCGAACTTTTTGGTCTTTACCTACTTAATGGCGTGTGGATTTGTTGCTTGGTATATCGGGTTTCAGTTCTTAAAAACGAACGCCATTGTCATCTCCATTCTCGTCATGATTGGATTAGTGTTTATTGGCTATCAATGGCTGCTCGGGCGGAGACGTAAGCTCTTTCAGCAGAGCTTTCCTGATGCGTTGAATATATTGATGAGCGCCATCACGGCCGGTGAAAGTTTGATGCAGGCAATCAGTTTTGTTGGTCAGAATCTTGATAATGAAATAGGTCGTGAATTTAAGAATATGGGCGACCGACTCAAACTTGGAGAGACCCCTGAAAAAGTGTTGTTACGAGCCGCTAAGCGCTTTCCATATCCTGAGTTTATTTTCTTCACCATTACACTTAGAGCCAACATTAGCCGAGGTGGTCAGTTAAGAGGCGTGCTGGCGCGACTTATTCGAGTATTGGTAGACGCGAGGACGATGGAAACGAAAAAAATGGCAATGACGTCAGAAGCACGTATCTCAGCCAAGGTTGTGGCTGCGATACCCCTCATATTTGCCATTATTTTGTATCAAGTTAGCCCGGACAATATCAACTTTATTCTGCATGACCCTGAAGGTGTGTACGTCTTGTATTACGTAGTGGGTAGCGAGTTATTGGGGTTATTTATCGTGTGGTTGCTGGTTAAGGCGGTGAAGCTATGATTTTGATTGCGAGTATATTATTTGTCGTTTTTGCAATTGTGTTCATGGTGAGTGAGGGGATGCGCTCACATGCTCGCCATAAACGTTTATCGACGTTGATGATTAAAAACCAGCCTTTGGTGCCGGTTAAAACCAATCGAATTATTATTGGGTTCGCGAAGGAGCAGAGAAAAGATTTAGAGCAGAAGCTACTGGATGCGGGGTATTACAACAAAAATCTCGCGAAATATTATCTACCAGCGAAGGTCATCGTTGCCACTTTGGTAGCGATCATCATCTTCTTCAGTGGTCTGCCAGTCATCAACCAGTTAGTCGCTTTGATGATCGCTCTAGTGAGCATTATTGTGGTCCCCGATTTGTTACTGGAGATGCGAAAACGTTACATGGTGAGAAAGATCTCCCGCAGCTTGCCCTATTTGTTGGACATGATGTCGGTGTGTGTGCAAACCGGTATGACGATAGAAGCGGCTTTTAGCTACTTGCACGGGGAATTAAAGGCATTCGATAAAGACTTAAGTTATCAAATCAAGAAAACGTCAGACGCAAGCAAAATTCACGGTATAGAGAAAGCGCTAAATGATTTAAACGTTAGATTACCTGCGCCAGAGGTACAGAGTTTTGTTTTAACGATTGTACAAAACCTGCATTACGGTACCTCGGTTGCCAATATATTAAGTGATTTAGCGGAAGACATGCGGAGAATTCAGTTATTAAAGGTTGAGGAAAAGGTTGGGAAGTTAGCGGCAAAAATGAGTGTTCCGCTCATCTTGCTCATTATGTTTCCCATCGTCATTTTGATTCTTGCACCTGGCGTGATGCAGGTGGACTTCAATGTAGGAAAATGATCATGAATACTAAATGGATTTTACTAATTCTGACTACGACATGGCTTCTCGGTTGTGCGTCGAGTAATGCACCGACGGATCAGGAGATGGTCGCAAGCATGGAAAGAGTCGATAACCACGAAGGTTTGATTCAGCATTATAAAGGGCACCTACAACAAAGCCCTGAAGACCTGAAAGTCACGCAAGAACTGGCCAAAGTTTATTATGGCAAAGGCGATATTGAATCCGCTCGTTTTTATGCTGACCATTTGTTAGATAAAGGGGTCAGCAATTGGCAGTTGTATCAACTTCGCGGGCAGATTCATGATAAACGAGGCGAAGACAAACAGGCGATCGAACGTTATTTACGCTCGGTTGATCTCGGTAATAAAACCAGTGAAATTCATGTTTTATCGGGAATTTCTTACAGTAAATTGGATAACTTTGAACGAGCAGAAAAGCAATTTAATCAAGCAAGATTAAAAGGACATAATGATGTAGCCGTCAAAAACAATCTAGCGGTTGTGTATTTGGCGCAAGGCAAATATGCAAGAGTGACTGAGCTTTTGGCACCCGTTTTCAAAGAGAATCCAAGCAATGAGGTGGTCAAGGCGAATTTGGCAATCGCTTTTTTCAAACTTGGCCAATTTGGACAAGCTAGAGAGTTGTTAAGTGGAGATTATACAGAAACACAAGTGTCATTAATCTCGAGACAACTCTACAACATTGATGGTTAGTTGTTATGGGTGCTCATAAATCACGTCAAAAAGGGGTGACAACAGTCGAGTTTTCAATTGGTGCCATGGCATTGATTTTGACGACGCTGATGATCTTCGAAGCCAGTTATCATATTTATGTCAATAACTTAGTGGAATACGCTCTGAGAGAAACTGTGCGTAATACTCAATTTTATGCAGGGGATAGCACCCATGACAATTATAAAAGCCGAATTGATGACTTAGTGACTGACGATGGGCATTTGTGGTCGTTTATGACGCCACATGAAAACTTCACGTTGACGGGTAAGTACTTCAATTCGTATTCAGAATTCGTCAATAATACTGGGTTGTCGGAAGATGATCCCAGTTTTACCGGGCAGTACACGCTTGCTGAGTTGACTCTATCTTATGAATATACGCCGATCGTAAATCTGTTCGGTAACGAGCCACAAACTATTTCAAGAACGACAGTGCTAAACCTTGAGCATGAAGGTTGGGGGGAGCAGTTATGAAGCACCCTATACAATCCCAACAAGGCGCTTTTGCCATTGAACTGATGATCGTGCTGCTTATATTTGCTGGCATCTATTTATTCATGACAGACATCAGCCATAAATTATTGGTGAGAGCGCAGTTGGATAGAACCAGCTTTGCTCTCGTCAACATACTAAAAGAACGCACTCGATTTTATGGTGGCGTTTCTTCTCTGAGTGACTCAGATCAAACGGACATGCGACAGTTGGCTTATCGCATGCTCGACAAAGATGAGACTAACCTTGCTATCAAGATTGAAGCACTGCATAACAAATCGACAGTTGATGTGTTTACAAGTGCCCCGTTTGAAGCCTTGGGTTGCCAGGCGGTGGATATTTCAGAAAAAGGGGCGCTAGCTCCAGTAGAAGACGGAACAATTTACTCACTGTATCAAGTGAGTTTGTGTGACCAAAAGGATTCTTGGTTTGCAAATTTTTGGGGAGACTCTGGGACACCTACTTTCACGATCACATCAAGTTCAGTCGTGGCGGGGAGGTAACATGAAGTACCTAAATACACTGAAGAAAAAGACGTTAACCCGGAATGAAAAATCGTTAACGCTGGATACCAGACCATACGCACCAATGTCGCGCCAACGAGGTATGGCGGCAGTTTGGATGGCATTTACTCTTGTACCGGTATTGGGATTGACCTTTTGGGCGGTAGAGGGCACGCGTTACATTCAAGAAACGAACCGGTTAAGAGATGCCGCGAAAGCCGCGTCCATAGCGGAAACCATTGAAGACAAGAGAGATTCGTATGGTGCTGATGAGCAAAGGATTTCTGACGCGTATATCCATGACTATGTGAGAAACATCCAAGTCTCCAACGTAACGGTTGACTGGGTTCATCAACAACAAACCGATACTCAAGATGAGTATATTGAGTACTCGGTTAATGCAACGACAACGCATCACTCATGGTTTGCGAGCAATATTATCCCTTCGTTTGATACCAGTGAAAACTTAAACGGGGTTGGGGTAGCTAAAAAATATCCCATCATATTGGGCGATAAAAATATAGACATCGTATTTGTGTCGGATTTTTCTGGGTCGATGAGTTGGCAATGGGGAAGTAACGATTCGTGCAGCAGTTCTAGTTGCAAAATAGCGGATCTAAAAGTCGCGGTTAAGGCGATAGCAGACAAGCTTCTGTGTTCGAATGTGTCGACTGATGCTGTGAGTGGCGATGATGTGTGTGACGATGATGATCAAAGTGGTCTTACAAGTAAGCTAGACAACCGAATAGCGATTGTACCGTTTAACATCAGGACACGAGAAACAAGAGAGGCGACCGCTGATTTAAGTGCAAGAGAGTTTACCGTTAGTCAATTACGGTACCGTGATGATGTGGATGCATCCGATTCCGAACGAACCTATGAACAAGTCAGCTGGAATAAATGGCGAAAACACACGTCTGGTGAGGTTTATGACTGTGCTGAGGACCAAGATGATTGTCCCAGTCAAAAACTTTGGGAGAGAAAACAAGCACAGAGACTGGTCAGTATTTTCGACATTGACTCAGATGATGACGATGACTCTTATCGCGTTGAGGTTTACGACTATGTAGATTTTTCTTTAACCGTTGAAGAAATGTTCGAGAATACTTTCCCTGACATGAAAACAAAATATCGGGTCGATGATAATGAACTGTATCGTGGATATGGTGACTCGGACGCGGGACAATTTTACAACATTGCGCTCACGAATAATCGAGATGACATAGACCAAGTTGATGATATGAACGCCAACGGCAGTACGGCAGCCTTTCAAGGTATGTTAAGGGGCTTTCAACATCTAGCTGAAGGTAAGCCAGACACCGAAGATGTGGACGAGTTGGCGACCTATGATGAAAAAATCAAGATGGTTATTGTGCTTAGTGATGGTGTAGAAAGTCCAAATAATGGCATCCTTGGTGCGTTAGTCGATGAAGGAATGTGTGATAAGGCCAGAGAAGAAATACCGGGTTTGTACATCGCGGTGATCGGTATTGATTTTCAAGCCTCTGATCAAAGTGGTTTTCAGGACTGTGTTATTGATGTTGACGAAGACATTATTGACGTCACAGATACAGAAGACTTTATTGAAGTAATTGAAGAACTTATTCAAAAAGGATCTCGTGGTACCGGTGTGACGAGACTGTATGGGTGATTAGGAATGTCAAAAATAAATGCATTGATTGCAACCAGCGTATTCGCATCTTCTGTTGTTGTAGCCGAAGATCCAAGTACCTTTATTAATGAGTATTGTGGTACCAAGGCTTATGAATATTCGCATAAAATTACTATCGGCGAAATTAATGGCATAGCTAGCCACCGAGACGGTTTTTTACAAGTGACTGAAACCAGTAACGATGACGAGTTAAAAATGCAGCTACTAAAGCGCTCATCCTTGCTTACAGATAAGAGTGATTGCCTAACCTATATATCTAACTTAGGTATCGCGTCGTTTGGGGAGGCAACAGACAAGGGGTATTTGGTGGCCAGAGTGCATTTTGCTTTTGACAAATACAACCTAACACCGTTAGCAAGAGATGTCCTTTCTGGTGTAGCAAGGCAATTGGCTCAGAATAACTATCAGGTTACCGTGGAAGGGCACACGGATTGGGCTGGCTCTGATGCCTATAATCAAGCTCTAGGGCTTAATCGAGCACAAAGTACCGCAAATGAGCTTCATAAGTATGGTATTGAAAAACAAAATACCACGTTAAAGTCATTTGGAGAGTCTGAGCCAATCGCATCGAACAAAACCAAAGATGGACGATCTCAAAATCGACGATCCGATGTTTATATCCCAGCGGGAGATGCTGAAAATTCGCTACCATAATGAAAGAGAGACTAATCGCATATACGTTTAGTCTCTTTTTACGTTCAAGATATCAAAGCAACGCTAAAACAAAACCTTAGTGTCTTTGCCTACTGCTACAGTCACATCACTTTGAGAATCATAAATACTAAATCCCGCGGCAACGGGGTCATGGTTCTCTTCTCCGCCATCAAATTGAGCCGTACAGGTATAGCCTAGATTGTAGGAGCCTGGCTCCATAAATCCGAATGAAAATGTATACGCTGCTAGTGATTCATTCCAGTTGACTGATGCTGAGGTGAGTGGCTTTGATTCATCTGACCCGCCAATCGGTGCCATATTTTCTTGGGCAACATTACTGTTATATAGATAGACGGACTGAACGGACGTAAGATCTTCTTGAGGGTGGCAAGCACTGAAAGTAGCAGTATCAATGGTGCCCTCAATGTTCCCAGTTGTCACAGTGTTAATAAGTGAGACTGAGGTACGTTGAATTGTGTAATCCGGCGCACTTGAAGCATCTTTCAATCCGCGACGTAAATCAAATTCTACGGCAAAGTCGTTATTGTCCGCATTCACATTGAAGGTGTTATTAAAGTAAAGCACGCCTGCCTTATCTTCTTTACCTACGCCTTGCGGGCACGCGCCATCACCTTTGACCGACAAGCCTGGATGATTTTCAGGTGTTTCGTCTTCATCGACAACGACGTAAGAACGGTGTGTTGGATGGTCGCCGTCATTTGCAAATACACACAATTTGTAGCGACCGGTCAACACCACTTGGTCTTGGATGAGGGGTAAAGATGCACTACCTTGGTAATCTAATAAATTGACGCTTAACGGAATGGTGTCTGCACCATCAGGGAGGAGTTCGCCATTTTCATCGACTGGATTGCCTTCGTCGTCGGTTAAGTAGACCTCATAAATAAGTGGTGAGCCACCATCTTGTGGTAGTAGCGCAACTTTACCAAAGGTGATAACGACCTCTTTGGCATCGTCAACGGGCGCATCAGTTACGCTTAGCGTAAAAGGCGTAGTGCTCGTTGGCGAGTCAGATCCCGATTCTCCACCACACCCTGTAAGGGTAAATGCGATGATGCCCGCTAGAGCGGTAAGTTTTGTGCTATGCATTATTAAATTCCTGTTCTTGAACACTGCAATATGAAAGGAGGCGATTACTCATCCTTTTTGTTTGTTTTATTTTTGCTTTTGTCGTGTCCTTTACCCGGGTTGTCGTCGCCATGAATACTGCGGTTGTTTCCTTTGCTCATACCATTCCCTTTGTCTTTGCTGCTACCGTTTGAACTGTCGTCACAATCTTCGGATTTTAACGTCATCACATCGCCTTTGACTTGACGACAATCTTCGCTGATTTCCATACGGTCACTTTTTATCGTTAAGTCGGCATGCGCCATAGAAAGCGAAAAGAAAAACGTAATTGGAATGAGTAGTAACTGTTTCATAACGAACCTGCCTTTGGGGTTTATCCAAAACACGAAAGCCGTGCATAGGTTAGTTAAGCGTAGTAGTCATATGTCAGGTTTATTCAATGCTTGGAAAGGGGAGTGTTAGTCAATAGCAAGATTGAGACATGTTGCGTAGAAGTTGATGTTCCATGAGATTGGATTTAGTACAAAAAAAACGCTAGCCCAGAGGCTAGCGTGACGAGGTGTGTAACAAGTGAGGTGGTCGTAATCAAAACCACTTTAGCTTGTTATGCAATTGGGTCACGCTCCCAACAACAATGAGTGCAGGGCTTTTTGCTTGGCCGGCTAATTCAGGCAGTGTGTTCAGTGATCCCTGAAATACGCGTTGCTCTTTGCGAGTGCCATTCTCGATGATCGCGCACGGTGTGTCCGCGTTGAGGCCTTGTTCGAGTAATTGTGTGGTGATATGAGCGCTTTGCTTTAAACCCATGTAGAAAACAAGCGTGTTATTGGATTGTGCCAAGGCTTGCCAATTAATTTCTCTGCCATCTTTTTGTACATGCCCAGTAATAAACTGAACGCTCTGTGCATGGTCTCGATGGGTTAGCGGAATACCTGCGTAAGCCGTAGCGCCGGCTGCGGCGGTAATGCCAGGGACAACTTCAAATCGAACATTGTTTTCGGCCAGCGTTTCTAGCTCTTCACCGCCACGACCAAAGATAAACGAGTCGCCACCTTTTAAGCGAACAACGTTGTGGCCTTCTTGCGCTTTTTTGACGAGAATTTGGTTTATTTGGTCTTGAGGTACACAGTGAAAATCTAATTTTTTGCCGACATAAATCATTTCCGCATCGACTTTGGCGAGTGCAAGAATTTCATCGGAGACCAAACGATCATAAACGACCACATCTGCGGACTGGATGACGCGATAACCTTTAACGGTAAGTAAGTCTGGGTCGCCAGGACCTGCGCCGACAAGAGAAACAAAGCCGCGGTTTGTGGTGGTATTATTAGTGGTCATAGCAATGTATACCCATTGAAATTTGATTATAAAAAGTAACACTCAAACCGAATGAGGAGTGGTTACTTTTTATCGCCAAATAGCGAGGCTTGGTCTCACGTTAACGTGAGACCAAGCTAAAGTATTACTTGTTACCCATTGCTGGTTCAGCGTTGATAGACACGTTGCTTTCTGCGTCTAGAGACGGCGCTGTTTTTGCGTGCGTCAGGTACAGAGGAATGCAAGTCATCACCAAGCCACCAACGATATTACCAAGGATGGTTGGGATTAAGTTGAAGTTCAACCACGTTGCGATGCCAAAATCAGCCCCTAGAATCATACCTAGTGGGAATAGGAACATGTTAACGACAGTGTGTTCAAAAACAAGTGCAAAGAAGATGAAGATTGGGAACCACATCATCGCCACACGACCAGATACAGTGCGAGCTGTCATGTTACCAATGACGCCAAGACAGACCATCAAGTTACAGAAAATACCACGCACAAAACACGTAATCCAACCGTCCATTCCCATGTTCTCGAAACCAAGGCTGCGAGCCGTAGAAACCGCAACAAATTTTTGCGCGACGGCATTGAGTTCTAGAGAGAAGTTACCTGTTAAAGAGATAGCAACAAGATAAGCGACGATAAGAGAACCAATCAGGTTACCTAAGCCAACCAGTCCCCAGCATCGGAAGATACGGTTCCAAGTCACACCAGGACGATTAGCAAACTTGGCGAGCGGAGCAAGACCAAAAACACCCGTCACGAGGTCGTAACCCATCACACTTAAAATGACGAAACCCACTGGGAACACAAGTGCGCCGACAATACCAATACCAGTTTGCACAATCGTTGTGATTGCAACAACAACCGCGATAGACAAAATAATCCCTGCCATTGTGCCGCGTAATAGCAAATCACGAGTGCTTGTTTTTACTTTCGCTTCGCCAACGTCGATCATGGTTTGTACGAATTGTGCAGGTTTAAAATCACCAGACATAAAATTGTCCCTATAAAAGTTTAAGTTAAAAGTTAAGATTGAATAGTGATAGGGGCTAGTTCTAGTCATGACTTTCAATAACTAGAATGAATAACCCCTATAGGCTATTCAGTCTCGAAGACTATGTCGTTCCGTACCGAAGGCTAAGCCGAGATTTCGACGGTGCCTTTCGTCACACGAGTCTTATACGCTTTCACGCTAAAACGCTCATCTTCTAAACACAGACCAGTGGCGAGGTTGAAGCGTTGCTTTTTCAACGGACTTGCGACCCAAAGTTCACCTTGGTGTTCACAGGTTAGGCCGCGAGAAAGGACGTTTGAGCGAGCAAACGGATCCATGTTATTAATGGCAAAAACTTCGTCGTTGTTTCTAGGACGGAAGATCGCCACTTGTTGTCCATCAATGAGTGCACAAACGCCAGTACCAGGAATGATGTCTTGGATATCGCATACTTTTTGAAATGCCATGATTATTTCTCCAGCTCTACGTGTAGGATGTCGCCCTTAGCGTCAGGGTGCTTCTCTGTGTAAGTAGCTGGACGGTGTTGTTCGCGTTCTTGAACGAACACGACATTGTCATCACGCAAATCACTATTAATGAAGTGAGCAAAACGCTGATGTTGCGCTTCATCGTTCACTGCATTCGTCCATTCACAGCTAAAGTTACCGATTAGCTTGGCAACGTCAGTCTCAAGCTGTTCGTTAATACCAAGTTTGTTATCGACAATGACTTCGCGAAGGTAGTCAACGCCGCCTTCCATGTTGTCCATCCACACCGACGTACGTTGCAGCGGTGCAGCTGTACGGATGTAGAACATCATGAAACGGTCGATGTATTGAAGTAGTGTCGCTTCATCTAAATCAGAAGCAAGAAGGTCTGCGTGACGAGGCTTCATGCCGCCGTTACCACATACATACATGTTCCAACCGGCATCCGTTGCGATGATGCCAAGGTCTTTACCTTGCGCCTCGGCACACTCACGAGTACAACCAGAGACACCAAACTTCATTTTGTGTGGAGTGCGAATGCCTTTGTAGCGATTCTCGATACGAGAACCAAGACCGACAGAGTCTTGTACGCCATAGCGACACCATGTTGAGCCGACACACGTTTTTGCCATACGTAGCGCTTTTGCATACGCTTGACCGGTTTCATAACCAGCAGCAATTAACTTTTTCCAAATTGTTGGAAGGTCGTCTTTCTGTGCGCCAAATAAGCCGATACGCTGTGCACCGGTTACTTTGGTATATAGGTTGTATTCTGCTGCTACTTCAGCAAGCACTTTTAATGCTTCAGGTGTGACTTCACCACCCGCCATACGAGGAATCACTGAGTACGTACCATCTTTTTGGATGTTACCTAAAAAGTTATCGTTGGTATCGTGAAGCTTAACCAGTTCAGGTTTAAGGATATGCTCGCCCCAGCATGACGCTAAGATGGAGCCTGCCAATGGTTTACACACTTCACAGCCGTAGCCTTTACCGTGCTTCTCTAGTAGCTCATCGAATGTTTTGATTTCTTCGATACGGATCAGATGGAACAGCTCTTGACGAGAATAAGCAAAGTGCTCACAGACGTCGTTTTTAACTTCAATACCCGATTTCGCAAGCTCAGCGTTAAGGACAGAGGTTACAAGTGGGATACAACCGCCACACCCCGTACCTGCGCCAGTTACGGCTTTAATATCGCCAATCGTGTGGTGACCATCCGCAACAGCTTGAGCAATCTTGCCCTTTGTTACGTCGAAACAAGAACAAATAACGGCAGTTTCAGGCAGTGAATCGGCACCAAGAGAGGGCTTTTCCGCACCAGCGTGAGCTGGGAGGATAAGCATATCTGGGTGTTCTGGAAGCTCTATATTGTTGAGCTTTAGTTGCAACAAGTCACCGTAGTCAGAGGTATCACCTACCATGACCGCGCCAAGCAATTGCTTACCATCTTCAGAAACAATGATGCGCTTATACACTTCTTGCTCTTCGTTTTGGTAAACGTAGCTCTTACAGCCAGGAGTACGACCGTTAGCATCGCCAATTGAACCAACTTTTACGCCAAGAAGCTTTAACTTCGCGCTCATGTCAGCACCTTCAAATTGGCTGTCATTGCCAACAAGGTGATCAACGGCCACTGTTGCCATTTTGTAGCCAGGTGCAACCAAACCGTAGAAAGTACGGTTCCAAGAGGCACATTCACCAATTGCGTATACATCAGCATCAGTGGTTTGGCACTTGTTATTAATTTCTATGCCGCCGCGTGGCGCAATACCGAGCCCCATTTGACGAGCCAGTTTGTCTTGTGGACGGATACCTGCAGAGAACACAATGAAATCCACTTCAAGGTCAGTACCGTCTGCAAATATCATAGTGTTACGTGCGGTTTTGCCTTCAGGTTTGATTTCTTGGGTGTTTTTGCTGGTATGTACCTGAACGCCCATACGTTCAATCTTGTTACGAAGTTGCATACCACCTTGTAGATCAAGCTGTTCAGCCATCAATACAGGTGCGAATTCAATAACGTGTGTGGTAACACCAAGTGCTTTAAGCGCGCCGGCAGCTTCTAGGCCAAGCAGACCACCGCCGATGACGACACCACTTTTACTTTTCTTCGCGGTGGCTTCGATAGACTTGAGGTCTTCGATGGTTCGGTACACGAAACAATCTTTGCTCTCGTTGCCTTTAATAGGGGGAACAAACGGGAAAGAACCGGTTGCAAGGATAAGCTTGTCGTACTTGATTTCACGACCAGTACTTGAGTAGACGATTTTGTTTTCGCGGTTTATGTTGATCGCGCGTTCGCCGATAAGAACATTAATACCGTGTTTTTCATAGAAGCCTTCTTTGACTAAAGAAAGTTCGTCTGCAGTATGGTGAGAGAAATAAGAGGAGAGGTGGACACGGTCATAGGCGACGCGCGGTTCTTCGCAAAAAACGGTAATGTCAAAGTTGGCAGCATCGGTCTTGTCGACTAAGTCTTCTAGATACCGATGTCCCACCATGCCGTTACCGATCACGACAAGCTTCATCTTGCTCATATTAATACCTAAGGGTTATTCTTCAATTCTACGCGCATTGTTAAATGTGAAAGAAAATTAATATATGATGTAAATCAATTACACTTTCAAACTACCCTAAAGGGGTAGGCGTCTTGAGCAAATAGTGTGCTTTTATGCATTTGCCTGCGTGACATATCGGAAAAGGCAATGGTGAGTAAATGGGTTGTTAATGGATGGGTTTTTTATTGGTATGCGTGTGTTATTAATATGCGGTAGTGACATTCACTTTTGTAATACAAATAGAATGTAGTTACAAAAGTGAAAGTTTCCTTCATTGGTGTGAGTGGATTGTGAAGAATTATGAATAAGTAACATAGATGAGCCAAAATGCCGTATTTAACCGACAAATAACCATATTCCAACCGCACACATCAAGGTCCCGGCAAAACGGTTCATTGCCTTGACGTTTTTAGATTGACCTAAGGAACGCTTTAATCCCTTTCCACCCGTGGCATAAATAGTCATACAAATAAATTCACTAAGTAAAATAATTCCCAGCATCATTGATACTTGCAGTGTCATTGGTTGAGATTGGTCGATAAATGGGGGTAGCAACGAAATCATAAAAGCCCAACCTTTCGGATTGGCAATCGCTGTTACAAATCCTTGGACAACGAGATCCCAATCTTTATGTTGGACGGTATCATCCGAATCTGCCGAAATCGCCAGCTTGCCTTTTGAGCGCCACATTTGTACGCCCAGATAGAAGAGGTAACTTGCGCCTATCGTTTTAAATATGACGAACAATTCGGGATAGCGCAGCATAATTGCCGCCACACCGAGAACGGCAGCAAGTGCGACGACGGCAACACCAATAAGCTCGCCTATCATCATCCATAATGTGCGTCGATAGCCAATACTCATTCCCATTGTCAGCGCCAATGTCATGCACATACCTGGAGTAATAGAGACAAAGAAAAAAGTGGGAATAAAAATAGTTAACGTTGACCAGCTCATAGTGCTCAATTGATGAAGGAATCAGTTTATTATTTTTAACAGAGTTAATGAGTAAAAACTATATAAAGTAAGTCGACGGCGTGAATGAAATGGAAATTCAATAAAATAATGCATATAAGCTGAAAGAAAGGAGTGCCCAATCCCTATGGGCGATGTCTAGCCAAAGACATTGTTATTATTTATTTTTGGGTGTACGGATTAGGTATCCGCGCTTGTAACGTGTTGCAACAAGCATGGTTGTCATCATTATTGCCAGCGAAACGTGTAGATAATTTTCCCTTCGAATTTGAACTTTTTAGCGGCGAAGAGGCGTTCAATATAATTTCGGCGAATTCTTTCCATTGTGTTTGTATGCTCGGTTTATCTTAAATGGTGAGGTGATTATTACGCATTCACCTCACGTCGTAAAAATAGGAACTCTTCGCTTTTCGAATAGCGTGATAGATCTATCAATTTAATAAACGTCATGCTCGCCATAAATGTGCTTTAATCAGGTGAGAAGTGTGTGTTATTCACTATTATTTAGTGAAATACTTTGTTCTTTGGTTTCTATAGAGATAATGGCTCGGTTTGGGTGTTGGTCGAACGTTTTGACATGGCAGTTTCAAGCCCGCATGGTGTCATAGTGAATCCAATACCGTAAACATAACCCAATAAAACAGAAAGGAATCTAAGAAATGGAATTCAAAAAAACCATTCGCCAAGTGAGTTGGCTTCTTATTGTTAGTTGCTCCGTGCTCGGCATTTCAGCGGTGCAGGCAGAAGAAAAGGTATATCGTCTTAAGCTAGCGGAGACTTGGGGCCCAAATACGCCGATTTTAGGCGACGCGAGTAAAAATATGGCTAAGCTCGCCAAGGAGATGTCGAATGGTCGTCTCATTATTCGTATAGATTCAGCCAACAAGCATAAAGCGCCACTTGGTGTGTTTGATATGGTGAAGACAGGGCAATATGATTTAGGGCACTCGAGCTCATATTACTGGAAAGGGAAGGTGCCGAACACCCTGTATTTTTCTTCTATGCCCTTTGGTATGACGACAATGGAACAGTATTCGTGGTTCTATCATGGTGGAGGTGTTGAGTTAATGCAAAAGGTATACGCACCTCACAATATGCTGTCTTTTCCAGGGGGTAACTCAGATATTCAAATGGGCGGGTGGTTTAAGAAAGAGATCAACTCAATTGAAGATTTGCAGGGACTAAAAATGCGTATCCCTGGTTTCGCAGGGGAAGTGTTGGCAAAGGTAGGGGCTAAACCTACGAACATTGCGCCTGGTGAGCTGTATACGTCACTTGAACGTGGCACGATTGATGCGCTTGAGTGGGTTGGTCCAGCCTTCGACTTGCGCATGGGATTTCAAAAAATTGCGCCTTATTACTACACCGCATGGCATGAGCCGGGCTCAGAAACCCAATTTATGGTGAATAAGAAGGTTTGGGCTGATCTGCCTGACGACTTGAAAGTTATTTTAGAAACATCGTTTCGTGTTGCTGCATTTGACATGTATACACAAGCATTGCATGAGAACGCCCAAAGTTGGTCGAAGATGAGTACGGATTATCCAAATATCAAGGTACGTAGCTTCCCGCCAGAAGTCATTGAAGAGTTGAAACAGGCAAATAATACCTTGTTACAGGAACAAGCAAGTAATGACAAACTTGCCAAAGAAATCTTAGATTCACAAGCGCAGTATCTTGCAAAAATGCGTGAATGGACCAACATGTCATTACGTGCGTATTTGAACGATCAAGATTGATACGCTGTAACGACGCAGATTTTAACTAAGCCCCAATGATTGAATGGTCATTGGGGCTTTATATTGATTAGCGACGTTGACAGGAGGTACAACCACGACAGGCTGATCGAGTATGCCGATCCAAAAGACTGCGTTGGACTTTACAGTAGGCATTTTTTAATGCTCGCCTTGCAGAAAACCAATCATCAGGCTTTTCCAGTAGCAAGTATCCGTTGAAACGTTTGACTAATTGCGTTCGATTTTCATCGATGAATCGGCTATCAAAACCGATATCAAAATAGGTCAGTGCCTGCTCTATGGAGGTGAAACTGGCGATGGTTTTTTGAATATCGACGGTGCTCATGTTCTATTTAGCTCTCGGTTCACGTAGCGTTTGATTTACGTAGCTCTTGTTTCATCTAGCTTTTGACTCATTTAAATCATAGGCGATGATAGCATTTTTCAACGCAATGAAGTCTGAACTGCTTAAATACTGCCTCAACGCATTAAACTTGTCGGTTGACCAATCATAAATGTTAAATGAAAGCAGTTCGCTGATGGTTTCCGCATCAAAGCGAGTTTTCACTAAAGCGGCAGGGGAGCCGGCAACGACGCTATAGGGAGCAACATCTTTGGTAACCACACTGTTTGCGGCGACAATTGCACCCTCGCCAATGGTGACGCCGGGCATAATCATACAACGCATCCCCAGCCATGCCCCGTCTTTAATGTGTGTGTCACCTTTGCCTTGGTAGGATTGCTCAATATCCTGCATGAATGGATAGAGGCAAAACCAATCTGCTCGATGGTTATGGTTTCCACCCATTAAAATAATGGTCTCTGCGGCGATGCATACGTAATCACCAATATGTAGCCGATCAATTGGCCACCGTGGATCCCACTCGCGGCTTACTTTGTCGCCGTGTAGGTAGCGTATGGCAGATTCTTCGAATCCATTATCCCAACAGTCGCTGTAATAGCTGTGTTTACCTTTGATCGATATATTTTTATTTTGAACGACTTCGTGCAATAACTGGAATGTAGACCAATGTTTATTGTTCATCTTGTTACCTTGTTTCGGTTGAAATTGATGGTGTGCAAGCCTAAACGCAGGCTCAGCAGTGATCATTCAACGTCAGTGGATTCGTGGTTGTTTTAACAAGGGAATAAGTGCCATTTTTAATGTACCGCAACAAAGCCTGGATGAGGAAGGGCAGAGCCCTATGATGAGTCGAAGCTGTCGTAACATTATTGGACTCTTTATTGTAAGCCGGATGATCGCATAACAATTCGATAGCAGTTGTGCGATCAATCAATGTTATTGCATAGGGCGTCTTGTCATGTCGGTTTGCCCTGACCGGTGGGCTTTTAGCGTAGGATCGTGGAGTTCAATAAGCTCACGTAGTTTTTGTTTGTCAACCAGAACACTTTGTTTCTTATCGTCATTCTTTGCTTCATACATCGCAAAATCGGTATAAATAAGCAACTGCTTAATACTTAAGTTACTGGTGTCTGGCAAAAATACGCCAACAGAGGCCGATAGTGTCAGATTAATATTTTTGCCACGTAGCGAAAATTCAAATGACTCTAACTTAGGCAGGGTTTGCTCAATACGCTTGCCGGATAAGTCACTGATTACGACAAACTCATCGCCCCCGATGCGGTAAATATTGCCTTTAAATGTTTCGTTAAGTCGCTTTGTATAGCAGCGTAAAACTTGGTCGCCGACATTATGGCCGTAAGTGTCGTTAATGTGTTTAAATTTGTTGAGATCGATGTAAATAAGATAATTGCCTTTCCCCAGCGTTTGCTTGCGAATTCGATTCAAGGCGTGGCGGTTTTTCAACTTAGTCAGCGCATCCTGATTCGCTCTATGGTAAGTAAGGAACCAGAAAAAGAGGCTAACCATGACCAATAATGCTAGGAGTGTATTAATAATGTCTAAGCGTTGTGTTTCTTGTTCTTTTTCGTGTAACTCCCGCCAATTTGCTGGTGGCAGATAACGTTTATTGATGGTATCCGCATCAATAAAGTCCAGCGTTCGATTGAAAAGACGAGAGAGGGCCTCTCCGCGTTCGGTTTTGGGAAAGCCGAAACTGAGTTCAGAGCGGTGGAAAGGATGAAAATACTTATCTTCGATGACATTCGAGATTTGCTCGTCATATAAAAGCTTATTTAACGTCACGCGATTGGTTACCGCGTAATTAATCTCTTTGTTGGTCAATCCGGCTAACATGCTTTTTGTATTGGGATAAAAAGTCAGCGCCTTATTTGGAAGTAAACGTTGAGTGACTTTAGCAAATATGTCACCAGTCACGACGCCAATTTTTTCGGCAAATAGCTCAGAAATATGCCTGTGAACTTCTTCTTTAAATCCTATACGTTTGGCTATCACACCATCGATTGCGACGTAAGGCCTGCTAAAATAGGCGAATGTTTGGCGATTTTTTGATGGTGCAATAGGGGTCGTAACATCGCGTTCGCCTTTCTTTATCTTATCAATGCTCTCGGACCAAGGTTCGGTGGGGTCATAAACAAAAGCGCAATCAAGAGCATTCAATTCACAAACTGCCTTAGCAAAATCGACAGAAATACCGCCAGGGTTACCATTTTTATGAGAGAAAACATAAGGCTGTCGTGGATTCAGATATATGGAGATAGGCTTGTCCAAATCCAAATTCGACACTTCTATTTTTCTTTGTAGCTGCTCGATGGCGACGCGGCTAATATAGTCATCTACGTATTTCCTCATTTGCTTTTGGACGTCTTCTTGCGAAATTATTTGGCTGAAGATCTCAAGCAAATCGATATTTTCAGGTTTATTGGTAATGATTGAAACGGGTGGGATAGTGACTTTGTCATTGATCATTTGGGACTTAAACCCTGCATTGAGAAAACCTTCTAACTGAAGGAAAGTACCAATGTAGCCGTCGATGTCTCCGTTGCTTAGTACCTCGTAAGCAACATCATTGTCGTTAAAATCTAAAACACGTTTATCTGGATAATATCTCTGAATGATATCGGTGAAGGCGGTACCCATAGTGTTACCGATAGTGTTCAACTCATCAAAGGGTTTACCATCGAGACTAAAAACATAAGTCGGTTCAATATTCATTGGTGAAGAATAAGAAAAACGTTGGGCACGGCTTTTCGTAAAAGTAATATTGGCGACAAAGTCTAAGTCGGTATTTTCTACAGCGTCAAGGCGATCACTAAAGGTAGGATAATCGACATACGTAAAGGTTATATCTGTTTGCTGCTCGATCGTCGAAAAGATAAACCGCGCTAAAAAATCATGTTTATATGCAGACACATAATACGTTTTAGCGTGATCCTCAGCGTGCGTTAGAGAAGCATGGAGTATCCCCCAAGAACTGATGAAGATAAGCATCAGAACCTCTAAAGAACGACATAACTTGGTGCTCAATTCCAATTCTTCTCTCTAATGCATGGGGTTGTCTATATGGCTTTAATACTAAACATATAAATAGATAATTCAATGTTAACTTGCTGAATAGTAAATGTATATCGAAGTTAAGTGATCATAGTAATGATGTTTTGCTAGAGAATATAAGATCGAGGGCCGAGTTGTGCGGGGTTGGTGAGATAGATGAACGGTAAGAAGCGCGTTTATCTATCTCGAACGCTCACGACGAATGGATCAATTTATTTAGCGATTTCGATTTGTATCTCTTGTAACCCGCCCGCATTGTGCAATTGAGTGAATCCTAGCGACGTTAAATATTGGTAGGCTTGACCAGAACGGTTACCACTGCGGCAATACAAAACGATAGGGGTTGCTTTATCAAGGTCTGAAACATGCTGATCTAGTGTCGACAGAGGAAAATTAATGGCGTTATCTAAGTGTCCATCAGCAAACTCTTGTGGGGTTCTAACATCAATGACCATGGCACCTTGTTGTATTTGTTGCCAACCGATCGCCGCTCTTTCTGATGCAAAAGTGCCTGTGCTCAGCAGCGCGGATAGTAGTGCAATACCCGCCATTAATCGTTTGATGTTCATGCATGATGCTCCTCTGCGTCCTATTAGATAGTGTGCCTTAGCTGTGGTGCTCGAGCAATGAGCGTTCTAACTGTTTCATCGAAAAGTTATACATTAACCAAGCGCTCAATCCTGCCAGAATATTACCAGTAAGTGCACCATAGAATAATCCTTCAATGCCCCCAAGCTGAGATCCAACCCACAAACAGGGCAAGAAGAAAGCAAATAACCGAAGGGTCGAAATAGTTAGAGCGGTTTTGGCTTTACCAAGTGCATTAGATATTGAAACCATCAACATGCAAACCCCTAAAGGCCCTAAACTAATTGGCACGAGAAGCAGATGGTAATGGAGAACCTGATACACCTGATCTTCACTCGTCATTAACGAGGCGAGCGGTTGTGCAAAGATGAATGTGATAATGGCTACGATAAATTGAAAGCCTAAAATGTACAACACGGCGATCTTTACTAGCTTCTTAATATCATGGATGTTCTTCCCGCCTAATAGCTTTCCAATCATTGGAGGCATCGACATGGTTAACGCTAGGACGGTGACGATAGCAAAGAATTCATATCGTGACCCCACCGCCCATGCAGCAACCGCTGCGGTACCAAATGTGGCGAGTAGTTTTGTTGCGAGCATGGAAGACAATGGTGGCAAGAGTTGACTGACCATCGCCGGTGCCATTATCTTCCAAATAGACCGAAGGCTGTGGATTATATTAAGATCACTCCAATCAAATGATGCCCAGCCTTTACCTGTGACTTTCGGCGCGACGACGAGAATGCCAATCCCAAACGCAACAATAGTTGCGATAGCCGCGCCGTTTATTCCCATATCGAAGGTGAAGATAAAAAGTGGATCCAATGCAAGGTTGATTAAGCTGGTGACCATCATCATCATACCAGGCAAAACAGTGTTACCGTTTGAACGACAGACACTGTAGTAAAAATACAATACCGCGCCCACCCACGAACTGACTAACCAATAAGGCCAATAACTGTCGATGACAGGGTACACGGCCTCTGGGGCACTGAGCATTGACAAAATTGGATAACGTAACAGCCAAATAATAACGCCGATAAAGCTGACCCCTAAGCTACCAAATAACAGAATGAGCCCACCAAGTTGTTTGGCATAGCGCTCATCATTCGAGCCTAGTGCGCGAGAGATAATGGCGGTTGTCGCAATACCTAAGCCAACTTGAATACCGATGATCACCATTTGCATTGGCAGGGTGAAGCCTTGTGCAGCGAGAGGTAAGACGCCTAGTTGACCGATAAAGGCACTATCGACAAGTTGAAAGCTCATTAATGACAACACACCTAAAACCATAGGGAGCGTCATTTTAAAAAGCTGGTGAGCGAGGTTTTTGGTTTCTGTATCCACGGTATCATCTTTATTTTGGTTGAATAAAAAACGGGCACCAATGCCCGCTTTTTACTGGATTAGGATGGGTCTGACTTATCAAGATTGTCAGCATAGCCCTTAGGGGGCGGTGTCCAACCACGTTCTCGAGAATGTTTATCGTTCCTATCGACTTTCATTGCCTCTTTGATGAGTTCTTCGAGTTCCATAAAGAGTTGGCGATAGTTATTATCATAACGTGATTCGTCGGTTGCTTGGGTCCAGCCTTCATATAGCGAATCTGACTGCCTATTCTCAATCGTTTTGTATATGGTTTTTTGTTGCTCAACAAAGAAAGGATGGAAACCAAGACTTCTCATCGCTTTTGAGCCTAGCTCTAGTGCAGAGTGATAGGTTTCTGATTCAATACAGTCAGCCCCTGCTTGTCTGAGCTGGTAGCTGTGTCCCCGGTCATACGCACGAGCCAATATTTTAACGTGAGGGTACGTATGTTTCACATATTTTACAAGCTCTACACTGGCTTCGTAATTGTCTATAGCAATCACGAATAGTTTAGCGTCTTCAAGCTTAGCAGTGTGCAGCATGTCAGGTTTGGTCGCATCTCCAAAAAATGATTTGGTTTCAATTTGTCGCATCAAATCCACTTGATCCGCTCTAATATCAAGAACGACGGTCTGCACGTTGTTGGCAACCAGTAGGCGGTTGATGATTTGACCAAAACGGCCAATCCCAGCAATCACCACGCTGCCTTGCTCGTCGATAGTATCTTCCTCTCTATCGTTTATCGTCTTTTCAAACTTAGGCAATATGACCTTATCAAATAAGATAAATAAGGCTGGAGTAAGGAACATCGAAAGCGCAACCACTAACGACAGAATTTGCGCAATATCAGTCGGTAACACATGGTTTTGCACTGAAAAGCTTAATAGAACGAAACCAAATTCGCCGGCTTGAGCAAGACTTAACGTAAACAACCATCGGTCACTACCACGAATCTTGAACATGAGGGCTAAAACATAGAGAACAAGCGCTTTGATTGCCATCACGCCTATGGTCATTGTGATGATAAGAATGAAATCATCGAACAAGATACCAAAGTTGATACCTGCACCAACAGTGATAAAGAAGAGTCCTAGCAACAGTCCTTTAAACGGGTCAATATTCGATTCGAGCTCATGCCTAAATTCACTGTTTGCTAATACGACTCCGGCTAGGAATGTGCCCAGTGCAGGGGATAGACCCACTAAGCTCATTAACGCTGCGATACCAATCACTAACATTAAGGCTGTTGCGGTAAAAATTTCTCGTAAGCCCGATGAGGCAACAAAGCGAAATAGTGGGCGACTGAGGTAGTGTCCTCCAACGACGACAATGGCGATCGACGTTATAATGACGATGCCATAAGCCCAGCCTGGAAGATCGGCGACGAGGCTCAGATCATCGTGGTGTTCCGCGACGTTAGTCGCAACGGATTGAGCTTGTTCTATTAATTCGGGAAGGGCGAGTAAAGGGATAAAAGCAAGCATTGGAATGACAGCAATATCTTGGAAAAGCAATACAGAAAAAGCGTTTTTCCCGCCTTCTGTCTTGGTTAGTCCTTTCTCATTGAAAGTCTGCAATACGATGGCCGTTGAAGAGAGTGCGAAAATCAAGCCGATGGTCAATGATACGGTCCAAGTAAACTCAGCGAAGAGCGCGATCGCCATGACAATGGCTGCGGACCCGCCAACTTGTAATCCGCCAAGGCCCATTAAACGATGTCGCATCGCCCATAACATTTTTGGTTCAAGTTCTAGTCCGACCAAAAATAGCATCATGACAACGCCAAACTCAGCGAAGTGTTGTATCGTTGTCGTCTCTTCGCCAACGAGCCCGATGATAGGCCCTATGACAACGCCTGCTATCAGATAACCAAGAACTGAACCGAGACCAAGGCGCTTTGCAATGGGAACGGCGATGACAGCGGCAAACAGATAGATGAACGCTTGTAAAAAATATCCGGTCATAACGATGACTCCGTGTCGTGAGGCCAATAATGGTTGAGTTTTTCTAAAGGCGCGGCTTTCGCAACGTTAAATTGGTCTGAGACGAGTAACTCAAGGAGTTCTTTCCATTGTTGTCTATGTTCGGTGATACGATGCTCTTCTTTGGCCGTCCGAGAACCAAATAAAACAAAAGGCGGGAGATAGACAAGACCGGTTAGGTTGGCCATTTGCTCCAAAGGTTGAAGGAGTTCCCTGATCGTAAAGTGGTTATAACCATCGGTTTGATAGGCTTCTGCTTTTCCACCTGCTGAGATGGAGCAGAAAAACCGTTTACCGGCGAGTTGTGTACCCTCATGACCATAAGCAAAGCCATATTCAAGCACTAGATCTTGCCATTCTTTGAGGATTGATGGCGTAGAATACCAGTACAAAGGAAATTGGAAGATGATGATATCGTGCTCAAGCAGTCGTTGTTGCTCTTTGTCGATATCGATATGATAAGTAGGGTATTCGGAGTATAGATCGACGACAGTCACTCCCTCAACGCTTAGCGCGTCCTTGTACATTGGCATGTTGACTTCAGAGCGTCGCTGAGAAGGATGCGCATAAAGCACTAAGACTTTGTTTTTAAGATCATTCATATGGTTTTGTATCGTTCCTGAACGTATGGATATTATCGTCAACGAGTTATAATGTTTAGTATACAACAAGCTATTTATCAATTAGTTAAGCTATTTATTATGTCGTTAATCTATTTTTAAGTCATGGCTATTAATTGGTAAGTGATGTAGACAAAAAGCGAGAGAAAAATGGGTGAAATGTATAAAAAGCATGCAAAGAAATACGATGAAGCGATTCAAAATAATGCTTATAACGCTTTGTATGAAAGACCAACAACGTTGGGGTTGCTAGGGGATCTAAACCATAAACATGTCCTCGATCTCGGGTGCGGATCTGGCGTTTACGCGGCTATTTTTCAGAAACAAGGTGCAAATGTGACCGCCATCGATGCATCAGACGAAATGGTGCAAATTACTTTAGCGAAACTGAACGGCAATGGTCGTGTCTATGCGCAAGATTTATCGTTAGGTTTACCGCAGGAAACAGATAGCAAATTTGATGTGGTGGTTTGCCCACTCATGATTCATTACTTACCTGATTTGGCACCGTTATTTGCCGACGTAGCCAGAGTGCTGAAAACAGGAGGAGTCTTTGTCTTTTCAACACATCATCCCATTATTGACTTCGACGCATCGAATCAAAATAGTCACTATTTTGCGGTAGAGAAAATTACTGAATTTTGGGATACGACGGGTGAACCCGTTGAGGTAAGTTTCTATCGTCGTTCTTTGACGAGTCTCTTTGCAGCATTAAAAGATCATGGATTTGTATTGGATACATTTTCGGAAGGCACGCCAGACATCAAAATGAAAACAGTGGCACCAGCAACCTATAAAAAGCTGTCACGATGCCCCAATTTTGTGTTTATTCGCGCAATGAAAGCGAGTTGAGCGAGCTTCATACCGTTCAGTTTTGCTCATGTTGCGGGTGGTTTTGATCTTAATTGGCTAAAAATGGTCTTTTTTTGCTCGGTAACCTGCTCAAATCACGAATCAATTTGGCTTTACTGGCGTGTTTGATTACTATAGACAGCTATCAAAAAACACCGTTATGGACACACTACCAATAGGTAGATGAGGATACGATGCAACAGCTAGAAGAGATCATTGCTAACGCAACCACTGCGATTGATACAGCAGATTCGTTAGTCGCACTCGATGAAGTGCGAGTTCAGTATTTAGGTAAGAAGGGTGAACTCACTCTTCAGCTACAAAGCCTAGGTAAATTGCCACCTGAAGAGCGTCGTACTGCTGGTCAAGAGATCAACAAAGCGAAAGGTGCGGTTCAACAAGCGATCGCTGCGCGTAAAGATGCACTACAACGTGCAGAGCTAGAAGCGAAATTAGCGGCAGAAATGATTGATGTGAGCCTTCCAGGCCGTCGCATCGAGAATGGTGGCCTTCATCCAGTGACTCGCACTGTTGAGCGTATCGAACAGTTCTTTGGTGAGCTTGGCTTTAGCACTGAGTCTGGCCCTGAGATTGAAGATGCATTCCACAACTTTGATGCACTCAACATCGCAGACGATCACCCAGCTCGTACTGATCACGATACTTTCTTCTTCAACCCTGATCTAATGCTACGTACGCACACTTCTGGTGTTCAAATCCGTACGATGGAAAACGGCAAACCGCCTTTCCGCTTCATTGCTCCGGGTCGTGTTTACCGTAACGACTACGATCAAACTCACACGCCAATGTTCCACCAAGTGGAAGGTATGTTAGTTGATGAGAACGTAAACTTCGCGCAGCTTAAAGGCATTCTTAACGATTTCCTTTGTAACTTTTTTGAAGAAGAAGTTGAAGTGCGTTTCCGTCCTTCATTCTTCCCGTTCACAGAGCCTTCAGCTGAAGTTGACGTGAAACGTAAAGATGGCAAATGGCTAGAAGTTCTAGGTTGTGGCATGGTTCACCCTAACGTACTTCGCTCTGTTGGCATCGACCCTGAGAAATACTCTGGTTTTGCATTCGGTATGGGTGTAGAGCGTCTAACGATGCTTCGTTACGGCGTAAATGACCTTCGTGCGTTCTTCGAGAACGACCTTCGTTTCCTTAAACAATTCAAGTAATCCGGGGCAGTCAAAACTATGAAATTCAGTGAATCTTGGCTACGCGAGTGGGTTAAACCTGCAATTAACAGCGAAGAGCTAGCTCACCAAATCACTATGGCTGGTTTGGAAGTTGACGATGTAGAACCTGTTGCTGGTGAATTCACCGGCGTTAAAGTAGGTAAAGTGGTTGAGTGCGGTCAGCACCCAGACGCAGACAAACTACAAGTTACAAAAATTGATATCGGCGAAGAAGAGCTTTTAGACATCGTATGTGGTGCATCTAACTGTCGTCTTGGCCTAACGGTAGCAGTAGCAACCGTTGGCGCAGTACTTCCTGGTGATTTCAAAATCAAGAAAGCAAAACTACGTGGCGTTCCATCGCACGGCATGCTTTGTTCTTTCTCTGAGCTAGGCATCGACGTAGAGTCTGACGGCATCCTTGAGCTGCCAGAAGGCACAACGCTAGGGTTAGACGTACGTGAGCTTCTTGAGCTTAACGACGTCACCATCGACGTAGACCTAACAGCAAACCGCGCAGACTGCTTCAGCATCCGTGGCCTTGCTCGTGAAGTTGGCGTACTAAACCGCGCAGACGTGACAGAGCCAACCGTTGACGCTGTTGCAACAAGCATTGAAGACACAGTATCTGTTGAAATCAAAGCAACGGATGCTTGTCCACGTTACCTTGGCCGTGTGGTTAAGAACGTAAACGTGAAAGCGGAATCTCCAATCTGGATGCAAGAAAAACTGCGCCGTTGTGGTATCCGTTCAATCGACCCAGTGGTAGACATCACAAACTACGTGATGCTAGAGCAAGGCCAACCAATGCACGCATTTGATCTTGCTAAGATCGAAGGCGGTATCGTGGTTCGTCTAGCAGAGCAGGGCGAAAAGCTAACACTTCTAGATGGCAACGAAGCTGAACTAAACAGCAACACGCTTGTTATCGCTGACCAAAACAAAGCACTAGCCATCGCTGGTATCTTTGGCGGTCAAGATTCAGGTGTGACTACTGAAACAACTGACGTACTTCTTGAAGCGGCATTCTTCGCACCGGACCACATCCGTGGTCGCGCACGTGCTTACGGCCTTCACACAGATTCTTCTCTACGTTTCGAACGTGGTGTTGATTCAACACTTCAAGCAGCCGCTATGGAGCGTGCAACACAGCTTCTCGTTGAAATCTGTGGTGGTGAAGTTGCGCCAGTAAACGGCAGCGAATCTGACGCTGATCTTCCTAAAGCAAACGTCGTTGCTCTACGTCGCGCTAAGCTAGACAGCCTACTAGGTCACGAAATCCCATCTACAGACGTAGTGGAAATTCTTACTCGCCTAGGTTGTGAAGTTACTGTTGTTGAAGATACAGAAAGCACAGACGCAGGTTGGACGGCAACGTCTCCATCTTGGCGTTTTGATATCGCAATCGAGCAAGACCTAATTGAAGAAGTAGGTCGTATCTACGGTTACGATAACATTCCAAACCAAGCGCCTAAAGCGGCACTTAAAATGAATGACCACAAAGAAGCTAACCAACCGCTTAAGCGCGTTCGTGACCTTCTTGTCGACCGTGGCTACCACGAAGCCATCACATACAGCTTCGTAGAACCAGAACAGCAAAAGCTTGTTGTACCTGGTGTTGAGCCGCTAATCCTGCCATTCCCAATCTCTGCGGATATGTCAGCAATGCGTCTTGGCCTAATCCAAGGTCTTCTAAACACCGTTGTTCACAACCAGAAGCGTCAACAGTCTCGCGTTCGTCTATTCGAATCAGGCCTACGTTTCATCCCTGAAGCAACCGCTGAAAACGGCATGCGCCAAGAAATGATGCTTGCGGGCGTTATCTCTGGTACGCGTGGCGAAGAGCACTGGGACATGGCAACGAACACTGTCGATTTCTTCGATCTTAAAGGTGACCTAGAAGCCGTTCTTGAGCTTTCAGCGAACGAAAAAGCATACAGCTTTAAAGCCGCTAAGCACCCAGCACTTCATCCAGGTCAAACTGCGGCGATCGTTGTAGACGCTGGTCTCGAAACTGAGAAAGAAGTGGGTATCATTGGTACTGTTCACCCAGAACTAGAGCGTAAGTTTGGGCTTAACGGCCGTACTATCGTATTCGAAATCGAATGGGCAGCTATTAACACTCGCGTGCTTCCAGAAGCCGTCGCAGTATCTAAGTTCCCTGCAAACCGTCGTGATATCGCACTGGTTGTCGATGAAGCTGTTGCTTCTGGCGACATCGTTGAAGCGTGTATCGCTGCTGGTGGTGAGTTCTTAACAGACGCCAAGCTATTCGACGTATACGTTGGTAAAGGTGTAGAAGAAGGTAAGAAGAGCCTAGCTATCGCACTTAGCCTACAGTCTGTAGAGCGCACACTTGAAGATGCAGACATCGCTGGATCAGTCGATGCTATCGTCGCCTCTGTTGCTGATAAGTTCAGCGCGGTATTACGCGACTAATCTGACGTTCCAATGATAAGACTAAGGCGAGCGATATGAAGCTCGCCTTTTTTGTATCTAAAAGAAATAATCAACCTGAAATTCTAGTCTGCAACCGGATATTTTGTCCAGTTCCAGAGTGGGAATTAAACGTGTTTCATATCCGATATTTAGCCGCAACTCTCTGTTTTTGCTTGTTATTTCTGTAAAAAATGTGTGCTGGATTAAGGTTTTTGTATTTAGTGGGGTATCCCTTTTATTCTTTTTTAATGGGTTTTAATGGCGTTTAATGTTGGTTTTTTTGTTTATTTTCCTTTGTATTGGATGATTGTATCGAAATAGGGGTAAGTGCTTGGTTGTGTAAGATAAAATCCTGACATTTCCATGAAATAAAAAAGTTGGCGAAAATCATAAGGTTGACTTACACTTTTCACAGTTAGGCTGTTATGTTGTTGATTGGTCGAACTAAATATGTGTTGTTGCGTTCGTAACAGCTAGGTATGAAATAGCTTTGAGGGGAGTTTTATGGCGCTCACAAAAGCCGATTTGGCTGAGAACCTGTTTGAGAAACTCGGGTTTAGTAAACGGGATGCCAAGGAAACGGTAGAAGTATTTTTTGAAGAAGTCAGAAAATCACTCGAAAATGGCGAGCAGGTAAAGCTGTCTGGTTTCGGTAATTTTGATCTTCGAGACAAAAACGAACGTCCAGGTCGCAACCCTAAGACTGGAGAAGATATCCCTATCTCCGCTAGACGTGTCGTGACGTTTCGTCCAGGACAAAAACTGAAGGCTCGTGTTGAAAACATCAAACTAGATTAATATTTGATTGTTACGAAAAGACCACGCAATGCGTGGTCTTTTTGTTTCTGGTGATGATGTTATTACTGTCATTAAGCGTAATTACGCGGCTTGAATATGCGTAGTGATATAAGGTTGCCATGCATTTTGATACAGCTCCATGGATTGGCGGCGTAGGCTAGTAATTTGAGCCGTTTCAATGTCGTTCAAAGAACGATTGTGTGTAGCTGCATTTCGCTCAATACCTTGAATAATTTCATAAAGGTCATGTTCTGGTCCGTTCTTAACATCTGCAATGGCTTTTAAGTGCAGCTGAACCTCCGCGACAATACCCGTTTTAGGAAGTTGTACTAAAAGATTAAGGTCTCTATAGCCGGATGGGTTAGGGGACTTAAATCGATTCTTCACTCTAACGACCTTAGCCTCTCGGCTGAGGGCTTCAAATGCACTGACCAATGAAGATACATCATTTGCGACGATGGTCGCTCGAGCCAAATCGGTAATTTGGTTTACTTCACCGTTTAACTCAGTATTGATTTTTTCCAGAGCGCGCTCTGACGATTTAACACCTGAAAATTGTGCGTCAGTTTGAGTCAGTAATGCTGTGCTTTTACACAACGATTCTAACTCATGTTGAGCCTGATGGGCTTTGCTGTACAACACATCAAAATCCGCATGCGGTTGCGCGACATCGGTATCGACAGGGTTAATACCATAAAGGCCACTGAGACTATGTTTAAAGTTCGATGGACTTATTTGGTTTTGTTCTTGGTTCCCTTTTGTCTGGTTAGAGTTGGATTCATCAAGCGGAGCCGCAAATGCTGGTGCGCGGCTGAGTACCAACAGCGTTAGTGCTGCGGCACGGAAAAACATGCTCATGCTCTCTCCTGGTTACGTTACAAAAACGGTGTAAAAAAAGTGCTATAACGTTTGGAGTAGTGCTAACTATGATATGGGGACAGTTATTTGGTTACCAAGTCAGTTGTTAAGGTCTTTAAGCAAATTGTGATGCCTGTCTCATAGAAATAATACCCCAGCTAGACATGACTTTTTGTCCTCAATCTGTAAACTCTACGTTAACCATTATCCACACCTAAAATGAATCTAAAATGAACGACTTTGAGCTTTGGCACAATAAATGGGCAGCAAACAAAATTGGTTTTCATCTTGAGGATGTGAACCCACTTTTGATAGAACATTGGCCAGTATTAGAACCGACCCGTGAGCAATCTGTATTTGTGCCATTGTGCGGTAAGTCAGAAGATTTGGTTTGGTTGGCGCAGCGTCACGATAACGTACAAGGAGTTGAGTTAAGCCAAATAGCGGTCCGCTCTTTTTTTGCGGAACACTTTTATACGCCACTCGTCACAACACTTAACCATCAATTTGAGCTGTATCAGTTTGATGAGCTTAATATTTATGTCGGGGATTTTTTTACAGCGCCAATAGAAAGTGTTGATTTGATTTACGATCGGGCGGCGTTAATTGCCATGCCTGCGGATATGCGCTTGCTTTACATCGATAAACTCAAGCAGGTGCTTAAACCGGGCGGTCGGATTTTGCTGGTGACTTTGGATTATATTCAAGACGAAATGGCTGGACCGCCATATAGCGTGCCGCAACTAGAAGTCGAAAACTATTTCGATAACGGTTTTCGTGTGACGCGTTTAGCAAGAGACGAAGCGGATAGTGAACACCGAAGGATTAAACAAGGGCTGAGTCATTTCTGTGAGGATGTGTGGCTAATTGAGTCGTTAAAATAGTCTGATCAGTGGTTAGTTTGGATATGATAATGAGAGATAGCGGCTATTTGGGCTACTATCTCTCTGCATTCATGTTTCAGGTTGGTGGAAAGCAGCGGGGGCGACAATCGTACAGTATGTAACAACCGTGCATACCGCTAATTAGGTTAGTAAACCACTTTCACGTGCTTCGCACTGTCAATCGCATCATCGATAGCGCTTTCAATCGACTTACGGCGAGTCAGAGAAACGCCTAGTCGGCGTCGACCATCAATATCAGGCTTACCAAATAAACGAACTTGTGTTTGAGGCATTGAAACCGCCTCAGATACACCGGTAAAACGAATGTTATCTGATGTGCCTTGCCCAAGAATTACTGCAGAAGCCGATGGGCCATACTGTGCGATGTGATTGATAGGCATGCCTGTGAATGCGCGCACATGAAGTGCAAACTCTGACATTTCTTGTGAAATGAGCGTCACTAAGCCAGTGTCATGTGGGCGAGGAGAGACTTCGTTAAAAATGACTTTATCTCCCTTTACAAATAATTCAACACCAAACAAACCATAACCACCAAGCGCATTAACCACTTGTTCAGCGGTATATTCAGCGGCTTTAGTCGCGTTTTCAGACATCACTTGTGGTTGCCACGATTCACGATAATCACCATCTTCTTGACGGTGCCCAATAGGCGCACAAAAAGACACACCGTCCACGGCACGGACAGTGAGTAGAGTGATCTCATAATCAAAATCGATGAAACCTTCTACGATGACACGTCCTGCACCAGTGCGTCCACCTTCTTGGGCATACGTCCAGGCGTTATCGATATCGTCTTGATTTTTAATGATACTTTGGCCTTTGCCTGAAGAACTCATTACGGGTTTTACGACGCAAGGGATACCAACGTATTCTACGGCGCTTACGAAGTCTTCGTAGCTGTCGGCAAAGCGATAAGGAGAGGTATTAAGGCCGAGCTCTTCCGCGGCAAGTCGACGAATACCTTCGCGGTTCATCGTCAACTTGGTGGCGTTTGCCGTTGGCACAACATTTAGCCCTTGAGCTTCAAGTTCCACCAGCTTTTCTGTGGCGATAGCTTCAATTTCTGGGACGACAAAATCAGGTTTTTCTTTTGTGATGATCGCTTCAAGTGCATCACCGTCTAGCATGTCGAGTACATAGCTGCGATGAGCAACTTGCATGGCTGGTGCGTTAGGATATCGATCGCACGCAATGACCTCTAATCCGAGACGCTGACATTCAATAGCGACTTCTTTACCAAGCTCGCCTGAGCCCAGTAATAACACTCGGGTAGCATTTTCATTCGTTGCGGTACCAAACATATTAGATCCTTGTGTATAAATCAGGAAAATTCCGGTGAATAATACTGATTTATACAGAAAAAGCAATCGTTTGCGCGCGTGTTTTATGCCGTAATTAAGAGAATCACTTTGAGTTGGGAAGGCAGACGTGCTTCAGCTTGGAAGCACGTTATTTATTGCTTAAATAGTAGCGTATTCGACCTGAATGTCTGGATTAATGGCTTCTAGCGTAGCTTGAGTGTCTGCTAGGTGGCTAATTTTGCCGTCAGCCATCTCAACCAAAGCAACGAGACTAATATCATTCAACGATTGTTTCGCCAATAATAGCTGAGCAAGTGCAACCTGTAGCGGCGGTAAACTAGGGTTAAACGCCGCATTTTCGGCATAAGCACCTTGAAATAAACGACCATCGTTCATCTTGATAGCAACGCCGCTAAGATTATTAGTATAAGGTGCATGGCTACGGTTCAATGCGTCAACGGCTTGCTTCATTAACAGACTGACATTGCTAATATCTTTACCGTGAGAAAGAGGCGTCATTAAACCATCAGTGATCCCTAAGTCCCCAGGACCAAATGCTTCAGGTAAGTATTGCTGTAATGTCATTTCGTCGCGTTCAGGCAACTGAACGACGAGCTGTTGGGCGGTGGTCAATTCATTCATAAATTGGCGGCAGTGCCCACAAGGACTGAAGTTAATGGTGATGTCTTTGACGCCTTGCTCACCTTTCATCCAAGCGTGACTTATCGCCGATTGCTCTGCGTGAACCGTTTGACCGAGCTGAGCACCAAGGAACTCCATATTGGCACCAAAATAGAGCTTACCAGACGTACCTCGAACAATTGCACCAACAAAGAACTCAGAAATAGGGGCATAGGAATATGCCGCTGCAAAAGGGAGCAACGCCAGGCGCAGCTCATTATCGGCAAGCCCTGAAAGAGAAAGCAGCGTTTCAAATTGGCTAGGGCTAAGCGTCGCATCGAATTGTTCATGGGTGACAATAGGTTCTAAGTACTGCTTAATGATTGCTGGCGCTTCATTGAGTACAGAGTCAAAACGATCTGTCATTCGTGTTCCCTTTATTTTCTATAAGTGTTTTTATTTATTCTATGTAACTTTATTATCACTTATATCGATCTGTGTCACAATTAATGGTGCAACAATGATTCATTTTGCATAATTAGAGTGATATCACGCAATGCTCGTTTGTTGGTGCATCAAGATGCGCAGCAACGATCTAGCAAGATACCTAGCTCAACCAGAACAGTAAGTGAGCCAAAATCGTAATTGCGCTCAGATAGTGACGTAATCACCATACTCGCTTAGCCCAAAACGTGATTTAACCAGAGAGCGAAGGCAAAAAACGAAGGTGCTAACACTGAGGTTATTATCCCACAAATAACCAAGGCCAATGAACTAAAAGCGGCATCTCTTGGATCTTTTTCGGCGCATGTTGCGGTTCCAAGTGCGTGGGAAACGGTGCCCATAGTCAGTCCTTTTGCAATCGGGTGTGTGACGCCGAGCAATTGATATAAAGGGTAAGCCAAGATCGCACCAAATAAGCCGACCAATAAAACAAGTATAGCGGCGATCGCAGGCTCACCACCTAAATGACTTGAGACTTCCATTGCGATTGGTGTAGTAACGGATTTACCTAATAAGCTCGCGACTAATTGCATGTCAGCACCTAGCCAAACCGCAATAACGGACGCGGTAAACATAGAGCCTACACTGCCTACCCCACAAGCTAAGATAATGATGCGCCAATTTGCGCGAATTTGTGGCAGTTGTTCATACAAAGGGTAGGCTAGGGCAACCACGGCTGGTTGCAATAGATAACTTATCCATTCGTTGTCTTGATAGTAAGTGTCGAAGGGCACATTAAAAATTAGCAATGTTGGAATAAGGATGGCGATACTTATCAATAATGGGTTGAACAGCGGGTTTTTGACTTTTTGTCCAATAAATCGAGCGATAAAGAACACGATAATTGTCGCGAATATCCACATTATTTATTCCCCTTTTTAAGAAATCTGTCTAAAAATACAGATAGACAAACGAGGACGATCATGGTGCCGCCGACTGCACTTGCAAGGATTGGAAGTGCATTATCGATAAGCGTATCGAAATGGTTCATTAACCCCACGCTAACGGGAACAAACAAAAGGATCATATAGCGTATAAAAGCGTGCGCACCCGGTTGAACGGCTTTGACGGGAAGAATCCCCGTCGCCATTAATGTAAAGAGTAACAGCATGCCGAAAACACTGCCCGGGATAGAGACATCGAGCAGGCTTTGGATCGTATTACCGGCAAACAAAGCGGCAAAAATTAAGGCAAAAGATAAGATGTAGTGAAGCACAGTTTTTATCATGACATTCTCTTCGACGGCGCTGGGCAAACAACAAATCACGTTATGCCCAATTTGAAAGTGGAAATGAATGAGTTGTAAAGGCTAACGTAAACGCTTTGGTAGCAATTGTTTTCCCTTCAGACTCATGTTTAGCAAGAAGGGAAGGACGCTCAAGACGTTAATTTTTCAACGTAGCGGTACACCGATTTCAATACGGTGAGTTTCTTCTCATCAGATTCGTTTTCCATCACCAGATTTTCTAGGTTGAACATATATTTTTCAATCCGGCTCTCGAAAAATTCTCGACAGTGGCCGGCCCACTTTTGTTGCTCGGTTTCATCAAGCGTCCAAGGATAATGTCGAGCACGATACCTAAACAGTAAAGGTTCAATTCTTGTATCACTAAAGCTGATGTCTAGCGCTGAAAGGTTGTTAGGGTCGGTCTCAAGAATGATATCCATCGCTGCGCGATCGGACGGCGAGAAAAACTGGCTATAAAGCTGAGTATCAACGTCGTTATCATTATCAAATTCGCGTTCGATATTGTACAAGCCAATCAATTTTTCTCGAATCTCAGGGTTCTTTTTGAGCAGAGCCAAGTTTGCTAAGCATTGTTGGCGGTCGATGCCGATTGCTTCTGCGTTGTCTGCGGTCAGTGTTTTAGCTGGGGCTAAGATTGGACATTTATTTAAATGGATTAATTTCAGTGGTACTGGAAGTTCATCTGGGGCAAGGTCGTCCCGTTTCGTGTAGAGGCGAGTATGTAACTCTTCTACTGTTAAATCTAAGATAGGTTGTGGATCTTTTGCTAAATCAGCCACAATAACAGCGTTTTGATTGGTTGGGTGCCAAGCAATAGGCACAACCCAACTGGTGTATTGACACTCGCGTCCAAGCATACCTGAGACATGCATAAGCGGAGTCATGTTAACAATATCAACCAGTTCGTTTAGTTTACGTTTCTGGCGCATCGAGTAAAAATAATCAAACAGTTTTGGCTGCGCCGCTTTCACTTTTTTGGCGAGTTCAATGGTTGCGATGACGTCAGCCATTGCGTCATGAGCATTTGCATGTTCAATGCCGTTAGCGATGGAAAGGTGCTCTAGCTTAAAACTGGTAAAGCCGTCCGCATTCTCTGGCCACTCAATCCCTTGCGGGCGCAGTGCATGACAGGTTCTCATCAAATCCAATAAATCCCAGCGTGAATTGCCGTTCTTCCAGCTCCACGCGTAAGGATCGATAAAGTTGCGGTAGCAGGTATAACGTGTGACTTCATCATCGAAGCGAATGCTGTTGTAGCCCAGGTTCGTCGTATTTGGTGTCGCCAACTCTTGATGGATCTTTTTGATGAACTCAGGTTCAGGTAATCCCTTTTCAATGCAGATTTGCGGTGTTATACCGGTGATCAACGCTGCTTCTGGAGAGGGGAGATAATCAGAAGGGGGTTGACAGTAAATGACTAAGGGTTCGCCTATAATGTTGAAATCCATATCGGTTCTAACACCAGCGAATTGACATGGACGGTCTTTAGCAGGGCTAATGCCCCATGTTTCATAATCAAAAAAGAAATAAGAGGGTTCGTGTTGAGACATGGGGTCTTTCCTTTGTTCCTATCAGGATGCGCGTTAGAGCACAGATATAGGGATACGACTGATTTAACTATTAGACCACTGCGTTAGGTTTAAGGCAAACGCCAAAAGCCCTATTCTAAGGTGATGACTAAATGCTTGAATAAATGGGTGAGTAGTTGTGTGAATAATCATCAGATTCTCACTCTTCGCCGCTTCACACGTTAAATGCGATGCGTTATGGTTAAGTGGATTTGAGGCATCCTCCCATCATGAACCTCAGTTAAGGAACTAACGTGTATCAACTTTATTACTATCCTAATAACGCGTCTCTAGCGCCTCATTTTATTTTGCATCACTTGGATGTGCCGTATGAATTAATTCTCGTCGATAGAGATAACCAGCATCATAAATCGGCAGATTACCTGAGATTAAACCCCGCAGGTCGTATTCCCACCCTTGTCGATGATGGGCAACCGATTTTCGAGAGCCCAGCAATTTGTGTACATTTAGCCGAAAAATATCCATCAAAAACCTTACTACCTAAAGTTGGGGATACTGAGCGACCATTGTTTTTTCAATGGATGATGTTTTTAACGAACACCTTACAAGCTGAATTGATGGTGCGGTATTACCCTCATAGACACACCGTGGATTCTAGCGCGATCGCCAGCATTATTGCTGCACAAGATATGAGGATTGGAGAAGCCTTAACCATCATCGATGAGCAACTCAGTAAAGGTCAGTATTTACTTGGTGATCAGCTTTCAGCTTGTGACTTTTTCTTGTTTATGCTCTCTGAGTGGGCCTTAACGATTTCTCCGTCTCCAATGCAATATCGCTATCTAGGGCAATACCTAGAAAGATTATCTTGGCACCCAACCATCGCGGCTGTTTGTGGAATTGAAGGGATTAGCCTTATACCGTTTCGGTTGTCTGAGTGATGGCCACTATTTATTTACATGCGAATGGTTTTTTATTTACATGTGAATAATCTGTTTATGTACGAGCGATTCGTCTTCTGATTTAACTGAGAATAGACTTTGCAAGCGTTGCGCTATCGCAAAACGGATGAGTAATGATTCGGCTTAGCGTTTAAAATTTAATTGCGACACATAAATGTTAATTACATGTAACTCATATGTCATATAGTCAGCGCATTATCACTTTCATATATTATTAGTAGCCTTACCCAAAAGGCTTAACCGGTAGAAGAAAGGAAGTTCTGTGAAGCTATTTAATCATGACCATGATCAACGCCCTCTTAAGCACGAGCCTGAATTTAACAAGTTTGTTGACGCTGCTGCAGCAAATGAAGCATTGCTCCAATCACGTCGCTCTTTCCTCAAAGCAACGGGTGCGGCCGGCACGGTTGGTTTCTTTGCTGCGAGTCCTGTCAACAGCGCTATCGCCAATACCATGGCGAAAGACTCACCCTTGCTGGGTTTTGACGCTATTCCTATTTCTACTTCTGATTCGGTTAAGGTTGCAGAGGGCTACCAAGCCGATGTGTTGATATCATGGGGCGATCCTCTTTTCAGCAATGCGCCGGGCTTTAAGCAATCCAATAACTCAAAAGCGCAAGAAAGGCAATTTGGTGATAACAATGACGGCATGACCTTTTTCTTACTTTCAGATGAAAGAGCGGTGTTAGTCGTTAATAATGAATACACCAATAATGAATATTTGTATGAGCATCAAGGTAAAAATATTTCTGCAGATGATGTGCGTAAAGCACAAGCGGCGCATGGTGTTTCAGTCGTTGAACTGTTAAAAATAAATGGACAATGGCAAGTAAATATTGAAGGTCGCCTAAACCGTCGAATAACCGCATTTTCCGAGATGGAAATGACGGGCGTCGCTGCGGGTCACACATTGTTAAAAACATCGGATGACAAATCGGGTAAAACCATCATGGGCACATTTAATAATTGTGCAAATGGTGAGACGCCATGGGGCACCTATTTAACATGTGAAGAAAACTTTAACGGCTATTTTGCCAACACCTCAGGGGCAGCTCTTTCGGAATCGTATGACCGTTATGGACTGGCAGACCAAGATAGGGGTTACGAGTGGTATAAGCATGACTCGCGTTTCGATATGGCCAAGGAGCCTAACGAACCCCATCGCCATGGGTGGGTTGTTGAGATTGATCCGATGAACCCAAATTCGACACCAAAGAAACGCAGTGCTCTCGGTCGATTTAAGCACGAGAATGCGGCACTAATGGTGAATGACGATGGTCATGTTGTTGTTTACTTAGGGGATGACGAACGCGGCGAGCACCTTTACAAATTTGTGTCCAAAAATAAATTTGTCAAAGGCGCGGACAGTAACCGAGATTTGTTAGAGGAAGGCACCTTGTATGTCGCTAAATTTGTTGGCGAAGAAGGTGAGTTGGCGGGACAAGGTCAATGGATTGAATTGACCTGGGGCAAAAATGGTTTAACGCCTGAGAATGGTTTCGCAGACCCTGCCTCGGTCATGATTTTTGCTCGAATGGCCGCAACGCAAGTCGGTGCAACCACCATGGATCGTCCTGAATGGGTAGCCGTACACCCAGATAAGCAATCGGTATTTTGTACGCTCACGAATAACAAATATCGTGGTGTAAAAGAGAATCAACCGTTAAATGCGGTTAGCCCACGAGAAAAAAATCCTTACGGACATATAGTTCGTTGGCGACCAACGGAAGGAAATCACACCGCTGAATCTTTCGAGTGGGATATCTATGTGTTAGCCGGTAACCCTGATGTACATGAGTCTGGCTTGATGGCTGGTTCTGATAACATCAACCAAGACAACATGTTTAATAGCCCCGACGGTATCGGATTTGACCGTGCAGGACGACTATGGATTCAAACTGACGGTAAATACTCAAACAAGGGGGATTTCGCTGGAATGGGCAACAATCAGATGTTGTGTGGTGATCCTAAAACGGGAGAAATTCGCCGATTCCTAACCGGGCCAATAGCCTGTGAGATTACCGGTTTAACGTTGTCACCGGATAATAAAACCATGTTCGTTGGGGTTCAACATCCAGGCGAAGAATTGGCGCCGTCACATTTTCCTGATGGTGGAAAATCGATTCCTCGCTCTTCTGTTATGGCCATTACACGTAATGATGGCGGCGTGATAGGGGCGTAATTAGAGACTTAATAGCTGTCTATTAGAGAGTTAAAAGCTACATAATTAGAGAGTCAATAGCTACGTCATACTGACGTGGCTATTGCTTAGTGCTGCACATACACCATAGTTTGAAAACAAAAGAAGGGTTCTGAATTGTTCAGAACCCTTCTTTTGTTTAATCGTGAAATTGAGTCAATCCAAATGAATAATTGGCTTCTAAGTTGTCGCAAAAAAATTAACTTGTTTGTCTAATTTCTCAATGAGCACGTCTCTCTTAAAGGGCTTGGGTAAGTAGTCATCCATCCCACTATCAAAGCACTTTTGAATGTCGTCATCGAGCACCGAAGCGGTGAGCGCAATAATGTGTTTACGTGGCAGATTATTAGTGTCTTCGTATGCACGAATCAGCTTCGTCGCCTGAAAACCATCTACGATCGGCATCATACAATCCATTAGTATTAGGCCAATCGTGGCGTGTTGCTGCTGATAGAAGTCGACTGCTTCTTGGCCATTATTGGCGACGATAAATTCGATGCCCAGTTTTTTCAAATTGATCGTTACAATTTGTTGATTAACCTTATTATCCTCAACAATAAGAATGGTTGAGTTTTGAGCTGGTGCTTTGCTGCTCAATGGTGGGGATACCGTGATTACTTGTTCTAACGTCGATTTGATGGTGTTGCTCAATCGCATCCCATAAAGCGGTGCAGTTATGAAGGCAGAGACATCCAACTGAATACCGTCGATCACGGTGTGATTGTCACGTAAGAAAATAACATGAAATGGTTCGAAGGCGTTTTCTAGTGTCCGATAAGTACTTATATCGTCGACAACAACGACGGTGTGGGGAGGGGGAGTTGTTGTCAAAAACGCCTCTTTATCAACGTGATTTGACTGGAACCCGAACCGATGTAACTCATCCATTAACAGTGGGTTACTATGGTCAGACACATACACGACATGAGTTTGGTTTTCTTGTTTGAGCTGTTGGTCGTCGAGCTCAAACGTTAACCTGAATGAAAACTCACTGCCTTGTCCTTTTACCGATTTTAGAGCGATTTTACCGCCCATCATGTCAACCATTTTTGAGGAAATAGCAAGACCTAACCCTGTACCACCATATTGTTGTGAAGTGGAGGTATCCTCTTGCTTAAATTCTTCAAAAATATGGGCTTGCTTATCGCTATCAATACCCAGCCCTGTATCGGTTACCGATAAGAATAGGGTCACAGTATTGGTGGAGGATGCACAGAGCTTAGCTGCAAACGTAATAGAACCAGTTTCAGTGAATTTAATCGCGTTGGAGGCAAGGTTCATGAGTACTTGTCTAACCTTTTGCTCATCTGCTTTCACGTAGTTTGGAATATCGGAGTCTATATTGATGTCGATGTTAATGGATTTTTGTTGTGCTTTAGGTGCAATTAACGCTGCGGTGTCAAAGACGACTTCTTTTATCGCGCAAGTATGCGGGCAAATCTCCAGATGACCGGACTCGATTTTAGATAGGTCTAAGATGTCGTTAATCAGCATCAATAATGTTTGAGACGATGAATTAATGGTCGACAAATAATCTTTTTGAATGGCAGTGAGCTTAGAATCTGACAAGATTTCGGTCATGCCTAATATGCCATTGAGTGGGGTTCTAATTTCATGGGACATATTAGCAAGAAAGGCACTTTTTGCTCGGTTTGCTTGTCGTTCGTGTTCTCGAGCATTAATCAATTGTTTTTCGAGTGAAGATGTCTGCCGAATGACATAAAGTAATGTCAGTATAATCGCGGCGACTAATGCGATAGTTGCTAACACACGGTAATTTTCATAACTCGTGATCTGTCTTGATATTTGCTCAGGGAGGACTTTGAATATGGCGTCAAGTTTCATTTCAAGTTGGTGGACGGTTGATCGTAAATCACCATGTCTACCGCTGTTATGATTGTAGCCAAAGTCTTCATAAGCAGATTGAAGGGCATAAAATGACAGCTTAAATTCAGCAAACGCGCTAAACAATGCAAACGAATGATGACGTTCTGTTATCGCTGACTCCATCTGCTCAAGGGTATGTTCAATGCGAGCCAAGGTTGATGAATCAAAATCAGAAAAAAACTGAAACATCAAATCTTGGGTAGTCAGTGCCATGTTATCGAGAGCGGAATCATTCGCTTTGACGAGCTGATGCCCTAACGTAAGGGTGCGGTCCTTGAAGTGGTCAATCAGTCCGTTTTGTTTGTCATTGCCGTGAATCACTACAACCAGATCAGCCAAAGATAAAAAAGATTCAACATAGTCGTCAACATAGGCAAGTGCTTGTTGGCTGGAATATTCGATACTGATATCGGACTCGATAAGTTTTGCGTTCACTTCACCAAGCTGAATCATCAAACTCTTATAACTGTCACTCATCTTTTCAATATATTGACTATCGACACGAGCGATAAAATCTTTCTCATGACGTCGCATCATTAGCATCCCATTTGATGCGGTTAATATGTCGGACTTTAACGCCATTAGCTGGTTTTTAGCTCGCTCTACCGTGTATTCAGTATAAAAAAACAACGCCAAGAAGCCTAAAATAGTGACGGCACCAGTAATGAGTGTTTTACGAATCTGACGCGCATGGGATGGTTCGTTTTGCTGCATTAATTCAAGTCCTTTTGATACGGCTATGAGCAGTGTTTAGTGTATATCAAATTGCCCTGTAACAAAAATGTCACATTGTCGTTTGTTCGAAATCTCGACTCGACTAAGCGAAATATCACAGAGGTAACTTTCTGTAATATTTTAGTTGATTGACGTGGGGGTTTTATAAAACATGTTGTATTACGTAGGAAACGGCGTAATGACAGTCGGCTTAATGCGATATATACCCCTAAAGTGAGCAAGAATCTAAAGCCGCGCGTTTGACCGTCGATACTGTAGCCAAATTAATCATCATTTGGAGAGCAATATGCAGTGGTTTAACAATCTAAGTCTAAGAGTCAAGGTATTGATTCCCGTTATTCTGATGGCCACTATTTTTAGTGGGTTAGTGATTTACAACGTGGTTCTTTTTAGTAAACAGGCAGCGATCAACGATCAACTCAATGACGAAATACAACCTGTGATGAACTCCTTGGAGGACGCATATAGGGATTTTTACCAAGTGTCGACAGCCGGTTATGCATTTATTCTTGCCGAGAATAACGTTCAAGCGGTTGCTCAACAACGCTTTGAGTTTGAAGATAACGCTTATAATGCCGAACCAAGAGTGAGTAAGGTTCAAATCCTTCTTGATGCAGGGATCCTCGATCGACGTTTTGCACCTTACTTAAAGAAACTAATCTCAGATACAAACGTATTTGTCTCTGAATATGAGGCGTTGTTTGCCAACCCACAAACGGCGCGTCAGTATTTTGCGGATAAAGAAGAATCGGTGACGGCACTTTTTACTGATATCCGCAGCAATTTGAAAGTGATTTTAGACGAAATAGAGCGTCTGCAAGCACAAGCTCGATTGGATAGTGACCAAGCGGTCAAGAAAGCAGAGTTAGCGATGGAGGTAGGGACCGTTATTGCGATTATTCTGGCGCTTGTTATGGCCGTATTTGTCTCGACGTTAATTGTTGGACCGGTATTGGCGTTGGAAAAGTCATTGGCAGAGATTGCTTCTGGAGATGGTGACTTAACGCAACGAATCAAAGTGGACACCGTTGATGAAATAGGACAATTAGCTGGCTCATTTAATCGTTTCATCGAGCGTATTCAAGGCACGGTTACGGAAGTCATCGCGTCAACAGCACAGGTAAGAGAACATACGTCGTTGCTGACCAGTTTGGCTGGCCAAATTACACAAGCATCTCTTTCCCAGCAACAAGAGAGTGAAATGGTGGCGACCGCGATTAATGAAATGCGCGCGACAAGTGACAACGTGAGTGAAAATGCCCACGAAGCTGCACAAGCGACTGACCGAAGTACCGATGAAGCTAGGCATGCGAACGACGGAATTGGATTAACGGTAACAGCGATAGAAGGTCTTGCCCAAGAGTTGGTGACATCAGAAGAAAGCGTACACAGGCTAACATGTGATGTGACGAATATCGCTTCTGTACTCGATGTGATTCGTGGGATAGCAGAGCAAACTAATTTACTGGCGTTGAATGCGGCTATTGAAGCGGCGCGGGCAGGAGAGCAAGGGCGAGGTTTTGCCGTTGTCGCAGATGAAGTTCGTTCATTGGCGAGTAAAACACAAGAAAGTACCGGAGATATTCAAACCATGATTGAGCGTTTGCAGCAAGGCGCTACGGTGATGGTTGATGCCATGTCGTCCAGTCGTACTACCAGTAATGAGACGATAGTACTGGTTCAAGCAGCATCATCATCTTTAGCCGAAATTACTAACTCGATTACGATCATCAATGACATGAATGCACATATTGCGACCGCAGCGACCGAACAGACAGCAGTGAGTGAAGAGTTAAATGGTAGTATTCAAAAAATTGCTTCAGATAGTCACAAAATGTCAGACATTATAAAGCAAGCTGAAAAAGCTTGTTTGACTTTAGAATATCGATGTGCGGACTTAGACAAAGCAGTGGGGAAATTCAAAGTTTAATTGCTATTTATTTTGCGGTTAACATATCAAATTATTGATGTATCACGAAAGTGATATGTCAATAATTTTCCGTCAACGTATCGATAATAAAATATATTTGGCCTCAGATATAAATCAAGTGTACTCATGGTAATCGGCAGTTAGATCGTCGCTCCGTTCTTGGTAATATCATTTTAATCATTACCTTATATTATTAGTGTTAACGATAGCAATAATTACAAATGAATCAATAAAATTAATAACTATCATTACTTGTTGTTTTTAAAAGGTTTGTTGTGTTGTCATGGGTTAATTTAAATAATGAAATTATCATTTGTCACACTGCTATATTAATGTTTTATTAAACCTCTTTGCTTTCTATTTTTTGTAATATTTGCTGCGTAGCTTTGATTGTAAATAAATAACCCTTTGCGATTTGAACTGGTATTTAATAACAAGTTATTTAATGATGCATTACTTAATTAGAATGGAGTCAAGGGATGAATAAGCTCGCATTAATAACAGGGTCGAAAGGGGGTATTGGTTCTGCAATATCATCACGTCTTGTTGGAAATGGTTATAGGCTAGTAGCTACGTATTATACTGGCAATTATGAATGTGCGAAAGAATGGTTTGAAGAAAAAGGTTTTTCTGATGATCAAGTACGCTTATTTGAACTGGATGTTACGAATACCGAAGAGTGTCATCAGAAGCTTGAACAACTTCAAGAAGAAGAGGGTACATTCGATCTCGTGGTCAATAATGCAGGAATTACACGAGATGGCCAGTTTAAGAAAATGAAAGCGGATGCGTGGTTTGACGTGATTAATACGAATTTGAACAGTGTATTTAACGTCACTCAACCTGTATTTTCAGCAATGTGTGAGAAAGGTGGTGGGCGCGTTATTAATATCTCTTCAGTGAATGGCCAGAAGGGACAATTTGGCCAGACTAACTACTCGGCTGCTAAGGCTGGCATGATTGGTTTTTCAAAAGCACTGGCTGCTGAAGGTGCTCGCTCTGGCGTGACGGTCAATGTCATTGCGCCCGGGTATACCGGCACACCAATGGTCGAGGCAATGCGAGAGGAAGTCCTTGATTCAATCAAGGGGTCGATCCCACTTAAACGATTAGCGCGACCTGAAGAAATAGCGGCAGCGGTCGCTTTTTTAGCAAGTGATGATGCCGCTTATATTACGGGTGAAACCTTGTCTGTCAATGGCGGTTTATACATGGCTTAACGGAGCACTTATTATGGAAAAAATATATATCGTCGCCGCAAAACGTACTCCGATTGGTAGTTTTGGAGGGAGTCTGAAAAATTATTCAGCTGGGCTGTTAGCGGCTGAAGCGATCAAGGGTGCCCTAGCATCTTGCCCTGTTGATGTTAAAGACATTGATGAAGTCATTGTTGGTCATGTTGTCAGTGCTAATCAAGGAATGGGTGTGGGCAGACAAGCGGCTATTTATGCTGAAATCCCAGACGAGGTACCGGCATATTCACTGAACATGGTATGTGGAAGTGGTATGAAATCGATCATGGATGCCGTTGCTCATATAAAGGCAAATGAAGCCGAGGTCGTGGTTGCGGCTGGTGTTGAAGTCATGTCCCAAATACCTTTTGCATTACCTGCGACGGCTCGCTTTGGCCATAAAATGGGTGATATGTCAGCTAAAGATTTGTTGGTTTCCGACGGGTTAACCGATGTCTTCAATCGCTACCATATGGGCGTGACCGCGGAAAATGTGGCTAAACATGTCGGTATTTCTCGTGCGGAACAAGATGTTTATGCGATAGAAAGTCAAATGAAAGCAGTATCGGCGATAGAAGCAGGTCGTTTTGCCGATGAAATTGTGCCAGTCGACATTACGGTGAAACGTCAAATCGTTTCATTTGCAACAGATGAATACCCGAAATCAGATGCCACGTTAGCTGGATTAACGAAGCTTAGGCCAGCCTTTGATAAAGAGGGGTCAGTTACGGCTGGGAATGCATCGGGTATAAACGACGGTGCGAGCGCGGTCGTGGTTGCCTCGGAAAGCGCAGTAAAACGCATGGGCTTAACACCGATCTGTGAAATCGTCGCGACAGCTCAAAGTGGGCTTAATCCCAATATCATGGGGTTAGGTCCAGTAAAAGCCGTTCACAACGCGTTAGAAAAAGCGCAGCTTTCGATATCCGATATTGATACGTTTGAGTTTAACGAGGCGTTTGCCGCGCAAGCGATAGGTGTCATTCGAACTCTCGCTGATGACTATGCTATTTCTGCAGAATCAATTATTGAAAAAACGAACCCTAATGGTGGTGCAATCGCACTTGGTCATCCACTTGGTGCATCAGGGAATCGCATTGTCGTTACCTTGGTACATGAAATGCTACGCGAGCAGCACGAATATGGCGTCGCTTCACTATGTGTTGGAGGCGGCATGGGTACAGCCATTGTCGTCAAACGTTGTTAATCAAATTTAATCCCAATATCACTATTATTTTTTAGGAGACACCGTTATGTATACAGATATGTTTAAGATGTTTAATGAGCAGTCAGAAAAAACGATTGAACCATACACCAAGTTTAATCAATTAATGACGAAGAATATTGAGACGATGACTGAGTTACAGTTGAATGCAATGCGTTCATATACTGAGTTAGGCCTATCACAAATGAAAGCTGTTGCTGAAATTAAGGATGTGTCTTCGTTGACGGTTTTTAGCACTCAACAGGTCACATCACTAACTCGCCTATCTCAACAAATGGCAGACGACAGCAATAAGCTGCAAAAAGTGGCGAAAGAGTTTAAAGACGACCTTGAAGCACTCACAACCGAAACAATAAAAACGAATACACCGGCATAATTGGCGCTGGGGTGTAAATACCAAGGGTTTCGAGTGCACTAGTGTTCGAGACCCTTTTTTAATTGATAGGAAAAGGGTTTGAGTTATGTTTCAAAACTTTTTTTCGGACTACCTTGTAACGCTGCAGGAAAGTAACCAGAAATGGTGGCAAGACTTCGAGCAAGGCAAGGCAGCCGCGAGTAACCCGCTCTCGACAGCGATGCATGAACTGAATATAGAAGATACGGCTCGGTTTATGGAAAAAGCATCTCAGCAACCGGCTGTGATGTTGGATATCCAGATGAATTGGTGGATGCAACAGTTAGAGATTTGGCAAAATGCAGCATTGGGTAACGAAAAGGCCGATATCGTTAATTCGGAAAAAGGCGATCGTCGTTTTGAAGACCGCGCCTGGAGTGAGGAAGCGTTTTATAACTGTATAAAACAATCGTATGTGTTGTTTACTCAAACGTACCTAAACACCATCAATTCTGTCGAAGGTGTTGATGAGAAAGCAAAGGAGCGTTTGTCGTTTTTCTCTCGCCAAACATTGAATGCCCTTTCTCCTAGTAATTTTATCGCGACCAATCCAGAACTACTTAAGCTGACACTTGAGCAAAATGGTGAAAACTTGTTGGCGGGCATGCAGCAACTTCAAGAAGATATGAAGTCTAGTGCCGATGTGTTGAAGATTCGTATGACCAATACTCAATCTTTTGAAATTGGTGAGCATATTGCGAGCACTGCAGGGGAGGTTGTTTACCAAAATGAGTTATTCGAGCTCATTCAGTATCGCCCACTAACGGAAAAAGTGAACACGACGCCATTGCTTATTGTTCCTCCGTTTATCAACAAGTATTACATTCTTGATCTTCGCGAACAAAACTCGATGGTGAAGTGGTTACTTGAACAAGGTCAAGCGGTCTTTATGATGTCTTGGCGTAACCCAGGCGTCGAACAGGCACAAATTGAGTTTGGTGATTACGTTACAGAGGGTGTCGTCAAAGCGGTGACGGCAATCGAATCAATAACCGGTCGTGAGCAAGTTAACGCTGCAGGTTACTGTATTGGTGGCACGGTTCTAGCGTCGACGATCGCTTATTATGCGGCGAAACGAATGAAAAAGCGCATTGCCTCTGCGTCATTCTTTACCACGTTACTTGATTTTTCCCAACCGGGTGAAGTCGGAGCGTATATCAATGACCCTATTATCAACGCGATAGAAGCTCAAAATAACGCACAGGGATTCATGGATGGACGCTCACTTAGTGTGACGTTTAGTCTGTTGCGAGAGAACAGCCTATATTGGAATTACTATATAGATAACTATCTCAAGGGCGAAAGCCCTGTTGACTTCGATCTTCTTTATTGGAATAGCGATAGCACAAACGTTACCGCGTCTACTCATAATTTTCTATTGCGGAGCCTCTACTTGGAAAATCGTCTTATAGAAGACAAAGGCGTGAAAATAGGAGGCGTTTGGATAGATCTCAATAAAATAAACGTGCCGAGTTATTTTATCTCGGCCAAGGACGATCATATTGCGCTGTGGCAAGGTACTTACAGAGGCGCATTAAAAGTCGGCGGTAGCAAAACGTTTGTATTGGGAGAGTCAGGTCATATCGCAGGTATTGTGAATCATCCAGCGAAAGACAAATATGGCTTTTGGGTAAATTGCTCCTTAGAAGAGTCACCTGAGGAATGGATGGCAAATGCCGCACACCAGAAGGGTTCTTGGTGGATTCATTGGAATAACTGGCTGAATCAGTTTAACGAACAAGAATGGATAGAACCATTTTCTATTGGTAACAGTGACTATCCCGTGCTTGGTACAGCCCCTGGTCAATACGTTCGACAAACACTGCCAATTAAGCATTCGCCTGTAGAAGAGCAAATAGCGATGCCCAATATTGCAACGGTGTAACACAGAGCAACTATTGCTTTATGTCGTATGAAGAAGTCACGGAATGTGGCTTCTTTTTTACGTGAGGCATAACGTAACGCAGGCCAATGTATCCGTAAAATACTTTTTTTTATGGTAGGGATCCTTAATATGAATGATGTATTGGAAAATATTGAGGTTATGATGAAGTTTGAGACGTTAGAACAAAAAGTAAGCTACATTATGGGGCGAGAAATCGCTGTCGAATTAGCGAAGAAATCGTTTCCAAAAATGAACATCAAGATTATTCAAGAAGCAATCATGGATACATTTTTACAAAAAGAGTGGCCATTTGATTCTGACAACGCTGAGTCGCTAAAAAATGAACTTGAAGCACAGCAAAAATCTGCTCAAGCGACGCTAGAGCAACAAAAAGCCAATCGTGAATATGAATTCTTTAGTAAGAATGCGCTCCGTACATCGGTGGTGACGCATAGCTCTGGCATTCAATATGAAATTATCGATAACGGTGCGCAATCTGCTGAGATTGTCCCTGAAAGTAAAGTCTCGATCCGACATAAAACGTGGTTGCTCAACGGGCAGCAAGTGGATGGTTCAACTCACCTGGCAACACCTCTAACAGTGCAATTACACCAAGTTCCCTTGTCATGGTTGATCGTTTTGAAACAGATGAATATTGGAGCAACATGGCGATTGTATGTACCAGGGCATCTAGCTTATAAAGAAAATGCTCACCAAAGTGTGCCAGCGGATACCGCCATCATCTTTGATTTACACATCGAGAGCGTAACTTAGATTTATATGTGGAAAAATAATAATACCCAGCATTTAGTGTTGGGTATTTTTGTTTATTCGGTAAGCTTTTTGACTAGTGATGCGTGATATTATTTTTTCTAATGTCACTTTTAAAAGATATTAATATATTAAACCTGTTTCAATGTTTGTTTTTATGCTGAAAATGGCGATATATGTAGTTTAACTTGTTGTGATGTTGTTAAGGTTGGGGGTTTCGAGTGTGATCTCGATCACGACCCGGATTAGCGAAACAAATTTATCATTCTAATCTGACGCTTCTTACTGCTAATCTGCAGGCGCTTTTGATGACTCCATCACTATGCAACATAAAAATAAGGAGTAATTATGACTAACGCCAAGAAACCTATGTCACTGACGACTCGAGTGATCATCGGTATGGTTGCAGGTATTTTAACAGGCTTCGCAATTCGAGGCCTCTTTGCTGAAAATGGATTTGTAGACGCATACATTGTAAATGGTCTTTTTGAAGTCGGTGGACAAATCTTTATTGCCAGCTTGAAAATGCTTGTTGTCCCACTTGTTTTCGTTTCTCTTGTTTGCGGAACAAGCTCACTTAAAGACGTGACGACTTTAGGCCGATTAGGTGGTAAAACGGTCGTGTTCTACATTGCCACAACGGCAATCGCGATTACACTCGCATTAACGATGGGCACGGTGTTCCAACCGGGCCAAGGTGCAGATTTAACTGCGGCCAGTTCATTTGCTTCCGCTGAAGCGCCATCGCTGGGACAAGTTATCATTGATATGTTCCCAACCAACCCAATTAGCGCGATGGCGGAAGGGAAAACACTTCAAGTTATCGTATTTGCTGTATTGTTCGGGATAGCAATCAGTGCCGCAGGTAAACCAGGCGAACGTGTAGCGGCGATGTTCCAAGACTTAAATGAAGTCATTATGAAGCTGGTTGCACTTTTGATGAACATCGCGCCATATGGTGTGTTCTTCCTAATGGCAAAATTATTTACTGGTCTTGGATTAAGTGCGATTTTCAATTTAGCTGAATACTTCCTAGTATTAAGCGCTACGTTGCTGCTTCATGGTCTCGTCACTTACAGCGTCTTGCTTAAATCCTTCACTGGCCTAAGTCCAAAGATATTCTTGAAGAAGATGGAAGACGCAGTGATGTTTGCATTCTCAACGGCGTCTTCAAACGCAACCATCCCGGTTACGATGGAAACGGCGCAAAACCGCTTAGGTGTAGACAACAAAGTGGCATCGTTCACTATCCCCCTTGGTGCAACCATTAACATGGACGGTACCGCAATCATGCAAGGTGTTGCGACTGCGTTTATCGCTCAAGCCTTTAATATCGACTTGACGATGGGGGATTACCTAACCGTTATCCTAACCGCCACTATCGCGTCTATCGGTACTGCAGGTGTTCCAGGTGTGGGTTTGATCATGTTAGCAATGGTACTAAACCAAGTTGGCTTACCACTGGAAGGCATTGCATTAATCATGGGTGTCGACCGTTTACTGGATATGATTCGTACTGCGGTTAATATCACGGGTGACAGCGCGGTGACGTGTATCGTAGCGAAATCAGAAGGGTCATTAGACGTAGAGAAATTTAATAACCCTGCTGCCGGCCAAAAAGAAGAAATGGTGGAGTTGGCAAGAGGCTAACGACTCACTAAAATAAACCAAAGAAAACCCCCAGTGATTTGATTCACTGGGGGTTTTCTTATTTATTGCGGATATTAATCATTCATTACATAGAAACGCTAAGTAAGCCTAGTTAGGGCAATTTTTGCTTAAGAGAGAACAGTGGTTTGGAACGACAAGTTGGATGGCAGAGGGGATAACCTCAAATGTAATGCGTTTTTGAGACAGCGGCTCACCATCAAGGTTTACTGGCATTATTGAATCAGACAACCATTCAATAGTTTTGACCTGATTTCGTTTTACAAACCTGCCCATGAGCGTGTCTTCGCTCAAGAGCTCTTCTAACACATTAGGGATATCGATTGGCTCGAATTCTTCTAGTGAGATGACATCTAGCCACCCATCATCGATATAAGCGCGAGGTGCCAGGACTTGTCCACCGCCCGCCATCCTGCCATTACACACTGCGCCAATGACGATATTGCTATCTACGAGTTGGTTATCGTATCGGACGGCGCCTTTAAATGGCTGGAAGTTTATCGCTTGGATTAACCCAGAGAGTGTATAAGCGCCTCCACCTAAAAAGTTTTTTAATGCGACAGGCGTCGTTGCTGTTACTTGTGCGCCAAAACCAGCAGTGGCGATATTAATAAAGAATCGATCATTTGCACGAGCAGCATCAACAGAGTGCGCATTACCATCTAGCGCGAGCTTGAGGGCTTCATAGGGGTTATCGGTGGGTATACCACATGCGCTAGCAAAGTCATTGGCTGTGCCTAAAGGCAAAATCGCGACATCAAGATCAGAGTGCTTTTGTGACAAAATGGCATCGACGACTTCGTTAACCGTGCCATCCCCGCCACCGGCTACAACACGTTTTATACCTTGTTCTTTAGCCTCTGATACTAAACGAACAATGTCACCTGTTTCCCAGGTTGTACGAACATCAATGCTATGACCTTCCTCTCTTAGCTGATAAACAGCGTGTCGGATGTCATCTTGAGCGGCTTTTTTTCCATTAAGAAGCAGGCGTATTGTCATCGTTGTACCATTATTTAAAGACAAGAGAACGTCGTATCATTTTGATTTTACTATAGCACAAAGGTTTCTATTGCTTTGGCCACACCATCATTGTCATTGCTATCAGTGATGTAATCCGCGATAGCTTTTGTTTCATCCATAGCATTTTCCATCGCGACACCCTTGCCGGCATATCTAATCATGTGATGGTCATTTTCAGCATCACCAAAGCACATAACCTGTTCGGCTGACAGCCCAAGTTGCTTTGCTATGACACTGACACCTTCGCCTTTATTACTTAAAGGATTCAGGAATTCTAAGAAGAAGGGGGCGCTTTGAACAATGGTGTAATCCTTGTAGTAAGCTTGGGGAATTGCTGAGATTCCAAGGGTGAGCTTACTTGGTTCGCCTACAATCATCGCTTTTATTATTTTATGATCATCATCCAGTTGGTTAAAATCATAAACAGTGATATCGAGTTTATTTATTTTCGCTTCATGGTCGGTGTAAGGGTTTGATTCGGTGGTGATGAGGCCCAACTCTTCGCTAAATGCATGGCAATGCAAATCAAGTTTATTTGCGAGTATTGCCACTTCTTTTGCACTTTTACCATCTAATATTTGGTGATGCAGTACTTCGCCGCTTTGTACTTTTTGTACGAAAGCACCATTGAAGTGAATAATGAAGTCCTCTGGGGTGTTAAGTCCTAGTTCATTAACAGCATCAATCATGCCGTTAATTGGCCGACCTGATGCGAGAACCACTGTGACGCCTTTTTGTTTAGCGGCATGAATTGCCTGTTTAGTGCGGTCGGTGATTTTTTTGTCTGATGTTAACAGGGTGCCATCCATATCAATGGCGATCAGTTTATACACAATAACTTACCTTAAAAGAAAACGACGACACTAGCATAAAAAAACTCAGGTATAAGTACCAGAAATTTAGTCGAAGAGTTTGTATTGAATTTCTTATGCGCTTACTTTAAGGTCTGCACATTAGTCATCATCAGCAATGTTCAATGAATACGACGCAATTTAAAATCAATGAGATGTTTGAAACCATTCAGGGCGAGGGTGTCTATACAGGCGTCCCTGCTGTTTTTGTACGTTTACAGGGGTGCAGTGTGGGCTGTGCTTGGTGCGATACCAAGCAAACTTGGTTTACCGACAACAAAGATGAGCGTTCGTTTGGTGAAGTTATCGCCAAACAGGGGGATGACCCTACTTGGTACAATGCAACGGCGAGCGAGTTAATTGAACAATACAAACAGCTTGGCTACAGCGCTAAGCATATTGTAATTACTGGCGGTGAGCCTTGTGAGTATGATCTTCTTCAACTTTGCGAGGCATTTGAAGATATTGGTTGCCATTGCCAAATAGAAACCAGCGGGACCGCACCTGTGATGGTGACACAAAACACATGGGTGACAGTGTCACCAAAAGTGGCAATGAAAGGTAAACTACCGGTACTACGATCGGCATTAGAAAGAGCCAACGAAATTAAACACCCGGTCGCAACACAAAAAAATATCGACCAGTTAGATGAGTTACTCGCTGATGTTACGCTGAATCCAGCGGTGATCATTGCATTACAACCAATCAGTCAGAAAACGCGAGCGACAGATCTATGCATTGAAACGTGCATTAAACGAAACTGGCGTTTATCGGTTCAGACGCATAAATATTTAAGTATTGCATAATAAGATTAGGAAACAGACCCATGAAAAAAGCCGTAGTGGTATTCAGTGGTGGACAAGACTCGACGACATGTCTAGTAAAGGCGCAAAAAGAGTATGATGAAGTCCATGCAATTACGTTTGATTATGGACAACGTCATAAGCTTGAAATTGAAGTCGCTCAAGCGTTAGCGACTAAACTTGGTGTCACGGCTCACAAAGTAATGGATGTTGGTTTGCTGAGTGAATTGGCGATCAGTTCGTTAACGCGTGATGACATCCCTGTATCTCATGAACTGCAAGCAAACGGTTTACCGAACTCTTTTGTACCTGGCCGTAATATTTTGTTTCTTACATTAGCTGGTATCTACGCTTATCAAATCGGTGCCGAAGCCGTGATTACAGGCGTGTGTCAAACGGATTTTTCTGGTTATCCTGATTGCAGAGATGAGTTTGTTAAAGCGATGAACACGGCGTTAGTGCAAGGGATGGACAGAAACTTTACGATACAAACCCCTTTGATGTGGCTAGATAAAGCAGAGACATGGGCATTGGCCGATCAATTAGGGTCGTTAGACCTGGTCCGTAACGAAACACTGACATGCTATAACGGTGTCATTGGTGATGGATGCGGTGATTGTCCGGCTTGCGATTTAAGAGCAAAAGGGTTGCAGCATTATCTCGATAACAAAGAATCGGTATTAGAATCCTTAGCCGTCAAATAAAATCGATAAGCAACAGATAAAAAAATAGAGGCCTTAGCCTCTATTTTTTTATCTTAAAGTATATGCACGAATCAAAACGATTTATTGTTTTGAAGCGCTGACTACTTTAGATAAAGTTTTGCAACATCAGACGGTTCGATTTCTTTTCCATCTAGCTGAGCGTTCCAGTTGGCACCGATTAAGACACCATCTTCAGCAAGAGTAAGTAACCAGTCTTCAACAAAAATATCGAGCGGGATATGCAGTACTTCAAAATCAGCCCACTCTTCAACGTTATGCGTTTTTGCTTCTTCTTCCGAAGACCAAAATGGCATTACTTCAGAATTTTCGAATTCTGTTGAGTCACATGCCAACCAACCTTCATCGTTTTTCAGGCCCCAAACCAGCTCAGACGCTTTGGTTTCTTGAATGAAAAGCGCTAGGTTTTGTTCGACATCTGAAGTCAATTTACTCATGATTTTTATACTCTTAGTAATAACTGGCTTAAGAGTAGCACGAGATGGGATAGAACTAAATGAAGGACGTTAAAAAGGGCAGTACAATTGACTGCCCTACAAGATATGTTGTTATTAAAAGAGCTTATTTGCCAATTTTAGTGAAGATAGTCCATTGCTGTTCAACTTCGCCTTTATATCCGATGACGGATGCGACTACTTTACGATTCATTGCATTAGCAAATTCGCTTGACCCTAGTTCTTCTAGTTTTGTATCACCGAACCCAACGATGGTCAGCCTAGTAGGATCAATCCCGTTATCGATGATGGCTTGTCGGACCGCGTCCGCGCGCGTTTGGGATAAAATAAGGTTCTTGTCTGGATTGCCAACGATGCTGGCATAGCCCTCTATCTCAATTTTTGTTTCTGGATAGGTCGCTAAGAAGTCAGCCATTTGTTGAATTTGATTTTGAAATACGGGCTTTATTACTGCTGAGTTGTTATCAAACAATACTCGAATCGCCATTGATTGCGACGTATCGATGTATTTTTCACAACCGTCATTGTCGATGACTGCACCGTCAGGCGTAACGACACATAAGTCTCGCGCATTAATTACGCCATCCTTATCATTGTCTACTAAATCTGCCTTTTGATCGGCAAGTGGCGTTGGAATGTAGTCGTATTTATCTTGCTCTTGAGTGGTTGCCTGTATTGTTAGCGAAAAAACGGACAAGCTACATAGCATCATAAGATTATGTCGTTTCATGATTTAGTACTCCACCTTTTCATTCCACTCTTGAGGCGTGTCAACGCGTAATCCCTGTAACAGGTTACCGGTTGCATTCATAACGCGGTACTTAGCTAACTGCTCTGCATATTTAGCATCTAGATAACCCTTTCGTGCTTCAAATAGCTCATTTTCGGTGTTGAGTACATCAAGCAGCGTGCGTTTGCCTATCTTGTATTGTTTCTGGTAAGCCACAACCGTATCGGATGCAGAATCTACGTGATCAGATAAAAATTCTTTCTGCTGAACCGTATACTCAAGCCCGGTCCAAGACAGTTTTAACCCTTCTTCAACCATGCGGAATGTGCGATCTCGATAATCCTTGGCTTTGTTTAGTTGATAGGCTGCTGACTCGGTACGGTCTGAATCTGAGCCTCCGTTATAGAGGTTGTAACGCATGCGCACCATGGCTCTGGTTTCATTATCAGTTCCTATATTTCCACTAGCATCATCACGCCAATTGTGACCTGCATCTATGTAGAACGTAGGGTAGTTAACCCCTTTTGTTTGTTGATATTGAAAGCGTGCCGAATCGACATCAACTTGAGAAATGCGGATGACAGGGTGTTGTTGAACCGCTATTTCTAATGCTTGGTCTACCGTCGGAGGAATTGCAACCAGATCAGCTTGAGGGTAAGTAAGACCTAGAGGTATTTGGCCAACTAGACGTTTGAATTGGGTATGGGTATCAAATAGGTTATTTTGTGCAGCCAGTAAGTTACCATGGGCTTTGGCAATACGTGCTTCAACCTGTGACAAATCGGCAGTTGAACCAATACCAGAATCAACCCGTTTCTTGATATCAGAATAGATTTTCTTATGCACTTCTAGATTGGCTTCGGACAATGACAGGATTTCGTAAGCTTTAGTCGCTTCCAAATATATACTGGATACTTCCAATGCGATATCGGATGCATCTGCTAAAAGTTGATAACGTACGGATTCAGCTTCAGCTGCTGTTCTGTCCATGTCATTGAAGGTCTCGTTGCCGTCCCAAAGTAATTGGGTGAGGCTAATGCCCACTTCTTTTCTGGTAAGGCTTTCGTTACGATTGTTTAGTGAGTCTGCGCGATCATAATCGGTTCGTTCGTAACCGATACCGCCGTCAAGGTCGACTTTAGGTCTGTAGGCCCCAACAGACGCCTCTGCATCATATCGCTTACTGACATATTCGTTATACGCAGCTTTGATGTCGGGATTGGTGGCCAAAGTGGTTGCAACCGCTTGTTCTAGCGTCTGGCCTGCAGCAGGAAGACTAACTGCCACAAAACAGGCGACTGCTGAAATTGTTAACTTGTTCAATGTGACTCTCCTTGACCCTTATGCGAAGTTACTTCTTCGATAAGGCTTGTTATGAACAAACGTTGTCGTTTTTATTATCTGATAATGTAAGTTAACTCATTAGGTTACGTTATCTATTACTAAACTATAGCGACCTATGAAGCAATATCAAATGGGATTTGCAATGTTCGTGTATCTAAACTAAGAATTTTTAAATTTTTTTTGCTTAGAGGGCGAAACTACAAACATATTATTGAAAATAGTAGAGAAATTCGGTTGTTCAATAGAAAGAGTGGGAGTGTGTCTCAAAATTGAGACAGTGATGGCATAAAAAAGCCACTCTTATAAAAATGAGTGGCTTAGTGTCAAAAGTGTTAATTGTTATGTAGAGATATTGGGCTACAGAACTTTACAAGCGAAGCCTTTTAAATAAAAGCCTTCTGGGTATGCCGTATCCGTTGGATGATCGGCGGCTTGTTCGAAGCGTTCAACAAATTTAACTGAACGTCCGGCATCCAATGCAGCATCGGCTATGATTTTTTGGAATAGGTTTTGCTCCATTAAGCCTGAGCAAGAGTAAGTAAGTAACGTGCCGCCCGGCTTTAGGATTTGCATGGCCAACATGTTGATGTCTTTATAACCCCGACACGCGCCATTGAGTTGTGCTTTTGACTCAGCAAACTTTGGTGGGTCCATGATGACGACATCAAATTTTGTGCCTTGATCTCTGTATTCACGCAATAATTTAAAGACATCTGCGTTAAGGAATATCGCCTCTTTGCCTTTAAAACCATTCAAATGTGCGTTTTGTTTGGCTGTATCGAGTGCTAATTGAGATACGTCAGCGTTGATGACGCGTGTTGCACCACCTTTGAGCGCGTAGAGGCCAAATCCGCCTGTATAGCTAAAGCAGTTAAGGACTTCCTTGCCAGAGACGTATTTTTGAGACTGGTAACGACTATCTCTTTGGTCTAAATAGAAACCTGTTTTATGTCCTTTGATAATATCAACGCTTATCTTCACGCCGTTTTCTTCAATAACGACTGGCTCAAGCGGTTCTTCGCCCAATAGCACTCCGGTGCGCTCTTTAAGACCTTCTTTTTTCCGCACAGATACATCCGAGCGTTCATAGATAGAACATTCTGGGAAACAAATGTGTAAGGCTTGAACAAGTACATCTTTATTGTGCTCGGCGCCGGCACTCAATAACTGACACACCAAAAACTGGTTATATTTGTCGATAGTGATACCGGGTAACCCGTCTGATTCGGCTGCGATCAGACGGTAGCCAGTGAGTCCATCTCGTGTGATGATATCTTCTCTAAGAAGCTGAGCGGTTTTAATGCGAGAAACAAAAAAATCAACGTCAATATCAACTTTTTGAAAACTCCACACACGTGCTCGGATTTGTGAGTTAGGAGAAAAAGCGGCTTTGGCTAACCATTCGCCATTATCAGCAAAGACATCGACAGTTTCGCCCAGTCCTGGTTGTCCATCTACGCGAGAGATGCCGCGTGAAAAAATCCAAGGGTGTTTACGTCTTAGTGACTTGTCACGACCTTTTACGAGATGTATTGCTGGAGTCATGGGATGCCTTACGGGTTTTGCCAAAGAAAGGGCGGCTATTTTGTGTGAAGTTTTAGATAAATGCAAACAATGCAGTCGTTATAACCATGTTTAGGTATTATTTGCACATAATTGCGCCTACTATTTTAATAACTAATGCAAAGTGAGTAATAAGATGGATGTTTGTAAGAAGTTTATTATTCAAGGTCTCGTGCAAGGCGTAGGCTTTCGATACCACACTTGTCATGAAGGTTTACGATTAGAAACAAAAGGGTATGCAAAAAACTTACATGACGGTTCGGTGGAGGTCGTAGTGTGCGGTACACTAAGAAATGTAGAACGTCTCCAAGCTTGGTTAACAACAGGCCCTCGAACAGCGCAGGTAGAGTCTGTTGTTGAAAAACCATGTGACCATCAATCGTACAGCGGATTCAAGATACTTTGATGCGTATATACTTGAGAGTTTTCATGAAAGTTAAAGACATTTCGCTGGCTTAGGGAGCCCTGCCAGTTTAGTTGCTTGTTTTGCTGGGCCTTTTTTAAACAGCTTAAATAAATATTTGCTGTTACCTTTCTCGGGTCCGTGTGCCTTTTCCATTGCCTTCACCAGCATTCTTACTGCTGGAGATGTATTAAATTCTTTATAGAACTCTCGAACAAACATAACCACTTCAATATGCGCTTCGGTGAGTTCTATATTTTCATCCTCTGCAAGAATTGTCATCATACCTTCTTCCCACTCTTCAAAATTAAGTAGGTATCCTTCTGCATCAGTCTTTATGGTTTTGTTTTGATATTGGAACATAGTATCAATCTGTTAATTAGTGACGTTGGGATGGTAGCTCAAAGGGTGAGGTAAATTCAAGGATGTCATTGGGAGTGTAGAGGGATCAAATGCAAAAAAGCCCGAGCAAATCTCGGGCTTTTAAATCTAGACAACGTTGACGAATTAATCGTCGTTCATGATACCAAGGATACTTAGTAAGCTAATGAAGATGTTGTAGATAGATACGAACAATGTAATCGTTGCTGAGATGTAGTTAGTTTCTCCGCCACGAATAATGCCTTGCGTGGTCATCAGGATAGCCATTGTAGAGAACACAATGAACAAGCTGCTAAGCGCAAGGTGCATAATTGTCGATTGGATGAAGATACTTGCAATCATACCAACGATTAGTACAACAAATAGTGACAACATTAAGCCGCCAAGCATAGAAAGATCACGCTTGGTGGTGAGTGCATAAGCAGACGCTGCCATAAATGATAGCGCTGTGCCACCTAGAGCGGTTAGGATGACGTCACCCATGCCGGCACCTAAATAAGCATTTAAGATTGGACCAATCGTATAGCCCATAAAGCCAGTAAACAAGAATGTGAATACTAACCCCATAGAGTTGTCGCGGTTTTTCTCAGTTAAGAAAAGCAACCCGTAAAAACCAACTAGAGTGATGATGATGCCAGGGCGCGGTAGACCCATAGCCATAGATACACCAGCCACTACTGCAGACCAGAGTAGAGTCATAGAGAGTAGGGCATACGTGTTGCGTAGTACTTTGTTCGTTTGTAGAACGCTCGCTTCAGACGAAGTGCGAGATACCATAGGACCGTTCATAATCTTCCTCGTAGATGATTGACTTACTTATATGACTAGTTATGGGGCCGATTGTTCAAAAAATCAAGCTTTCCTATTATAAGTCACTTTACAAAATCATAATAAAAATAGTTGCTTAAGTATGTAGTAAGATGTAACACAATGTGTCTAAGTTGCAAATGATTGAATCCACAAAAAAAGGTGACGCATTCGCCACCTTTTTTAATGGTTATTAATTTAATGATGCAAAATCTGACTTAAGAAGTTTTGTGTTCTGTCTGATTGTGGATTCTCGAAGAAATCAATAGGGTTGTTTTCTTCGATGATTTCACCAGCATCCATAAAGATAACTCGATCGGCGACTTCTTTTGCAAAGCCCATTTCATGTGTCACACAAAGCATGGTCATCCCTTCGTCAGCGAGTTCGACCATAACATCGAGTACTTCGCGAACCATCTCTGGGTCAAGCGCTGAGGTTGGTTCGTCGAAAAGCATGACCTGCGGGTTCATACAAAGTGAGCGTGCGATGGCCACTCGTTGTTGTTGCCCGCCAGATAACTGACCCGGATATTTGGCGGCTTGGTCTGGGATCTTTACACGTTCAAGGTATTTCATCGCCACGGCTTCTGCTTCTTCTTTAGGCATTTTTTTTACCCAGATAGGTGCAAGCGTGCAATTTTCTAACACAGTGAGGTGAGGGAAGAGGTTGAAATGTTGGAAACACATGCCCACTTCTCTTCTCACGGCTTCGATGTTTTTTAAGTCCTCGGTAAGCTCAGTACCAGAAACAAAAATATTACCAGCTTGGTGTTCTTCTAAGCGATTGATACAGCGAATCATCGTAGACTTACCAGAGCCCGATGGGCCACAAATAACGATTTTTTCACCTTTTTTAACGCTTAGGTTAATATTTTTCAGTACGTGAAACTCACCGTACCATTTATTCATGTCCTTAAGCTGGATCATGTAGTCTTCTTGTTGCGTCATAATACGTCCTTGAATTTCCGTTTTATCGTTTGTGACCGGTATGCAGTTTATTCTCAAGCCATATCGAATATCTCGACATGCTGAAGCAAAATACCCAGAACACTAACGCGACAAATACATAACTTTCCGTAGAGAAACCTAACCACTCAGGGTCGGTATTCGCTGCCTGACCAATACCTAATACATCGAACATGCCGATGATAAGTACTAAGCTGGTGTCTTTGAAAAGGCCGATAAAAGTGTTAACGATTGAAGGAATGGTAATCTTCAATGCTTGAGGTAACACAATGAGCCCCATTTTTTTCCAATAACTTAACCCAAGCGCATCGGCGGCTTCATATTGCCCCTTAGAGATAGCCTGCAAGCCACCACGGACTACTTCGGCCATGTACGCGGCACTAAATAGGACAACACCGACTAACGCACGAATTAGCTTATCTGTCTCTGTTCCTTCCGCCAAAAAGAGGGGAAGCATAACTGAGGCCATGAATAGCACAGTAATTAGAGGCACGCCACGCCAAACTTCAATGTATACCGTACAGATACTTCGAATGATAGGCATTTCGGACCGTCGGCCTAACGCAAGTGCAACACCAATGGGTAAAGATACAATAATACCAACAAGGGCGATAATTAACGTGACTAACAAGCCACCCCATTTGTGCGTATCAACGACTTCTAACCCAAATACACCACCATAAAGCAGAGCGCCCGCTACGAATGGATAGATATTAACAAATACTAACCATATCCATAAACGTTTAGGTGTACGTTCATAAGCAAGCAAAGCGACGAAAATAGCTAATGTGGCATAGAATAGGCGTGGGCGCCAAAGTTCGGCTTGTGGATAAAAGCCATACATGAACTGTTCCCAACGCACGCTAATAAATACCCAGCACGCGCCTTCTCTAGAACATGCATCACGGGTTGTTCCTACCCAATCAGCATTAATAAATGCCCAGCTTACCACTTGCCATAAAAGTGAAATGCACACATAAGCAACAACGATTGACAAAATCGAGTTTACTGGCCCGTCAAATAAATTTTTTCTTAACCACCCCACTAAGCCCACAGTGTTTGCTGGTGGTGGAAGGTCTGGTTGAAATTGATGCTGTGACATATTATCTCTCCACCAATGCTACTTTGCGGTTGTACACGTTCATCAATGCTGACGTTAGTAAGCTCAAAGTGAGATAAACACCCATAGTCATGGCGATAACTTCTATCGCTTGTCCAACTTGGTTCAAGGTCGTTCCGGCGAAAACAGATACTAAGTCTGGATAACCGATAGCCATCGCTAATGATGAGTTTTTAGTTAAGTTAAGATATTGGCTGGTTAGTGGTGGAATGATGATTCTCATTGCTTGTGGAATGACCACTAGTTTTAGAGTCCTTGTACGTGGTAAGCCAAGAGACATGGCCGCTTCGGTTTGACCGTGGTTTACCGCGTTGATACCGGAACGAACAATTTCAGCAATGAAGGAAGCGGTGTAAATACTTAAGGCGATGGTAAGAGCTGCAAGCTCAGGAATAATACTGATACCACCCCTAAAGTTAAACCCTTTCAATACAGGGTATTGCGCCGAAATTGGCATACCCATTACAAAATAAGCAATCAGTGGCGCTCCAACCATAAGGCCGAGTGCGATACGAAACATAGGGGTTTGTTGGCCAGTCAACTTTTGCTTGTTTTTGGCCCATATATTGGCACCAAGCGTCGCAATGATACCAATAACAAACACCGCTATAACGACGCTACTGCCTGCTTCCATTACCGGAGCTGGGAAATAAAGTCCGCGGACGTTTAGAAAAATGGCTTCACCCAAACTCATACTTTGTCTTGGCGAGGGAAGCGCTTGTAAAACAGCGAAATACCAGAAGAATATTTGCAATAACAGTGGGATATTTCGGAATATCTCAATATAAACAGCGGCGAATCGGCTAACTAGCCAATTAGAAGAAAGCCGGGCGATGCCGATAACAAAACCGAGCACTGTCGCGACAATAATACCGAGGACAGAAACAAGAGCAGTGTTCAAAAGCCCAACAAAAAATGTTCTACCGTAAGAGAAAGTTTCATCGTACTCGATAAGTGATAAACCGATCCCAAATCCAGCTTCTTCAGAAAGAAAGTCAAAACCAGTAGCGATACCACGGGCTGCTAGGTTATCCAATGCATTCGTTACAATAGTGTAGAAAAACGCACCTAACGCCAGAACAGCGATGGCCTGAAAGACAACGGAGCGAAAGGTAGGGTTGTACAGGAGATTTGCGCTTTTCGCAGGTTTGACCTGCGCTGCGACTTGATCATTAGTAGGTTTCATACAGCTATAACCTCAAATCCTTTGAGAAAGGGCGGTTAGACCGCCCTTGTTTTGGAACTAAATTATTTGTTACTAAGTAAAACGGTTAGCGAAGTGGTGGAGCGTACATGAAACCACCCGCATTCCACAACGCATTAACTCCACGGTCAATTTTTAGTGGTGAGCCTGTACCAACAGTACGTTCAAAACTCTCGCCATAGTTACCAACTTGTTTGATGACCTGATAGCCCCAATCGTCATTAATGCCTAGGCCTTTACCTTTAGGACCGTCGATGCCAAGAATACGCTTGATGTTTGGATCGTTTGATTTCATCATCTCGTCAGCATTCTTTGATGTAATGCCATATTCTTCGGCATTAATCATTGCATTTAGCGTCCATTTCGCGATGTTAAACCATTGGTCGTCGCCTTGGCGCACAACAGGGCCTAGAGGCTCTTTAGAAATAATTTCTGGAAGTACTGCAGCGGCACTTGGATCTTTCAAGTTGAGACGTAGGGCATAGAGACCAGATTGGTCAGTCGTTAGTACATCACAACGTCCAGCATCGAAACCTTTAGATGTTTGCGCTGCAGTATCAAATACGACAGGCTTGTAAGACATACCGTTGATGCGGAAGTAATCGGCAAGGTTCAATTCAGTTGTCGTACCCGATTGAACACAAACAGAAGCACCATCAAGATCTTTTGCACTTGCTACACCAAGGTCTTTCATTACCATGAAACCTTGACCGTCGTAGTAGTTAACCCCAACAAAGTTCAAACCTAGTGCGGTGTCACGGTGTAGAGTCCACGTTGTATTACGCGACAGTACATCTATCTCACCAGATTGAAGGGCAGTAAAACGCTCTTTTGCTGTGAGTGGTACGTATTTAACTTTGGACTTGTCACCAAGGACTGCGGCTGCAACTGCTTGGCAGTATTCTACATCAATACCTTCCCATTCACCTTTTGAGTTAGGGTTGGAGAAACCGGGAAGACCCGTACTCACACCACAAGTTAAAACACCTGCTTTAGTGACCTTCTCTAGTGTACTGTCAGCCGCGTTAGCTGACGTGCTTATCATAGCTGCCGAAGCGGCTACAAAAGATGCGATTAGAGTGAGTTTCGTTGCCATTGTGTATCCTTCCTGTAAATTCCGTATAAATCAGGTCCATCCTGAATACAATATGCAAATCATTGTATTTAGTGAATCATTATTTTGGTGCATCATAAGTTCTTAATAATCGAACTAATTTCTATCAGTTGTAACAACCGTTTAAAGCGTAGATAATGATTTATGATTTCTCAAATTATTAATTTAAAAGATGTTTTGAGTAGTCACATGGTTGTTAACAATGGTTAGAATGACTAAATGTAATAGTTTTGTAAATAGTGCAACTGTACACCATGTTGGTGCTATAGAAGTTGATATGTTAAAAAAACGTTAATTCAAAATGTTTGATTGATATTTTATGTTTTTCATTGGTTTCGTGCTTGTCTTGGTCGAAATTTCAGTGGAAAATTGTTTTGTGATGAATGTCTCGGTGACAAAGCTGCACCATGTTGGTGAGATTGAATGAATAGTTATTTCGTTTTGAAAAGGAAATTTATGCGTTACTTTCCACTGTTTATGGATCTACTTGAGAAGCCTGTATTAGTTGTTGGTGGTGGCGAAGTCGCTTGCCGAAAAATTGACATGCTAATCAGAGCTGGAGCCTGTGTAACGGTTGTGTCCCCTAAGATTGAGCCATATTTGATGCAACTAGTAGAAAGTGGCAAGTGCCATTGGATTCAACGTTTCTACGAACGAGAGTTGATGACGGCCAATTATGTACAAGTTTGGGCAACAACCGATAATCCCACCCTGAATCATCAGGTGCATAAAGATGCAAAGAAAATAAATACTCTTGTTAATGTGGTTGATGATACACCGTATTGTGACTTCATCACGCCATCTATTATTAACCGAGGTCGCATCCAAATAGCTATTTCAAGTGGTGGTTCTTCTCCGGTTTTGATTCGAGGGGTACGGGAAAAAATTGAGGCAATTCTACCGATGAATACCGCTCAACTGGCCGATTTTGCGGCAAGTAAGCGAGTAGACATCAAGCAACGTTTCCAATCTGTAGACGAGAGACGTAAGTTTTGGGAGTTGTTTTTCCGAGAGCCTGAAGTGATGAATTGTGTAAACAATCAGGATATTGAGCGGGCGTATCAGCGTCTTATTGAGCACTCAAACCAATTCTCAGACTCATGTACGTGGGTCGAGTTTGGTACAGATCCTGAATATTTACCGCTTAAAGCGCTACGATTGATGCAGGAAGCAGAAATCGTGTTCCACGATGACGCTTGCCCATTTGGATTTATCGACTTGGTAAGGCGAGATGCAGAAAGGGTGGTGTTTAAAGACATTACCGAAGTATCAGAATCTATACGCCGCGCCAAAGCTAACAAGCAAAGGGTTGTCGTATTTATAGACCCAACTTCGTCAGCTTATCGTTTACTGAAGGAAGACGATGTGGTTATTCAACTGGGGAAAATGAAATAAAGTAAAAAGGACTTAAGTCCTTTTTATTTTATTTGAGTGAAGCATGTTGTTGGTATGGTATACCGTTATCGCGTAGCCCACACTGAGTGGGCTGGCCGCTAACTTGGCGCTAATTAATCGCGAAAGTTTTCGAACTGGAACGGTTGACCTAGCTCACCCGTCTTAACCAATTGCATAGCCGCTTGTAGATCGTCACGCTTCTTGCCCGTTACTCGTACTTTTTCGCCTTGAATAGACACCTGTACTTTTACTTTTTCGTCTTTAATCAGCTTAACAATCTTTTTGGCAATTGGGGTTTCAATGCCTTGCTTGAATTCGACATTCTGGTGCCATAACTTTCCAGTCTGCTCAGCAGTTTTAGATTCCATTGAACCCACATCTACACCGCGCTTAGTTAGGTTGCCACGCAAGATGTCACGCATTTGTTTAAGTTGAAAGTCACTCTCGCAAGATAGCTTTACCACTTCTCCAGTTAGAGAGAATGAGGCTTCCACGTTGCGGAAATCAAAGCGAGTCGTGATCTCTCTGTTCGCGTTATCGACAGCATTGCGGACTTCTACGAGTTCGATCTCAGAAATAATATCAAATGATGGCATGTTAGACTTCCTTACTATTACGTTGTTTTACGGCGTCAGCGAGTACATTGAGCATATCAACAGTATCGCTCCAACTTAGGCATGGGTCAGTGATTGACTTACCATATTCGAGGTTATTGATGTCTTCCATGCTCTGATTGCCTTCTTCTATAAAGCTTTCAGCCATGATCCCTGCGACCTTATGTGATCCCGCAATAATTTGGCGTGCGATTTCTTCAGCAACATCGAGCTGTTTGCGGTGCTGCTTTTCGCAGTTCGCATGACTAAAATCAACCACAAGTCTTTCAGGTAGGTCAAATGACGCAAGTTGCTCACAGGCATTGTTTATTGATGCTTCATCAAAGTTAGGGCCTGTATCACCACCACGCAAAATAATATGGCCATGAGGGTTTCCGCTAGTACGGTAGACCGTCATACGACCATTTTTATCTGGTGAGTAGAAATAATGCGAAGCACGAGCCGCGCGGATAGCGTCCATTGCTATTTTGACGCTGCCGTTAGTGCCGTTCTTAAATCCTACCGGGCAAGAAAGTGCTGATGCCATTTCTCTATGGATTTGTGATTCAGTCGTACGAGCGCCAATCGCTCCCCAGGTGATGAGATCAGCAATATATTGACCAGTGATCATATCTAAGAATTCAGTGGCTGTTGCTAGCCCCAGCTTATTGATATCAAGCAAAAGTCCTCTTGCTTTATTCAAGCCAGTCTCAAGCGCATAAGAACCATCTAAATTCGGGTCGGTAATTAACCCTTTCCAGCCAACGACAGTACGAGGCTTTTCAAAATATGTGCGCATAACAATGAAAAGCTCATTGCTATACTGGTCTTGGATCGCACTTAGGCGTTTTGCGTAATCAAGCGCTGCGTCAGTATCATGGACCGAGCAAGGGCCAACAATGCATAGAAGGCGGTTGTCTTCGCCAGTAAGAATGCGTTCGATCTGGCGGCGAGACTCTGCGATTCTCGTGGCGACATCATCTGTAATAGGGTGTGACGTACTGAGTTCGAGCGGAGTCGGCATTGGGCCTAGTGCCTGGGTTCTTAATTCGTCTGTTTTTAATGGCATGGGGCAGCCTGCATTTTAATTTCGAAGCGGTAAAGATAACGGAAATGAGGAACCAAATAAACTATTAATGGCAATCTCCTTAAGGAACGCGGTATTACAGTGAAACTAGGCTTTATAATTGCTCAAAATTAGTTCAAATAGAAGGGCTGATAGCGTGCCAGTTAAATAGTTGGCGAATATTCGTGTTCTTGTCTTGTATTCCATAGAGTGAGTCGGTATTTTGCCAGTAGTTAGTATTAACAAAGCACGGAGCGGTCATGAGTTACGAAAACGAGCAAGTCAATAATAAGCCAACGGCATCACTGAGTTACGGCAATGTATTTCCCAGTCACTCTGATCAAGGTGACGCTGAACACTTATATGTCTCGATCGCGGAACTCATTATGGAGAAGATATTTTTTCATCCAAATTACGCACAGTTAGAAGGTGAGCTAGATACGGTTGAACTCGATGCGATAAACGCATTGCTGGGTGGACGTGAAGTGGCGGATTTCATTGTCAGCACTTTAGTTGCTGAAATCAGCTCTGCGGTCAAACCTGAACACAATACGATTCGAGTTGAACTCAATGATGCCGATAGTTACAACATGAGTGCATTGCTCGGTGGAAAAGCTGAGTCTGGAGAAGTGAATCCAATCTTGGGTGTTCGAGGCGTGGCACGATTTGCCTCTGAAGCTTATAAAGCAAGCTTCGCTTTGGAATGTAATGTAATAAAAGCGCTGCGAGAGCAAGGGATCAATGTCGAGATAGTCGTTCCGTGTGTGCGAGCGTTAAGTGATGCGGCGACGATCATTGATAAGCTCGCCGAGCAAGGTCTACCTCGCGGCTTGAATGGCCTGAAAATTTTATTCGCCTGCGATACTCCGTCTGCCGTATTACTGTCTGAGCGATTACTTCAGTACTTCGATGGGTTGGTACTAAAAATTGATAATTTAACACAACTTACGTTAGGTGTTGATCGTGAGCAGGATGAGCTTACTCATTTATATGATCCTCAAAACGAAGCAGTGTTAAAACTCGTTAGAGATGGCATCTTGACGGCGAAAGAAGTAAAAAAACCCGCGCTGGTTGTTATTGGCTCACTTGAAGACTACCCAGTGCTTCGCAATCATCTTGAAGAACTCGGTCATGCTGAGGTTTATGTGACCGCGTAACGGGATGGCGACCAAAGTCAAGCCAACCAAGCATAACGAATAATAAGCCCGGCCAGCAGAGCCGGGTTTATTATTAGTATGTTGTGATTTAACATTCCTTTGACATCCACTGCGCTTTTTAGTTTACTGGTCTGATGAGTTTTCTTATTAAGGAAAAAGAAAATGTTGTCACCACTTCGCAAAGCAAATCTCTACCTGAGTACGTTTGGTTTTTTTAAGGTTCCGTTTATTTGGCTATGTCGTCCTAAAATCCTGCAATTGGATGAGCATCGCGTTGAGATAAAAATTCCGTTGAAGCGCAGAACCAAAAACCATTTGAACAGTATGTATTTTGGAGTACTTGCGGTAGGTGCCGATGTAGCGGGCGGATATATGGCCATGAACAAAGCTCAGCAACGGGGTCAGAAGGTCTCATTAGCCTTTAAAGAGGTCGAGGGTAAGTTTTTGAGGCGACCGGAATCTGACGTTCATTTTGTTTGCGATGACGGATTGTTGATTGATGAAATGCTCGATGAAACATTAGCGACAGGAGAGAGGGTGAATCGTCCTGTTAAGATTACAGCCATTTGTCCATCCCTGCATGGGGATGAACCAATGGCCGAGTTTTCATTAGTGTTATCACTAAAGAAAGTGACAAAAAAGCCGCTGCATTAAGTCGTTTTATTATTTGTCGGTGAGAACCCGATAAATACCCTAGAGAGGGATTTTTTCTATATCGACAATTTTGGACCGATTAAGAATAATCTTCCAACGATAATATAGTGGTTCACTGTCATAGTTATTCTCCTTAATGATTAAGTTAAGGAGATGACGTTTTTCCAATGACTCTTTAACCACTTGGCCATCCTGCAACCTAAAGAAGCGATTGTTGCTCTTATCCATGAGACGAGTAAGTGTTCGAAAGTTAATGTTAATGACCTCTCGAGTTTGGTCATAACCGCTGGTGAATTTGGATGTGGCCATGGTGGTGTGGGTACGATAATGGAGAATTTTTTCTTCTCTCTGTACGACACGCTTTTTTCGAATCTGTTTGATGCGATCAGGTAACCGGTCAAATGAAATGAAATCGAGCCATTCAATCTTTCTTCCCACTTCTTTTTTAGTGGTAGGGTCGATATAACGTCTTCGCCACTTAGGCTTTCCTCGTTTTATCCAACGCCACAAAATATCCCGTAAATCATCTTTAAACACCTCACGAAGTGCATAAATAACGGAAAGAACCAGAATGAAAGATGCGGTAATTTCGCCCAGATAATCTCGAGCAAGAATCACTGCGGTGGTGACAAACAACATCACAAGTCCGGTAGCGGAACCTTTGATAACACGCATAGTGTTATGCCCCATTGAGGTGAGCTTTTCTTGTAACACAATAGGGTGTTCAATCAAGCGTCGGAGCAATCGCATTTTATTGCTTAACCGGGTTGAATCACGACGAACCTGTTCTGAATTGTAATCGTTGAGGTTACGGTGAGCCTGTTCTTTTTCAACAATGGTTATTAGGCGTTCTTTAAGCGGTGTATAAGACTTACTATTTGGTAAAGTGACCACCAAAGACAAAAATTTTTGTCCCGTGTACCAAGAAAGGTAATTGTCTATATTCGCGTAATACCGTTTGAGGCTTTCTTCATACGGAACTGCACGTCGCATTTTCCTTAGAATATCAATGGCGAGCTCAATTAATTCATCGATTTCGTCGGCGGTGACTTCTTCTTTTGATGAGTCTATTAATAGCGAAACCGCGCTGTCCAGTGCGAATACATATTGATAAGCAAAAAGACTCAAGCTGACACGATATTGTGTGTTTGATAAACGACCACGTTTTGCCAGTCTTGAGTGAATGAGAGGCAGCAGCGTCTCGGTACTAAAGTACGTACGTTTTTGTGTGATGGAATTATGGTAGAAGTCTGATTCGGACACTTGATGGGATTCTAAATCAAGCTCTCCTGGAATGAACAGAAAAATATCAAGATCCAATGTTTTCGTATTTGCCATAGCGTGAGCAATCTTTAACGTAATGGCATCTTGCTTGTCGACGGTGACCAAACAACTTCTCCCTTTAAATTGATACCGATAAGCATATCAGAACACGTGGAAACTAGCATCTTAAAGCGAGTTAGGTATAATCCTCGAATAATCCCAGTAGAGATAAACAGAATGATAAATGTAGGTCAAATTAACCAACTTGAAGTGACAAAAGAAGCCGATTTTGGATGGTTTCTGGACGGCAAAGATTATGGTTCAATTTTGCTAACAAAGAAATACGCTCCAGAAGGAGTAAGCATTGGCGACACGCTAGACGTTTTTCTCTACTTTGATTCAGATAACCAGATCGCTGCAACAACAGCTAAACCTATCGCCCAAGTCGGTGAATGGGGTGTCATGACGGTTGAAGGTGTCAACAGTGTTGGTGCTTTTGCGAGTTGGGGTATTAAAGAAAAAGACCTATTGATTCCTTTCAGCGAACAACGTGGTCGCTTAGTTGTCGGCCAAAGTATTCTTGTTTATGTGTATACCGATAAAGCGTCGGGGCGTATTGTGGGAACGACTAAGTTCAACAAATGGCTTGATAACGTGCCTGCTGTTTATAGTACCAACCAGCAAGTTGACCTTATCATTGCTGAACGTAGCGAGCTGGGTTACAAAGCGATTGTTAACGGTGAACACTGGGGAATGATTTTCCAATCAGATGTATTTGGTAAGTTGTTCGTAGGTAAACGACTCAAAGGCTTTATTAAACAAGTTCGCGAAGACGGAAAAATTGACCTTAGATTGCAAAAAATTGGCGTAGCCAAAATGGACGATTTAAGTGAAAGCATTATGAGCCTTCTTGAAAAGAAAGGTGGCTTTTTGCCTCTGAGCGATAAGTCGACCCCTGAGGCTATTTTTACGACCTTTAAAACCAGTAAAGGTACGTTTAAGAAAACGATTGGCGGTTTGTTTAAGCAAGGGAAAATCACCATTGATAAAGAAGGCATTCGCTTAGTCACTGACGAAGATGCTTCGGCTTAATTTGATTGCGATGGTGTTGAATGGGTTAAGTCAGTCAATAAAGACAACACCCTTCTAAACTAGAGTAGGCAGGGGCGGACTATTTCATTTGGTTGGCCCAGTGAAATGAGAAGTGCCTTACTCGATGCTCTGTTACAAACACGAAAAAAACACAAAGTCAGTATAAATGGACAAAAAGAGGCCCAAAACTGATCCTGATTTGGGCCTAGGGGAATGGCTCATGGAGAGCCTACGCTAACTGTTTCAAATATACGTTTCAAACGAGCGATTTACTTTGTACAAGAGCTTTGGGTTACAAGGGTAAGGTTTCTACAAACGGCTGTACGTTTCAAACGAACGCAGCCTTACCAGAGCTAGGTTTGATGCGTATTTTGCCAAGTGCTTCAAACGGAAAATCAATTCACCACTCTGCGTTAATAACTTTTAAAGTGTAGTACAGAACAACAAAAAAGCGATTAGGATGGCCGTTTAAACCATCCTAAATCGCTATGTCGTTGGGTTAGAATAGATTTTTATCTCGTACTAACTCCCTAGGCAGTCCGTTCTTGATCCTGTTGCCGACCCATTTACCTAATCCGATCACTATGCCGTGATAACTGACAAAGGTTTCGCCTGTACCGGACAGACCCTCAGGACGAATATCTCGCCCCATATACCATTCGCGTGCATCGGCCTTATTAACAGCGATAGTTTGAGAACTGCTGTTCGCTAAGCACGTTGCGACTTGATGTTGCCATCGATAGCCTTTTTTATGCTGTTCCGCGACCTTAATCCCCATACGAGAAAATCGAAACTCAGTTAATAATGGTTCTAATGCGGTAGGGAACAACCATATATCATTGTCACGCTTCCAAAGTTGGCTGCCTTGTGGGAAGTCGACGGAAAGCGTTTTATTAAGTGACACTGTGACATCTTCGGTATCTTTTGAGGATAACTTTTGAAACGGAAACTTGCCAAGGCGCTTTTTAACCACTGGTGGGGTTATTGATGCCACTTTTTTTATTTTAGCGATGAAAAAGCCTTCGCTGTCATAAATTTGCGGAAAAACATGTAAGAAGCCTTCATTCGTTAATGCAAGTTGTGCGTCTGCAAATAGATTTCCCAGCGATTCAAACTCGACCGCGTCACCGGCGCACTCTTTGAGGTGAAACATAACTTGTTGATTTTCTTCTTGGCTAAGGGCGCAGGTTGAATAAACCAAGGTACCACCGACTTTCAAGGCGTGAAAAGCGCTCTCAATGAGATCTTTTTGCGTCGCCGCGATTTCTAGAGTCGAATCTAGGCTCCAGTTTTTCATCGCATCGACATCTTTTCTGATGGTGCCTTCGCCCGAGCAAGGAGCATCTAATAAAATGGCGTCAAAGCGCTCGGGTAACCATCCGCCAAATACGCGGGCGTCATAGTTGCTCAGTGCGGCATTTTTGACACCGCAGCGTTCAATGTTGGCATGCAATACTTTGACACGACTCGATGCGTATTCGTTAGCGACGAGTATGCCATCATTATTCATGAGTGCGGCAATTTGGGTTGTTTTTGACCCAGGTGCCGCGGCCATGTCTAAGACAGTTTCAAATGGCTGTGTTTCAGATCCCAGTGTCGAGTGGAAAAGAGCACTTGGCGGCAGCATTGAACTGGCTTCTTGGATATAAAACAGCCCCGCCATATGCTCAGCGGTATTGCCTAAAGGGACATGGGTTTCATCTGCATCAATCCAAAACCCTTGGCTGCACCACGGGATAGGTTGCAAGCTCCAACCATTGTCTTGAGCTCGTTGTTTAAATGCCTCGATCGACAATTTTAAGGTGTTGACACGAATGCTTTTTCGCAATGGCCTTTGACAGGCTGACACTAGGTCATCCATGGTTAGGTGAGACGGTAGGTGAGATTCAATATGTTTCAAAAAGGCGTCAGGAATATAGACGTTAGGATGCAAAATAAGGCCTGCTAGCTCAAAGTGTTTTGGAAATTATACCCTGAAGCGGCCGGAACAGAAAATGAAAGCCCGCATTTGCGGGCTTATAAATGAAACGAATGCAATAGATGACCAATAACTCGTGCTAGGGAGCAGGGATGGCAGTGCGCCATGCTTTCCATTTAGGATCGCCCGTTTCGTTTAAATAAAAGCTTTGTCCCTCGCTCGCTCTAGGTTGAAGCTCGGAGCCTTCAGGTGTTGAAAATGTGACACCACCACGTACTAAACTATCTACGGTTCCTGCTTTAATACTCGCGCCTGAGAGTCCGATTTGTACATCAACACCGGATACATTCCAAAAAACGCTGTTTGCACGAACAAGATAAGCATAATCGGGTAGCACTTGGAATGTAGAGATGACACGGTCAGCGAATGGCCCTAGCTCTACCATCGTGATTCGCCCGATCTCGATATCACGATACAGGATAGGGGTTCCTTCCTTCACTGAGCCACGATTCTCGCTTTGTAAGGTAAATTCAACACCATTTTCTACTTTAGGGAAATCAAAGAGTTTAAACTGCTTTTGTTTGGAACCTTCACCTGGCTCAACGGCAATATACTGTGAGACTAATGCATTGAGGTTTTTGACGCCGCTCAAACCAATCTCTGGTTTGACTAACCAAAAGTAAGCACCCGAGTTAGTCAGTTTATCAACATATTCAGGAAGAATACGCGCGACAACCTCGACTCGTTCGCGAGTGAAGTCGGGTACGGTGAGCATGACTTCACCTACTTTGACGCCCTGATACTTAATCGGCATTCCTTTGGCGATTTGTTGATCGGCAGTGGTGGTAACAAGCTGAACAGAAGAGCCGAATTTTCTCGCGTGATTGAAATCTTGGTAGAGTTTCCAATTTTTGCCCGTTTTGTTTTCAATACCCGGCATTGAGTCAAATGCTATGCCTCCGTCGATTAAGGTTTTTAGTGGTGCAGCTTTGACACTTACTCCAGCTAAAGAGGCCTCAACTTCGATTCCAGAGCGATTCCAAAATACGGTTTGCGGTGTGATAAGGTGCTTATATCTATTGTCTATCGACGTGTTGATGTATACGCCTCCATCTACAAGAGAGAAGTCGGTAACACTGCCCACTTGCATATTTCGATACAGGATAGGGCTGCCTTCTTGAATGGGAGGTAATTCATTAGCAAATAACCCGAGCTTCATTGATCCAGATTGATTGTGTTTTGCGAGCTCAGCTAACGACTTTGTTTGGAACAGGGGAAACTCGACGCGGTCTGTTGCTTTGCCTTCACTTACAAAGCTGATGGAGCCTGTCAATAACTGTTTCGCTGGCGGCACGGTAACATTGAGACCCGCTTTAGTCAGTTCTGCCGTTGCGCTGCCAGTGACGTAGAAACGGTTTTGAGTGCGAATGAGGTTTTTGTATTCGATATCTACCGCAATGTCCATTGCAACTTGGTCATCAACCAACTCAACGGATGTTAAAGAGCCAACCGGAATGCCTCGATACAACACGCTACTGCCGGGCTCGAGTCCAAATGAATTTTCTGACAAAAGACGAATTGAAATGGACTTGGCTTTGACTCGGTCAAACTCTTCTTGTTTTATGGCGTCAAACTGACGAGCTTTATCGCCAGTGCCGGGCACAAGTGTTAAAAAGTTGCCGGTGATTAGGTTGGATAAATTTTCCACCCCAGACAACGACACTTTCGCTTCTTCAAGCAAGAACAAGGTGCCTTGGTTTAACATGTCACTGAATGCTGGTTCAATAGAGGCGGACGCAACAATCGAATCTCGTTCTGCATTGAGTGCTAGATTATTAATCTGGCCTATCTCAAGTCCGCGATAAACGATCGGCGAGCCATTGGCTTTCAAATTGCTGTTGTCAGGCAGCGTGATGGATATTGGGATACCACGACCGGCTGTTTTTAAATCCTTATAGAGTTTAAATGGTGTACCTTTAACGACGGGTTCTCCGCCATCAGGAGAGTCAACGGCGATGGCACCTGACAGGATAGCACTGAGGCTTTCTAAACGGATATCAACGCCTTGAAACCCAACATTTGCACCAATACCACTGACATTCCAAAAACGACTCTTATTGGTAATGATGTGACTAAATTGTTGTTCAATCGATGCTTTAATCAGCACGCTTTCCGCATTGTCATCGAGCTTGAAGCTGTATACTTCGCCAATCGGGATTTTTTTGTAGACAATTTTGGAGCCAACGGATATGCCCCCTAAATCACGAGCGTTTAACGTCACGGTCAGGCCTTGATTGGCGGCAAGCTCAGCAGGTGCGCTATCTAAGGCTTGAAACTTGCTCTTAGAGCTACTCGTTTCTGTAGCAGGATAAATAGAAACATAATTACCTGATACTAGCGCATCTAAACCTGAGATCCCCGAGAGCGATGCTGAAGGCTTCACCAGCCAGAACTTGGTATCTTCTCCAAGTAGTTTTGTGGCTTCAGGGTAAATATCGGCATCAACATAGATGTTGCTTAGGTCACTGGATAAATTGATATCACGCACCATACCCACCTCTAGGCCTTGATATCGTATGGTCGTGCGACCCGCAATTAAGCCTTGGGCGTCTGAGAAATAAATTTGAACACGTTGACCTGAATCATGAACAGCTTTGGCGAGGAGCCAACCTGCCAACGCAAGCGTCAAGATAGGTAGAATCCAAAGCGGCGAAATTCGACGATCTTTCTTCACCTCAGGGTTAAACGACATAGGTTGCTTATTCTCGTTACTCATTACCGCTAATACTCGTCTTAGTGTCTAATGCAGGAGATGGTGTTGTTTGTTTGTCCCAAAGCAAGCGAGGGTCGAGACTCTCTGCTGCAAACATGGTGAAAATTACAACAATACCAAACGCCACCGCGCCAAAGCCCGGTGTAAAGTTAAGAATCTGACCTCGGTCAACCAAGGTCAGCATAATTGAGATGACGAAGAGATCTGTCATCGACCATTTACCAATCCACTTAATAATACGATACACCGTCATTTCGAAACGATGGTTTTGTGCTGCATCAAACTGAATGCAAAAAAGCAAATACCCCAAGCCTAGTATTTTAGCAACAGGTACGACAATACTGGCGACAAAAATGATGATCGCAATACCCAACATATCATTAGTAATTAATGAAGCCACACCGGAAAAGATAGTGTCTTCTAGACGCTGTCCATTGGTAATTAGGATTGAAATAGGGATTAAATTAGCGGGTAAAATCGCTATCGTTGCCGCGATCAAGTATGCCCATGTTTTTTGAAGTGAATAGGGCTTTCTGTGATGCAGTGTCGCCTTACAGCGTAAACACTGTTTTCCTTCGGCCTGGGATAGGTGACAGCTATGGCAATGAATTTCTTTTTTCATCTTTTTATAAGACGATTCGGGTTTCCACGCATCCCAATATCGTCGAACACTGAGCCTACAAACTAATAATACGCTGAGTCCTTGTAATAGAACCAAGCTGTAGAGCGCATGACCAATGTAAATGTCAGAATAATCTTGTAATTTGAAGCATGAAATGGCGACGCTGATTAGGAACACGTCGAGCATCATCCAATGCTTACTGTGTGACAATATGGAAAGTGACCACTTTAATGTAGTGAACCATCTATAACGAATAGCGAGATGGGTTGTCAGTACCGCGCTGCACATTGCAACAGGCGCAATGGTGTGGCAGAAGAGTGTCAGTAGCGCCAAGCCAGAGTAGCCTTCTTGACTGAGAGCCCAAACTCCATCCATCAAGGTTCCTTGGATCATCACGCCGACAAGTCGGATAGTAATGAAATCAAAGAAATGTGAAGGAATAAAGAGCAGTAAACAGGTGATAGCAATGGCTAGGTTGCCGTTGATGGAGTGGTGTTCACTTCGGTAAAGTTGGGTTCCACAACGTGGGCAATCTGCACTGTAGCCTTTGTCTAAGTCAATAATAGCCACAGGAAGCTCACAACATTGGCATAACCTTATGTTTTTACTTTCATTTTCTTCGACTATTTCAGGTGAAGTGCGCATCGTAAACTCCAATATCCGTGCACGATGCGTTCTTCTCGTCACGATTAACTAGCTGATTGTACCGAGCCATAAAGCGTTTGATATAGACCTTGTTGCTCTACTAATTCGATGTGAGTGCCTGTTTGACTCACTTGTCCATCTTCTAACACATAGATTAAATCCGCTTGTTTTACGGCAGATAATCGATGTGCCACGATCAACGTCGTTCTATTTTTCAAAAATGTACTTAAGGCAAAGTGTAATGAGGCCTCTGTTGCCGTATCCAGCGCCGATGTCGCTTCGTCTAAAATGACAAATTGTGGATCACTGAGTATCATTCGAGCGATCGCTAAACGCTGTCGCTGCCCGCCAGATAAGCGGATACCGTTGCGACCAATTTGGGTATTTAACCCATCAACAAGCTTATCGGTGACGTCTTGTAACTGAGCAACGTCTAATGCGTTCCATATTGCCGCGTCATTATAGTGACGACCAAGTGTCAGATTATGCCTCATGCTGTCATTGAATAGTATAGGTTGCTGTAAAACAACAGCAATTTTATCTCTAATTATGTCAAAGCCGACGTCTCTCGTGTCAGAACCATTATAATTAATGATGCCTTGTTGTTGATTATAGACACCAATCAGTAACTGTATGAGCGTAGACTTCCCTCCGCCGCTGGCACCGACTAATGCGACTTTTTTTCCAGCAGGGATGTGCAAGGTTAGGTTACTTAGTACGTTTTTATCGTCATCGTAGCTAAAGCTCACGTTTTCGATGGACACATCGACCTGTTTACCATCGTTAAATGGATTGAGCTTACTTACCGTCCTTGGTTCTTCATCCAATGCGAGCAAAGAGTTGATGCGTGTTAATGCCGCTTTAGCGCTGTACCAAGAAAACTGGATGCCTAACAATTCTTGAACAGGACCAAGCATAAACCACAAATAGCCGAATACGGCAAAAATCTGTCCGATAGTCAGGTCGCTAAACAAAACCATGACCATCGCGACGGCGCGAAATAGCTCAAACCCAATGAGAAATAAGAGAAAGGAGACTCGACTCGCAGCTTCAGATTGCCAGGCATATTTGTCGGCGTTGACTCTAATTTGATCGGCCTGTTGTTTCAGCTCTTGTAAAAACTCCCGCTCGCGGTTCGCAGCTCTTAGCTGATAAATCCCATCAAGAGTCTCTACCAAGCGATTCTGAAAGCCTTCGAATGCTTGGTTTTCACGTTTTTTAAGGTGTTTTACCATTCCACCGAGTTTTCGTGAAAAATAGATCACCACAGGATTGACTAATAAAATGAATAAACCTAGTCGCCAGTCAAGCCATAGCAAAACAATCGCGGTGCCAATGACCGTCAAAAAACTCACTAAAAACTTACTTAATGTTGAGCCAATAAATTGGTCAATTGTCTCGATATCAGTAATTAGATGCGCATTTATCCCGCCACTTCCTCGTGTCTCATATTGCCGAATGCTGATTCGCCCAAGTTTGTCTATCATCTGACAACGAATTTTGTAGGTAATCGTTTTAGAGACCAGTGTGAACTGCCGGCTTTGTAAAATGTTAAATGCCTGGCTAAAGGCTCGCATTAGAACGACGAGAATTAAGGTAAGCGTAATATAGCCGATAGGGGTTTCAAGGTTAGTTGGGAGGAGCCGATTCATGTAATCGAGTCCGATACCTGGTTGCTCAAGGAGAACTTCATCGACCATCAGTGGCATGAGTAATGGGATAGGAACACTGATTAACGTGGCGATGATTGCGATTAAATTCGCACCGATAAGTCGAGACTTATGAGTTTTTACTTGTGTTATCAACCAAGAGCGGCTAATAGTATCTTTCGTACTGATCATATTTATGAGAATGAGTCCTATTTAGGTCGGGGCATTGTACGTTTATTAAAATAAAAGCAAAGTATTATTAATGGAAAAATCATGAATTTAGAAAACTACGAGCGCCTAGGTAGGCAAGCGATTGGACTGATAGAGTCTGAAACCGATTTTATTGCTAACCTTTCTAATATTAGTGCACTTCTGAACATGGAGTTAGACGATCTCAACTGGGTTGGCTTCTATCTCATGAATCAAGGTGAACTTGTGTTGGGGCCGTTTCAAGGAAAACCCGCTTGTGTGCGCATCCCAGTAGGTCGTGGCGTTTGCGGAACGGCGATTGCGACGAATACTGTGCAGCGCATTTCTGACGTTCATGAATTTGAAGGGCATATCGCTTGTGATGCAGCGAGCAACTCTGAGATTGTTATTCCGTTTAGCGTGGATGGCGAAGTAGTAGGAGTATTGGATATTGATAGCCCAACTATTAATCGATTTTCGGAAATTGACGAGATTGGACTAACAAAGTTCATGAGATCTATAGAAAAGGTGCTCAATTCCCATACAAACGTGGTTTAAAATCACATTTGCCAGTGGTTTTTCTAAAGCAGGTCTCTATAATACCAAGAATATTTTTCTTAATGCTTCGCGGAAAACCGCATTAACCAGGAACCCACATGGAAAACACTGAGAAGTTGAAGAACAGCAAAGAAATTATTGCGTATATTGCTGAATGTTTCCCTAAATGCTTTACTGTAGAAGGTGAAGCGAAACCGCTTAAAATTGGTATCTTTCAAGATCTTGCTGAACGCTTGAAAGACGATGAGAAAGTTAGTAAAACTCAGCTGCGTGCCGCGTTAAGACAATACACTTCTTCTTGGCGTTATCTACACGGTGTTAAACCGGGTGCCGCACGAGTTGATTTAGACGGTAACGCTTGTGGCGAATTAGAAGCAGAGCATGTTGAGCATGCACAAGCTACACTTGCTGAAAGCAAAGCTAAAGTTGCTACTCGACGTAAAGAACAAGCTCAAAAGGCACGTGAAGAAGCGAAAGCTAAGCAGCCTAAAGCGAAGAAACCACAGGCTCGCAAGCCACAAACTAACACGAACAAGAACGCAAAAGTAAACACGCCAGTTGAAACGCGTGCTTTGAATGCAGATGAAATGATCGTAGGCAAAGACGTAAACGTAAACATGGGTAAAGGGAACATGGCTGCGACCATTGTTGAAATCAATAAGGAAGATGTGCGTGTTCAGCTAGTCAATGGCCTACAAATGGTTGTTAAAGCGGAGCATTTGCGCGCTTAAAGGAGAAACTCCTACGCATGAAGTGCCGTTCAAAAGTATCTTTGATTACAGCTAGCCTATGGCTAGCTGTATCGTCAGCTCACGCTCTGGAGGCTAAGTATCAGGAATCTGATATTCCAAAACTGGCCCCAGAAGCACAACATGAAACTGCCAGTAAGCGAGTTACGTCTCGTTTTACACGCTCTCACTACAAGCATTTTACGCTAGATGACGAATTCTCTAAGGCTATTTTTAATCGATATTTAGAGATGCTCGACTACAACCGCAATATTTTCACTCAATCAGATATCGACGGCTTTGATGCTTGGTCAACCCAGCTTGACGATCAATTGAAGGCTGGAAATAATCAAGTTGCATTCGATGTCTACAATCTTTCTATGCAAAAACGATACGAACGTTTTGTTTATGCCTTGTCTTTGTTAGACAAAGAAATGAAGTTTGATGTTGATGAGAGCATTGAGCTAGATCGTTCCGAAGCCAACTGGGCTAAGAGCGAAGATGAGCTTAATGAATTGTGGCGTAAACGTGTTAAATACGATGCTCTGAATCTTAAACTAGCAGGTAAAGATTGGGACGAGATTAAAGAAACGTTGGGTAAGCGTTATAACAATGCCATCAAGCGTATCACGCAATCTCATAACGAAGATGCATTTCAAATATACATGAACGCTTTCGCGCGTGAAGTAGATCCTCATACCAGTTATTTATCGCCACGTTCTGCCGAACAATTTCAATCAGAAATGAATTTGTCTCTTGAAGGTATCGGGGCGGTACTGCAACTAACGGACGATTACACCATAATTCGTTCTCTTGTTGCTGGTGGACCTGCGTCAAAGAGTAAACAACTTGGCGAAGGCGATAAGATTATTGGCGTCGGTCAAGATGGCAAAGAAATTGTCGATGTAATTGGGTGGCGACTTGATGATGTAGTGCAACTGATCAAAGGACCGAAAGGAACAAAAGTTAAGTTGCAAGTTTTGTCTGAGGGCAAAGATGCTAAAGCACAAGTCGTTGAAATTACGCGTGATAAAATTCGCCTAGAAGACCGAGCGGTTAAATCGGAAGTCTTTGAACAGAACGGTAAGAAAATTGGTGTGCTGGAAGTACCTAGCTATTACGTTGGCCTTTCAAAAGACACCGATAAGTTAATTACCGAACTTAAAGAAGAGGGTGTTGACGGTATCATTGTTGATTTACGCAACAATGGTGGTGGCGCACTTACCGAAGCAACGGCATTAACGGGCTTATTTATTGAAAGTGGTCCAGCAGTACAAGTTCGAGATAGCTATGGCCGCGTCAATGTTAATAGCGATACAGATGGCAAAGTTAGCTACGACGGACCTTTAACCATCTTGGTGAATCGATATAGCGCATCAGCATCTGAAATTTTTGCCGCCGCTCTTCAAGATTATGGCCGTGCGATTATTTTAGGTGAGAACTCGTTTGGTAAAGGTACCGTTCAGCAACATCGCTCGTTAAATCATATTTATGATTTGTTTGATAAAGAACTTGGCTATGTTCAATACACGATTCAAAAGTTTTATCGTATTAATGGTGGAAGTACGCAAAATAAAGGTGTAGTACCTGATATTGCATTCCCAACACCAATTGATCCTGCAGAAACTGGTGAGAGCGTAGAGGACAATGCACTGCCTTGGGATAGTATTGAACCTGCAAAATATGACATGTTACAACGTAACGACGAGATGATTGCGGCGTTGACCTTGAAGCATAAAGCACGTGTTGATTCAGACATGGAATTTGGTTTCATTGCTGAAGATATTGCCAAATATAATGCTGAAAAGGATGACAAAACGTTATCACTCAATGAAGCAACGAGAAAAGCTGAAAGTGATGATAACGATGTCAGAAGACTCGATCGTATTAACGCTCGTCAAAAAGCGGCCGGTGAAAAGCCATTTGCCACGTTAGATGATGTGCCGAAAGATTACGAAGTCCCTGATGCCTACCTCGACGAGGCTGTTGCAATCATGGTTGACATGATCAATAAGTAACGACTTTACCGTGTTATTTGAAAAGCGAGCTTAATAAGGGCTCGCTTTTTTTGTACCTGCTATTCGAATTTTCAATCTCAAAGCTGATACATCACAACAAAAATTGTGATTTAGATCAAAAAAATTCGCTTTCTCTCGTTGAACACCTAGTCTTATATGAACAGAAAAGGGGAAGCATATGAGATGGATTACACTGATTTTATGTGTCGTGTCGTTTGGAGCAATATCAGATACGCGTAAAGACAACAATGATTTAACCCAGTTTGACCAACCGTTTTTACTCGGTGATTGGTACCTGATTAACCCCAGTCCCGAAGAATCGCCCGATGCCTTTTTGGCGATAAAGCTATCACTTAATTCTAATTATTCCTTCAATATTGATATTCAGAAGCAAGACTACAGTATCGAACACTGGGAAGGACTGTTCACCGCAAACGAAGACACGATTATTTTGGGACTTAATAGCGACGAACCTCAAGTTTACAAATATGATGGTAATCATCACATGTTAAATTTGAACGGAGTGGTATTCACTAAAGCGCTACCGAATGCACTTGCTGGTATTTGGTCTTCGACCACCGTGACCGGCGATGACAAACATGCAAGTGATATTGCAAGAATGGATTTGGTTCTGCAACCAGACTTTGTTTTCACATTTCGTGTAAGTTCTAATGAAGGTAATGAAGCCATTCATAGCGGTGTGTATTATACAGAAGATGACCATATTGTTTTGTTGTATCAAGATGGTGAACATGATGCGACTTATACACTTAACCAGGATGAATTAACGTTGGAAGTGGAAGACGGTGATATGTTTGCGGTATTAAATAGAATCCGATAATTTTACGGATTACGGATTAGTCGACTTCACTCGCGAAGCACCATACTGTCACTGCAGTTGATATAGGTACCAATAAAACCTTCATTCAAATCTATCTCAAAGCGCCAATGTTAATTGGCGTTTTTTTCGTTTCTATCCTGCAATCAATTGATACATGGGGGTATAATCAATTTGTATCTAAGCAAAAATGCTAACAATAATTTATAAGGACTAAAGGATGACTGAGTCAGCACCTAAAGCCAAGTACCGTAGCGATTATCAATCGCCTTCTCATATTATCTCAGATGTTAATCTCACTTTTGACCTCCATGAACAAAACACGATCGTAACTGCAATATCTCAAGTTAAGCAGAACGTAGAGTCGAGCACACTTGTTCTCGATGGGGAAGGTATTGAGTTAGTCTCAGTACAAGTGAACAATCAAGATTGGAAAGATTACCAAATACTTAACTCTGGGTTAGAGCTCAACAATTTACCTACTGAATTCGAACTTAGAATTGAAAACAAGATTTCTCCTGTTACTAACACGGCTCTTGAGGGGCTTTACCTTTCTGATGGTGCATATTGCACTCAGTGTGAAGCGGAAGGTTTTAGGCGCATCACGTATTTTCTTGACCGACCGGACGTACTTGCTACTTACACCACTAAAGTTATTGCTGACCAAGCTGCCTTCCCGTATTTATTAAGTAACGGTAATAAAATTGAAGAAGGCCAAATATCAGAAGATCGGCACTATGTCGTGTGGCAAGATCCACATCCAAAGCCTTGTTACTTATTTGCTCTAGTGGCGGGTGATTTTGATGTGCTTCGTGATAACTATTCTACTCAGTCTGGTAGAAATGTGGTTTTAGAAATTTTTGTCGATAAGGGAAACCTTGACCGAGCGAACCACGCAATGGTGTCGTTGATCAATTCAATGAAGTGGGATGAACAGCGATTTGGTTTAGAGTATGACCTCGATATCTATATGATTGTTGCTGTTGATTTTTTCAACATGGGCGCGATGGAAAACAAAGGATTAAATGTTTTCAATTCAAAATTTGTATTAGCGAATGAAAATACGGCAACGGATACAGACTACTTGGGAATTGAAGCTGTCATTGGTCACGAATATTTCCATAACTGGACGGGTAACCGTGTTACTTGTCGAGATTGGTTTCAACTAAGTTTGAAAGAAGGGCTTACGGTTTTTCGAGATCAGGAGTTTTCGTCTGACTTAGGTTCTCGTTCTGTTAATCGGATTAATAACGTCCGCATTATTCGTGGCCCGCAATTTGCTGAAGACGCAAGTCCAATGTCTCATCCGATTCGTCCGGAAAAAGTGATAGAGATGAATAATTTCTATACGCTTACCGTGTATGAAAAGGGGAGCGAAGTTATTCGAATGATGCACACGCTACTTGGGGAACAAAAATTCCAAGCGGGAATGAAGCTATATTTTGAACGACATGATGGCACCGCAGCAACATGTGAAGATTTTGTTTGTGCAATGGAAGAGGCTTCTGGTGTTGATCTTAAGCAGTTCCGATTATGGTATAGCCAATCGGGGACACCATGTGTCACGGCTACCGATCATTTTGATGCTAACACAAACACCTATTCATTGACGTTAACTCAAGTGACACCTTCGACTCAAGATCAAGCAGAGAAGCACGCGCTTCATATCCCATTCGATGTAGAACTGTATGATAAGTCAGGAAATATTCTTGAGTTACGCTGTAACGGTGAGTTGACTGATAACGTCTTGAACTTGACACAAGCACAGCAAACGTATGTATTCGAAAATATTACATCTCAACCCATCCCGTCCATGTTGAGGGAGTTTTCGGCACCAGTAAAATTACAATTCGATTACTCAGATGAACAATTGGCATTTCTGATGGTTCACGCACAAAATGACTTTGCGAAGTGGGATGCCGGACAAATGCTTTTGGCCAAGTACGTTAAGTCAAATGTCGAGTCTATCGTTAATCAACAATCAATTGCCTTACCCGATCTTGTTGTAGATGCTTTTCGCGGTGTGATCTTAAATGATCAGCTTGATCCGGCATTTATCGCTGAAGTTTTATCACTACCAAGCTTTAATGAGGTTGCTGGTTGGTACGATACGGTGCCTGTTGATGCAGTGTGCGACGCGTTAAAAGGGCTTAAGTCGATTTTAGCCTTCGAATTGAAAGATGAACTCTCTGCGACATATCATTCTCTTCGTCAAGAAGCTTATACCATTAAGCACGAGGCTATTGCCAAGCGTGCACTCAGAAATCTTTGCCTACAGTACTTAGCGACACTCGATGAGTATGAAGGCCTGGTTCATGAACAATTTCAAGCTGCCAATAACATGACTGATACGATGGCCGCAATGGCTGCAGCGAATAGTGCATCTCTTTCGGTAAGGCAAACCTTGATGGATGACTACAGTCATAAGTGGAGTCATGATGGGCTAGTGATGGACAAATGGTTTGTATTACAAGGTTCTAACCCAAGTGAAGATGCGCTTGATAACGTAAAAGCTTGTATGTCTCACTCTGCGTTTAGCCTCAATAATCCAAATCGTATACGAAGTTTGGTCGGTTCGTTTCTAAATATGAACCCACGTCGTTTCCATGATATTTCGGGTTGTGGTTACCAGTTTGCAGGCGAGATTCTAAAGCAACTAAATGAATCGAACCCTCAAGTTGCGTCAAGATTGATTGATCCCTTGCTGAAATTTAAGAAATACGATGCAGCCCGACAAGCCTTGATTGTCGTGGAATTAGAAAAGCTGAAAGCACTAGATAACCTTGCGAATGATCTATTTGAAAAAGTCACTAAGGCCTTAGAAGCCTAGACGCCGGTGACGTGAATCGAATAAATAATTTGTTTTTTTAGTTAACAATAAGTGCACAAGGCAACGACAAGTCGAAAGTACTGTTTTTATATACAGTTCTATTTGGCTTGTCGTTCAATGTTCTATTATTGTCTATTTAATGAACAAAATTGAACGAATTTCTGCATTTTTTAACAACCAACCCTATTATTTAGTCAATTTTGATACTGTTTTTATATACAGCATTTATGCGAGAGGTAAAAATTGGTCACCAAAAAGTATTTTTTTTCGATGAACTTGAGTTACCAAGCGTTTGTTTCTCATTATTCCGGGCATGCTTCGAGCATTATGGTTCAAACAGATTGTGGCCTACGGTTACAATTACCGGCGGTCAGATTTCGAGCGTATTTAACACAATTGGGTATAAAAGGTCGTTTTAGGTTGACAACTGACCACAACAATAAATTTTTACGGTTAGATTCACTGTAATTAGTACGTTTGCTAGCGATATAAATAAGTACATTAGTCACAATATCAAACTTTTCTCTCCTACTACTGCTAAATTTTATTAACTCTTTATCAATAAAGCTTTTACAATAAAAGCAGCCTTATCCCCCATAAAAATAGAAAAGTGGAGCGTTATCATGACCACGCGCGAACCCGTTGTTCCGGTTCTTCTGGAGAAAGTGTACAAATTGATTGAGTCGAAACTTGAGGGTTCGAATCAACCTCTAGTGACCAAACTCGCCAAGCATATCTTTTCAAATGTTTCCCCTGATGATTTGTTACAACGAAATGAATCTGACCTGTATGGTGCCGTGATTAGTTTATGGCACCACCTGAACGAAAAGAAACACGATGAAATCTCAGTTCGAGTTTTCAATCCGTCTGTAAGTAAACATGGATGGCAATCGACACACACTATTGTTGAAATTGCGGTCCCTGATTCTCCGTTTCTTGTTGATTCCGTTAAGATGGCTTTAAACCGACTTGATTTGACCTGTCATATTACTCTACATGGACCGACTCAATTTGAGAGGAACAGTAACGGGCAGATCACTTCGGTCAATGAAAAGAAAGGGCATTTGCAGTCTATTTTCCACATTGAAGTCGACCGACTTAACGACAAGCAAGAAATGACATCGCTCAAAGATGAGCTGGTCACTATTTTCGAAGATACGAGTTTAGTGGTTAATGGTTGGGAGCCGATGTCGAATAAACTTAAGGAAATCACTCAAGATCTGCTTAAGAATAAATCGATGTTACCGACTGAAGATGACAGATTTGATGAAACGATGGCGTTTTTGGAATGGTTAGGAGACCACAACTTTACTTTCATGGGTTACAAAGAATTTGACTTAGTCCAAGTAGATGGCGACTCAATTCTTAAGCCAACGGAAGAAAGAGGACTTGGCCTGTTTTCTAATGAGCAACGAGTCCGCGCCGTTAAAATCTCAGATTTTTCTGACTCAGCTCGACTAGAAGCAAAAAAGCCTTTCTTACTGATCTTAACCAAGGGTAATAAAGCGAGTCGTATACATAGACCTGCGTATACCGATTACATTGGTATCAAGAAATTTGATAAGCACGGGAAGGTGATCGGTGAACATCGCTTTACTGGACTTTATACATCTGCCGTTTATAACCAGAGTGTTTCAACGATTCCATTGATCCGTGAAAAGATGGATAGAATTCTTGATTCAAGCGGTTATCGCAATGGATCCTATTCTTATAAAGCGCTGCGAAACATTCTTGAAAACTATCCCCGTGATGAACTGCTTCAGGCCAAAGAAGAAGAATTACTTGAGATTGGAATGGGTGTAGTGCAAATGCAGGATCGAGACCTGATCCGTTTGTTTGTGCGTCGAGATCCTTTTGGTCGCTTCTTTAGTTGTATGGTCTATGTAAGCAAAGACCGTTATAACACCCAGCTTCGTAAAGATACGCAACGGATCTTAAAAAGTTACTTTGGCTGCGAGCAAGAAGTTGAATTTACGACCTATTTTTCTGAAAGCCCTCTGGCCAGAACACACTATATAGTAAGGGTTGATAACAACAATATGGATGTGGATGTAAAAGCGATAGAACAGAATTTGATGGAAGTATCGGCGTCATGGGATGATCGTTTATCAGAAGCGATCGTGGCTAACTTTGGTGAGAGTAAGGGATTACCGCTTTCTAAGGTATATTCTCGAGCTTTCCCTCGCTCTTACAAAGAAGACATGATGCCAACCTCGGCAGTCGCCGACATCGAGCGCCTTGAAGCATTGAGCGAAAGTAACAAGTTAGGGATGTTGTTTTATCGACCTCAAGAAGCTGCGGCCGATTCAAAAGAAGTAAAGCTTAAGTTATATCATCAAGATGAACCAATACATCTTTCTGATGTGATGCCGATGCTTGAAAACCTTGGCTTGAGAGTAATCGGTGAATCGCCGTACGAAGTCATTAAAAACGATGGCGGTAGCTATTGGATCCTTGATTTCTCCATGCTCCATAAGAGCGAAACTGTGGTAGATCTTCGTGAAGCCCGCGATCGATTCCAACAAGCTTTTGCATCAATATGGGCGGGGGATCTAGAAAGTGATGGGTTTAACCGTTTGGTACTTGGCTCTGGTTTAACGGGACGTGAGGTTTCTATCCTAAGAGCATATGCGCGTTATATGAGGCAAGTCGGTTTTCCATTTAGCCAGCACTACATCGAGGATACCTTAAACCATTATCCAGAGCTTGCTAAAGACTTGGTTGAATTGTTTTCTCAACGATTCATGCCATCGTTGAAGGGCAGCAAGAAAGGCCAGCAACGAATTGTTGATAAAATAGAGACTCAATTGGATAAGGTTGAGAGTCTTGACGATGATCGTATTATTAGACGATACGTCGAAATGATTTCAGCGACCTTGCGTACCAATTATTATCAAAAAGATGATAAAGGACTTAATAAGCCTTGGTTATCGCTGAAACTGCAGCCGTCTAAGATCCCGGATATTCCAGCCCCTGTCCCTGCATTTGAAATTTTTGTGTATGCCTCTGATATAGAAGGTGTGCATTTACGTGGCGGTAAGGTCGCTCGTGGCGGATTACGTTGGTCTGATCGACAAGAGGATTTCCGTACCGAGATTCTAGGCTTAGTAAAAGCTCAGCAAGTTAAAAATACAGTGATTGTGCCCGTTGGTGCAAAAGGTGGCTTTGTTTGTAAGCGTCAGCCACAACTGACTTCGCGTGATGAAATTTTTGCTGAAGGTCAACGTTGTTACAAGCAGTTTATTCGCGCGTTACTTGACGTGTCTGACAATATCATCGAAGGAGATGTGGCTCCTCCAAAAAGTGTGGTACGTCATGACGAAGATGATCCATACTTGGTGGTTGCAGCGGATAAAGGAACAGCAACATTTTCTGACTTAGCTAACGCTGTATCAGCAGAGTATAACTTTTGGCTTGGTGATGCTTTTGCGTCTGGTGGTTCTAACGGTTATGACCATAAAGCGATGGGTATTACAGCGAAAGGCGGATGGGAGTCCGTTAAGCGACACTTCCGCGAAATGGGAATTGATTGCCAGAGTGAAGATTTTACTGCAATTGGTGTAGGCGATATGGCAGGAGATGTGTTTGGTAACGGTATGTTGCTTTCCAAGCATATTCGTATGCAAGCCGCGTTTAACCATATGCACATCTTTATTGATCCAAATCCAGACTCAGCGACGAGCTGGATCGAGAGAAAGCGTTTATTTGATCTGCCTCGTTCGAGTTGGGAAGATTACGATCTTAAATTGATCTCTGCTGGTGGTGGGATCTTCCCACGCAAGGCGAAGTCGATCACATTGACGCCAGAGATCCAAAAAATGGTGGGCACGAAGAAAAGTTCCGTGACGCCAAACGATCTCATCAAGATGTTACTTTCTATGAACGTTGATCTTCTTTGGAATGGTGGAATCGGCACGTACGTGAAAGCGTCATCGGAGACGCATACCGACGTAGGAGACCGCGCTAACGACGTCCTTCGCATCAATGGCGGTGACTTACGCGCTAAAGTGGTTGGTGAAGGAGGCAACCTTGGTATGACACAGCTTGGCCGTATTGAGTACGCGTTGGCTGGTGGTCGAGTTAATACTGATTTTGTCGATAACGTTGGTGGCGTAGATTGCTCAGACAACGAGGTTAACATTAAGATATTCCTTAATGGACTGGTCTCAAGCGGTGATCTGACGATTAAGCAGCGCAATGAGACGCTTGAGGCAATGGAAGATGAAGTTGGTGACATCGTGCTTGACGATGCATATTGCCAAGCTGAGTCGATTTCAGTGACTGAATACCAAGGCGTTCCGCTTATGAAGGAGCAAATACGGTTTATTCATACACTAGAAAAAGCCGGTTATTTAGATCGTGGGTTAGAGTATCTTCCCGCCGATGATGATTTGCTAGAGCGAGAGAAGCAAGGCATTGGGATGACTCGTCCCGAGCTATCTGTTCTTGTCGCGTATGGGAAAATGGTCCTTAAAGAGCAATTAGCCGTTGATGAAATTGCCAATGATCCGTATCACAACCAACAATTAGTGCAATACTTCCCATCACTGTTACGCCGTCACTATATTGATAGTATGCCTAACCATCCATTGAAGGCAGAAATTGTCGCAACAGGATTGGCGAATCAAATGGTGAACGAAATGGGGTGCAACTTTGTTACGCGTCTACAAGAAGAGACGGGTGCAACCATTGTTGATATTGCAAACGCCTATGCAGCGTCACGAGAGATTTACGGTTTTGCATTTACCTTTGAGCAAATTCGTAAACTTGATAATGTCGCGACCTCTGAGGCTCAATATGAGCTACTGTTTATTGTTCGCCGCACATTACGCCGCTTAGCAAGATGGCTATTACGTAATCGCCCTGGCAAACAGTCAGTAGAACAACTTGTCGCACGCTACCGCGATAATGTGATTAAAATTGAACAAAAACTTGAAACTTGTTTAGTTAATGAAGAAGTCGCTGAACACAATATACAAGCCCAAGTGTGGATCGAGAGCGGGGTAGATAAAGATCTAGCAAACTATGTGTCTCGTTTATCAAGCCTATTGTCTGCTGTGGATATTTCAGAAATAGCCGCAGAAGCCAACGTTGCTGTTGAGCAAGTATCAAAACTGTATTTCCATCTTGGGGATCGTTTGTCGCTTCATTGGTTCTTGAATCAAATCAATGGCCAAGCGGTAGACAATAACTGGCAAGCACTTGCAAGAGCGGCATTTAGAGAAGATCTCGATTGGCAACAACGCCAACTCACCGCTCAAGTACTGCGGTGTGGTTGTGGTGACGATAAAAACGTTATCCTGTCACTTGATAATTGGATGGAGACGAACTCAGTAAGCCTTCAACGTTGGGAGAACATACTCAATGAATTTAAAGTGGGTAATGTTCATGAGTTTGCTAAGTTCTCTGTGGCATTAAGAGAATTAAGCCTACTTAATCTAAACTGTGCGGCCACGGCTTAAGCCAGAGCTTCACGCAGTATGTTAATCAGATAACGTTAGGTTTAGCAACGTTAGGTTTAGCCTAAATAAAAGCGCCCAATTAGGGCGTTTTTTATTACTTTAGCGTCATTGGTGACGTTGTCACTCTGTGATTGTATGCTTATTCGCCTAAACGATTGCTTTTGGTAAACAAAAGCGAATTCTCAATTGCAAGTTTAAACGTTTGCGTGAATAATACCTCCCCGTTTACACGGGTTATCTATCGGAGGCACCATGCTTTACCGTCTGGCCAGAACTGGCTTTTTTCAACTTGATGCCGAAAAGGCTCATGATCTTGCTATTCAAAACTTCAAGCGCTTTACCGGCACACCTCTTGACTTAGCTTATCGTCAACATCTACCTGATCGTCCAGTCGAATGTATGGGACTGACTTTTAAGAATCCAGTGGGACTTGCTGCTGGTCTTGATAAAAATGGCGAGTGCATTGAAGCATTTGGTGCCATGGGTTTTGGCTTTGTCGAAGTAGGGACGGTTACACCACGTCCGCAATCGGGTAATGACAAACCACGCCTCTTTCGTCTTGTAGAAGCAGAGGGCATTATTAACCGAATGGGATTCAATAACTTAGGCGTTGATAACCTAGTTGAGAATGTTAAAAAGGTGAAGTACGACGGTATTATTGGGATCAATATTGGTAAGAATAAAGACACCCCGATTGAGAAAGGGGCTGAAGACTATGTGATTTGCATGGAAAAAGTGTATGAACATGCAGGCTACATAGCCGTCAATATTTCTTCCCCAAATACACCAGGGCTGCGCTCGCTGCAGTATGGTGAAGCACTTGACGATCTTCTCAGTGAGCTAAAAGCAAAGCAAGCCGAGTTGGCCGAGAAGCATGGAAAGTATGTGCCACTTGCGTTGAAAATTGCTCCAGATCTTAGCGATGATGAGCTTCAACAGATTTGTGAATCACTCATTAACAACAATATAGATGGTGTGATCGCGACGAATACGACGTTAGACCGTACCATTGTTGACGGTATGAAGCATGCAAATGAAGCTGGTGGACTAAGCGGACGACCGGTTCAGTCACGCAGTACCGAAGTGGTGCGCTTATTGGCTAAGCATCTTGATGGTAAACTACCGATCATTGGTGTTGGCGGGATCGATTCTTATGTATCTGCAAAAGAAAAGCTGATGGCTGGTGCTGAATTGGTCCAAGTCTATTCAGGTTTTATTTACCATGGACCTAAGCTCGTGAAAGAGATCGTCAAGAACTTATAATGTTCTTCACTCGTTAATACGCTTATAGACGAGCAATACGTTCATATATTGACAGTTCTGTCCAAGTTATAACCATAGAGAGGGGAAATAGTTTTCCCCTTTTTTTTTATCCAATCGTTTGTAGAATTAGAATCAACTGACCAAAAAGGTAATTAAGCGTTTTACCTAACAGTCTGATTATTCTTTAGTTATAAGAGACGGAACGATGCTTAAACCCAGCGATACATGGATCTGGTATATGGATGAGGATGAAAATTCTCTGATGCTGGATTTGGGAAATGAGATGGTTTTTAAAACCAATCTTTCCCGAAAACTCTTAGTTGAGTGCGCGATGGGTCAGAATAACTTCACAGTTGATGACGCGTCCGCGTTTCAAATCTATAAAGACCAAATTAGTACATTAGACCTTTCTGAACCACGACAAGCCGAGTTAGCTCTGTATTGTGTAGCGGCCAAGCGCTTTCATAAGCCGGTACAGCCGAAGAGTTGGTTCTTTGACCATCAGAATACCGTATTCGAGCCTGAAGAAGGCGAGTTGGTTCGATTGACGAACCAGCACTCAGCGGGGTTCTTTATTGTCTTAGAAGTGGGAGAGAGCGCGAGCTTGTGCGCGTTAGTCGATTTAGAGGCGTTTAACCTGACGTCATCTAAAGGGGTCCAGTTTGGTCAAAGTATTAAAGTGATGCATGATAGGATGGCTTCAGCACATCTCTACATGACGTCGCTAGAGCCAATCGCATTGGTTGGCTAGCAAGGGCGTGAGAACGCCAAAGAGGAAAAGCAGTGGTGCTTTATTCCAACGTTAAGATGCTCCATCAATAATAAATCGACCTTAGGGTCGATTTTTTTTGTTTGGAAAACGTCACCTCATACCATCGCTTTCATGGAAGCACCCTCATAAGGGCTTTCCCGTCACGACATATTTTGAAGGGCCGCAAATAATTGCGATAAATATCACTTAGTTTGCGCTCTGTTTTTCATCATAAAACCTCTATTTTTTCATCATTTATTCCTCATTTTATTTAATATGTAAGTAACTTTCATTAATTATACTTGCTTGGTATAGTCCAGTTTTGATGTGAATAAGTAGTCACTTCGGCCTTAAGCGATACGGGCATGAGTTGTATTTAAAAAATGGCAAAGTGAATCAAGAGGAGTGTTGTTTGTTTTCATATGATTAAAGCTTGCGCAAATAAACAGTAATCATGAGTAAAGCGGCTTGTTTGGTTAGTGAGATTTGGCTTTATCAGGTATAATTAGTGCCATTTTTCCGCAGTCAGACAAACACTATGAATCAATATCTTGCCGTTACTTCAAATGGGCTTGAGAACTTACTTGCTCGTGAGCTTGAGCAACTTGGAATCGAAACCGTCAATCCCGTCCAGGCAGGGGTGAAATTTAAAGCAACTAATGAGCAGATCTATCGTCTTTGCCTGTGGAGCCGATATGCTTCTCGCTTCGTTAAGATTCTCGCTGAGTTCACCTGTCAAGATGATATGGATTTGTACCTGTCTGCGTCTGCAGTTAATTGGGTTAACCATTTTCATAGTTCTAAAAAATTCATTGTGGATTTTAACGGCACTAACAATGAAATTCGCAATAGCCAATACGGCGCGATGAAAGTAAAAGATGCAATTGTTGATTGTTTCACTAAAAAGAGCCTACCACGTCCAAATATCAGTAAAGAAAACCCGGATGTGCGTATTCACGTACGTTTACATAAAGAGAAAGCGATATTAGGCCTTGATATGGTTGGTTCCGGTTTACATCAACGTGGGTACCGTACCGAAGCGGGTCGTGCACCATTACGTGAAACTTTAGCATCCGCTATTGTAGCTAGAAGCGGTTGGACGCCTGGTGGTAACTTATTAGATCCTATGTGTGGTTCTGGAACGTTATTGATTGAAGCCGCGATGGTTGCGGCCAATATGGCGCCAAGCGTTAAGCGCAAAAGTTGGTGTTTGGAAGCCTATGAAGACTTCCAACCTGAGCTGTGGGCAGAGATTAAATCGGAAGCCAGCGTGCAAGGTCGACGCGGTGTCAAGAAAACTGACAGCCGGTTTTGGGGGTTTGATAACGACCCTCGAGTAATACAAACGGCAAAAGACAATGCACGCCGTGCTGGTGTTGAAGACCTGATTACGTTTGCAGTGGGTGATGCGAGTAAATTGACCAAACCAGAAGGGTTTGGCGATGGCGTGATTATTTGTAACCCCCCTTATGGTGAGCGACTAGGGACCGAACCTGGTCTAATCGCATTATATACTGAGTTTGGTAATCAATTAAAAATCGAATTTGGTGGCTGTAAGGCTTCTATATTTTCAAGTTCAGATGATCTGTTAAGTTGTTTACGTATGCGTGCTGACAAACAATTTAAGTTGAATAATGGTGCGTTACCGTGTCACCAGAAAAATTACTCAATATCTGGACGCTCTGCAGGTGAACTTGCCGAAAAACGCACTGACCAAGTCATTGCCCCTGATTTTACCAACCGACTTAAAAAGAACCTTGCGAAGATAGCCAAGTGGGCTAAGCGTGAGGAGTTGGATTGTTATCGTATTTATGACGCCGATCTTCCTGAGTACAATGTCGCCATTGACGTGTATCAAGACCATCTTGTCATTCAAGAATATGCCGCACCTAAAGACATTCCAGAAGAGAAGACAAAACGTCGCTTGACGGAAATTATTCGCGCCAGCATTAACGTGACCGGTATTGAGACGAATAACGTTGTGATTAAGGTTCGTGAGAAGAAGAAAGGTTCATCTCAGTACAATCGATTAGCAACGAAATCTGATCGCATGGAAGTTAATGAATACGGCGCTAAGTTGATTGTTAATCTTCATGATTATCTTGATACTGGGCTGTTTCTTGACCATAAAATTACTCGTCGTAAATTAGGTCAAATGGCTGCAGGGAAAGACTTTCTAAATCTGTTCGCTTATACCGGCTCTGCTTCCGTACATGCAGCAGTTGGTGGTGCAAAATCCACCACAACAGTCGATATGTCCAACACTTATCTAGAGTGGGCTAAAGAGAACATGCAGCTTAACAACCAAGTGGGTGGGCAGCATAAATTTATTCAAGCGGATTGCTTGCAATGGCTAGAGAATGAAAATACGGACTACGATTTAATCTTTATTGACCCGCCAACATTTTCTAATTCAAAACGCATGTCTCAATCATTTGATGTTCAACGTGATCACGTCATGCTGATGGAAAATCTTAAACGTTTGCTCAGAGAAGACGGAACGATTGTTTTTTCCAATAACAAGCGTTTGTTCAAGATGGACCATGATGCACTTGCTCAAGTAGGGCTTGTCGCGAAGAACATTTCAGATAAAACCTTACCGCTTGATTTTGCCCGCAATAAGCATATTCATAACTGCTGGCTGATTACTCACAAGAGCTAAATGATTTAATGACAAAGGAACTGATTTTATACAGTACGGAAGGATGCCATCTCTGTGAGATGGCATCCGAACTGCTTCATAGCGTAGGGCTTTCTCTACAATTCGAAACAATTGATATAGCATTCAACGACGATTTATTTGAGCGTTACGGTGTCACTATACCTGTGGTCGCGACAAATACTTCAGAGCTAAATTGGCCCTTCGATATTTATCAATTACAACAATGGTTGAACCTCAATGGCATTACTTACCATTCATAATGGACAACTAGCATTTGGTGATCATCCTTTGCTAGACAAATCAGATTTTGCACTTCAAGAAAATGAACGTGTGTGTTTAGTTGGCCGTAACGGTGCCGGTAAGTCGACATTAATGAAAGTCATTGCCGGTGAAATCATTATGGACGACGGCAAACTGCAAATTACACAAGATGTGGTCGTTTCTCGTCTTGAGCAAGATCCACCCCGCAACCAAGAAGGCACGGTCGAAGATTACGTGGCAGAAGGGCTTGCAGAGGTAGGTCAAGTTCTCAAGGAGTATCATGCATTACTCGATCTGATGATGCATGATCCAAGCGAAAAAAACATTAACAAGCTTGCTCGCGTTCAGGAAAACCTTGAGGTTCTTGGGGCTTGGCGTTTTGAAGACAGAATCAAAAATATTCTTGCCGCATTAAAACTCGACGGAGCCACGCTGCTTACCGATCTGTCGGGCGGTTGGCAACGCAAAGCCGCACTGGCACGTGCACTGGTGTGTGACCCTGACGTTCTATTACTCGATGAGCCAACCAACCATCTAGACGTCGCGACGATTGAATGGCTTGAAACGTTTTTAAAAGATTTCCGCGGTTCTATTATCTTTATTTCGCACGATCGCGCCTTCATTAGTTCGATGGCGACACGTATTGTTGATTTAGATCGAGGCCAGTTAGTCTCATATCCGGGTAATTATGATCAATACCTGATTGAAAAAGAAGAAAACCTGCGTATCGAAGAGATGCAAAATGCAGAGTTTGATAAAAAATTAGCACAAGAAGAAGTATGGATTCGACAAGGTATTAAAGCCCGTCGCACCAGAAATGAAGGCCGTGTTCGCGCACTTAAAAAGCTTCGGGAAGAGAGAAGCGATCGTCGTGAGGTTCAAGGTAAAGTGAATCTTAACGTTGATGACAGCACGCGTTCAGGAAAAATTGTCTTTGAAGCAGAAGGGCTAAATTACGATATTGAAGGAAAGACGATCGTTAAAGATTTCTCTTTCAATATTATGAGAGGCGATCGAATTGCTTTGATTGGCCCAAATGGTTGTGGCAAAAGTACTCTAATCAAGTTGCTGCTTGATAAGTTGCAACCGTCTTCTGGAAAATTGAAGTGTGGTACCAAATTAGAGGTAGCTTACTTTGACCAATATCGAGAGGCACTCGATCCGGAAAAAACCGTCATCGATAACCTCGCCGATGGTAAACAGGAAGTCACGGTTGGTGGCCGTCAAAGACATGCGTTGAGTTATCTTCAAGACTTTTTGTTTGCGCCAAAACGAGCACGTACACCGGTTAAAGCACTTTCTGGTGGCGAGAAAAACCGTTTGCTATTGGCTAGACTCTTCCTAAAGCCTAATAATTTATTAATTCTCGATGAACCAACGAACGATCTAGATATTGAAACGCTCGAATTGCTCGAAGATTTACTCGGTAATTATCAAGGAACAATGCTGTTAGTTAGTCACGATCGTCAATTTGTTGATAATACTGTGACGACGAGCTGGATTTTTGAAGGTGAAGGGGTTATTGAAGAGTTTGTAGGCGGTTATCATGATGCTCAGCAGCAACGTTTGCAGGTCAAAGATGCCCGACGTGGTGTTGATGTTGTCAAGGTGACAGAAAAATCGCCAGTTGAAACGAAAAAGAACCCAACAGCGGTGAACTCCAAACCGAAAAAATTGTCGTATAAACTGCTGAGAGAGCTAGAAGCGTTACCCGCACTACTCGAGCAGTTAGAAGATGAACTTGGTACGCTACAAGAAGTGGTGAACGACGCCGAGTTTTTCTCAAAACCCGTTGAGGAAACTCAACCCGTATTAGATAAGCTTTCTGCTAAAGAGCAGGAGTTGGACGTTGCTTTCGAGCGATGGGAAGAGCTTGAAGCAATGCAACAGGAAAGTTAGCCTAGATGAGTTGTAAACAATTTAAAATTTCAATGATCGCTGCAAGCGTATTCGCTGCAACCACCGCACATGCCGCTTTATACAAAGTAGTAGAAGTTGATCCAACCGCCAGCATTCAAAGTGATGGTATCTATGACGCGACTTACACTGAGTTTTATGGCTCAGCAATAGCGAAAACAACCGACGATCTCTCTTCATCGCCGATGGGCTGTTTTGATGACGGTCGCAGCTGTCCGGATTATACGCTTTATGGTGACTCAAGAAATGGGTCAGAAGGGTTTTCTTATAGGGATGAAATTCCACATAACCTTGATGTTAGCTTTTATTATACGGATTGGAATCGAAATCGAGATTATTGTCGTTCTGAATTGGGTTACCAGACTTGTGACCCGGCTTGGACCGATAAAATGTGGCACAGTTTTAGTTCGATTGGTGGATTAAAGCGTGAAAGAGACGCTTATAATGCAAGTGAGTATAAGTCTAATGCCCAAGCCTTCTCCGGCAATGAAACAAGCGCTGTAGAGAAACTATCTGTCGATCCAACGTCAATATATAAACCTGGTGATATTCAAGTAGCAGAAGCTAACTCAGCAAATATTGTTATCAATAACCTTGATGCTGAAAAGACAATAGGCACGACCAGTTCAGGTTACTTTAAGCTGGATTCAGGCAAGTTGGCCACTGCCTATAGACAACGTGGTTACGTATTTGATGGTACAAATACGACGATGCTTTTACCTATTGCCGATAGTGGTAGTGATCAAGAAAAGCAGATTACGACTCAAATGGGCCGCACAATGGCCTGGGATTCATTTACAGATAGCGGTAGTACTTATTATGTCGGTAGTGCCGCAGTAGGTCCATTCGATTATAACGATGACAATAAAAACTGGGGAGGCGACCTAAATAACTGCCTTTCAGGCGATGACCCAGCAGCAAAACGTGAGTGTCAAAATTTTGCGTTTGCGTCCAAAGCGGCCGTTTGGTCTTCAGATGGCAGTGCCGTAACTGCAATATCAGGTTGGAATAATGGTACCTCGCGAAACGTCGATAAAAAAGCCATGCAAGGCAGTGTTCGTGGTGCGGTTGTTAGTAAAAACCCTAACGTTTTTAACGGCAAACCAGTACTCGTTGGTTTAAACAGTTATCAAGACGGAAGTAATGTTTTCGTTGAGGCTACTGTGTTTAGACCAAACGATACACCGATAATGGATGGTAATGCTTGGTCACCATCTCGGATCAGTCGTTCGACGATTAAAGACGGCGATGATTTCATTTACAGCAACTCAGTCGCTACCGACATCAATGAACAGTTAGTGTTAATTGGCGAAGCGAAGCGACGTGGCGATAAGCGTGAAAACGGCGCAGCGGCAAATCGAATGTTCCTATCTCAAGTGAACAGTAGCGGCGGTGCATCGGCCCAGTACTTCGACGAACTGAATGGTAATAGTGGTATCTTTTTCCGTGGTGTCGGCGGTAAGACTGGCGCAATCAATAACTTCAACGAAATTGTCGGTGCCGTCGATGCTGAACAAGCGACGGAGTTCTACGGTAAAAAGCGTCGTCAACGTGGATTTATTTACCCTTACAATGCAACGGGAACTGATGCAAACCGTCGCGCTGTATTCCAAGACAAACCTTGGTTGCTTGATGATTTGACTAATGGTGGAGCGGACAGTGCATCGAACAATAAGTACCGTATTATTGATGCCGCTGATATCAATGATGATGGCGTGATTGCCGCTACCGCGCTTAAGTGTGAACCTGGTTATGATTCGACAGGCCATAACTCTTATTGTGGTAATGGTCAAACGCGAGAAAAAGTCGTCGCGGTGAAGTTGATCCCGATCGCAAATGCAGCAGACCGCTCAATTGTAACTCGCTCCTTAGATTCTGTGCCTGTTGAACGTAAAGGTGGCAGCTTAGGTTGGATCGCAATGATTTTCTTAGGCTTCTTGGGGTTACGCCGTAACAAGTAAAGTCGTCTAATGATCAGCCCAGGTTTACTTCTGTAAGTCTGGGCTTTTTTACACCTTGAGTTCTGGTGGAAAGTAGACAATTATTACTAGGGAGTCAAAAAAACTCCACCAATCTTTAATACTAGAAGGCTAACACACAGTTGGTCTTGTATAGCGAGGACCGCACTATGAAGAGACAAAAGCGTGACCGTTTAGATCGAGCTCAATCCCAAGGATACAAAGCGGGGGCGAACGGTAAATCTATGGAAACCTGTCCATATCAACAAATGGATGCGAAGTCATATTGGCTTGGCGGGTGGCGCGATGCGCGGGATGATAGACATTCAGGACTTTTCAAATAGTCGGAGTAGAATTAAAACATGAAGGTCTCAGCGGAGGCCTTTTTGTTATGGTTCTAATGCACTATAACTTAATTCGTTTGGTTAAAATAAAACGGCCAATACAGCCGTTTTTAATAACCCATCAATTAGAAGCTAGACGTGTCTTTAAACAAACCAACTTTCAAATCTTTCGCTACGTAAATCTCTTTACCGTCCACAAGTACACGGCCGTCAGCGATGCCCATTACGAGTTTTCGATTCACGACACGTTTTAGATGAAGTTCGTAGGTGACTTTTTTGGCAGTTGGCAAAACTTGTCCCATAAACTTAAGTTCGCCCACACCAAGTGCACGACCTTTACCTTCGCCACCAACCCAGCCAAGATAAAATCCAACAAGTTGCCACATCGCATCTAAGCCCAAGCAACCTGGCATGACAGGGTCGCCGATAAAGTGGCAATCAAAAAACCATAGATCAGGTGTGATATCTAATTCTGCAACAACAAGGCCTTTACCATAGTCACCTTCAGTTTCTGACATTCTAGTGACGCGGTCCATCATTAACATATTTGGAGCAGGTAACTGAGGGTAACCTTCACCAAACAACTCACCACGGCTAGAGGCTAAAAGATCTTCACGAGTATACGAATCACGTCGGTTTTGCATTTTTAAATTACTCCAAATTTTAATATAAGCATCTTAGAGAACACGTGTAAGCTAAACAACTCCGACCACAACTAAATGAACCAGTTTTTAATCTTTTCTAACATGGTTTCAGGAAGTTCGAGTTTCTCGAAGTTTTCAATACGCTCGGCAATCTTACTTAAGACACTTTCTTCTGATTCACTTTTAAATGGCTTGCCAAGAAGTAATGGAATCACTTCATCCACATGGGAAACCGCCCAGATGTGGAATTGACCATTTTTAATACTTTCAACAACCTCTGTACTTAACGCAAGATGCTGTACATTGGTTTTGGGTAAAATAACACCATGTTGGCCTGTAAATCCTTGGTGCTTACAGACACTGTAAAAACCTTCTACTTTTTCGTTTAAACCGCCAACGGCTTGTACTCGACCGAATTGGTCAACAGCGCCCGTGACCGCGATTTGTTGGTCAATCGCATAACCGGACAATGCGCTGACTAACGAACATAACTCTGCAAGAGAAGCGCTATCACCATCAACTTCACAATACGATTGTTCGAACACAATAGAAGCAGAATAGGGTAGCGGAGCATCTAAGTTTAATTCTGAACTCACAAACGCTTGCATGATCATCATGCCTTTGGCGTGGATGTTACCACCTAAGTCAACTTTCCGTTCGACATCTGCAATGTCGCCATCTCCAAAGTGGACAACACAAGAGATACGAGCGGGTTCACCATAAGAGAGTGGGTGGCCAGGCATATCGATAACAGTAAGGCCATTAACTTGGCCGACTTGTTCACCTAGCGTCTCGATAACGACTTGTCCTTCTAGGATGTCGTCTACCGCACGTGTTGGCAAATAAGCCTCACGATAGCGCTTTGCAACAATTGCAGACTCAATATGACCTGCAGAAATCATTTGGTTAGAGCAATACGATGACGCTTCTCCCAAAACAGCAAGATGCCAATCAAGAGAAAGGGGGACATATTGTTTGTCTTCAGTTTCGCGAGCACCTGCTTGCAGCAATCGGAGATAAGCGGATGTATCTAAGCGGTAATCACCAAGATTATTGGTGACTAATTGTTTCACAAAGCCAAGGTAAAGTTCGATAGAGTCTGTGTTGACTTTGAAATCACTTTCCAGCTCCGTGTACTGCATGAATCCTGAGCGATATTCGGCTTCAAGGTAATCAAAATCGGCGAGTTGGTCTCTATCTCCGATGATAATTAGTTTGAAGTCGGATGAATAAATCGGTTGTTCAATTTGGCTGTTTAGAGCATTGATGGGTGTTGCTTCAAGTTGCGCGCCCTGGAGCAATGCCTTTGTATTACTCCAGCTAATCACAGAAGATAAAACCGTGTTGGCAGAAGCTAACAAAATACCATTATTCGATTGGTGAATTAGGCCTTGTTTCGTCTGTGTTAAACCGTCGGCGATGTCATATCGATCAAACAGTATTTCTGAACGTGCATCCTGGGCGACAATGACGTGTTCTCCCAAGCTACGTAGTTCATCTGCAATGAGCTTACGATAAGCTAAACTGCCACCATCTTTAATGACTAACACCTTAGAGAAGCAAGCACTTGAGGCGAAATATTGTACAGTTTGTCTCAACCTAGGTTGCAGGTCGAATAAGGATTTTGGAGCAATGTTTAAAACATTATCTAACGCGGTTTGAAACTCATCATATTGCGGGCAGACATCTTGCCAAAGGACTTGATTCATTGTTTGGGGACTTAGTTTAGATTTGCATGGAGTATACAACGATTTGATAACTAAAGTTAGTCAATTGGACGTAAATCAACGAGATTAGATTCTCACTTTGAACTAGGAAAGATTGAGAAGTCATGCTAACTGGGTTACGCTGTCACGCTAATCAACGCAGAGGCAAATGTAATGAAATACCAACAACTTGAAAACTTAGAGTGTGGTTGGAAATGGCAATATTTGTCAAAAAAGTATCGAGACGGAGAAAACATCACACGATATGTCGATACGAGTGAAATTGATGCGGCGATTTCACAGTTAAAAGCCATTGAAAATGAACCAACACTTGTGTTGGATTGGATTGGTCAGCATATGTCATCCGATGTTGATAACAAGCTGAAGCAGGCCATTAGAGCGAAAAGAAAACGTCATTATAATGCTGAGCAGATCCACACCAAAAAGAAGTCCATTGATTTGGATTTTCGTGTTTGGGAAAAGTTGTCTCATAGAGCAAATGAGCTTGGATGCACGCTTTCTGAAGCTATTGAGTACTTGTTGAGTGAAGCATCTCGAAGCGAGAAAGCAACACAAACAGTGAGTAGTTTGAAGGAAGATTTAAGTAAACTACTTGATGATGAGTAAATAAGGAGGCTTGTACATGTTGTATGTTATTTTACTTGGTGCGCTATTAGTATTTTGGTTGGTTGCAATAGACCGACCAGTACTCACCGTTCAAATATCAGATGGAAAGCTATTGAAAATAAAAGGGCATATACCACCTTCATTCCATCATAACCTTAAAGATATATCTGAACGTGATCATATCACGGGAATATTGAAAGTATACCAAACACGTTCTGGCATGCTATTAAAATTCACAAAATCAATTAATAAGAAAAGTCAGCAAAGAATCAGGAATGTATTTCCATACCAGAACTTTAAATCAAAAGGGCAAAAGAAATCAAGGTAGTAAAGATCTACCTTGATTAGCTCTACGAGTCGCTTTACGTCTGTGCTGCGATTTCGCGTTCATCCCATATCCTCATTAGCGTACGACGAGCATCTGCATCCAGCATTTGTATTCGCCTACAAGTCCAGTTTTCTGCAACGTAGTCCGCCATTTCAAGTGAAATAGGGTTGTTGTCTGTTAAATAGGTGTCTAGTGCTGATTCTGCTTCTAACAGAGAAAGCCCTTCGGTATCCCACTTTTTAATTCGTGTATAACTTGTTTCAAACCACATCAGAGGTAGTGTCATAGAATGTTCCTTTTCTATATTTAGTTATTCGGTCTCTGTCCGACCGTTCATTTATAGAATAATCAAAATAATCACGCTGTAAATAGTATTTGTTAATAAAAGCGAATAAAAATAACTAAAAACATAAACTCATTGGCAGGTTTTATTTATATGCAGTTAAGTATAAATATTAAATTTAATTACAGTTATGATATCAAGGAATTTACTGGTTTTGTGAATATTAATTGCACGCGTTCGACTTATAATGGTGACCTATAATAGACAGGGTAGACTATGGTTTACTTATATTAATTTCCGTTGCAAATATTATTTCGATAAAGATGTAATGCACTATAACTAATTTACTATTAAAAATTATTATACCGTCATTTCGTTGGGCTTGATGACAGCAATGGTGGTCAGATAATCGCTTACTCTCAATTACTCAGCTTACAATGTGAACAACATTGCTCTGCGCAGTAAGTTAGAGGTGTTTGCGAAAGTCAGCATCCGTTATAGCGAAAAGCATCTGAAGGAAATTAGAACAGATGAAAAATCCGATTGGTCGAGCACGTCGATACTTATCGATGGTGTTATTCACATTAAGGTTTATGGGGTGACGGGGTTATATTAAACCGTCAGATGAATAAACGCTTATGTTCCGAACCCTAATTCTCTTCATCATTATTGCCGTCTTATATTAGGGAAATAAAGTCATTGAATCACACCTCTATCACGGGGTACGTAATAACAACCCGCTCAATATTTGTATTAGCTCGAACGCTTGGGTAGGAAAGATGACGCGTCTTGTGCATACCATGTCAATTATGGAAATCGGGCATTACTACTGTGCTCAAGAGGCGGCGCCTCGCGTGAACAAACAAGACTTAGCGTTACGGGTGACCTCGGCGGTCATTACAACGCTATTAAACTCATGGCTATATTACAAATCATTCTCTTTAGCAGGATAAACCGAGGAGCAATCGGTGTGACCCTGTAACTCGACTGATTCTCTATGTTCATCGCGCCATATCCTTTGGATTAAATCCTCGACTCGTGGGCGTAACAATTACCTCCGTACTTCAGCGATTTAAAAAACGCGCTAGTAGCTGCTCAGCCATAGAGTTGATGGAAACAGTGTTATTAAGCCAGCGCGTACTGGTTAAAATCAGCGATGAAGTAGGGAAGCCAGGCGTTGGCTTGGGAGCTGTTGCACAGATGAGTTCTATCGCCAGTCCTTTCAACAAGGGCCATTATTGGGCCTGGGACTTGACCTAGTTGTTTGTGTTTCTGCTGATTAATTCGAAAAATAGAGTGCTTGTCACTGTAAAATGTTATGGGTTTTCCGTGCTCATTGAGGTATTCACGTGTGGTCAAACACGGATTCTGTTTCAGTGAATCTTAGGTTCATCAAACGACCAGTCGTATCACCAGTGAACACCAATAGGCAGCATTTGTCACTGAGGCCTTCAAACCAATCATGATCGGAGCGATCAATTTGGATAAGTTCACCCAAGCAATCACGACGCTGATAGACCCGAGGTTTGCGTTGTGAATGTGGAATTCACAGTCCGTCGGCGATCATCCATTGACGGAGTGTTTCTTTGGATACTGATAGATTGTGTAGTTCAGTCAGTTTTCCCAGAGCGAACGTTGGTGAGAAGTCGGAGTAATGCTCACGAATAAGTTTCAGTATTTCAATTCTGAAATGTTCAGAGTAGTGTCGATTACTCGGGCATGTGTGTAAGACTTTGAGCGCCAAGAGAGACAAGTTTGTTCTTTAAACGCGGATATGACACACAGACAGATTCAAAATGATAGCAGCGTCAACTTGGCGTAGTCGTTTTTCACGTACGTCAGTAGGAACCTTGAATCGATGACTATCTTTTTCACTCATAGTAATAAGCATCCGTATAACTCCTAAGCGGAGCAATATAGGTAAGCCTAGGAGGACATTTTAAAATGGCTCAAACCGGACACTACTAAATTGCTCTTACACTGTGGTGCGTATTATCTATCTTATGTTAAATGAGGGTTTGTACATTGTGGCTCTAACTGATTCCTTACGTTCCCTATCTTCTTGTTAGCGCTTTCATCACACGCTATTTAACCATAACGCTATTTACCATAAAATACCTAATAATCACATTAACGTAATCTAGCGATTACGTTAATGTGATTATTAAAAAGATACTGCGTTGTAACTAACCGATACGTTAGCCACAACGCTATTGGCTTCTAAACTAGATTATCGTCCACATCGGATTGTGGATTGGACGCTGAGTTATCATCAGTGCCAAAGCTTCCTGAATCATCAGTAAAATCAATATCAACTTGGGTATTGTCACTTTGAGTCCAGTCGCTCCCGTTAGTTTGTTGTAGCGAAGAAGTATCTTGCGTTTGCTGTGTCGACGATTGCATTGAGTATTGGTCATCAATATCCAGTTGCAACGTGCCTGACGCGCTATCCACTGGTGAGTCTAACTCATCATAACCTTGGAACGTCAGCGTCGCTTGTCCTTCGAAATCATCACCTAATACAAGTGTAACCGGTTGAGTTAGATCTCCGGATATGGTGTATCCGCCTTCACCGTCATTAAGAGCACCATTGATTTCCGCACCTTCTGGTAAATCACGAATGACAATATGTTCTACGCCTTCTGCTGAGCTGACATCATCAGGAGCATTGATATTGATTTCATCTCCCGGTGCTGCGGTGATGTCGGATTGGTTGATTGCTGTCTCACTATTTTCACTTTCTGTATCATCTACTCGCATTTCTGATGGTGTATGTTCTGTCCCATCGGTTTCAACATGTAAACTTGTGGAATAAGTTTGTTCTTCTTCGTCATTTTGTATCAACGCCGATACCTCAATGTCACCTGAAAACCCTTCATCGGGCCAGAATGTCCATTGGTCATCGTCAGTAGATATGATCGCACCTTGATCGCCTATATAACTAAGCTCATTTATCGTTGAGTCCTCGGCCAGACCTAAGCTTAAAAGCACATCTGAGGCCTCAATATCTATAGAGCCATCTTCGGATTGGTGCAACGCTTGTTCATTTTCGATCGTAGTTTCTACGCCAATATTAAAATGGCTTTGAACGCTATTTTCACCATCACTAGCTATAAAACCTATCTGTGCTTGGCCGACGTAGCCTTCTGCTGCTGTGAATTGATAATTGCCCTGCCCGTCAGATTCAATTAAACCTTGACCTTCAAGCAATGAGACAGATTCAATGTTTAAATCCTGATTATCATCAGAAGAAATCGTTGCTAGCATGTCGGAGTCATTAAAACTAATCGATTGGCTTTCTTCTACCTCCGCTTCGCCTATTCCTTGAATAGTTGAAATGTTACCCATGGAAGATTCTGAATCAAACACTCTTATGTCACTTTGTTCATCGTATAAAATACCATCTTTTTCTATAACATAAGCAAAGTCCGCGCTGCCTAAGAAGTCCGGTGATGGCGTGAACGTCCAACTTCCATTATCGTTCTGGACGAGAGTACCGGAGTCTGGGTTTATCAAATGAACCATTTGAATGTCATCGTTAGGGTCGGCATCAACGTTTTGAGCCATATTGATCAAATCATCGTGATTTAGAGTAATGGCGTTCCCTGATACCAGGTTAAAGTCACCTCCAACCTGAACCTCATCATTTTGCTCAGGTTCATCACCATAGTCGACGGTCGTCGCTGAAACCGTGACAAAGAAATTGCCGTTGAAATCATCGGGTGGCGTCATCTGAAGGTTATCAACATCCCAGTGTGTGATATTGATAACTTGTCCTGGTTCAGAAATGATTACGGTATTATTCCCATCACTGACCTCAAACCCTACTGGGTAACCAGTCATCATTAAATTGCTTAAAAACTCTGAGTCATCAATTAGGTTAACATCAAGATTGAGGTAACCCGCGGTATCTTCAGAAAAAACAAGCGGTCCCTCGTGGGCGGTCGTAATGACAGCGCCATCGGCAATGGGTCTAACGAAAATAGGTACGTCAAGTGCGGTCTCAAATTCACCATCGGAAGCGATCACTTTAAGCTCTGATATGCCCGCAAAGTTCTCTGTTGGTGTAAAGGTCCAGGTGCCATCTCCGTTGTCCGTTACCTCCCCTCCATCTTCATTATCAGGCATAATGACTCTGGATATGACAAGTTCATCGGTATCTATGTCACCAAATAAGTTCATCATATCCGATGTATCAAAGGTAAAAGCCCCGTCTTCACTCGTGGTTAGGGATGCATTACCAACAGTAAAAGGTTCATCATTGACAGGGATGACATCAACATTCAGAGTGCCTTGGGCTGTAAGTTCGCCGTCTGAAACAAGATATTCCAGTTCAACAAGGCCATTAAAATCTTGGCTCGTGACAAGGTGATACATTCCATCAGGTTGCTGTTGAAGCGTCGCATTCTCTGGTGCTCGAACATTCAAACTCTCTAGCGTAAGAGTATCACCATCAAGATCGGTAGCTTGATTAGTAATGAAACTTGGATCAATGATCAGAAGTTGGTCTTCATCCGTTGACATCGTGACGAGCGGAGCATCAGGTGCATCATTAATGGCTTGAATATCAACCCTGCCCTGTGCTGGCGTTAATACCGTACCGTCATCGATATTGAAGTTAAACGGTACTTCACCGTTGTAGTTTTCATTCGGAGTAAAAGACCATGTACCATCTTGATGATCAATGAGATCTCCAAATGTAGCGTCGATGGCTAGGTCTTTAGCGGTAAGTGTGTCTCCATCCACATCTTGAGCTAGTGCCAATAAGTCACTTTGCGTTATATGAATAATTTCATCTTCGTTAGACGCTAACAACACCGCCTCTGATGTTGCCGCGTCGTTCACTTCGCTGACGGATAGGTTAAATGTGTTGTCGATTGTAAACTCGCCGTCGCTTATTTTGTACGAAAGTGCTAAATCTCCATTAAAGTCTTGGGATGGCGTGACGGTAAACGTGCCATCATCATTATCGACGACGGTCGCATTAGGATCCGATGTAACTAAATCGGTAGCGATCAAGGTGTCATTATTTTGGTCACTAGCATGTTCTAGTAGCATGTCTTGTGTAACGATAATGGAATGATCTTCATCGACCGTGGAAGAAGTTGCCTCAGACTCAGGGGCATGTTCACGTGCATCAATATGGATCGATTGGGTCGTCAGAGAAGTATCTTCGTTATCCATTTCGGTAGCGGTAGCGGTGATTAGGACATCAAACTCACCGCTATACTCGTTAGGCAGGTTAATTAGTACGGGTTCATTGAGCGCTACAATGGGAAGAATAATTGGTGTTTCGTCAGATACGGTCACTTCCCCTCGGTAAATTGAGGTGTTGGTTTCTCCAAGGTCGATAGTAAATAGGAAATCGCTGTAGTCGCGATCTCCCCCGTTAAACATGTCTTCAATTCCGTATACAAGTTCATCATTATCATTAAAATACGTGCGCGAATGGTCGATACCATCTTGGTTTAGATTTGAACTCGAACCACCGTGGAATATAGCATCGCCATGCTGACTTTGGATGACAGACACTTCGCCACTGTCCTCGACAAATACAAGTTGAGGGTCGATAGAATCGGTAGTGGCTGGTGTACCATCTGCGTTTCTGAATTCATAACTACCCTGACTAAAGCTATCAAAATTATTATGATTATAGCCATTAGGGATCACGAATAGATTAAAGCTATCACCTTGGGGTAAGTCGAAGGAAAATGAGGATTCTCCAGGAATTAAATTACCCCCACCGCCAACTTGGGAGGCATTTTCATACACCACTTCTACATCTTGGATCTGGCCATTTTCATCAACTTTGTAATACCCAACTGCATTTCTAAACCCTGCGGTTTCTCCTTCAAACGTAACCGTTATTTCAGAATCAACATAACTTGTTATCCCGTCATCTTGGTTGTTTAATACGGTTTGGTTGTCATAATGAATGGTTGAACCTACTGGAATTCCTGACACATCAACCGTCAGAGACTCCGAATCATCTAAGTCGGTAAGTGATGCGGCAATGTTCAGTTCTAATGTGTCATCTGGGTCGACTTTTAAACCTTCAGCGTTAATGACTTGCCCTGCTGCAGCAGTAACGACAAGTTCTGGCGCGTCAGCAACGCTGTCTACGTTAACTTTGATGACTTGAGTCGCCTCAGAGAGACCATCTGATACCGTGTACGAGAGTTCAACTTGACCTGAAAAATTTTCGCTAGGCGTAAACGAATAAGACCCATCGTCATTATTAATCAGAACGCCCTGGTCACCTTGATACCCGACATTAATAATCGAAAGATCGTCGCCATCAATATCACTGGTGTTTTCAAGCAAATCAGTGTCGTAAAAGACGAGCGTTCGATCCTCATCGACGTTAAGTGACACTTCGGATGCTACAGGACCATCATTGACTGGCACAACGTCAACATTGATCGCTGCACTTGAAGTGCTTGAACCATCAGAAACGTCGAAACTAAGATTTAAACTGCCGTTAAAATTCTCATTGGGAGCAAACGTATGAGAACCGTCATCGTGGGTGGTTAATATACCATCTCCCCCTTCATAATGGACGCCGCTGACCGTTAAATCGTCGCCATCTATGTCTGTTGCGCTCACTAGCAAGTCTTCATTAGTAAATCTCAGTGTACCGTCTTCGTCCATGCTAAAGTTTTGGTCGTAAATCACAGCCGCATCATTGACCGCGGTCACCGATACATCAAGTTGAGCCGGTGATACTCCACCATTTCCGTCATCAACGGTGTAGTCAATTTCAAAGTTGCCGTTGAAGTTTTCATCTGGCGTGATGGTATACGTCCCATCGCCGTTGTCTGTGATCGTGCCATTAGGCATACTAATATCAGAAATAGTGACGCTGTCACCACCGCTTTCTGCGTTGTCAGTATCCTCATCAGGCGTAGCAAACAATGACGCGATATCTACCCCATTGTCTGCATTGGCCGCTTCTTCACTGGTGGGTAACGTGAATGCCGTTTGGCTGCCCAC
>NZ_JBHFOL010000010.1:0-166532 GCF_053544015.1 Vibrio sp. E150_011
TGGCGAAGTCAGTATCTTTGATACGGCTCTTCGAGGCATTCACGTTTTCGTTAATGTTATCAAGGTTGTTGATCGCATGGTCGAAACGGTTTTGGAATGCACCAAGTTCAGCACGGTGGCTGTCCACATATTTCAATGCTGAATCGATGATAGCCACTGACTCTTGTGCACCACCCACGCTTGTCACGTCAATAGTGTTCACCGTAACCGCTTGACCATCTTGCATGCCAAGCTCACCTGCCAGTGACCCACCAAATGACACGTCACCGTCTACTTTGTTGTTACCGGCAAACATTTGCAGCTGACCATCTTCGTTGACCGATGCTTTCACAAGGTCAGTTTGACCATTGATGTAAGTTGCCAGTTGCTCGATGTCATCACCCGATTTAGCCGTGATAGCGATATTTTGCTCTTCACCAAAGCTGTCTGTTAGCGTGATGTTCAAATCATTTGAACCGGCCGCTACGCTCCAGTCTTTGCCTTTCGCGTTTTCTGCTTGGTAGCTTGTGCCACCCATTCTTGAGTTATCAGAGCGCATGTCATTAAGGTTCAGCATCACCGCTTCACCGTTGTCTGCACCGATTTGGAATGATTGTGTACCGTAGGTACCGTTTAATAGACGGTTACCACCAAAAGACGTGGTTTCAGCAATACGGTTAAGCTCGTCATTCAACGCCGTCACTTCTTCTTGAATTGCGACACGCTCAGATTTTGAGTTTGAACCATTTGAAGATTGTAGCGACAAGTCACGCATACGTTGCAGGATGTTTGTCGTTTCATTCATCGCGCCTTCAGCGGTTTGAGCAATCGAGATACCATCGTTAGCATTACGCACGGCCACATCAAGACCACGGCTCTGTACGTTTAAGCGGTTAGAGATTTGCAGACCAGCCGCATCATCTTTTGCGCTGTTGATTTTAGAACCCGAAGCCAAACGCTCCATTGACGTCGCTTGCGCTTGACTTGCATTGTTTAGGTAACGCTGAGCGGTCATTGCCGATACGTTAGTATTTACGTTCACTGCCATGTTGTTTCTCCAATTGATTTTCCGGTGTAGCGGTTTCCGACGTCTCGGAAAACCAAGTAGTTCTCTCAAAGTTACTTTCTTTATCGTCTTACAAAGCAATTACTTGAGTTTTTTTTTAAGATAATTACGTTTTTTAATGGCTAACAACATGGAGTGTGATGAAGTAAGGAAAAGCAGAAGTTTTTACTAAAAAAGCCTAAAGTTCTTTAGCGTTAGGTCGAATGCCCGACCTATGATTGGAGTAATGTCATGGCGAGGCTGGGCGATTGCTTCGCCTGTGCCAATATCGTTGTACTGACCTGTTGCAGAATTTGTTGCTTAATCATCTGTGTCGTTTCTTTGGCATAATCAGTATCACGAATCCGCCCTTGTGATACCGATAAGTTTTCTTCCATATTAGCTAGGTTATTAATAGTATGCCCAAGGCGATTCTGATTCGCGCCCAATTCCGCACGGTGGCTATCAACAAATTTTATAGCCTTGTCTATTACCGATACGGACATTTGCGCCCCTCCGACAGAACCAATCGACAGATCGTCGACGGTCAATCGGCCGCGAGTCTCAACGTTGAGTTCTTCTGCCAACGCCCCCGAAAAAGTGGCTTCACTAGTGACACGATCTGAATCAGCAAACAGTTGTAGCTGACCATGCTCATTGACTGATGCGGATAACACTTGGGTTTGGCCGTTAATATACGTCGCTACCTGTTCAATATCATCGCCGGGTTTTGCCTCAATAGTTTGGGTGATGTCTCGTCCAATTGAATCTTGATAACTAAAGCTAAAAGTTTGCTGATTTGGATCAACACGCCACGTATCCGGCGCACCTTTGGCAGCTTGGTAGGCGACGCCCCCCATTTGTAGCTGATCAGTGCGCATACTTTTCAGTTCAATTTGCAGTGCTTCTCCTGCACCCGATCCAATTTGAAATGATGAACTGCCAAACTGACCGTTCAGTAGCTTTCTACCACCAAAAGAGGTCGTTTCCGCGATGCGGTTGAGTTCATCATTAAGTGCAGTAAACTCCTCTTGTAAGGCACGCCTGTCATCGGGTGAGTTAGCGCCGTTCGAGGATTGCAATGACAAATCACGCATGCGCTGCAAGAGCTGAGATGTCTCGTTCATCGCGCCTTCTGCAGTCTGCATAATAGAAATACCATCATTGGCATTGCGCTGTGCCACACCTAATCCAGAGATCTGTGCTTCTAATCGATTGGAAATCTGTAGGCCCGCGGCATCATCTTTAGCGCTGTTAATACGACTGCCTGATGCCAACCTTTCTAGGGATTGGTTTAAGGATTGAGTCGCTTTATGGAGCTGATTCTGCGCCATCATTGCACTCACATTGGTATTGACAGTAATCGACATAGCTATCCACAGATAAGGTGATTATTAAACCTATCGGCAAGCTTGAAAAAAACTTAAGAGAAAGAGTGACGCGGGAGGAGGGGGCAATGTAGGTTTCTTGCTGTCAATAATATTGCTTCACAAGAAACCCAGTATTAATAGGTGAGCTCGTTATTTAACGCTTAGCGTGGCAAGCATCGCCTGTGATGGTGCAAAGAAGTACGCCCCCGTCACCGCTTTGGTGAAACGCAACAGCTGATCCGTTTTACCATCAGTGACGCCGTACATGCTTTCTAACATAGCGTCGAAATTATGGACCGTGTTGCAGTATGCAATAAATAGCAACCCGTGTGCACCACTGACACTGCCGTATGGCAAGCTATGGCGAACAATTTTCAAACCAACGCCGTCTTCTTTAAGATCAACGCGACCAACGTGAGAAGCCACGGGAACATCGTCCAGCTCAATGGAGTCAAGCTTCGTTCGGCCTATCACTTTTTCTTGTGCAGACACGTTGAGACGATTCCAAGCGGGTACGTTGTGCTCAAAGCGTTGCACCATGACATAACTACCACCAGCAAGCTCACCATCGTTAATGATGGCAACCTCTGTACGTTTCTCATTTTTAGGGTTTTCCGTCCCATCAATAAAGTCCGTCATGTCTCTTGAATCCATAAAACGAAACCCTTGCGTCTCGTCGACAATGGTGACTGAATCTGCAATTTGAGACATCAGTTTACGTAGGACATAGAAATGCAAATCGTGACGCTTAGAATGACAGTGAATTAATACATCCACATCGCTAGATGGCGCATGAACTTCACCCTCCCCTAACTCAGGAAAAACTTTGAGTTCACTGGGCATCGCTTGTGTCAGTCCCGTCCAAAATTGATGGCTAAATGCCAACGACAATGTCAGTGCTGCATCGGGTTGCGATTGATTTAAGTCGTCCACTAGTTGAGGTAGCGATTGTAATGCGGTAAGCACCTGTTGCGGGTGTTGGTTCACTTTCAATTGTGTATACAGCGCGAAAGGTTCCGCCTCTGGAATAATGGCACTTTGTGGTAAAGACATGCGAGTTCCTCTATTTTTTCTCAGTGTATTTTCAACTAGTCAGCGGAGTTATGATTCTGATCAGTAACGGGACGGATATCAACGGGGATTGCCAAACAATCGACGACACTGCGGCTGTTGGCTAAATAAATGGCAAACCAGAGTAGTAACACCAACGTAATCGCATTGGCCCAGCTAAATCCCCAGTGTTGTAAATTAACAAGGTAAATGGTTTGTATCAACTGCCCAATAACGACAATGAGCGTGATTGGCTTACAGTAATTGACCATGCGATTAATTTTTTTTGTCTCTGGTTTTCTTAAACCAATTAACCACATAGATACAACAATGGGCAGCCCCATAGCCAACCCTAGATAGAGCATTTTTTGATCCGGGTAGACATACTCCAAAATCGTGACCCCGTCATTTCTGCTTGCGCCAGCGACAATAAATACCACCCATGCTCGAGTCAGAAAAAGCCATCCTAGCCATAACCAAACGGGGGCTTTCAAAAAGCCGTCTTTATCGTATCGTTCTAATGCATAACGCATATTTATTTCTCTGCTGGGTGCTTATCACAATATATTGAGCTGACTACAGGAGTATTCAAGATCCAGCACAACATTGTGATAAAATAAAGAAAACGTATTGGCGAGTAAGTTATGAAAAACCCACAACCCACCCCTTCGATAGAAACTCAACAAGAAGCAATGCGAATTGCAAAATCGACACAAAAGCCAGGGCAAACCAAAGAGCAAACCCGCATCGTCGCGCAAGGTATTGAAAAAGGGATTGCTCTCTACAAAAAGCAGCAAAAAGAAAAAAAACGACAAGCAGACAAAGCCCAAAAGAAACAAAGAAGAGAAAAACTCAAGCCGGTTCTGACAGAGCTTGACGCTAACAACGAACCCTCAGTTACGCACACTCAAACCTCTCCCACCAGCTCAATGCTGCCTTGGGGTTTACTTGCCATCAGTTGGATCGGTTTCTTGGCGTATGCTTTCTATCTATAGGCCACTATTGATAGTCGGTGCGGTTATTACAATGAGTGCTTTAGCGGGGTGTGTATCACCCACTCATCACCTATCCGCACAATCTGAAAGTGTGGTGTTACGTTTTGATCACGGGCTTGACATGGAGCACTGCGAATGGAAAGGCGAAGTAACCGGATCGGAGGGGCATTGGTACAGCTTTTTGTTTTTCACCAATAGCGCCATGGTCAGAGGGGCGATGAATGACATGAAAAGTAACGCCTCCATCATCGGCGCGAATACGGTGATGCTCCTTTCCCCGGTTGACTTTCAGACATCAGTAACCTTGTACGGTTCCGCTTATTACTGTCAAAAATAAAGCCAGAGTCTACACCCTGGCTGTATTTTTATTCACTCATACACAATTGATATTTCATTCGCATTCAATCGCCAATAAATGGTTACACGCCCAAAGTAGATTCAATATCCATTTTACGTTGTACAACCCATTGGCTATCAAACGGTCCCCAGTCAGATAACTGGTAATAACCATCGTTGTGTCTGCGCCCATCTTGAACAAACATCAGTTCAATACCGATACCGGGTAGCGCTTTAATAACATCTTGTATGGTGCGACGAGGCCAGCCCGTTCGTTCAATCAGTTTTGGCACATTCGGTCTGTCTAAGCTTTCAACGAGCAGAGCAAGATAGAGACGACGTGCAAATACAGGACTCAGTTCCATTGACACCTCCTATTTATGTGCATATCCAATATATTGAATTTCACCACAATCGTGTTGCGCTTGATCAAGTTCTCGATAATCCTTTCTGTTTCAATGATCTTCAATTTGTAACGAGTCTTTAGAACTTCGCTCCGATATGCGTTGATTTGTACTCGTATTCAGGTGGCGAACAAACGGAAGTCTTCAATGGCTATTGACAGGCTTTGTCTCTCAAGAGACTTCTTGGTAGGATGCTGGGAACCATAACATTAATCCCCTCAGAGGGATCCTCAGCGCTCAAAGGAAAACACTATGTCGATAACTATGTTTGGCATTCCAAATTGCGACACGATTAAGAAAGCCAAGAAATGGCTGGACGCCAACAACCTTGAATTCAGTTTTCATGACTATCGAAAACAAGGCGTGACACCAGAACTTATCAACGACTTCTGTGAGCAACTTGGTTGGGAGTTAGTCCTCAACAAGCGCGGTACCACCTACCGCCAGTTATCTGCAGAGCAAAAAGAACAGCTTAATGCAGACAATGTGGTTGCGCTTCTTGTTGAACAGCCAGCCATGATTAAACGCCCTATTCTTAGTATCGATGGGCAGTATCACATTGGTTTTAAAGCCGAACAATACCAACAGATTTTCAATCTTTAAATCGATTCAATTTTAAAATTAAGAGACAAGGATCCTCAAGGATGACAGACAGCCCCGTTTTGGCACTAGCAAAAGACTTAATTAGCCGCCAATCAGTAACACCAGAAGACGCAGATTGCCAAAAAGTAATGATTGAGAGACTCGAAGCACTCGGGTTTGAAATTGAAATCATGGTATTTGATGACACTACCAACTTTTGGGCTCGCCGTGGCAACAGTGCCCCATTGTTTGCTTTTGCTGGTCATACCGACGTAGTACCTGCAGGCCCTATTGAACAATGGCATACGCCCCCGTTCGAACCGACCATTATAGATGGACACCTGCATGGTCGTGGCGCAGCCGACATGAAAGGCTCACTGGCCTGCATGGTCGTGGCAGTGGAGCGATTTGTTAAAAATAATCCTAATCATGATGGTTCGATTGCCTTTCTCATTACATCAGATGAAGAGGGCCCATTTATCAATGGTACGACTCGCGTCGTTGATACCTTGATGGCACGTAATGAAATTATTGACATGTGTATCGTGGGTGAGCCATCCAGTACCGATCATGTCGGTGATGTGGTCAAGAATGGGCGTAGAGGCTCTATTACTGGCGATCTCTGCATCAAAGGTATCCAAGGGCACGTGGCCTATCCACAACTTGCACGTAACCCCATTCACCAGTCGCTAACAGCACTTGCTGAACTGGCGGCGACAAAGTGGGATGATGGTAATGACTACTTCCCTCCGACTAGCTTCCAGATCCCCAATCTCCATGCGGGAACTGGTGCGAGTAATGTGATACCAGGGGAGTTTAATGTGCAATTTAATTTCCGCTTTAGCACAGAACTTACCGATGACGATATCAAACGACGCGTCCACTCTACTCTTGACCTACATGGGCTAGACTACGATTTACAATGGACATTAAGCGGGCAGCCATTCCTTACCGATACCGGTAACTTGTTAACGGCGGTTGTCGATGCTGTTGCCACAGTCAATGAACAAAAACCACAACTGCTGACGACTGGTGGGACATCCGATGGACGATTCATTGCCAAAATGGGGGCACAAGTTGTTGAACTAGGTCCTGTTAACGCCACCATCCATAAGGTCAATGAGTGTGTCAATGTCGCGGATTTAGAAAAGCTAACGGATATGTATGAGCATACCCTCATCAACTTATTAGGTAAGTAGTTATGACAAACCTGTCGCTTGTGGGACAAGATGAAACGGTGTTAACTGAGTTACAAATTGGGCAACGCTTTTTTCAAGTCCACCCGAATGTCCAAGAAGACTTAAACGGATTAACACAAGCGGCATCAGACGCTGGCTTTGTTTTATACATTGCCAGTGGCTACCGAAGTTTCGAACGTCAACTGACTATTTGGAACAATAAAATGACGGGAAAGCAACCAATTCTGGACAGTCATGGCATTCCTCTCATTTCAGAACAATTAACAGAGAAAGAAAAGGTATATGCCATATTGAAATGGAGCGCACTCCCAGGCGCGAGTCGCCACCATTGGGGGACAGATTTCGACGTATATGCGGGTAACTCCCTTCCTGAAAATACCCCTTTAAAGCTAGAGCCATGGGAGTATATAGACGGCCATCAATCAGCATTCTATCAGTGGCTTAAAGCCCACCTTCCTGCATCAGGCTTCTTCTTACCTTATCAACAAGATTTAGTAAACGGGGTTGCCTTTGAGCCTTGGCATATCAGTCACCAAAAAGCTTCTCAAAGCATGCTCGCCGCATTAAGCCTTGAACAACTGCATCGCGCAATAGAGCAATCCGCGATTTTGGGACGAAATACCATACTCTCCGAGCTGAATAACATCTACAATCAATACATCCTTAACATCAGCAAGTGAGAACAAAATATGATTGAGTGGTTATTTAATCCTTGGGTCATCATTATTGTTGTACTCGCCGTGGTATTTGGCAACATTGCAGCCTTGAAATACACGGCCCATATGAAATTCGACCAACAACAAAACCCCGCTAAGAAACGAAAGTATGAGCTGGACAGGTTGAATGAACTGGACAAGAAAAAATATGACGAGACAAAGAAAAAGTAAAAAGGACCATAAAGGTCCTTTTTAATTATTTGTTGTTTTTACCTTGTTGTATCACCGTTGATATCAATGGCTCAAGTGATCGCAGAAGATTTTCATTGACCGGTTTACCATCTTTATCGGTAACATTGATTGAGGTACGGTTCCCTAAATCCCCGAACAGGAATGTGTATTCCCCAGGCTCCAAGTCAATCGGTTTCAGACCCACATCGTTCCAAAAATCATCATCAGGTGATGCATATTTAGCTTTTGCGGTACCTTGTGATTGATTTCTTGAATCAATGGTAAAGCCCATTCTTGGAAGCAATTCTGGCACTTCTTGCCACATCACGTTGTAAGGTGTACGGGCAATAATAACCGGTAAACCGCTTCTATCTGTCCCCATACTAATCGGGATCGACTTGACCAGTTGTTGCGCTTTTAGGGCGGCTTCTTCTCTTAAGTCGCGATCGTAGCGGGCCGTGACGAGATTGGTCATTAGCGTGTTATAGCGCTCCTCGTTCGTACGCGTCACCGGTTTAACCGTATTCGCCTCCCGCCAGTCAATGAGCTTCATTTTGAATCCAAAGCGACGATTGGCTTCAAAGCGTGTGATTTCGTAGCGGCTGCCTATTTCAACATCTTCATCCGCCGACACCCATGTCACCCAATCCGTTTCGATAAGGTCATTGGTTTCTTTGAGTGGTTTCACATCGATCTCAGTCAGCATTTTTTGAACCGTTGCCCAGACCTTATCCATCTCATCTTGCTTTAAGAGCCAAAGGGTCACTTCAGAGCCTTGACGTTCAACACGAGCTCCAGGGATCAGTTCCAATACTTGCTGTGGTGGACGAATATCAACCTCGCGTCCAACCCCACCTTTATAGTCACCTTTAGGGATTTCATAATTGGGATAAAACTGAGGGGTTGCGCCTTCGGCAAGCTGCCAGCTTTGAAGCGCTGGCGCATCTAGATAATTGAAATCATCTTTAGCTTCACGGCGAGTGTTAGGATCGCTTGAACAAGCGGCTAATACCATAACAGCTAACGAAGACACTGTTAGCTGACGAGAAAATTTCATTGAGACTCCCTTAAAAGAGGAACCTTACGCTCCTCTTATTTATTCTATTTTAGTAGATGCAAGCTTCCGACATTGCTTGGGCAACAATAGGTTTGGCTTGCTCTGACAACTCTGTTAACGGCAGACGCAGGTTGCCTTCTTCAATTAAACCCATTTTGTGAGCAGCCCATTTAACTGGGATAGGGCTCGATTCTACAAACAAGTTTTTATGCAGTGTCATTAGGCGCTGGTTAATTTGATGCGCTTCTTCAAACTGACCCGCTAAGGCGAGTTTCATCATTTTAGCCATGTCAGCCGCTGCAATGTTATTAGTGACAGAGATAACCCCTTTACCGCCTTGTTGGACAAAATCCAACCCTGACGAATCATCACCACTTAGTAAGATAAAATCTTCGCCACAAAGTTCACGATGAATTTGAATACGAGATAAATCACCTGTCGCATCCTTCAATGCAACAATGCCTGGGATCTTAGATAATCTTGCTACCGTTTCAGGCAAAAGATCGACGCCAGTACGCCCTGGGACGTTGTAGAGAATCTGTGGAATGTCACTTTCTTCAGCAATCGCTTTGTAATGCTGATATAGACCTTCTTGAGTCGGCTTATTGTAATACGGCGTAACACTCAAACAACCTGCAATACCCACGTTATTTAGCAAGCGGCTAAACGTGATGGCTTCATGTGTCGCGTTTGCTCCCGTACCCGCAATGATAGGGACTCGGCCCGCTGCGAATTCAACCGTCTTAGCGACAACCTTGACATGTTCTTCTACAGTTAATGTTGCAGACTCACCCGTAGTACCAACCGCAACGATACCGTCGGTACCTGCGTCAACGTGAAAGTCGACTAGCTTCTTTAAGCTAACAAAGTCCACTTCACCATCTGGAGTGAATGGGGTTATTAATGCAACAATACTTCCTGAAAACATGGCTATCTCCCTAAATTGATACTTCTTGCATGGTACTGTAATGATATTGATAAACACAAGAGATTAAAAACAGTTCCCACAAAGAAGTGAATGATTAATTTCAGATTTCAGATATGAGGCACGTGTAAGATGCGCTTTTGGTATAATTTGGTGTCAAACAATCGTCAAATATGTCACGCAAAATACGTCGATATTGAAAGATTTACGCCAATTCCATCACGGCTACTACAAGAGCTTTAATTTGAGTTGTGCTACCATATCAACAAACAGGGAATAGAAGTGACGTTATGAATCAATATTTAGTGATTACCGCCGTTGGTACCGATCGGCCAGGGATATGCAATGAACTTGTGCACCTTGTCACTCAATCAGGATGCAACATTGTTGATAGCCGTATCGCCATGTTCGGTAATGAATTCACCCTCATTATGCTGATTTCTGGTACGAGTAGTTATATTACACGTGTCGAGACAACACTACCGCTGCTTGGTCAAGAACACGACCTCATCACCATGATGAAACGCACGTCAAGACATGACCACCTGACCAATCAATACACTGTAGAGGTCTTTGTTGAATCGGAAGACCGTGTCGGCCTTACAGAGCAATTCACACAGTTTTTTGCAGACAAGGATATCGGCCTCGCTTCATTGAGTGCACAGACTATTGTCAAAGAACGTGCTGGCACCGACATTGATCAGTTCCAAATCGCACTCAGTGCCAATGTTGAAGAAAACTGCAATTTAATGCAATTACAAGAAGAATTTGAAGCGCTATGCCAAACCCTTTCAGTAAAAGGCTCACTCAACTTCATCAGCACAAATAAACAATAAAGCGCTCAGTCGATTGGTCTAAAATAATGCGTTGAGTAGCCACAAATTCGATGAATACGAAACGCATATATACACCTCTTACTCACCGCATCAATGCTCACAGCGTCTGTGCTCACACGGCTGCTTAATCAGCGATACGGTTGCGCTAATTGGTCATAAAAATAGAATTCACCGTATATAAAAAGTTCACCACTGACAAAAAGCTCATCACTAATAAATAGAAACCATCACTTCAAAGGAATCAACATGAATACGTTGACAGCTGGCTCACCAGCACCCAACTTCAGTTTACTCGATCAAGACGGAAAAACTGTTTCATTAGGCGATTTTAAGGGTAAGAAAATTCTCTTTTACTTCTACCCTAAGGCAATGACCCCTGGCTGTACCGTTCAAGCACAAGGTTTGCGTGACATCCAATCTCAACTCGCGGAACACAATGTCGTTGTGCTTGGCGCTAGCATCGACCCAGTAAAACGTTTAGGTAAATTTATTGAACGCGATAACCTAAACTTCACCCTATTATCCGATGAAGAGCATGTCGCTGCAGACCAGTTTGGCGTCTGGGGAGAAAAGAAGTTCATGGGTAAGGTCTACGACGGCTTGCATCGCATCAGTTTCTTGATTGATGAAAATGGTGTTATTGAGCATGTCTTCAACAAGTTCAAAACAAAGACCCATCATGACGTGGTTTTGGCGTACCTAGAAGAAAATGCTTAAGGCTCACTTTCGACGCTAAAATAGCATCGACCTTATTTAGAGCGGGTCACACCAACAAAATAAAGCCTCGCTATTGCGAGGCTTTTTTATACTCAATATCCAAGTAAGCATTGCTAGGTTAGCATTGCTAAGCGGCTTGATTAGGTTCTTCTTTACTTGGAAGCGCATTCCACACAGCTTTGACTAATGTTGCAAGTGGGATAGCGAAAAACACCCCCCAAAAGCCCCAGAGCCCACCAAAAACAAGCACTGCCACAATAATGGCGACAGGGTGTAAATTCACCGCTTCTGAAAACAACACCGGCACTAATACGTTGCCATCCAATGCCTGGATAATTCCGTAGGCAAGTAGCAACCAATAAAACGGTGGAGCAAGCCCCCACTGAAATAATCCCACCATCGCAACGGGCACCGTCACCGCGGCAGCTCCGATGTAAGGAATAAGCACAGAAAAACCAACCAATACCGCAAGCAAGACGGCGTAGCGCAAATCCAAGATCGCGAATGTAATGTAACTCACGGTACCAACAATGAGTATTTCCAGTACCTTGCCTCGAATATAATTTGAAATCTGTTGATTCATCTCGAGCCATACTTCATTCGCTAGGCGACGATTACGTGGCAAAACACCGCTCGCCATATCGACCATCTCTTCTTTGTCTTTCAGTAAGAAGAACACTAAAAGCGGCACGAGGATAAGATAAACAGCAAGTGCCGCCAGGCTGACTAATGATGCAAGCGACCCCTTCACAACATTTTCACCCAACAGTAATACCTTATTCTTAAGGTTAACCATTACGGACTCAACAAGGTGGATTTCAGCAAGGTCTGGATAACGCTTAGGGATATCGACGACGAAGTTTTGCATCCCCGCATACATATTAGGTATGTCGTTGATCAGGTTGCCAACTTGGTTCCAAATGGTAGGGACTAAACCAAAAATAGCCATCAACATCAGGCTAATAAACAACAAGATCACGCCAATCACTGACACCGATCGTGGGAGTCCCATCCGGCATAACTGGCTGACGGGCCACTCAAGCAAATAAGCGAGCACAATCGCAACCAGTAAGGGAGCGATCAAATAACCAAAGAAGTAGATAGTGATGAATCCAAACAACAATATCACGACAAGGCTAACCGCCTCTGGGTCAGAAAAGCGCCGTTTGTACCAATGACGAATCATATCTAGCATCTACTAATCTTCCTGTTTACTGATCGTAAGTGTGGTAACGCCTGCTGCCGTCTGGCAATGAACGTTTGCGTTTTGTACCTTAAGGTAATTAAGAATATCTCTCACTGAACTCTCATCGGTTAACTGGATGCATAATTGTTCACCGTTTACCAATGGCATATAAGAGCGTTTCACTCGTAAAAGAGACATTGGGCAACGCTCTTGTGTTAGATCTAAGCTTTTTATCGACATTCATTTACTAAGCGTTTCAATAAGGTGCGTCTATAGTAACACCTTAAGTCTAGCGTGCTATTGTACATTGCTTTTCATTTCTTTCCCAAACAGTATGTGTTACAAGCGATAGACGCCTAATACATTGCTGTCGCAGTCCAAAGTTACGTTGTTCGAACCACCTAAGTACTTTCTTATCCGTAGATCGTATGCAAAAATAAAACAAATATGGAATAAGGTAGGAAACCAAGCTTGATAACCATGGTCAAAACTACCAAATCACAGGAGTTACCTTAGTCAGTATGATAAAACGCGCTCGTTCTCTAATTTGCCTATGTGTCGCCACCGCGCTAAGCGTGCCGAACATTGCTATTGCCGAAGCTGATCTTCCTGAAATCGGGACGGCAGCAGGCGCAACTCTAACCATAGATCAAGAGATTATCTATGGTGATGCTTATATGCGAATGATTCGAGCAAGTTCGCCTGTCGTCAATGACCCGGTGATGAATGAGTATGTTAATTCTATCGGCCACCGACTGGTTTCGAGTGCCAATGATGTAAAGACACCGTTCACCTTCTTTATGATTCGCGATCGCAATATTAACGCTTTTGCTTTCTTTGGCGGTCATGTTGCCTTACATACCGGATTATTTCTTCACGCTCACAGTGAGAGTGAACTTGCCTCCGTTATGGCTCACGAAATTGCCCACGTCACCCAACGACACTTAGCACGTCGAATGGAAGACGAGGCACGACGCTCACCTGCAACCGTGGCAGCGCTCGTCGGGTCATTGCTGCTGGCCATTGCCGCGCCACAAGCTGGAATGGCGGCGTTGACAGCAACCACTGCGGGTTCAATGCAGGCATCGATTAACTACACACGAAGTAACGAAAAAGAAGCCGACCGATTTGGTATTGCCACCTTGGCCCGAGCCAAGTTTGATGTGAATGACATGCCTCGTTTCTTTGGCCGACTTGCCGATGATTATCGCTACGCAAGTAAACCGCCACCAATGCTGCTGACTCACCCATTACCAGAAGACCGTATCACGGACACTCGCGCACGCGCTCAAAACTATCCACCATTACGTGTACTGCCTTCAATTGACTACCACTTAGCAAGAGCAAGAGTCGTCGCTCGCTATGCCAATATCAAACAGAACTCGGCACTAGATTGGTTCCAGCGCACAGCTAAGAAAGCCGATCCCGCGATTAAAGATTCTTTTGAATACGGGAAGGCGTTGGTTTATTTGGACAATAATCAACTCGACAAGTCTGAAGCAATTTTAACCAAGCTTCTTCGCTCAAGACCCAATGATAATTTTTATCTTGATGCGACCTCTGATCTTTACATCGCCCAAGGGAAACCAGAAAAAGCGGTGCAATTAATGGAAAAAGCATTAAAAACTAAGCCAAATAACCCTGTGATTACCCTCAACTATGCCAACGCATTATTGGCAAGCCAGCAACTTGATAAAACGGTTCAGGTTCTACAGCGCTATACGCACGAACACCCGGATGATACTAATGGGTGGCACTTACTATCTGAGGCGAATATCAAGCTCAGTAACAGCGATGGTGACCTTGCCGCAAGAGCTGAGATCATGGCGCTCAATGCCCAATGGGATAAATCGATTCAGCTGTATTCACAAGCCAGCCAGCTCGCCACCTTAGGAAGTTTAAAACAAGCCCGCTATGACGCACGAATTGATCAACTGTTGGTTCAGCGTGATCGGTTCATGGCACTACAATAATAAGGAATTAATATGTCAGTCACTATCTACCATAACCCACGCTGCTCTAAAAGCCGCCAGACTCTCGCCCTATTGGAAGAACAAGGCATCGAAGTGGATGTGGTTAAATACTTGGATACGCCGCCTAGCAAAGAGACACTCAAAACATTGTTCACACAACTTGAAGTTGAAAGCGTGCGTGCGATGATGCGCACCAAAGAAGACATCTACAAAACACTAAATCTGGCAGATCCGGCATTGACTGACGACCACCTATTCCAAGCCATGTTCGACAATCCAAAGCTGATTGAGCGACCAATTGTCGTCAGTAATGGCAAAGCAAAACATGGTCGTCCGCCAGAACAAGTTCTCGAGATTTTGTAGTGACGTGCAAAATTTTAGTGCTGTATTACAGCCGTCACGGCAGTACTCAAAACCTGGCAAGATCAATCGCCCGTGGTATCGAGAGCGTTCAGGGTTGTGAGGCCGTATTAAGAACCGTCGCTGAATTAGACCCACTTGCAGCCGAGTCCTCTGACGCTTATGCAACATTAACGGACTTAAAAAACTGCGACGGACTTGCCATGGGCAGTCCGGTTTGGTTTGGTAATATGGCAGCGCCACTTAAGCACTTTTGGGATCAAACCACAGGATTGTGGATTAATGGATCACTGATCGATAAACCCGCTTGCGTATTTACCTCATCATCAAGCCTTCACGGGGGGCAAGAAACCGTACAACAGTCAATGATGTTACCGCTGCTTCACCATGGCATGATGGTGATGGGTATTCCTTATAGCGAACCAGCGCTGCATACGACTACGTCAGGGGGAACGCCTTATGGCGCATCGCACGTTGCCAACGACAGTAATCAATTAACCCCTGACGAGGCCGCTCTTGCCATGACACTTGGAAAGCGATTGGCAAAGACGGCACAACAACTCAAACAATCATAATGGATATGACTCGCTTGCAACCGAATACTCAGTACGCTCGATACTTTGCCCTACTTTCAAACCTAGCCCTACTAACCTGGGTTATCTTATGGCACAGCACACTCTCACCGCATCCACACATCAGCGCTCTAACCATTACCATCGCTTGGGCGATACCTCTTTTGTTGCCGTTACCCGGTATTTTAGCAGGCAAGCCGTATACGCACGCTTGGGCAAACTTTGTGCTCATGCTGTATTTTCTGCACGCTTTTACGCTGCTGTATACCGATGAGGGTGAGCGATGGCTAGCCGCCGTTGAACTCATACTGACCACATTGGCATTTATCGGCAATACACTCTATGCCCGACTAAAAGGCAAAGACATGGGGCTAAAGCTACCTCGCTTATCCAGTGTCGAGAAAAAAGAAAAGGAAAAATTCGAAGAAAAATAAGCCGTTAAATATAAATAACAGACATAAAAAAGGAGGCTAAGCCTCCTTTTTTATGTCTGTTATTTGATTATTGCAATAGAATTAGTACAGCCATTCAAATGCCAGTTTCGGTTTATCGATAAGGCCTGAGGCGGTTTTTTCGGTGACAGCATTGTCTGCAGGGAGCAATTCGGGTTGAGATACATCGCTGACCGCAGCGCCAATATCAGACGCACTGGCGGCCTCTGCACTCGTAGCTGTGTTTTCAGAGATTTGAGGTGACACGGCTTGAGATGTCGCATTACTGTTTTCGACCTCATCCAGAGCGCCGACAACCTTGTCGTTGACTAAGGTGCTTTCATCTACTGAGTTTGGCACTTCTTCAATCACTTCCACTTTTTTGACCAAACCAAGCTTCAATACTTCTTGCTCAAAAGAATCAATCGACCCCAACAACGCAATTCGTACAATCACCGTTTCACCGCGGATTTCGGCAACGTCAACTTTTGCTGTTGACGCTAATCGACCTAGCGCTCGCTCTAAAGTAAAAAAGGCATCGGCGCTTGTCATCCCCGTAAAGGACACCGTCACGGAGCCGGCACTATCACCACTCACAAGGGTAGTGTTTTTAGATGCGTAGTAATCACTCACCTGAGCAATCAAGCTTTGGGCCGATAGCTCACCCGACGCTCCGCCTGTTATTGGCGCGACTTGCGTATTTCCCATACTGGCGGGACTTTGGTCATAAAGCGACCAACGTAACTGCTTTCCGTTCGCTTTAATAACCATAACGGCATCAACGGGATAACGTTGCGTTGCTTGTCCAATAGCGCCAACAAATCCTCCCCACAAATCTGTGGTTTGAATGCCCGTCATATCGTCAAAATCACCGACAGGAAAAGTCAGTGGTAAGCCACGTTTTTTCGCTTCGTCACGTAATTGCTGCGCCGTTTGAGAGTTAGTATGTTCCCACGCTATTGATCGATCATAGCCGTTGTCTTCCACTAGCCAGACCATAATATTACTGCGTTCAGCAGGCCACATTGCTGAATCCGCTTGTTGAAGTAACACACCAATTTGAGTGCTATTAAACTTCATGCTCAACGCCTGCTTACCTTCTACTTGGGTGTAACCCAGTTGAGAAATATAGCGAGAGTTCTTACTCAGTGCCTTTTTCACCACGGCGTTTGAAGCAATATTGACATCACCACTCGCACGCACCAACACCTCTAGCATTCCTTGCTGACGAGCGATCTCATCGGCATTTGGCTCTTCAGTGTTAACCACTATTTGAGTTGAATAAACATCAACTTTAGTCAACGCATACGCTGGTAATGAACACAGTCCAACCAACAACCAAGCAAAATAACGCATAGGAATCCTAAATAACAAAGATATAAGTCGGAATAATAAGCAAACATGGGAGTAGGAGCAAGCAGACTGCTTCAAGGTTTGGTTAAATTATTACGCACAAGCAATCTAATGGGCTTTAGCAATAGGTTGTCAAGCCAAGTATTGCGATATTTGTAACAATAAACCGGTTTTATTTACTAAGATCATTAAGTAATCGATTACAAGATGGTACTATCTCGCGCGTTTGCCTGACGACCGTTAGGTGTGCTTATGACTTGCCTGGAATTGATATCATGAAAACTATCCTTCAAGGGTCTCAAATGCTGTTCGTTGCATTTGGCTCCTTAGTACTTGTCCCCTTATTGACTGGACTCGACCCAAATGTCGCCCTCTTCGGAGCGGGTGTCGGTACCTTATTATTCCAACTCGTGACTAAACGCAGTGTGCCTATTTTCCTCGCCTCTTCTTTTGCGTTTATTGCGCCGATTATGTTCGGTGTTCAAACATGGGGTGTAGGAGCAACTATGGGTGGCCTAATGGCCGCAGGGGTTGTTTATGTACTAATGGGGGTGTTGATTAAGGTGCGTGGTGTCGCCATCATCCACAAGCTACTACCACCCGTTGTCGTCGGTCCTGTCATTATGGTCATCGGCTTGGGTTTGGCACCGGTTGCTGTCAATATGGCGTTGGGCAAATCAGGCGATGGTGGCATTCAGCTAATCGATTCTGATGCAGCGCTGTGGATCTCGAGCATTTCTTTACTCGTCACTATTGGTGTCAGTGTTTTCTCTCGAGGCTTTTTAAAGCTTCTACCGATTGTGAGCGGAATTTCTGCTGGCTATATTACTAGCTTGTTCTTCGGCGTTGTTGATTTCACGCCTGTCGTGCAAGCTTCTTGGTTATCCATGCCAAACTTCACAGCCCCAGAATTCAATATCAATGCGATACTGTTTATGTTACCCGTCGCCATTGCACCTGCCGTTGAGCATGTGGGGGATATGCTTGCGATCTCGAACGTAACGGGCAAAGACTACCTCAAGAAGCCAGGTTTGCATCGCACCATTGCCGGTGACGGAATTGCAACGATTGCCGCATCCATGATGGGCGCGCCACCCAATACGACATACAGCGAAGTGACAGGTGCAGTTATGCTAACGAAAGCATTTAATCCTGTAATCATGACCTGGGCTGCGGTCACCGCCATTGTTCTTGCTTTAGTCGGCAAACTAGGCGCGATTTTGCAAACAATCCCTGTTCCAGTAATGGGTGGCATCATGATCTTATTGTTTGGTTCTATCGCAACAGTAGGCTTGAATACCTTGATTAAAAATAACGTTGACCTACATAAATCTCGCAACCTTGTCATTGTGGCGATTACATTAGTTTTCGGTATTGGTGGAATGGCATTTGGTATTGGCGAGTTTAGCCTACAGGGCGTCAGCTTATGCGGTATCGTCGCGATTATTCTCAATCTTATCCTCCCTGATGACCTAGGTGACAACAAGGTCGTAGACAATGCACAGATCGAAGACTAAAACGCAAACACAGTAAAAAGTAAAAAGGCTGACAAATGTCAGCCTTTTTCATACTGGATTCAATCGATTATTGAGTACCAAAAATCTTATCGCCTGCATCTCCAAGCCCTGGAACAATATAACCTTTATCGTTCAAGCACTCATCAATAGCCGCCGTATAAAGCTCAACCTCTGGGTGCGCTTTTTCTAATGCTTCAATACCTTCTGGCGCCGCCACTAATACCAACACTTTGATCGACTTACAGCCTTTCTCTTTTAGCAGGTCGATGGTGGCAATCATGGAGCCACCCGTTGCTAGCATTGGGTCAACAACTAAAGCAATACGCTCATCAATATTGGATGCCAATTTGTTAAAGTAAGGCACTGGCTCTAGTGTTTCTTCGTCGCGATAAATACCAACGACACTGATACGAGCACTTGGCATATGCTCAAGTACACCATCCATCATGCCTAAACCAGCACGCAAGATTGGCACTACTGTGACCTTTTTGCCTTTAATTTGATCAACTTCAACAGGACCGTTCCAACCATCGATGGTCACTTTCTCTGTTTCAAAATCTGCTGTCGCTTCATAAGTTAATAAGCTACCAACTTCAGTAGCAAGCTCACGAAAACGCTTTGTGCTGATATCCCCTTCACGCATCAAACCTAGTTTGTGCTTCACAAGAGGGTGTTTAACTTCAACAACTTTCATGTCCAACTCCGGCAATTTTTACAAAACCACAAAATTATACATGCTTTGTTCCTTTATTTCAGTTGAGTTTCGACATTTCCCTCCTTTTCCAGTCAAAACAACGGCGATATTCTTCTGCCTTCTTACAAAACAAGAGAACAGAAAATAGTTTAAACTTTCTTACGCAAACGTTTCCCTTTTTGTATAAACCCCTGTTAGAATAGCGCCGCTTTTCACTTCCAATTATTTATCGAGGACTGTCCCGTGAGCGGAAACAACACTTCCCTAAGCTATAAAGACGCTGGTGTAGACATTGATGCTGGTAATGCATTAGTTGACCGTATTAAAGGCGCGGTTAAGCGCACTCGTCGCCCTGAAGTAATGGGAGGCATCGGTGGATTTGGTGCTTTATGTGAGTTGCCAACTAAATACAAAGAGCCGGTACTCGTATCAGGTACAGACGGCGTTGGTACAAAACTACGTCTTGCACTCGACCTTAAAAAACATGACACCATTGGCATCGATTTAGTCGCAATGTGTGTGAACGATCTTATCGTTCAAGGTGGTGAGCCACTATTTTTCTTGGATTATTACGCAACAGGTAAGCTAGATATCGACACAGCAGCGGATGTTGTATCTGGTATTGCAGAAGGTTGTGTTCAAGCTGGTTGTGCACTGATTGGTGGTGAAACTGCTGAAATGCCAGGCATGTATGAAGGTGACGATTACGACGTCGCTGGTTTCTGTGTTGGCGTTGTTGAAAAAGCAGACATTATTGACGGAACTAAAGTTGCCGCAGGAAATGCCCTTATCGCTGTTGGTTCAAGTGGCCCACACTCAAACGGCTACTCTTTGATTCGCAAGGTACTTGAAGTATCTGGCGCAGACAAAAATGAAGTTCTCGGTGAGCGCACCATTGGTGAGCACCTACTCGAACCAACGAAAATCTACATCAAATCAGCGCTTAAAATGATTGCTGAGCATGATATCCATGCGATCTCTCACATCACAGGCGGTGGTTTCTGGGAAAACATCCCTCGCGTACTTCCTGAAGGCACTAAAGCAGTCATCGACGGCAAGAGCTGGGAATGGCCTGCAATTTTCAATTGGCTACAAGAAAAAGGCAACGTTGAAACATTCGAAATGTATCGTACGTTCAACTGTGGTGTGGGCCTAATTGTCGCACTTCCTAAAGAGCAAGCTGACGCAGCAGTTGCACTTTTACAAGCTGAAGGCGAGAACGCTTGGGTTATTGGTGAGATTGCACAAGCTGAAGCCGGCGAAGAGCAAGTAGAGATCAAGTAATTCATGAAGAATATCGTTGTTTTAGTTTCAGGGAATGGCACGAATTTACAGGCAATTATTGATGCTTGTGAAGGCTCAATCACGAACGCTAAAGTTCGTGCTGTATTTTCTAATAAAGAGTCAGCATTTGCTCTCGAACGTGCTAGAAATGCAGGTGCCGAAGCTGAATTCCTTGACCCAAAAGCAAGTGAATCACGAGAAGCCTTTGATGCAGAGCTAATGCGACGCATTGACAAGCACCACCCTGATTTACTGGTTTTAGCAGGTTACATGCGCATTTTGAGTGGTGAGTTTGTTCGTCACTATATGGGGAAGATGATCAATATTCATCCCTCATTGTTGCCGAAATATCCGGGTCTCCACACACATCAACGTGCTATTGATAACTGCGATGAACACCATGGAACCAGTATCCACTTCGTCACTGAGAAATTAGATGGCGGTCCAATCATCCTACAAGCAAAAGTGCCTGTGTTTGATAATGATACTGTGGAATTGCTAGAACAACGTATTCAAGTCCAAGAGCATCAGATCTACCCACTTGTGGTTAAATGGTTTGTTGAAGATAGGCTTTCCATGGATGGCAGCAAAGCTATTTTGGATGGTCAAGCTCTCGGTGCCCAAGGGTACGCCGATAAATAGCCAAATAGTAAACATAAAAAAGCGAGTGTCTAACACTCGCTTTTTTTATATTTAAACAAATCATTACAATGATTCTGTTGGCGCCTGACTCGCAGGTTTTACGGCGGCATGAGGCACATCAGATAAATCATCAGAATTACTCAGCACCCGCTCACCGAAGTGAAATAGATTAAATTCACCGGGCTTCATTCGGTGCCAAGTCTCATTACCCGTTAATGGCTGAGTCGCTACGACCGATACGACATCGTTCAACATCGTTTCCATTTGGAAGTTAATCGTGACATCTTCATCCAGCAATGTGGCTTGGCCAAATGGCGCTTTACGTGTAATCCAATACAAATGATTGGTACAGAACGTCATCACAAACTCACCGTCACTTAAGAGCATGTTATAGACACCAAACTGACGCAATTCATCGCAACATTCAGCAACATACTGGAACATGGCCATCATATCTTGAGGTGGCTCTGGAAAGCGAGCTTCCAATTTGTTTAGCAGCCAACAAAATGATAGCTCACTATCCGTTTCACCAACGGGTCTATGGCGCCCGATTGCTAAGCTATCATAGTTGCTCAGCTGCCCATTGTGCGCAAATGTCCAATACCGCCCCCAAAGCTCGCGCGTAAATGGGTGGGTATTTTCTAAGTTCACCTGGCCACGGTTCGCTTGACGAATATGACTGACGACCGCCCGACTTTTAATGGGGTAACTTTGCACCAACTCAGCGATCTGAGAATCACAACTTTGATTAGGATCTTTGAACGTGCGGAACCCCTTTCCTTCATAGAAAGTGATCCCCCATCCATCCTTATGAGGCCCCGTATTGCCGCCTCTCTGAATCAAACCTGTAAAGCTAAAACAGATGTCAGTTGGCACATTGGCGCTCATGCCAAGCAATTCACACATTACGTCCCTTATTCTCCATAATCTTTATTCTACGATGCGATGACGCTACAACGATTTTCTACGACGCTTAACTCGATTATTCCATCTCTTTTTCAATCAGTTGAATAATAATATGGATGATCTTGATGTGTATTTCTTGAATACGATCCGCGTAACCGAAGTGCGGTACACGAATTTCAATATCCGCTAAACCCGCCATTTTTCCGCCATCTTTACCTGTTAGCGCGATGGTCGTCATGCCTTTTTCTTTTGCTGCTTCAATTGCTTTTAAGATGTTCGCAGAGTTACCAGAGGTAGACAGTCCAAACAACACGTCGCCTTTACGCCCTACCGCCTCGACGTAACGCGAAAAAACATAATCATAACCAAAATCGTTACTCACGCACGATAAGTGGCTAACATCAGAAATCGCAATACCCGCGTAACCCGGTCTATTTTCTCTGTAGCGCCCTGTTAGCTCTTCCGCAAAATGCATGGCGTCACAATGAGACCCTCCGTTACCACAGGACAAAACCTTACCGTCTTCTTTAAATGAAGCCGCAATCATTTTCGCAGCCGCTTCAATTTTGGCAATGTTATCGTCATCACTTAGAAATTGGTTCAAGACATCAGCGGCTTCGCTCAATTCACTTTTAATCAGATCTTGGTACATAGGACTCTTCTCTTTGTTTCACCGATAGGGTCGGCAGTAATCGATTAACTTGAGTGTACCTATAAATCAGAGAGGCTGTCGATAGCTAGCCCCCCTCAATACGCCTCCTATCATCAATTTTTTATTGTTTTTACTGCCCCCCTCTCTCTCGCGAGCAAACTTTGCGTTCTGCCAGTTATGTGATGACAAACACCCTCAAATTTTACATTTGTGCAATATTTCGGCTACACTACCAACTGGTTTGACCTCTTACCTTTAACGCGAGTTAACGTGTAGCCGTCAAACCCACGATAACAATAACAACCCAATAACGATAACAATCAAAACATCATCACTACCAGATAAAGGAACCATCATGGACATCTTGCTCTCTACTGTCATTTTGCTCGGAGCGGTTTGCGTTAGCTTTTATCAACGTTCATCCTTAGCAAAATCTCTTATACTCGTTACTGCAGCAATGGCGATAGGAACACTACTTGGCACCTTTGGTGTCATCGCATGGAGTGTTTATGTTGTTCTCATCTCTATCACTTGCATCCCTGCACTGCGCCAATCTCTGATCTCAGCAAAAGCACTCGCTGTGTTTAAAAAGGTCTTGCCTGCGATGTCTCAAACAGAGAAAGAAGCACTGGATGCAGGAACAGTCTGGTGGGAAGCAGAGCTGTTTAAAGGCAAGCCTAACTGGCAAAAACTGCAGCAAATCAGCGCGCCCAAGCTAAGTAAAGAAGAGCAAGAATTCTTAGATGGCCCAGTCAATGAAGTCTGCGCAATGGTGAATGACTATCAAGTCACCCACGAGCTTGCCGACCTTCCTCCTGAGATCTGGCAATACCTCAAAGATCACAAGTTCTTTGCGATGATCATCAAGAAACAATACGGCGGATTGCAGTTTTCTGCCTATGCACAGTCTTTGGTATTGCAAAAACTCACCGGTGTTTCGAGTGTTTTATCGTCGACCGTCGGCGTACCAAACTCGCTTGGTCCCGGTGAATTACTTCAACATTATGGTACAGAAGAACAAAGAGATTATTACCTTCCAAGGCTTGCTGTTGGTAAAGAAATTCCGTGCTTTGCCCTCACCAGCCCTGAAGCGGGATCTGATGCTGGGTCCATTCCAGACTTTGGTGTGGTTTGCAAAGGCCAATGGGAAGGAAAAGAAGTACTCGGTATGAGCCTGACATGGAACAAGCGTTACATCACGCTTGCACCTGTCGCAACAGTGCTTGGGCTCGCATTTAAGCTTAGAGACCCCGATGGTCTAATCGGAGATAAAGCCGACCTAGGCATTACATGTGCACTAATACCGACCGACTTAAAAGGTGTGGAAATTGGTAACCGCCACTTCCCACTGAACTTGCCATTCCAAAATGGTCCAACACGAGCACAGTCACTATTCGTTCCTCTCGATTTCATCATCGGTGGCCCTAAAATGGCCGGACAAGGCTGGCGTATGCTGGTTGAATGTTTATCTGTAGGGCGCGGAATTACCCTACCATCCAATTCGACCGGCGGTATAAAAACGGCGGCACTGGCGACTGGTGCTTACGCTCGAATCCGTCGACAATTTAAACAACCGATTGGTCATATGGAAGGCATTGAAGAGCCATTGGCTCGCATTGCTGGTAACACCTACGTTATGGATGCGGCCAGCAGTTTAACAGTAGCCGGCATTGATTTAGGCGAGAAGCCTTCGGTTATTTCTGCCATCGTCAAATATCACTGCACCCACAGAGGACAGCAATGCATTATTGACGCCATGGACATCGTTGGCGGTAAAGGTATCTGCTTAGGTCCGTCGAACTTCCTAGCCCGTGGTTATCAAGGCGCACCCATTGCGATAACGGTCGAAGGCGCGAATATCCTTACACGCTCTATGATCATTTATGGTCAAGGTGCGATTCGTTGTCACCCTTACGTACTGAAAGAAATGGAAGCGGCTTACTCAACAGACAACAGTGCAGTCTCAGAGTTTGACAAGGCATTAGCCGGTCACGTTTCGTTTGCGGTAAGTAACTTCGTCCGCAGTTTATGGCTCGGCCTCACCGATGGTCGTGGTTCAGACGCACCGTATAAAGATGCGACCAAGCGTTATTACCAGCAACTCAATCGCTACAGCGCTAACCTAGCGTTGTTATCCGATGTCTCAATGGCCGTACTGGGTGGTTCACTAAAACGCAAAGAACGTTTATCCGCGCGTCTTGGTGATATCTTAAGCCAGCTCTACCTGAGCACTGCTGCGCTCAAGCGTTTTGACAACGAAGGCCGTCAGAGTGAAGATTTACCTCTCTTGCACTGGGGTCTACAAGACAGCTTGAAACAAACGGAGCAAGCACTTGATGACTTCCTTGCTAACTTCCCTAACCGAATGATTGGGCGTGTGTTGCGTTGGGTTGTAATGCCACTAGGTACCGTACGACAAGCACCATCAGATAAACTTGATAGCCAAGTTGCTCGAATCTTACAAACACCGTCAGGGGCACGTAGCCGCTTAGGTCGCGGACAATACTTAGAACCAACCGAATTCAACCCGGCAGGCCGTATTGAACAAGCGCTTGAGATGGTGTTAAAAGCAGAGCCTATTTTCAATAAAATCTGTAAAGAGCTCGGACAGCGCCGACCATTTACCAATCTTGGAGAGGTTGCAGAAATCGGTCTAGAGAAGGGGCTCATTAGCAAAGAAGAAGCCGTCATACTTCATACCGCTGAAGCGCACCGCCTGTATACCATCAATGTCGACGATTTCTCCCCTGAGGAGCTGGCAGCAAAGCCGGTCTATCCGACGATGGAGGAAGTGGCGTAACCTTGTTATAACGTGACTGTAAATAGGATACAACGACTATTGATATGATACGACAGTGCATGCGTTAAACTAAAAAATGCCAACCTTTGCGGTTGGCATTTTTTGTTTTTAAGGCAGGATTATTTAGCCATGACTCGTGTTAGGCCATTTATTAGATGATTCCGTTTTCAACGCTTATCTTTGGCACATCCCCACATCGCGGCAATCATCTAACACTTTTACCATAAAGCAGAATCGTATCGAGATACGGCTTCCCTTACCCTGGCATCTTTAACTGCATTTCTGGTGTCACGGCTTTTATCGCTCGTTTGCGCCTTATCAGCCACCAAATCAGTCCACCAATGACCAACAATACGGTGTTGCCTATCACAATCGCCATAATGGCGCGCTGCCGAACCGTTTCACGATGCAGAGCAATTTGAGCTTCTTGCTCAGCTTTCTTCTTTGCCTTGCGTGCCGCTTCTTGCAGCGCCTTAGCCTTCACTAAATCAATCGCGCCAACCACACTAAAAGACCGCTCAGGTAAGTCGAATACTAGTTCTCGATCTGTCGATGCCTCATTCGCATAAACATGCCCGGTCCACTTATAGGTTCCCATTTCATTGAGGTCCGTGAACAAAGAAGTGAGCATCATTTCATTCGCTTGCGCTTGAACCTGAACGACCTGTTCGCTATCGCTCGGTGACGTAAGTTCAATTGACGCCGCTAAGCTTCCGGCTTGAATTGTGGCAGGCTCGCCGCGCATCACGACTTCATGCGGCGAGTTGACATTGCCTTGAACAAACCGAGTCGTAAACGGCGTTGGGTACACAAACACTTCCTGTTCTAGTGCTCGCAAAAAAACACCATTCCCGGTCGTAATACGAACATTGTATTTTCCAGGTTCAATTGTAATGGGTAACGTAACCGTAAAAACCCCATCGCCCGCTCGCTCATCTAACCCTTGCCCATTATCCAAAAACTCACCAATGACAATAGGGATAGGGCGCGTATCAGACGTTTGAGCTTCTTGCTCTTCGAGATAGCGTGTCATCACTACTTTTAGGTTCACGTGCGTGAGAATATTTTCGATAATCAAAGGCTGATCATCACTCAATAGATGCGCGGTAAATTTAACCTTCTCACCTTGATACAAACGTTCAGGTAACGTCTCCGCTTTTAGGCTTAGCTTTGACACTAACTGAATATTATTTTTTGGGGTAACCTTACCAATGGCTTGCCATGGACCCGGCATTGGATGCTCAACCGTAATAATATCGGCGGTGGGTTCTTCAATCCAATTGACATTGTCAGGGTGCTTCCACGCGTAATATTTTTTCCCATCAGGACGAACGAGGGTGACCGGGCGTGAATTGTCTTGTCGATAAACGAGAAAGGTTATTTGCTCAACGGTTTCGTCGACTCGAAACCGGTTATCCAAAAAGGACATCGAGGACTCACTGGCGACGGCGCTCCCCAGCAGCACTAGCCACAGGCCAAACGCGATAAAAACCCTCTGCATGTTTCTCTCCTACTGGCGCCACAAACAGTTACCGCCTTTTTCTACAATATCCAAACGCGAATTATGCGCCTCTATTTCATCGGCCGTTGCCTGCAAAACCTTTAGCGCTTTTCGTCCCGTCGTTAATCTTTTGATCATTTCTGAGTCAGCCCCCCCAGATTGTCCAGCATTAAACTGTAAATTGGTCTGCCCACCGGTCATGGCTAAGTAAACGTCGGCGAGGATCTCCGCATCGAGTAAAGCGCCGTGCAAGATACGAGCTGACGTATCTATCGTGTAATGCTTTGCTAACGAATCAAGGTTTTTCCTTGCTGGCATGTTCGCCATGCGTTTGGCCATCGCCAGCGTATCGGTGATCTTGCAGTAATCTTCCGTTTTTCCAACGTTGGCATTAACCATGGAAAACTCAAGATCCATAAAGCCGACATCGAAGGGGGCATTATGAGCCACCAGCTCAGCGCCTTTGATAAACTCGAGAAACTCATCATGAATTTGCTTGTATTCCGGTTTATCTAATAAAAACTCATCAGTAATACCGTGTACCGCAATCGCTTCAGTCTGGATAAGGCGATCGGGCTTAATGTAAACATGGAAATGTCTACCTGTGAATTTTCGATTGATGATCTCGACAGCACCAATTTCAATGATCCGATGCCCGAGATAATGAGGGCCACCTTCACGGTTCATACCTGTCGTTTCGGTATCGAGTACGATGATTCTACGCTGTTCTGAATTGAGGCTGGTATTCATGATGTTTTGTATGTCAGACTATATTAATAAAGTTACAGACCGACATAGTATCAAATCATGACGAAACAGGTTGAAATTTTCACTGATGGATCGTGCTTAGGCAATCCGGGACCTGGTGGATACGGCATCGTACTACGCTATAAGCAAACAGAAAAAAAACTGTCGAAGGGCTACCAGCTAACGACCAACAACCGTATGGAGATGATGGCGACGATCGTCGCGCTCAAGACACTAAAAGAGCCCTGCAATGTCATCCTCACCACGGATAGCCAATATGTGCGCCAAGGTATTACGCAGTGGATCCATAATTGGAAAAAACGTGGCTGGAAGACAGCAGACAAAAAACCAGTAAAAAATGCGGATCTTTGGAAAGCACTGGATGAAGAAACAGCGCGCCACTCTGTCGATTGGCGTTGGGTTAAAGGTCACGCCGGTCATCGTGAAAATGAAATGTGCGACGAGCTTGCAAGACACGGCGCCGAAAACCCAAGCGAAGAAGATGTGGGTTATCAACCTAGCTAATACGACGGTTACCTGACTAACATCCCCCTAAGCTAACCACTAAGCTAACCACTAAGCTAACCACTAATCGGAGAGCACGGGCCTAGTTGGTGTTGCGTTTATCTGTTGTTCGATAGTTTAAGCTCACCGGCGTGAGCTTCTTTTTCAAGTTCCAATGAGGCTTAATAGGCTTCAATGGATACGTCCGTTTCCGCGCCACGATAAAATATAAACTCCCCATCGGTGACGCCCAATCTCCAATGCTGCTCTCTAACCATGTCCACATGGTTCGGTTACGTTTCATAGGAAATAAGGCGTAGCTATCGGCATGCACAACCTGATAGTTCAACACGCTTAACCAATCACGAATTCGATTTGGTGTAAACATGCGCCCACTCCACGGGAAGTTGTTTCGACGCCAAGGCATTAAGCTCGCTAACCCCGTAAAACTAACGGGATTAAAGCCGGTAATGATCAGGTAGCCATCATCAATCATTACTCGATCAACCTCACGTAAAAGCCGATGAGGATCCTCGCTATATTCTAACTGATGAGACAGAATCACAGCATCAAAGCTCTTTTCTAGAAAAGGCAGTTCATAGCGATCAGCGATAATATTGTGCAGTGGATTTTTAGCGTCTAAATTAACTTGATGTTGTATATTGCAATTACAGCTTGTTAATTCGCAACTTAAACCACCAAGCTTAAGCATATGATAACCAAAAAGCTTCGGGCACCATTCATCCAAACGAGTCTGAATGGATTCAGAAACCCATTGACCATTGGCAAGTTCTTCCCAAGAATGAGGATGATCGACTTTTTTCTTGCTGCGTGCTGGCTTCATATTTTCGCGCTCTCTCTCAAAGTGAATTGGAGAAACAACAATGTTACATATCAAAAGCATACCCGCATTTAATGATAATTACATCTGGCTGATTCAAAATAACCAGAAGTTGTGTGCTGTTGTCGATCCCGGAGATGCCGAACCTGTCATCGCATATTTAGAGCAGCATCAACTAGAGCTAACCACCATTTTGGTCACTCACCATCATTGGGACCATGTAAACGGCATTGGAGCACTTGTCGCGAAATACCCTAACCTCACGGTCATTGGCCCAGAAAATCCGAATATCCTACATCTAACTCATCAAGTGTCGGAGGGGCATCGCATCCAGTTATTTGGCGAGGAATTTTTGGTTCTTGATTTACCCGGACATACACTAGATCACATCGGGTACGTAGGCGATGCGAAGTTATTCTGCGGTGATGTTTTATTTTCTGCTGGGTGCGGCCGCATTTTTGAAGGTACGCCCGCACAAATGTTTAATTCTTTGCAAAAGCTAACGCTACTACCAGAAGAAACCGACGTGTATTGCACCCATGAGTACACACTGAGCAACCTCGCCTTTGCTATGGCCATCGAACCCCATAATGACTTTCTTCACGACTATCGAGAACAAGCAAACCAAAAACGAGTGCAAGGCCTCCCAACGTTACCCACCTCGATTTTGATTGAAAAACGCATCAACCCATTTTTACGAACTCAACAACAAGAAGTCATGAAATCCGTTGCAAATAGATCTATCAACAACGATCCTGTGTCTACTTTTACCGCATTGCGTGAGTGGAAAAACGAATTTTAACGTTTTCGTGCTTGTGTTGGCACCAGCCGTATTAGTATTATGCACGACCGTTCAAGTAAGAGGTTGTAGTAAAGACCATGCATAAGAAATACAGTTGGGCCTTAGCCCTGTTGCTGGCTGGATGTCAAATGACTCAGCCAGATTCGAGCAGTTCCACAACAGAGCCCACCAACTCTCCTTCAGAAACAGCAAAAACCACAACAACTAAACCTGTTTCTGTTGATGCTTCTACATCCGCGCCAAAAGCTCTCACACCACAAGAACAAAAAGATGTGTGGAAGCGTATAGCGATGCAATTGGAAATGCCGATCCCTGACCATGCAAAAGTGGATTATTATCGCCAATGGTACATTAAACACCCAAGCCATCTAAAAACAGTTTCTCAGCGTGCTCAGCCATTCCTTTATCTCATCACAGAAGAAATTGAAGCTCGCGGTTTACCATTAGAACTCGCGCTACTCCCTGTTGTTGAGAGCTCTTTTGACGCCTTTGCTTATTCACATGGCAGCGCAGCAGGTCTATGGCAGTTTGTCCCAGCAACAGGTAAAGCCTTTGGCCTAGAGCAGACCTATTGGTACGATGGTCGACGCGATGTGAGCGCCTCAACAAGTGCGGCATTGGATTTTCTCACTCAGCTAAATAACCGTTTTGATGGCAACTGGAACCACGCTATCGCAGCTTACAATAGTGGCGGTGGCCGTGTTAACAGTGCGATCCGAAAAAATAGAAAGCTCAACAAACCGACAGACTTTTTCTCTCTCGACTTACCCAAAGAGACCAGTAGTTATGTACCCAAACTACTCGCGCTTGCGGATGTCATCGCGAACCAAGAAAAGTACGGTCTCGACATTCCAGCGATTCCAAACCAACCTGCGTTAACACTCATTGACCCAGAAGAGCAGCTCGATCTTGCTATTGCTGCAAAATATGCCGGCATTTCAGTGAAAGAGTTGCAAGGTTATAACCCAGCCTATAATCAATGGGCAACAGCGCCTGCAGGGCCACAGTCATTACTTTTACCCGTTTCAAGTGTGGACCAATTCAAAGCCGAGCTCGATAAAAACCGTGGCAAGGGCATGCGACTGGTTCGCTACAAGGTGCAATCGGGTGATTCATTGGGTGTGATTGCTCAAAAACACGAGACGACAGTCAAAGTCATTCAAAATGCCAATGGCTTAAGAAACAACACGATTCGTGCTGGGCAATACCTATTGGTACCGACCTCGACGAAAAACAGTGATACTTATGCATTAAGCGCCTCAAACCGTCTTGCTGCGACTCAATCGACCTCTCGTGGAAACTATAAGCTGACTCATACAGTGAAAAGTGGCGATAGCCTATGGTTAATTGCAAAGGCTAATAAAGTCTCGCACCAATCCCTAGCAAAATGGAACGGTATGGGTCCAAAGGACACGCTAAAAATCGGCCAAGAGTTAGTGATATGGAAAGACAGTTCAAATGGAGCCATCATCCGCACTGTCTTTTATTCGGTACGATCGGGAGACACCGTGAGTGGCATCGCTCATAAGTTTAATGTCCGAACCAATGACGTAATGAAATGGAATAGCCTGAATAAACAGCGTTACCTGAAACCAGGCCAAAAACTAAAACTCTACGTTGACGTGACAAAAACCAGCGTATAGGTTTCCTTCATTAGGATTTAATCAGAAGCGGCCACTGTGCCGCTTTTTTTATCTGTCGTTTATCTCTCAATATCAATATCAATATCAATATCAATATCAAAACCTTATCGAATATCGAACTCAGCAATCAATGGATTATGATCTGAAGCGGTGGACTGAGGCGATGCTGAGGAGACTAACTTCATACCTCGATAAAAGATATGATCAAGAGGAAGCCCGTTCAAAAACCGTTTACGGTTATCATCAGCAAACATGACCTCTTTAATCTCATATTTTTTTAATACATGGTGAAGCACTCCCAAGCGTTCTTCACTCCAGCTATTAAAATCGCCAGCGATAAGTAACGGGCCTTGATGCGTGAGCAATACTTGTTTGAAGGATTCAAGTTGTGCCATGTACTCCTCGGTGCCAATAGTAAAGTTCACGGAATGAAGGTTCACCGTCACCAACTTAGCACCATTACTCAAGGCATACTCTGCATACAATCCCGATTTAGGTAACCTTAGCCAAGGCTCGACTTGCAGATTAGCACATGCGATAGACGGCATGGCCGTACTTAAATTCAAGACTCCAGCAGAAACATCAAAGGCTTTGAAGGCGCTGACTTGGTTGCTATTCCAATTAGATTTTTTCAGCCAATCCATAAACGTCGGATCTAGATTAGCCTCTTGAAGCAAGGCCAGCTGTTTTCCAGTGGAAAGCTTTTCTAACTCTGGAAACAGATTCTCTCGGTTTTGCTTGTAGATGTTCCAAACTAATACATTTAGGGTACCGGCACGATCCAGGGCTTGATCAGCGTCGCCCTGATAGCACTTGAGCTCCGTGTCGACATGACCACTATGAATAGAGGTCACCTCCGGTGTCACTTGCGTGGTAAAGATCAATTGAAAACTCGCTATGACAAGCGTTGTCGTGACAAGTCCGCCCCATAGAAACCATTTAAGTTTCATTTATCGTCGCCTCCCAAAAACAAAAAAGGAGTAGATATCTACTCCTTTTGATAGTTTAGCCGATTGCGATTAAATCGCGTCTTCGTCTTCTTCACCCGTTCGAATACGGACGACACGTTCGATGTCGGTAATAAAGATTTTTCCGTCGCCGATTTTACCTGTCTGCGCCGTCTCAATAATTGTATCGACACATTGATCCGCAACGTCGCTAGAAACCACAATCTCCAGCTTCACTTTAGGCAAGAAATCGACCATGTATTCAGCACCACGATAAAGTTCAGTATGCCCTTTCTGACGACCAAAGCCTTTTACTTCAGAGACGGTCATTCCGGTAATACCCACCTCAGCAAGTGCTTCACGCACGTCATCCAATTTAAAAGGTTTGATAATCGCTTCAATTTTTTTCATGTTGTTCCCTTACATCACTTTTATATCGATATTATCTGGTAGCGCATCAAAACAATCAATAGAAACAAAAAGCCCGAAGGACATCTTCGGGCTTCAGGTTAAAATTTTTTGTAATAATTACTTTATACTTGCATAGTAAGCCGCAACATTGGCGATGTCTTCATCACTTAGCATAGAAGCTTGTGCCTGCATCACGACCGCTAAACCACCTGTTCGCTCTTTATTTTTATAGGCTTTGATCGACGATGCTAGATACTGTTCATTTTGACCTTTTAGGTTTGGGTACCCTGGGATCACAGCAATGCCGTCCGCACCATGACACGCAGCGCAAATCGCCGCTTTCGCTTTACCGGCTTGGACATCAGCCGCTACAGCCGTTCCACTTAACAGACCAACAACAAGTGCGGCACCAATCACGACTTTATTCATTGTATTACCTTCCATTACTTCCATATAAACCAGATTAAAACAACATCTTTGCAGTCAACATGCCAGATCTGGCGATTTATTATGCGTTGATTGTGACATGAAAGCCTGTCACTTGTCCCAGATTAGTTCACAATCTGAACCATAAAAATCTCGATCCACAAATAAGTTAGCAACAGCAACCACCGCACCGTCCATCATTAAAATTGGCAGCCGTCTTCGTTGCCAGCTTGGTATTCTCAATTCTTGATACAGTTTTTTAAGTTTTCTGGAGCCATTTCTTGAATGAGGGTGAGCGCTCAGCCCTTCAGGGTTAAACCTGACGTACATTGTTGACGTTAACTGGGCCTTATTCAGCGTCATTGTGGACGCTTCATACGCTTTTGCTAGACGCAACGTTCCTAATTCATCAGGTAAATCTAGCGCCATTGGTAGTAATTGCTGACCTGGTGATACCGCCTCATTAGACTGCAATTTATCATTCGGTACACCTTCCCCATCATGTTGCGTCCACTTAATCGAAACAGCGGACATATCAGGCCTCTCATCAACCCAATATAACTGCCCATCAAACCGTCTTACTGAGCCTTTGACCAAGCGTAACTCTGGATTAGCATCTTGACATGCACACGCGACTTCTTGCCACAATATCTGCAGCTGCCGCTCGCTCGGTAGCGCAGCCGAACGCGATTCAAGCCAGAGTCTCAACAGATAATCCCGCTTTAACGCTGACGCGGCTTGCAAATCGGATATAGACAAACCGCCCAAGGGATTGATCAGAGCTTCGAGCTCTGGCGATAACATCTCATGAAGTAATGACTCTTGGTTTGCACACAAGCGCGCGCTTCGATGAACTGAATGGGCAAAATTTGGCCAGCGAGAATTAATGATAGGCATAACGTCATGACGCAGAAAGTTTCGGTCAAAGCGCGTATCGGCATTACTTTCGTCATTGACCCATTGCAACCCCTCGGTTTCAGCATACGCAGCAATGGCACTCTGGGGGACGGTTATCAACGGTCGAACGATATGCCCTTTTCCCCATGACATAGCTTCAGCCATGGACGATAAGCCTTTGGGTCCACTGCCCCTTTTAAGCGCCAACATGAAGGTCTCAGCTTGATCGTCGAGGTGTTGCCCCGTTATTAATATATCTGATACCGCCATATACTGTTCCAATACGCCATAACGTGCATCTCGGGCCAATTTCTCGATACTTTTTCCGGAATCAATTTCAAGCGTGACCTTATTTGATACAAACGCTATCCCTTCTTCCGATGCCCAGCGTTCACAATCGCTAAGCCAAACGTCAGCATGTTCACTCAGGCCATGATGGACATGCACAGCAAGGCACTCTCGGTATGGATGTTGTCGAGAATAAATAGACAATAACCGCAGCAACACACGTGAGTCCATCCCACCACTTAAAGCCAATATAACCTTAGAGGCTGTGTCTAATGACGTAGACAACGTGTCTGAAAACTGCTGATAAAGAGACATAAAGGGATATCCAAAAACAAATAAAGCGAGCCAATGCTCGCTTTATTATACTAATCCTATCAAGGATTAGCAGTAGCCATAACTCATTAAACGCTTGTAACGACGATCAAGCAATGTCTCTTGGTCTAGCAGCTCTAATTCATCAAGCTGACGTAACAACGTCTCTTTTAAATTCTCTGCCATTTGAATTGGATCGCGGTGTGCGCCGCCTAACGGCTCTTCGATAATATCGTCAATCAATTCGAGCTCTTTAAGACGAGGGGCAACTAAGCCCATCGCTTCCGCCGCTTGTGGCGCTTTATCAGAATCACGCCATAGAATAGAAGCACACCCTTCTGGAGATATCACAGAGTACGTAGAATACTGAAGCATGTTCACGTAATCACCCACACCAATTGCTAGTGCGCCACCAGAACCACCTTCACCTACTACAGTACAAATAATAGGAACACTCAGCCCTGACATGACCTTTAGGTTTTTTGCGATAGCCTCAGACTGCCCACGCTCTTCCGCGCCAACACCAGGGTACGCACCAGCCGTATCGATGAAAGTAATGATCGGCATTTGAAAACGCTCAGCCATTTCCATCAAACGAAGTGCTTTACGGTAACCTTCTGGTTTCGGCATACCAAAATTACGGCGTACCTTTTCTTTCGTCTCACGACCCTTTTGATGGCCAATAATCATCACTGGACGACCATCAAGTCGCGCCATGCCACCCACGATGGCTTTATCATCGGCAAACGCTCGGTCGCCAGCAAGCTCGTCAAACTCAGTAAACGCATGCTCAAGATAGTCTAGCGTATATGGACGTTGAGGGTGACGCGCTAGCTGCGCAACTTGCCATGCACCCAAGTCACTAAAGATCTTCTTTTTAAGCTCTAGGCTTTTCTTCTCTAGTTGTCCAATTTCTTTATCCAAATCAATTGCACTATCACCGCCATGGCGGGATACATCACGTAACGCTTCAATTTTAGCTTCTAGCTCTGCAATTGGTTTTTCAAATTCAAGAAAGTTTAAGCTCATCAATGAATCCTTTTCGATTCAGCCCTCAAAATAGTATTCGAGGACCCAATTAGTTAAATTCGAGTTCTACCTGGTCTTGACCAAGTAACTGCTGTAATTCTTCTAACAGTGTGTCATTAGGAGTAACACGCCATTCTGTACCCAACGTTAGTTTTGCTCTTGCATCTTCACGCTGGTAATAAATATTTACCGGCACGGTCCCAGCTTTATGTGGCGCTAGGATATCAGTGAAACGCTGATAAAAGCGCTCATCGATTTGCTGTTCAAGTAAAGAGATTGATAGCCCACGAGTAAATTTCTCGCGCGCGCTTCCTAAATCTAAAACTTCGCGGGCGGACATTTTAAGCCCACCATTGAAGTCATCAAAGCTGACCTGTCCAGAAACGACCACTATTTTGTCTTTTTCGAGCAATTCAGCATATTTATCTAGTGCATCTGAGAACAACATCACTTCCATACGCCCAGATCGATCGTCAAGTGTCATTAAACCAATACGATTACCTCGCTTGGTTGTCATTACTCTTGCGGCAATCACCAAACCTGACAATGTCAGTGATTGATCTCTTCGTGTCGGTGTCGCTTCATTGAGTCGACAACTGGTGTACTTGTTCAGTTCCCTTAAATAAGCATTTATTGGATGCCCAGTCAAATAAAGACCAAGGGTTTCTCGTTCCCCTTCCAGCCAGACCTTCTCTGGCCACGCCGGAACTTGGACGTACTTGTGTTCCACTTCCTCTGGCGCTTCAGTCAACACACCAAACATATCCGATTGACCAAATGCCTCTGCTTGGTGATGCTGGCTTGCCGCTTTTACGGCATCATTAAGCGATGCCATTAACGCGGCTCGATGAGGCCCTAATCTATCTAATGCCCCAGCCATGATCAGTTTTTCAATAACGCGTTTATTCACCTTTTTCAGGTCGAGTCGAGCGCAGAAATCAAATAAATCTCGGAAGTGCCCACCTTGATTTCGAGCCTCAATAATGGCGTCAATTGGGCCTTCACCCACCCCTTTGATCGCACCAATACCATAAACGATAGCACCATCACCGTCGACATTAAAGCGGTACAGGCCCGAGTTGATATCTGGTGGCAGCAACTTGATTTTCATTCGTAAACATTCGTCTACGAGGCCGACTACCTTTTCCGTGTTATCCATGTCTGCAGTCATTACTGCTGCCATGAACTCAGCTGGATAATGCGTTTTTAGCCAGAGTGTCTGGTATGAGACTAACGCATAAGCAGCCGAGTGCGACTTGTTAAAGCCATAGCCCGCAAACTTTTCTACAAGATCGAAGATCTTCATCGAAAGCTCGCCATCAACCCCATTAGCAATGGCACCTTCTTCAAAGATAGCCCGTTGCTTTGCCATCTCCTCAGGTTTTTTCTTACCCATCGCACGACGAAGCATATCGGCACCACCCAGCGTATAACCCGCTAAGATTTGTGCGATCTGCATAACCTGCTCTTGATAGAGAATGATGCCATACGTCGGTTCGAGTGTTTCTTTTAGTGTTTCATGTTGCCATTTTTCATCTGGGTAAGAGACCGCTTCTCGACCATGTTTTCGGTCGATAAAGTTGTCAACCATTCCTGATTGCAAGGGCCCCGGACGAAAAAGCGCAACCAAAGCGATAATATCTTCAAAACAATCGGGCTGGAGCCGTTTTATCAAATCTTTCATACCCCGGGATTCCAATTGGAATACAGCCGTGGTTTCTGAGTTTTGTAATAGTCTAAACGACGCAGGGTCCTCTAAAGGTATCGATTCAATTCGAACCGGTGGCTTGCCTTCTTTTTCTAACCTTGGGTTAATCAGCCCTAACGCCCAATCTATAATGGTGAGCGTTCTTAATCCCAAGAAATCAAACTTAACCAGACCCGCGGTTTCTACATCGTTCTTATCAAACTGTGTAACCGGAAAGTTACCCTCAGCATCCGCATAGATTGGCGCAAAATCAGTGATCGTCGTTGGAGAGATCACCACACCACCCGCGTGCTTACCCGCATTTCGGGTACAGCCTTCTAAGATGCGACACATATCAATTAGGTCACGCACCTCTTCATCGGCTTCATAAAGTTGTGGTAATGCTGGCTCGGCCTTAAACGCTTTTTCCAGCGTCATCCCTGGATCCGGTGGAATTAATTTTGAGATTCGATCGACAAAACCAAACGGATGCCCCAGCACTCGACCTACGTCTCTTATTACCGCCTTCGCCGCCATGGTACCAAACGTGATGATCTGTGATACCGCGTCTCGGCCATACATCTCGGCCACGTGGTCGATCACCTGATCACGTTTATCCATACAAAAGTCGATATCAAAATCGGGCATGGATACTCGTTCAGGGTTAAGAAAACGTTCGAATAGTAGGTCGTATTCAAGCGGGTCTAAGTCAGTAATTTTTAGCGCGTAAGCAACCAATGAACCAGCACCTGAACCACGCCCTGGACCGACTGGAATATCGTTGTCTTTTGACCACTGAATGAACTCCATTACGATAAGGAAGTAGCCAGGAAAGCCCATCTGGTTGACAACATCAAGTTCAATTCTTAAGCGATCATCGTAATCAGGGCGACGCTTTTCTCTTTCCTCTGCATCCGGGAATAAGAATTCAAGTCGCTCTTCCAGTCCTTCTTGTGATTTCTTCACTAAGAAGTCCGTCTCCAACATCCCTTCCGTCGGGAAAGCGGGAAGAAAGTACTCATCTAGGCGGACAGTAACATTGCATCGTTTGGCTATTTCTACTGAGTTCTGCAAGGCCTCGGGAATATCCGCGAAAAGCTCACACATTTCCTCTTCGGTGCGAAGATACTGCTGAGCGCTATATCGTTTCGGACGCTTAGGGTCATCAATGGTGTAACCATCGTGGATCGCAACCCGGATTTCATGAGCATCGAATAGTTCGGACTCAACAAAAACCACCTCGTTTGTCGCGACAACGGGTAGGTCACACTCATGGGCAAGCTCAATGGCAAAGTGCAAATAACTTTCTTCGTCCGGTCGGCCAGTACGCATTAATTCGACATAAAAATGGTTGTCAAAGTGCGTTTGGTAAAACTCAGCACACTGAAGTGCTAACGCACGATTACCTTTCAACAATGCTTTACCGATTTCACCGTTTTTTGCACCTGATAGTACAATCAAACCCTCAGCAAGATCCGCCAACCAACTTTTATCGATAACAGGTTGGTGTTGCACGTGACCGCGTAGATAGGCCTTTGAAATCAATAATGTTAAATTGTTATAACCGACATTGGTGGTGGCCAATACCGTGACACTCGTCAGTTCGTCACCAAACTCGTCAGACTGCATGGCAAAATCAGCGCCAATGATAGGCTTAATACCCGACGAATGAGCATTACTATAAAACTTTACGAGGCCACAAAGGTTAGTAAAATCGGTAAGCGCGATTGCAGGCATTCCCATTGAAGCGACTTTTTTTACTAATGGCGGCACTTTCGATAAGCCATCGACCATTGAGTAATCACTATGTACACGAAGGTGTATAAACTTGGGATCTGACATTCTACGTCCTAAATACTGCAACAGGTTGGTTCACTAACATCGTGCTATTCAATGCCCAGCACTCGCTTCACTGGTTTGAAGCTTTTACGATGTTCATCAATAACGCCATACTGCTCAATTGCAGAAAAATGCGCTTTGGTCGGGTATCCCTTGTGTTGAGCAAAGCCAAATTGGGGATGACGCTTATCTAACTCTTCCATCTCTGAATCACGAATCACCTTAGCAATAATGGAAGCGGCACTTATTTCGGCGACTCGAAGATCACCTTTGACGACAGCTTGAGCGTCGACCGGTAGGCTCGGTGTACGGTTGCCATCGATCAACACAAGGTCCGGTGTGACCTTCAACCCAGCGACGGCACGTTGCATCGCGACCATGGTGGCCTGCAGGATATTGAGCTCATCAATTTCTTCGGGCGAACAACGCCCAACCGCCCACGCCAATGCTTTTTCCTGAATTTCAGGAAATAACGCCAAACGTTTCTTCTCTGAGAGTTTTTTCGAATCCGACAACCCCAATATTGGATTCTGAGGGTCAAGGATGACCGCGGCTGTCACGACATCCCCCACCAATGGACCACGTCCAACCTCATCGACGCCAGCAATTAGGCGATATCCCTGCGGGTACTCAAATGGAGGAATCTCTACTGGCGCTTTTTTAGTCATATTTTTCACTTAATTCTTTATTTATCAATGAGCTTTAGTACTGCCTTGGCGGCTTGTTCGTCAGCATTTTTGCGGATCCAATGATGCATCTCGGTAAATTGAGACAACACCTCTGAATTATCACTGCTCAGTAATTTCGTCAGTGCATTATACAGATTTTCGACCGTGCAGGCGTCCATTAAGCACTCTTCAACGATACCATCATCAGCGAGTATATTCGGCAGAGATACATACTTGGTTTTGACTAATCGCTTCGCTAAAAAGGTCGTGATGGCATTCATTTTATAACCAACAACCATAGGTCTTTTGATCAGCATACATTCCAAGGCCACCGTACCAGAGGCAAGTAACACGACATCAGATGCGGTAATTACATTGCGCGCGGTATCTTGCACAATATGAAAATCCAATTCAGGCGCGAATGCTTGCCAGGCTTGTACAAACTGTTGTTTGCGTTTGTCATTCACAGCGGCGACAACAAACCCTAAATTAGGGTTATCTTGATGAAGTCGTTGGCAGGTTTCTATAAAGGGCTGTGACAACATGTTAAGTTCATTGTTTCGGCTACCAGGCAGCACGGCTAACCAGGTTTTATCTTGCTCAAGGCCTAACAAATCACGGGCAGAAACCTTATCTGATTCCAACGGGATAGCATCTGCTAACGTATGACCAACAAATTCACATGGCACATTATGTTTATCGTAAAATGCTTTTTCAAAAGGCAAAAATGCTAAGACTAAATTAGTGGCTTCACCAATTTTTATGATACGTTTTTGGCGCCATGCCCATACTGATGGACTCACGTAATGGACGGTTGGCGTTCCCGATTTTTTCAGGTCCAACTCTAAGCGAAGGTTAAAATCCGGAGCATCAATACCGACAAACACGTCAACGGGGTTGTGAGTAAAATAACGTACCAACTCCGCTTTGACATGAAGTAAACGCCGAAGTCGTCCTAACACCTCGACGAGGCCCATTACGGCCAATTCTTCCATATCAAACAAAGACTCACAGCCTTGGGCGATCATTTTAGGCCCACCAATGCCGACAAACTCAGCGTCAGGATAACGCTGTTTGATCGCCTTAATGAATCCTTCACCTAAGGTATCCCCGGATAATTCGCCCGCTACAATGCCGATTCGGAGTGCTCTTGCCATGATTTATACCTTTGTAAACGTGTTAGATTCTATCATTCCTAAAAGACAAAAAGACCGCTAAGTATAGTACCCGCGATCTTTTTCTAGCTCAGCCTTTACATGCTTAGCCTTTGTATAATTAGCGAATAATGCCGCGCTCTGAATTTTCAAAGCTATCGATGAGTCGATTGACTGAAGGAAACTCAACAGCCAACTCTACCAATAGAGGCTTAGCCTCCGCTAATGTTTTTCCTGAGCGATACATCTCTTTGTAGGCTTTTTGAAGCGCGCGTAGCTCCGGTTTTTCAAAACCATTACGTTTTAACCCTACAAGGTTTAACCCAAATGGGGTGGCATGGTTACCTTGTGCTAACACGTAAGCTGGAACGTCTTGAACGACGGCAGAACAACCACCAACATACGCATAAGCGCCTACAGTACAAAAAGGATGGATAGCCGATAGTGCCATCACACCTGCATAATCACCAACCGTAACATGACCACCAAGAATGGCATTGTTACCAATATGCGTATGATTTCCAACAATCACGTCATGAGCAATATGAGCGTTCACACAGAGTAGGTTATCGTCACCCACGACAGTTTGTGTCTTATCCTGAGTCGTACCACGATGGATCTGGACGCTTTCACGGATAACATTGCGATTACCTACAATGACTCGAGTATCTTCACCGCCATATTTCTTATCTTGGTTTTCTTCACCAATAATGGCCTGTGGAAAGACACGGTTATCATCGCCTAATATCGTGTTACCTTTGATAACGACATGCGACATAATCTCGTTATTTGCACCGATCGTTACATCACCAGAAATATAAGTGAAAGGACCGACAGTGGAGTTAGCACCAATACTGACGTTACCTTCAATCACTGCACTTGGATGGATTTTAGCGGTTTCATGAATCATATTAGAACTCTCGACGGGCACATTTTAGTTCAGCAGAGCACACCACTTCGCCATCTACTTTGGCAACACCAGTAAAGGCAGCAATACCGCGGCGCTCTTTGAGGAACTCCACTTCTATAATCAGCTGATCGCCCGGTGTAACGGGTTTACGGAACTTTGCTTTATCAACACTGGCGAAGTAATACAGTTCATTACCTTGAGGCGCACCAAAAGATTTGAATGCCAACAAGCCTGTTGCTTGTGCCATCGCCTCTAAGATTAACACTCCTGGGAAAACAGGCATTTGAGGAAAGTGACCGGTGAACTGAGGTTCATTGACTGATACGTTTTTGATTGCCTTAAGATATTTTTCTTCTTCATAATCTGTCACACGATCAATCAATAGAAACGGGTAGCGGTGAGGCAGCAATTCTTGAATTTCAGTGATGGTCATTGTTTTAGTATCAGTACTCAAAGTCTTATTCCTAATTTAATTCTTATATCTTACTACAGGCATTATATACCCAAATCCTGCTAAGTGGCAGTGAGTGGGCGTAAGATGCTAGTGTACAAACAATAAAAAGACCCGCAAATGGCGAGCCTTTTTGAAAAGAAGAAACGATTCTAGTCTTCTTTATCACTTAACTGTTTCTCAGCCATTTTGAGTCGCTTATTCATGTCATCGATACGATGCACACGTGCCGCTGTTTTGCGCCATTCTTTATTCGTTTGCAATGGAATACCAGACGAGTAGATACCTTTCTCTGAAATGCCTCTCATCACCATACCCATACCGGTCACGATAACACCATCGACAATTTCAATGTGCCCGTTGATGACCGTACCACCACCAATCTGACAGTATTTACCAATCGTTGTACTGCCTGCAATGATGGTGCCACCGGCTAAGGCCGTACCATATCCAACGTGCACGTTGTGCGCGATCTGCAATTGATTATCAATGATCACATTGTCTTCAATGATGGTATCGTCAAGAGCGCCGCGATCAATCGTCGTACATGCACCAATTTCAACACGGTTGCCAATGCGAACCGTACCGGTTTGTGGAATTTTAATCCATTCGCCTTTCTCATTCGCATAACCAAAGCCATCAGAGCCAATGACGGCACCTGACTGAACGAGGCACTGTTCACCGAGTTCCACATGGTGATAAATGCTCACATTTGCCCACAGCTTAGTGTGCGCTCCCAACTTAGCACCCTTGCCAATAAAGCTGCCTGGGCCTATTTGTACATGGTCGCCGAGTACAGCACCCGATTCAATGACAGCGTTTGCCCCTACCGACACATTATTACCGATTGTTGCATCAGGTGAAATGACGGCGCTAGGTGCGATGCCATCTGCGGCTTCAGGAGTATGATCTAGCGCTTGCGCCACTTTTGCATAAGCAATATAAGGGTCAGCAACAACCAAAGCATTGGTTTGACAATGCTTCAGCTCAGAGGCTTTAACCATGACTGCGGAAGCGTTACTTTGAGCGAGATGTTTCGCATACTTTACGTTCGTTAGAAACGTAATCTCGCCCTTTGCAGCGCTATCCATCGGTGCCACCGCGCGAATGATAGTATTCTCATCGCCATGCAGCTCCGCATCAGTAATCTCAGCGAGCTGAGCCAACGTCATTTCAGTCATAATTGTCCTACCGTGTTGCTAATCTATTACTTAAGTGAGTCGATAACGTTTTGTGAAATATTGAAGTCTTCTTTCGCGTAACCTACCGCTTGGATATCAATAATCATATCGTAGCCTTCTTTCTTCGCTACTTTCTCAACCGCTTCTTGAATCACTTTAAATAGTTTCTGTTTTTCTTCGGCTTCGCGACGTTGACTTGCTTTCTCAAGTGCTTGACCTTTAATCTTGTACTTACTGTCAAGTTGACCGATTTCAATGCGAAGTTTCTCAACTTCCTCAGAACCTAGCAGCTCGCCATCACGTTGCAGTTTTTCCATTTTCTTAGCCGCGTCAGCTTGGATTGCTTGCAGCTCTGCCGCTTTATCTTTGAATTCATTTTGAAGCTTCTGAAGAACTGCCTCGCGCTGTGGTAAAGCTTGGAATACCTGCAGCGTATTCACATAGCCAATTTTTTGCGCCGCTTCTGCCGCATTAGCAAAAAGTGAAGACGTTAGGATAACAAGGCCAAGACCAGCCGCTTTCATCATTTTTTTCAAGGTCAATTCCTCTGTGTGTATATAAGTTCTATAGCCTTAATGTATGAGTCTATAGTTTATGTATTAGTTCTAACGCTAGAACGTATTACCGATCGTAAAGGTAAAGGCTTCTGTTTTATCACCTTCAAACTTCTTGATTGGCGTTGCTAATGAAAATACCAATGGTCCCATCGGAGACATCCATTGCACCGCGACCCCTACAGATGCACGGTAATTTGAAGGATCCGAATAATCATAATAATACTCTTTTCCGGACATGTTAGGGTCAGCGGCGATATGAGTAAATTCAGTATCCCATAAGCTTGCAGCATCAACAAAGACACTGGTACGAATCTGGTTACGGAACTCATCCGATGCAAACGGAGTAGGAACAATTAACTCCACACTCGCAAGCGCAACCGCATTACCACCTACTGACTGTTCTGTCGCGGAATAACATGGGTTATTACCACCGGCATTACTGGAACAGCCGTTAGGGTCATCATAGACCGCTTTTGGCCCCACTGAGTTCTGCCTAAAGCCACGCAGTGTTGAGAAACCACCCACATAAAAGTTTTCATAGAATGGCAACAGGTTATCGTTGCCATTGGTTTGCCCATAACCATTACCGTAACCTAATCGGCCTTTCAACAATAACGTAAAATTGTGACTTTGTGTTATAGGAAAGTATTGTCTTATATCATATTGACTCTTGAAGTATTGAACATCCGATCCAGGAACCGTCACTTTACCATAGAGTTTTTGATGGTTGCCGGCTGTCGGGAAACGACCTCGGTTTAGGTTGTTTCGAGTCCATGCTGCTGTCATATGGAAATCATCGGTAAGAAGATTTCCATCAGCATCAATATTATCGGCTTGTGCTTGTAAGAATTTTTCTATCTGAACGTATTCTTTGATGTTGCCTAATCGGCTATGCGTATAACCACCACCAAACTCTAAGTAGTTCAGTTCATCAACGGGGAAACCCCACGTCAAACTTGCCCCATAACTTTGGTCGGTATAGTCAATAATCCCAGCTTTAGAAGCCTCGAATTCGTTATAGAAAATCTGACCACCCAGACTGACACCATCTAGGTTCCAGTATGGGTCTCGATAATCCAGTGTGACATTTTTTTGGTATTTATTGGTCATGGCGCTGATACCAACGCGATCGCCACTACCAGCAAAGTTATCTTGCTGCAGTCCGACCTGGAAGCTGATACCCGATTCAGTACCATAACCAACACCAAAGTTTACACTGCCTGAGTTCGCTTCTTTGACGTCATACACCAAGTCAACTTGGTCTTCCGAGCCCGGTACTCGAACCGTTTGCACATCGACCGTTTCAAAAAAGCCAAGACGGTTAAGACGATCCTTACCAACATCGATAGATTTGGAGTTTAACCAACTGGATTCCATCTGACGCATTTCACGTCGCAATACTTCATCTTTCGTCGAGTTGTTGCCGGTAAAACGAATATCACGGACATAGATCCGATTACCCGACTCAACGTTAATAACTAAGGATACGGTATTATTCTCGTCATCAAATTCAGGAATCGTACGAACCTGTGGATAAGCATACCCTGACTGACCGAGTTCACGCTTGATGCTCTCTTCTAACGCAGTCACGCTAGAGCCGTTGTAGGTATCACCATCCTGGAATGGAACCATGGCTTTAAAATCGGCTTCTTTACCAATGAGTTGGCCACGAAACTTCACGTTTTCGACTTGATAAGGTGCCCCCTCATCTATCCCTAAGGTGATGTAGACGCCTTTTTTGTCTGGCGAGATCGAAACCTGAGTCGTATCAACCTTAAACTTCAGATAGCCGCGATCAAGGTAATACGATTTAAGCGCTTCAATATCACCGGCAAGGACTTGCTTCTGATACTTGTCATCCGCTAGGAAATTCCACCATGCAACATCGACATTTAGGTTAAAACGAGAACGTAACTCACTATCAGTAAACACTTTGTTACCAATGAAGTTAATCTGTTTTATTTTCGCCGACACACCCTCAGTAAAGACAAACTTTAGGTCCGAACGATTTCGTGGCAGTGGCGTCACAACCGCTTGAACCTTAGCGTTGTATTTACCCACGCTGTAATAAAAGTCTTCTAACCCTTTTTCAATGTTACTTAGTGTGGTGCGATCGAGCGCCTCACCGACAAGTACACCGGATGCATCTAGGTTCTGTTGCAGCTGTTCTTCTTTAATTGCCTCGTTTCCTGAAAAGGAAATACTGGCAATCGTTGGTCGTTCTTTTACTTTTACCACTAACGCATCTTGATCACGTAACACTTTGATATCTTCAAAGTTCCCTGATTTATAAAGTGCATTAATGATCTCTGAGATATCCTTCCCGTCAACCGTGTCACCGATCCGTACTGGCATTTTCAATAGAGCAGCACCAAGTGCCACCCTTTGTAATCCTTCAATACGAATATCCTGTACAACAAAATCCTCAGCTCCATTCGCCGACACACTGGTCGCTAGTAGAGACGCGAATAGAAAATGCTTAATCGCCATACCTGCTCTAATTAATCCTTTGCTAATACTGCTGCCTAAATTCTGATATCAGAGGCGTGTAAAATCGTTAAAAATTGCTATTAACATGAGTGAAAAAATAATAGCGCCTCCCACTCGATAGCCCATTTCTTGTATTTTTTCTGGCACCGGTCTGCGAATCACTGCTTCGATTGCAAAAAACAGCAAATGACCACCATCTAACATCGGTAATGGCACCAGGTTTATGATCCCTAGGTTGACACTGATCAGCGCTAAAAAGCCTAAAAAGTAAACCAATCCATAATCGGCTGTCGCCCCTGCCCCTTTAGCAATAGAGATGGGGCCGCTCAAGTTATTTAAACCAACATCACCGGTGATCAATTTTTTGAGCATCGACACTGTTAGCTCTATGATTTGACCTGTTTTAACAAATGCTCGCCCTACCGACTCAACAGGGCCATATTGAAGCTCAAATCGATAATCTTCAGGCCACGCTTCCGTCTCTGGTGCAATGCCTGCGAATCCGATATTTCTCCCGTCTTTAAGTGTCCTCGAATCAGGGATAAGTGTCAGTGTGCGCTTTTCATTATTCCTATCAACAACAATATCAACTGGTGTGTTTGGATTGGCTTGAATCGCTTCCACCACTTGTTGCCATTCATCTATCGGTTGTTGGTTAATCGCAACAATCGTATCACCCGCCGCTATGCCAGCAGCAGCACCTGCTCCATCATCGCTTACGTTTACTAGCGTCGTTTTAATGGCTGGCGAGTATGGTCTAAATCCAAGCGTCCCCATAGCAGACTCTGTTTCCGGATTAAAGTTCCAGCTCGACAAGTCAAATGTTAATTTTTTATCTGTTCCTATTTGTTCACTCGATGAAACTGTGACCGTCATTTGATTATCGCCAATACGCGAGACTAAGCCAAGATTCACGGATTCCCAATCTAGAGTCTGTTTACCATCAATAGAACGAATCTGCATACCCGGCTCAAATCCAGCTTGAGCGGCAATTGAAGAAGGCGTTACCTCTCCGATAACAGGCTTAACGGCTGGAACACCAATCAAAAAAACCAACCAATAGGCAAAAACCGCAAATATAAAGTTAAACGCAGGTCCTGCCCCTACGATAGCGGTTCTTTTCCAAAGAGGCTTTTTATCAAAAGCATACTTGTGATCTGCTTCAGAGACTTCATCAACACGGCTATCTAGCATCTTGACATAGCCGCCAAGAGGGATCATAGAAACACTGTATTCAGTGCCGTCTTTACCCATTTTTGACCAAATGGATTTGCCAAAGCCAATAGAGAACTTTTCGACATAAACCCCACACTTTCTTGCTACCCAAAAGTGGCCAAATTCATGCACTGCCACAAGGATGCCTAATGCAATAACGAAGGAGGCAAAGTTCCACAGTATATCTGTCATCGTAAATTATCTCTCACGGCCAATGGCTTGTGATTTATAGGTCTATCGTTACATGCCACGAACAAATTCGCTCGCATAGATTCGAGCCATTCTATCTAGCTCAAGAATGCTTTCCAAGTCACTTAACTGTTTAAATTCACCTGACGAACAAACCTTCGACATAACATGGTCATTTATCCGGCTAATATCTGTAAATTTTATACTCTCAGACAGAAAGGCATCCACTGCGATTTCATTGGCCGCATTAATGGCTGTTGTCGCATGTTGCCCTTCATAACACGCCTCAATGGCTAATTCTAGGCATGGATAACGTGCAAAGTCGGGCTCTAAAAAAGTTAACTCCGACATTTTTGTAAAATCGAGTGGCGGTACACCTGCAGGAATGCGTTCTGGATAAGACATCGAGAATGCTATCGGTGTTGCCATATCTGGCTGTCCCATTTGCGCAAGGACAGACCCGTCTTGATACTGGACCATAGAGTGAATAACGGACTGAGGATGAATGATGACTTTGAGTTGCTCTTTAGCTGTATTAAATAGCCACCTAGCCTCGATAAACTCAAGACCTTTATTCATCATGGTTGCAGAATCAACCGAGATCTTAGGCCCCATAGACCAATTGGGATGCGCGATCGCTTGCGCGGGAGTGACCGAAGACAACGTTGAGGTCTCACTATAGCGAAATGGTCCCCCAGAGCCTGTCAGCAAAATATGATCAATACCCGCTTGCGCTAAATCGCAATGCCCTAACTGAGTTTGAATCGCTTGAGGGAGACATTGAAAAATTGCATTATGTTCGCTATCAACGGGAAGCAACTGTGCGCCAGAGTTACGAACGGCATCAATAAACAACTGCCCCGACATCACCAATGCTTCTTTATTTGCTAACAATACTCGCTTACTTGCTTTCACAGCAGCAAGTGTTGGCAACAAGCCAGCTGCGCCAACAATAGCAGCCATCACCATATCTACGGCGTCATCAGAAGACACTTTACACATGGCTTCCTGACCAAACAGGACCTGTGTTTCGACGAGCCCATTCAATTCATTTTTTAGTCGCTTGGCGTCTGCTTCTTCAGCCATCACAGCATACTTAGGTTGCCACTGTAAGCATAGGAGCGTCATTTTAGTGACGTTTTTACCACCGACTAAAGCGTAAATAGAATAGAGTGAAGGGTTTTCAGCGACCACTTTTAGAGTGCTTGCACCAATGGAACCCGTAGCACCAAGTATGGTTAGATTTTGCATGCTAATACGACCGCTTTAAAATCGAGTAGGGAACAGTGATTGTTCCCTACTCTATATTAGAAAATGAGATAAAGAAGAGCAAAAACAGGAAAGGCAGCCGTGAGGCTGTCGACGCGATCCAGTACACCGCCATGGCCAGGGATAATATTACTGCTGTCCTTTATTTGAGAAACACGTTTGAACATGCTCTCAACAAGATCTCCAAGAACGGAAATCACCACTGTTACTAACGTAATAATAGTCATGCTAGTAAAACTGGCAAACTGAATATCAAAAATGACCGATGTCGCCCACGCAACAAGGAGAGCCGTGGCTACGCCACCAAATAAGCCTTCAATGGTCTTATTCGGGCTCACATTAGGGGCCATTTTGCGCTTACCAAAGCTCTTTCCAGCAAAATACGCACCGCTATCTGCTGCCCAAACTATGAGACAAACAAACAACACCAATTTGGCACCGTGATATGGGTCTTGGTGGTAACCTTGCGCTCGGAGTATAACGATACTCCAAAGAAACGGCAGTAAGGTAAGCAGGCCAAATAGATGCCTCAGAACATTAGAATGCTGCCAGTATGAGCCAGATTTAGGGTATGTCATTGCCAAACCACTCGCAATTAACCACCAGCCCGTTCCTATGCCTAGGATAGCAATATGGATAAGTCCTACTTGATTAAGCGCATCCACATCATATGGAACAACAAACAAGGACAGTGCCGTCACCAAGACTGGCGGAATCATCGCAACGAGTCGTGAGTGATTAAGTGTGAATTGCGTCCACTCCCAGGCACCAATCATTGTGATAGCGGTCACTGCGAGCAAAAACCACATCAGTGGTAAAGAAAATATACCCCAAACCACCAACGGAGCGAGGATTAGAGCTGTAATAATTCGTTGTTTCAAACTAGATCGTCCTTAATTGGCTTCCATTAACGCTTTGACTTGTTCTCCGGTACAACCAAAACGCCTTTCGCGATTCACAAACCAAGTAATCGCTTCCACTAAGCTATCTTCATTAAACTCTGGCCAAAATTCTTCGGTAAAATACATCTCTGCGTACGCCATTTGCCAAAGCATAAAGTTACTGATTCGGCATTCTCCACTGGTGCGAATCAGGAGATCCACATCCGGGAGGTCAGACATAGTCACATGCGTTGAGATCATGTCTTCGGTGATATCTGCAGCCTTCAACTCACCGTGCTCTATCTGAACCGCAACCTTCTTGAACGCCTCAGTGATATCCCACTTGCCGCCGTAATTCGCTGCGACATTGATCACTGTTCCGGTATTATTTTCAGTCAGCGTTTCTGCATCGGCAATCTTACGTTGCAATCGTTCATTGAAGCGGCTTGTGTCGCCAATAATGCGAAGTCGCAGGTTGTTCTTATGCAGTTTTTTGATCTCACTTGATAAAACCGTAATGAACAGCTCCATCAACAAACCAACTTCTTCTTCAGGTCGACGCCAATTCTCACTACTAAACGCAAAAAGAGTCACGGCTTTAATTTCTAGCTTTGCCGCTGCTGAAATCGTTTTTCGAACCGCAGAAACCCCCTTTTTGTGTCCAAAGACGCGTGGTTTACCCTTGGATTTAGCCCAGCGACCGTTACCATCCATAATGATAGCAATGTGTTGAGGAAGGGAATCATTGAAGAGTTCTGAGTTTGGCATAAAAGAGTTTAGTAATAATTTGGGAAGGTAGAGTAGCATAAAAAAACGCTGTGCTGTCAGCACAGCGTTTTTCTGAGAGTTAAGTGGTTAAGGATTAAACTTCCATTAACTCTTTTTCTTTTGCTGCAAGTATGTCATCGACATTTTTCACAGCAATATCAGTCAATTTTTGAATCTCGTCTTGTCCTTTGCGATCTTCATCTTCTGAGATATCTTTGTCTTTCAACAACGCCTTAAGATCGCCATTTGCATCACGACGAATGTTGCGAATCGCTACACGACCGCCTTCAGCTTCACCACGAACAATCTTAACAAGGTCTTTACGACGCTCTTCTGTTAGCGGTGGTAGTGGTACACGAATAACCGTGCCCGCTGACATTGGGTTCAAACCTAAGTCTGACATCAAGATCGCTTTCTCTACTTTTTGCGTCAGTTCTTTATCAAAAACTGTGATCGCAAGTGTACGAGCGTCTTCAGCAATAACGTTAGCGACTTGGTTAAGAGGAGTCGGCGCACCGTAATACTCAACAGAAAGGCCTTGAAGTAGGCTTGGGTGTGCACGACCTGTACGAATTTTTGACAGGTTGTTTTTCAGTGCTTCAACACTTTTTTCCATACGCTCTTGAGCGTCTTGTTTGATTTCGTTAATCACAGTATCACCTTAATAATGTGCACCTAAATGCGAGTACGCATTTAGGTTATTTCGCTCGATAAATCCTAACGACAAAGTTTACTATTATTCTGCATCACTGATAAGTGTGCCTTCTGCTTCACCCATCACAACTCGACGAAGTGCACCAGGTTTGTTCATGTTGAACACACGAATAGGCATTTTATGATCGCGAGCCAGAGTAAACGCAGCTAAGTCCATAACCTTAAGCTCTTTATCGAGAACAGTATTGTACGCAAGCTTATCATATAATTCTGCATCTGGGTTAGCGACAGGGTCAGCACTGTATACGCCATCCACTTTCGTTGCTTTTAGAACCACATCCGCTTCAATCTCGATACCACGTAGGCACGCAGCTGAGTCCGTCGTAAAGAATGGATTACCTGTCCCTGCTGAGAAAATTACCACGCGACCTTGACGCAATTCACGAATCGCGTCAGCCCAGTTGTAATCATCACATACACCCTTAAGAGGAATGGCAGACATCACTCGTGCGTTTACATAAGCACGGTGCAGAGCATCACGCAGTGCTAGGCCATTCATCACAGTGGCCAACATACCCATATGATCACCAACAACACGATTCATCCCTGCGGCTGCAAGACCAGCACCGCGGAAAAGATTGCCACCACCAATGACGACACCGACCTGAACACCCAGTTCTACCAGTTCTTTCACTTCTTGAGCCATACGCTCCAAGATAGATGGGTCGATACCAAAGCCTTCTTCGCCTTGCAGCGCTTCACCACTAAGTTTTAACAGAATACGTTGATACGCTGGTTTTGGGTTCGTTGTCATGGAGTTCACCTTCCAAAGAGAGTTGTTGATTAACGGTCATGGATTAAGACTCCAATGTCACTGTGATTCAGCGCCTTGGATTGAAATCCTAATTCATGATGGTTAAAAAATACCATCTAGCTTACTCGCAAAAAGACCGCAGCCTTGGCTACGGTCTTCATATCAACGAGACAAAAAAGGATTAACCTTTTTGTACCGCTGCTACTTCATCAGCAAAGCTCATTTCTGCCGCTTTTTCGATGCCTTCGCCAACTTCTAAACGAACGAAGTTAGTTACTGTAGCGCCTTTTTCTTTCAAGATTTCGCCAACAGTTTTCTTAGGTTCCATGATGAAAGCCTGACCTGTTAGAGAGATTTCGCCCGTGAATTTCTTCATACGGCCGATAACCATTTTCTCAGCGATTTCTTGTGGTTTGCCTTCGTTCATTGCGATTTCAACTTGAACCGCTTTTTCTTTAGCAACTACGTCTGCAGGTACGTCAGAAGGGTTTACGAATTCAGGCTTAGACGCTGCAACGTGCATTGCAATGTGCTTGATTGTTTCTGCGTCAGCTTCACCAGCAACAACAACACCGATACGCTCACCGTGACGGTAAGAACCAACGTTTGCACCTTCGATGAACTCAACACGACGGATGCTGATGTTCTCACCGATTTTAGTTACTAGAGCGATACGTGCATCTTCAAATTTAGCTTGAAGAGCAGCAACATCTAGCTTTTCAGCTAGTGCAGCATCAGCAACTTCGTTAGCAAACGCAAGGAAGCTTGCATCTTTTGCTACGAAGTCAGTTTGACAGTTCACTTCAAGAAGAGCGGCAACGCCAGCGTCTTCTTTAATGATGATTGTGCCTTCAGCAGCAACGTTGCCTGCTTTTTTAGCTGCTTTAGCCGCACCACTTTTACGCATGTTTTCAATTGCTAATTCAATATCAGCATTTGCTTCAACAAGCGCTTTTTTACATTCCATCATGCCAGCGGCTGTGCGCTCGCGAAGTTCTTTTACAAGAGCAGCAGTTACAGTTGCCATTCTAAAATCCTCAGTTGATTCCAAACCAGGTAAAAATCAGGGGCTCTCATTGGGCCCCTGATTGCTAACTATAACTCAGTTTATATGAAGACTCGATGTCGCCCAAAACTAAGTATAAATTATAGTTGCTATTATTCAGCTTCTTCTACGAAACCGTCTTTTTCAGCAGCAGCAGCAACAACAACATCTTTGTTACGACCTTCTTTAACCGAGTCTGCAGCAGCATTTAGGTAAAGCTGTACCGCACGGATTGCATCGTCATTACCAGGAATGATGAAGTCAATGCCATCTGGGTTAGAGTTAGTATCAACTACAGCGTAAACTGGGATACCTAGGTTGTTTGCTTCTTTAACAGCAATGTGCTCGTGATCAGCATCGATTACGAATAGAGCGTCAGGAAGACCACCCATGTTCTTGATACCACCAAGAGACTTCTCTAGCTTCTCCATTTCGCGAGTACGCATTAGAGCTTCTTTCTTAGTGATTTTCTCGAAAGTACCGTCTTGAGCTTGCGCTTCGTATTCTTTCAGGCGTTTGATAGACTGACGAACTGTTTTGTAGTTCGTAAGCATGCCACCCAACCAACGGTTGTTCACGTAGTACTGGTTGCTGTTGATTGCAGCTTCTTTAACAGCTTCAGATGCAGCGCGCTTAGTACCAACAAAAAGAACTTTACCTTTCTTCTCACCGATTTTCGCTAGCTCAGCTAGTGCATCGTTGAACATAGGTACAGTTTTTTCTAGGTTGATGATATGAACTTTGTTACGAGCACCAAAGATGAATGGCTTCATTTTTGGGTTCCAGTAACGAGTTTGGTGACCGAAGTGAACACCAGCTTTAAGCATATCGCGCATTGATACAGTTGCCATTTTAAAATCCTCTATGGGGTTAGGCCTCCACACTTCCCATGAATCCGACTTGGTATGAATGATTACTCAAGCACCCCGGAACATGTGACGAAATGTGTGTGATTTAAATTAAAGTATGTTTAGGATCTCGAGCCAGTTCGCCACAAGGAAGAAACAGACTCTAGATTCTGGCGCGCTTTATACCATATTTCATGGTCTCAATACCAGAAAAATCACAACAAACGCACAAAATAAAACCACTTTTTCTCGACGAGATTTGCTTAGTCGGACTAGAGTTACCAAGACTATAATTCAAGAAACGAGTTTTATTCTTGTTGCGCTTAATCTTGTCGTTGTTAGAATAACGCGTCAAATTAGAGAGTAGAGAACACAAATGTCTATCAAAATCAAAACTGAAGCTGAAATCGAAAGAATGCGCATCGCAGGAAAACTTGCGGCCGAGCTTTTAGAACTGATCGAACCCCATGTTAAAGAGGGTGTGACCACCGAGGAGCTTGATAGAATTTGTGCTGAACACACTCGAGAAAATGGCGCTTACTCGGCACCACTCGACTATCACGGCTACCCTAAATCCATCTGTACCTCTATTAATCATATTGTTTGTCATGGCATCCCTGCCGACAAAGACACGATGGGAACAACAGGTAAAACCAAACCAGCCGTATTGAAAAGTGGCGATATCGTCAACGTCGATGTCACCGTCATCATTCCAAATGACGAGAATGCCTCCCTAGACACTCGCCCTGAAGGCTACCATGGTGATACATCGAAAATGTTTTTGATCGGCGATGTAGCACCAGCCGATAAGCGATTATGCATGGTCGCACAAGAAGCACTGTATCTCGGCATGAAAACCGTCAAACCAGGTTCGACCGTCGGTGCCATTGGTACTGAAATAGAGAAATACATAAAAACAAACAACAAGAATAACCCACGCGCTAAATTTTCTATTGTGAAAGATTTTTGTGGGCACGGTATCGGCTCCGAGTTTCATGAAGAGCCACAAGTGGTTCATTATAAAAATGCCGACCGTCGTGTTCTTAAAGAAGGGATGGTGTTTACCATCGAGCCAATGATCAACGCGGGGAAATTTGGTTGTAGCATTGATGCAGATGACGACTGGACGGTCTACACCGGCGATGGCAAAAATTCTGCGCAATGGGAACATACGATTGTTGTGACGAAAACAGGTTGTGAAGTCCTCACATTACGCAGTGAAGAAACGATTCCTCGCCACATGAACAACGTATAATCACTCGCTAAACACACTTTTTAAAAATATCCTCACAACGTGAGGATATTTTTTTATCCCCGCCATTTTGGTATAACCGTAGTTAGTCTTTTCTTTTGCTTGCACGGATTGCTTCTCTATGACTTTTCAAACGCCCACAACTCTAAGTGATGAACAGCTTACAGTGGTTGAACTCAAATCGCAGCTCGACACATTCTCTGATCATCAAAAGCATGAATTTTTGAACCACCACCCGATTACGGATCTCATCCTCGGTCGTTCAGACTACATTGACCAACTATTGAGCCGTCTTTGGAAACGGACTGGCTTAAACAATCAAACCAACCTCGCCTTAGTCGCGGTCGGTGGATATGGCCGAGGGGAGCTTCATCCCCTGTCGGATATTGATATTCTTTTTGTTTCTCGTCATAAGCTCACCCCCGCGTTAGAAACCATTGTCAGCGAATTCATTACGCTTTTATGGGATCTGCGCTTAGAGGTGGGACATGCGGTTCGAACAATCCAGGAGTGTGTCGATATCGGGCAATCTGACCTTACCGTTGCAACAAATTTGCAAGAGGCGCGGTATTTATGCGGCAGCGAAGATACCTTTACTCAACTTAAAAAGGTTGTCGACTCTGATGCATTTTGGACCTCTGAAGATTTTTATCGCGCAAAAATTGCTGAACAAAAAGCTCGCCATGCCAAATACCATGACACAACCTATAACCTCGAACCAGACATCAAGTCGACGCCAGGTGGACTGCGTGATATTCACACCCTCAGTTGGGTGGCTCGTCGACATTTTGGTGCCACCTCTCTGTATGAGATGAGTCGCTTTGGCTTTCTAACCGATGCGGAATATCGTGAGTTGGTTGAATGCCAGAATTTCTTGTGGCGGGTGCGTTTCGCTCTGCACATTGAATTAAGACGCTACGACAACCGACTCACGTTTGGTCATCAAGCACAAGTCGCCGATAGCCTTGGTTTTGTTGGTGAAGGTAATGTCGCTGTCGAAATGATGATGAAAGAATTTTACCGAACCTTACGTCGAGTGGCAGAGCTGAACAAAATGCTGCTTAAATTGTTCGATCAGGCCATCATAAACAAAGGACAGATCGTTACCGCCGAGATCTTGGATGATGACTTTCAACGCCGCGGTCAACTCATTGAAGCGAGAAAACCGGCGCTATTCCAGGCTCGTCCGGAAACGATATTGGACATGTTCATTCACATTGCCAACGATTCCAGTATTGAGGGGGTAAGCCCCGCGACACTAAGGCAGCTTCGCACCGCTCGACGCAGGCTCAATAAGTTTTTACATGAAATCCCAGCGGCACGCGATAAGTTTATGGATCTTGTCCGGCACCCCAACGCCTTGCATCGCGCTTTTCGACTCATGCATAAGCTCGGTGTTCTGGCAGCGTATCTGCCACAGTGGAGCCAAATCGTAGGTCAAATGCAGTTCGACCTATTTCACGTCTACACCGTAGACGAGCATAGCATTCGGTTACTGAATCATATTCACACCTTCAGTCAGGAAGAGAATCACTCCAAACACCCTATTTGTTGTGAAGTCTACCCTCGAATGCAAAAGAAAGAGTTGTTGATTCTCGCGGCCATTTTTCATGATATAGGCAAAGGCCGAGGGGGGGACCATTCTGAAATTGGCGCTGTGGAAGCGTATGATTTCTGTATTGAGCATGGTCTATCCAAACCAGAGGCTCAATTGGTCTCTTGGCTGGTTCAGAGCCACTTATTAATGTCAGTGACAGCGCAGCGCCGCGATATTTACGATCCCGACGTCATCATTGAATTCGCAAAAAAAGTGCATGACGAAGAACATCTTGAATACCTGGTTTGTTTAACGGTCGCCGATATCTGTGCGACTAACCCGGAGCTCTGGAATAGCTGGAAACGAACCCTACTTGCCGAGCTCTTCCATTCGACACAACGAGTCCTACGACGAGGCTTAGAAACCCCTGTCGACGTTAGAGACCGCATTCGCCACAATCAACAACTCGCATCTGCATTGTTACGCAAACAAGGCTTTTCTGCGCGAGAGATTGAAGTGCTGTGGCAACGCTTTAAAGCCGACTACTTCCTACGGCATACGCACAAACAGATTGCTTGGCATTGTGAGCATATACTCAAATCAGGTGATCCCAAAAAACCATTGGTATTGATGAGTAAAAAAGCCACGCGCGGCGGAACAGAAGTTTTTGTCTACAGCAAAGATCAACCCGCATTATTTGCCAACGTTGTTGCCGAACTCGATCGACGTAATTTCAACGTCCATGATGCACAAATAATGACGAGCAAAGATGGCTTTGTACTCGATACATTCATGGTACTCGATCAGCACAGTAAAAAAATTGATACTACCCGACATGCTGCGGTGATAAAACACCTGATGCGTGTATTGGAAAGCGGGAAACCAAGCACCATTAAAGCGCGCCGAGCACCTCGAAATCTGAAGCATTTTAATGTCAAAACAAAGGTGGATTTCCTACCGACAAAAAGCAAGAAACGCACCTTAATGGAGTTGGTCGCACTTGATGCGCCGGGTTTATTGGCCAAAGTCGGTGCAACCTTTGCCTTGTGTGATATAAGCCTTCACGCCGCAAAAATCACCACTATAGGGGAGCGAGCAGAAGATTTGTTTATCCTAACAAGCTCAACAGGTGGCCGTCTTTCAGAAGAAGAAGAGGAAATTCTCAAACAGAAGCTACATGACACCATCTCAGAACAATTAACCAGTTAACCCCATCAACTCGACGTAAATGGTTAGTAGTAAACTGTACGCCTAGCCATTTACGCCTTCAGTGAACAACGAATAAGCGATCTTCACCACATTTATTCTTAATCGCCCACGTTATCAACTATCTACCTTACAAATTGACTATCTACCTCACGAATAGACTGCTACATTTGTAGCAAGAACACACAATGAAAGAGGTAAACTATGTATCCAAACCTCACAAGTTTAGGCATTCATGATCCTAAACAAATTGAGCGTTACTCAATTCGACAAGAAGCGCACAAGGATGTGTTAAAAATCTATTTTCGTAAACAAAAAGGGGAATTGTTTGCGAAGAGTGTTAAGTTCAAATATCCGAGGCAAGTAAAAAACGTTCGGGTGAATAGCAGCAGTCAAGGCTACAAAGAAATCACAGAGATTAATCGAAACTTAACCTTGGTCATTGATGAATTAAACACCATCACCAAGCCCGTCGAGATTGGCGAAGTAGATGTTAAGCAAAAAATTCTATCCGACCTTCGTCACTTGGAAAAAGTCGTCTCCGGTAAAATTGCCGAGATTGAAGCGGATCTAGAGAAGCTTAAATAGCGTTCTTCTACAAAAAAATGCTCCCAGTTGGGAGCATTTTTATTTTTAAAGCATGTGGATGACTATCATCGACTAAGGCGTGTAATAAGTCGCGGCACCAGGACCAACTGGTAAGCCGAATACAAATACCCAAAGATAGAACAACACACTCCAACCCACTAAGAAGCACAGTGAATACGGCAACATTGTCGCGATCAAAGTACCAATTCCTAGGTTCTTCATATAACGCGTAGCAACAGCAAGAATAAGACCAAAGTAGCTCATCATTGGTGTAATGATGTTGGTAGTCGAATCACCAATACGGTATGCCGCTTGAATCGTCTCAGGTGCGTAGCCTACAAGCATTAACATTGGAACAAAAATCGGTGCTGTCACTGCCCACTGTGCAGACGCAGAACCAATCATAAGGTTAATGAAGCCACACATCAGGATGAACGCAAAAAACAGTGCAGGTCCAGTCAAGCCAATCGTTTGTAGAAAGTCTGCACCACCCACGGCGAATACTTGACCAAAGTTAGTCCACTTAAAGAAAGCAACAAACTGCGCAGCAAAGAAAACCAACACAATGTACATGCCCATTGAAGACATCGACTTCGACATGGCATTAATCACATCACGATCGTTATTCATCGTACCGGTCACTTTGCCGTAGACAAAACCAGGAATCGCGAAGAACACAAATATAAACGCAACAATACTCTTCAAGAAAGGTGAACCTGCCACTTCTCCGGTTGCAGAGCGAAGTACGCCATTTGCTGGAACAATCGTGGACGCAATCACCGCACTCACTAGTAGCACAGCAATACCGGCCATTTTTAGGCCTTTCTTTTCGACATCTGTCAGCTTGCCCATACGGTCATTTGACAGGTCTTCCGCCGCTTCTTCATCATTGTATTTACCAAGTTTTGGCTCAACAATTTTCTCAGTCACGAACGCACCAGTGATTGAGATAAAGAAGGTAGAGACAAACATAAAGTACCAGTTTGACTCAGGACCAACGGTATAAGTAGGGTCAATCATTTGCGCCGCTGTTTCAGTAATGCCTGAAAGCAGCGGATCAACCGTACCGATTAACAAGTTTGCAGAATACCCACCAGATACACCAGCAAAGGCGGCGGCAAGACCAGCGAGAGGGTGACGTCCTAAAGAGTGAAACAGCATGGCTGCTAACGGGATAAGAACGACGTAACCAAGCTCAGAAGCCGTATTAGAAATAATACCAGCGAAGACGACCGTAACCGTAACCATACGCTGAGAAGCACCCATAACGAGACCACGCATTGCTGCCGACAACATACCTGAGTGTTCAGCAATCGCCACACCAAGCATAGCAACAAGTACCGTACCTAATGGTGCAAAACCAGTAAAGTTGGTGACAAGGTTTGTCACTATCAGTTGCAAGCCTTCTGCGTTAAACAGGCTTACTACTTTAATCATGCCATCAGCGGCACGACCCGCCGCGCCTTCTGGGCGAGGATCCACAACCGCAACATCGAAGTAACCGGCAATACCGGACATCACTAAGATGGCGACACAGAATATAGCAAAGAGTGTAATTGGGTGGGGTAATAGGTTCCCCAAGTATTCAACGCCGTCTAAAAAACGGGTAAATATAGGCTTTTTCGGTTTGTTGTGTTTCATTGCAGCAGATGAACTCATCTGTCCCCTCCTTTTATTATATTGTCCTGGCGTGTGACATTCGTTAGCGTCAATTTCTAACAGTCATACAAAACGCTGCGGCAGAGTACGTTAGGATAGTTTCAAATTAAAGCCGAATGTGTTGCAAAATATTAATAAAGAGCGGTTTTTGAGCTATTTTTAGCTTAAATTACAACGTTTAATATTGACAAAGCCAATCAACAGCGCTAACACATCAATCAGGCGCATAGCAGGAGAGACAATACTTGTATTGTTTTCCGCTATTTGAAATGATCCCTATTATTTAACAATTAGATTGGTACCCATCATGGCCTTTACTATTGAGCCTATTGGAACGGTTATCTCCCCCTATAAAGAAAAGTTTGCGGTACCACGGCAACCTCGCCTAGTACCAGCGGCAACAGCAACCATTGAGCTATCAGGCTCAGCCAACTGTGCCGAAGCGATTAAGGGGATCGAGCAGTTTACTCATTTATGGATCGTGTTCTTATTCGACCAAAACATCGACGCGGGTTGGAAGCCGACAGTACGACCACCTCGCCTTGGTGGTAACGAACGAATGGGGGTTCTTGCGACGCGCTCAACTTTTCGGCCCAATAGCATTGGGATGTCAGCGGTTGAATTAAAAAGCGTGGAACAAAGAGGTGCGCAGACATTGATTCACCTAGGCAGTGTCGATCTCGTCGATGGCACACCAATTATTGATATCAAACCCTACATCCCCTATTCCGACTCTATTCCACATGCTCAAGGGGGATACGCTTCAGAGGAGCCTGAACTCATCGATGTTCAATTTACTCCAGACGTTGACTCTTTCCTGAGTCAGAACAAGGATGGGGATCATAAACGGCAAGTGATTTCACAAGTGCTCGCACAAGATCCAAGGCCCGCATACCGAAAAGGCAAAGCCGATCACAAAGAGTACGGAGTCAAACTGTATGACTGGAACGTCAAATTCAAAATAATGGACGAATCCGTATTGGTAACAACGATTGAACCTTTGTAGAACAGCAATACGCTGATATCATAGTCGGCTTAACTCGATTTGAGCTCAGGCTTGAATCTCTTATTATCATGATGAAACGGATACCATAGAATGCGTACCAGTAACTACCTTCTTTCCACTCTGAAAGAGACTCCAAACGACGCAGAAGTTATCAGCCACCAGCTGATGCTACGTGCAGGTATGATTCGTAAGCTAGCTTCAGGTCTATATACTTGGCTACCTACTGGTCTACGTGTGCTGCGTAAAGTCGAAAACATCGTTCGTCAAGAAATCGATAATGCCAATGCTGTCGAGATCTTAATGCCCGTTGTTCAGCCGTTTGAGCTGTGGGAAGAAACCGGTCGCTCTGAAACCATGGGCCCAGAACTACTTCGCTTTACTGACCGTCATGCTCGTCCGTTTGTTCTAAGCCCGACAGCAGAAGAAGTGGTCACTAGCCTTGTGCGTAACGAGATCAGTTCGTATAAACAGCTTCCTTTGAATCTGTATCAAATCCAAACCAAATTCCGTGACGAAAGACGCCCTCGTTTTGGTGTGATGCGTGCGCGTGAGTTCTCAATGATGGATGCTTACAGCTTTGATATCAACAAAGATGGCTTACAAAAGTCTTACGAGGCGATGCACGACGCTTACTGTAAAGCATTTGACCGTATGGGACTAAACTACCGTCCAGTTCTAGCGGATACAGGCGCAATTGGCGGCAAAAACTCTCACGAATTCCACGTACTAGCTGAAAGTGGTGAAGATCTTATCGCCTTTTCTTCTGAGTCCGATTACGCGGCAAATATCGAAAAAGCAGAAGCGCTTGCGCCAACGGCTGAGCTTGCCACGCCAACTCAAGAAATGACGCTGGTTGATACACCCAACGCAAAAACCATCGCTGAGCTGGTAGAGCAGCACGGACTCGCGATCGAGAAAACCGTTAAAACATTATTTGTTAAAGCGTCTGACGACATAGATGCGGACATCATTGCATTGATCATTCGTGGCGATCACGAACTCAACGAAATCAAAGCAGAAAACCTAACTCAAGTGGCATCACCACTGGAGATGGCAACGGAAGAAGAAATTCGTGCTCTTGTCGGCGCAGGTCCAGGTTCACTAGGCCCTGTAGGTCTAGAGCTACCATTCATTGTAGATCGCAGCGTTGCAGTAATGAGTGACTTTGGTGCGGGCGCAAACGTAGATGGTAAACACTACTTCGGTATTAACTGGGGTCGTGACGTTGAGCTTGCACAAGTTGAAGACCTACGTAACGTAGTAGAAGGTGACTTAAGCCCATGTGGTCAAGGTACACTGCAACTCAAACGTGGTATCGAAGTCGGCCATATCTTCCAACTAGGCACTAACTACTCAGAAAAAATGAACTGTAATGTGCTTGGTCCTGATGGTAAGAGTGTAACGCTAGAAATGGGATGTTACGGCATTGGTGTATCACGTGTTGTTGCCTCTGCCATCGAGCAAAACCATGATAAGTTCGGCATCATTTGGCCTGAAGCGCTAGCACCATTCCAGGTTGCGATTGTTCCGATGAACATGCACAAATCTGAGCGTGTCAAAGAAGCCGCTGAAAAGCTTTATGCAGAATTGACGGCGATGGGTATCGAAGTACTATTCGATGATCGTAAAGAACGTCCAGGTGTGATGTTTAAAGATATCGAACTGGTTGGCATTCCGCACACTGTAGTCATTGGCGATCGCAGCATGGACGAAGGCAACTTCGAATATAAGAACCGTCGCAACGGTGAAAAAGCGCCAATCGCTATCACTGACATCGTAGAGCACATCAAAGCACAGTTAGCTTAACGATTAACTAACTTCGCTATTGATATTAATACGATCCAGTTGAGTCTTAACGATCGAAAAGGCAGCCAATCGGCTGCCTTTTTCTTTACGTGGCCAATAAGGATCCCCAGTTCATTCGTCGATTCACCTAATATCCACTAAAAAAAGCGAACCCTCTTCATCTTCTGTTCAGCTTCACTCCTTTACCATCAGGACTATTCAACTGGCAACCGCGTTCAATGGCAATAACTCACCACTTGCCTACATGAGTTCCTCTACCACATTTTGGAGAATACGATGGATTTGAAATCACTACTTAATCAAGCACTCAAGTCAGATGTCGTTAGCAGCGCGACTCAAAAAGCCTCACAATCATCGTCTAACATCAGCTCAGCGCTCGGTGACAAAAAAACCCTAGGAGCCTTGGGTGCAGGCGCCGTAGGCGGTGGTTTATTAGGCATGTTAATGGGTTCGAAGAAAACAAAAAAAATGGGTAAAACCGCACTCGGCGTCGGCAGTGCTGCGGCACTTGGTGCGCTTGCATTCAAAATCTATAACGATTGGGATAAAAAGAACACACCAGACGCACAAGGTGCGACCATCGATGAATTTGCCAATACCAATCATGAAGAAATCGTTCTCAAAGCCATGATTGGGGCAGCAAAAGCTGACGGGCATATCGACGATGCTGAAATGAGTAAAATCGATCAAGCCCTTCAACAAATGCATGCCGACGCTCATGTTCAGGCATTGGTCCAAGCCGAAATCGCTAAACCGCTGGATCCGCATTATATTGCCCAGCTTTCACGCTCCCCTGAACAAGCAGCAGAAATTTACCTTGCAAGTCTACTCGTCGTGGATGAACAAAACTTTATGGAAAAAGCCTACCTGCAGGAATTAGCGAAACAACTGCAGCTTCCGTCAGAGCTCGTCGTCAAACTCGAAGAGCAGGTGTCTTAAGCTAACCAATCCGTTGATTCACAACGCTACTTTAAGCACCATACGACGTTAAACACCATGCTATTTAAGCTCTGAGGCGATTAGCCCTTTCCATGAAAAACACGCACAAAAAAGCCGCTGATAACACAGCGGCTTTTTTGTGCGTATCAATCAACGAATCACGACCCGTCAACCGTACTAAAAACTATTACTCTTCGTCTTCTTGCTCAGCGCTAGCTTGACGAGCGGCTGCTTTTACCGCTTTTAAGGCTTCTTTCGCGTGCTCTTTCGCTTCTTTCTCTTTACGAGCATCAGCTTTACGAACGTTGCGTTCCGCTTGGCTTGCAATAAAGCCTTGGAGCTCTTTCTCAGCCCATGCTTGTGCTAGCTCTTCGCTTTCAAAACCCATTTCACGCTTAGATACTACTGTTCTACGAGAGGTTACTTGGCGAGTAATTTCTGCAGACCAACCGTTGCGCTTTTCCGTAAGACGGATAGCAAATTTTTTATTTTCAGACATTTAGATGATTCCTAAGGGTTTTGTTAAGGGATGTTCCAACATAATTATCGTTACTTTGTCAGCCATCCCTAAGCCAGCGCGGTATTAGAACACAATTAGCTCAATTACGCTCCACTATTTTTCGTAACAGCGTCGGTTTTTTATCGTGTTAAATCATGAATAATTGCCATAAAACGACTGATAATAAAAAAGGTCGTCAGCACTCTTGCTGACGACCTTTCAATTTACTCTGTCGTTGACTATCGATTAACCGATATTCTTACGCGCGTTTTGGAACATACGCATCCAAGCACCGTTTTCGCCCCAAGTTTCTGGAGCCCAAGAGTTAGCAACCGTACGGAATACACGCTCTGGGTGAGGCATCATGATCGTGACACGACCATCCGTTGTCGTTAGACCGGTGATAGCGTTTGGCGAACCATTCGGGTTATTTGGGTATTGCTGCGTCGGGTTACCGTTGTTATCAACGTAACGTAGCGCCACTGTACCTGAATTTTCAATCGCGTTTAGGTGCTCGTTATCACGCACTTCTACGCGGCCTTCACCGTGAGAAACAGCGATAGGCATACGAGACCCTTCCATACCGTTGAAGAATACAGAATCAGACTTCTGAACTTCTACTAGGCTGAAACGAGCTTCAAAGCGCTCAGATTCGTTACGCACGAAACGAGGCCAGTATTCTGCGCCCGGAATCAATTCACGCAAGTTAGACAACATCTGACAACCGTTACACACGCCTAGAGAGAACGTATCTTCACGCTTGAAGAAGTTTTCAAACTGGTCACGCGTAGCGTCGTTAAACAGAACTGACTTAGCCCAACCTTCACCCGCACCTAGTACGTCACCGTAAGAGAAGCCACCACAAGCCACAAGGCCGTTGTACTCTTCTAGAACCGCTTGACCCGTTAGGATATCGCTCATGTGGATATCGGTGGCTTCAAAGCCTGCGCGGTCAAATGCCGCGGCCATTTCAACGTGAGAGTTAACACCTTGCTCACGCAAAATTGCCATCTTAGGTTTCGCACCTGTCGCAATATATGGCGCTGCGATATCTTCATTAACATCGTAGCTCAAGCTAACGTTTAGACCTGGGTCTGAGTTATCTTTCTTCGCTTCATGCTCTTGGTCTGCACACGCAGAGTTATCACGAAGTGATTGCATTTTATGCGTGGTCTCAGCCCAGATTGTGCGTAGTTCAGTACGGTTACGTTCAATCACTACCGATTCACCAGACTTAATCACGAGCACATCAGAGGCTTCAACAGAACCGATTACGTGTGAACACGTTTCTAGACCATTTGCAGCAAGCGTAGCAAGTACGGCGTCTAGGTCATCGTTACGAACTTGGATAACAGCACCCAACTCTTCGTTAAACAATGCGGCTAATGCGTCTTCACCTAATGTTTCAATATTAGCATTAACACCACAGTGACCTGCGAATGCCATTTCAGCTAGCGTTACGAATAAACCACCATCGCCTTTATCGTGGTAAGCGACAACTTGGTCGTTAGCAACTAGCGCCTGAACGCCTTCGTAGAAACCTTTTAGCTGCGCTGCGTTGTCTACGTCTGCTGGCTTATCACCAAGCTGCTTGTAAACCTGTGCAAGTGCTGTTGCACCCATACGGTTTTTGCCGTTACCTAGGTCGATAAGTACTAGGCTTGAATCACCTTTGTCGGTACGAAGCTGCGGCGTGATTGTCTTACGAACATCTTCAACACGGGCAAATGCAGTGATAACAAGAGACAGCGGAGACGTGACTTCTTTTTGCTCGCCATTATCTTCCCACTTGGTCTTCATCGACATTGAGTCTTTACCAACTGGAATCGTTAAGCCAAGTGCAGGACAAAGCTCTTCACCAACGGCTTTCACCGCTTCGTAAAGACCAGCATCTTCACCTGGGTGACCCGCTGGAGACATCCAGTTCGCTGACAGTTTAATGTGTTTGATATCGCCGATGTTCGTCGCTGCGATGTTAGTGATTGCTTCACCAACCGCTAGACGAGCCGATGCACCGAAGTCTAGTAGTGCCACTGGTGTGCGCTCACCAAGAGACATCGCCTCACCGTGGTAAGAGTCGTAACTAGCTGCAGTTACCGCGCAGTTAGCAACAGGAACCTGCCATGGGCCAACCATTTGGTCACGAGCAACAAGGCCAGTTACCGAGCGGTCACCGATGGTGATAAGGAATGTTTTCTCGGCAACGGTTGGCAAGCGAAGAACACGGTCAACCGCTTCATTCATTTCGATACCAGAACGGTCAATCGCTGGGTTATTTGCTTTTAGCGTTTTCGCATCACGGTGCATCTTAGGCGTTTTACCTAATAGGATGTCCATTGGCATATCAATTGGTGTGTTGTCGAAGTGTGAATCTTCAAGTTTAAGCTCACGCTCTTCCGTTGCTTTACCAACGACTGCGTATGGTGCACGCTCACGCTTACAAATGGCATCGAACGTTGCCATGTCTTTATCAGCAACCGCCATTACGTAACGCTCTTGAGATTCGTTACACCAGATCTCAAGTGGGCTCATGCCCGGCTCATCGTTTGGCACGTCACGTAGGTTGAAAATACCGCCACGCTCACCATCGTCTACCAGCTCAGGAAGTGCATTCGAGATACCGCCCGCGCCTACATCGTGAATAAATGCGATTGGGTTCGCATCACCAAGCTGCCAACAACGGTCAATAACTTCTTGGCAACGACGTTCCATCTCTGGGTTTTCACGTTGTACAGAAGCAAAGTCTAGATCTTCAGAAGAAGAACCAGAGTCCATTGAAGATGCCGCACCGCCACCAAGGCCGATGTTCATCGCTGGACCGCCAAGCACGATTAGGCTTGCACCGACTGGGATCTCTTTCTTTTGAACATGATCATCACGGATGTTACCTAGACCACCAGCAAGCATGATTGGCTTGTGGTAACCACGAACTTCTTCACCGTTATGAGAGTTAACTTTTTCTTCGTAAGTACGGAAGTAACCGAGTAGATTAGGACGACCAAATTCGTTGTTGAATGCCGCGCCACCTAGTGGGCCTTCTAGCATAATATCCAACGCTGTTACGATACGGCTTGGCTTACCAAAATCCGTTTCCCAAGGCTGAACGAAGTTCGGGATCTTAAGGTTAGATACAGAGAACGCCACTAAACCTGCTTTTGGCTTACCACCAATACCGGTTGCGCCTTCATCACGGATTTCACCGCCTGAACCTGTTGATGCACCTGGCCACGGAGAGATTGCCGTTGGGTGGTTGTGCGTTTCTACTTTCATCAAGATGTGAGTCTTTTCTTGATGATAGTTATATTGACGTGTTTTTGGATCAGGGAAGAAACGTCCAACGGTTGAACCACTCATGACAGCGGCGTTATCTTTATAAGCAGACAACACATGCTCTGGTGTTACTTCGAACGTGTTCTTAATCATCTTAAACAATGATTTTTCTTGCTTAACGCCATCGATAGTCCAATCAGCGTTAAAGATCTTGTGACGACAGTGCTCTGAGTTCGCTTGTGCAAACATCATAAGCTCGATGTCAGTCGGGTTACGACCTAGCTTTTCAGTGAAGCTTTCAAGAAGGTAATCAATTTCATCTTCTGCGAGTGCAAGACCCAGCGTGATGTTCGCTTCTTCGAGGGCTTTACGGCCACCGTTCAATAAGTCAACCTCAGCATAAGGAGCAGGCTCTGCTACCGTGAAGAGCGCCGACACTGAATCGAAGTCAGAAAAAACAACTTCCATCATGCGGTCATGAAGAATCGCTTTTAACTCAACTAATTGAAGCTTAGTTAGCTCAGTAGAAGACTCAACATAAAAAGCGGTACCACGCTCTAAGCGTGAGACTTTATTAAGACCACAGTTATGCGCAATGTCTGTCGATTTAGACGACCATGGCGAGATAGTACCCGGACGAGGCGTGACAAGTAACAATGTGCCCGTTGGTTCGTGCTCTTCGATTGTTGGTCCGTAAGTCAGTAGCTTTTCCAACTTTTCAATTTCAGACGCGTCTAGGTCTGACGTTAGATCGGCAAAGTGAGCAAACTCAGCATAAATACCCGTTACAGGTAGGCTTAGTTCACGACAAAGATCGACTAGCTTGTTAACACGAAACTCAGAAAGAGCTGGGGAGCCACGCAAAATTCTCATGTGCTTAGGTCTCTTATGCAATTGATTTGAGGTGATATTGGAATAAATTCAATTGGTTACATCATAAAAATGAACGTATGCCAATTTCTCCTACCCTGATTCGGGCGTATTATAGTGTATTTTTTTTTGTGACGTAACCACTAACGCAAACGTTTTCGTCATTTTTTTTCGAAAGACAAAAAACCGTCGTTCAATGTCGATAAAGTGATAGTAAACGAGAGTTTCTATGATGTTGCTTTGCCAGAAGTTCTAGCTTTGGTATAAAGGCAACATAGTTCTTGTGAGATAAATGAATTAATGCGAAATATTTCTGATATACGTTGGCTAAAGCTTGCCTCCTTGTTGACCTTATCTTTAGGGCTCTTTGGATGCCAGATTGATTCTGATCCTAAAAGTGAGCTAGAAGGCATCAAAGAGCGTGGTGTGCTTCGAGTCGGCACGCTTAACAATCAGCTTTCTTATTATATCGGCCCCGATGGCCCGACAGGGCTCGATTATGAGCTCGCACGTCAGTTTGCTGATGAATTAGGCGTAAAACTGGAAATGAAACCCGCTTATCGTTTAGCGAGCCTCTTCCCTGCCCTAGAGAAAGGGGAGATTGATATTATTTCCGCAGGGCTAAGCCAGTCTCCTCAACGAATTAAGCAATTTAGAGCAGGTCCAGCGTATTATTACGTCAGCCAACAAGTAGTCTATAAAAAGGGCCAATGGCGCCCAAGAAACCTAGAACAGCTTTTAGCAAATCAGGCGGAATTAGTCGAAAAAGCCGAGGGGGAGGACATCTTTGCTGTCGTACAAGACTCTCACTTTGAGCGGACGTTGGATAACGTTGCGGAAAATAACTCTGAATTTCACTACAAAGTCGATGCCAATGCCGATGTCAACGATCTGCTCAAGCAAGTCTCTGAAGGCGAGCTACTGTTCACCATGGCAGATTCGGTCGAACTCTCTCTTTCGCAACGAATCTACCCAGATTTAGCCCTTGCTTTTGAAATGACCGAGGACCAACCGATATCTTGGTATATGCGTAAATCGGATGATGAGAGTTTATACGCATTACTTATCGAGTTTTTTGGCAATCTCAAACAAAGCGGTGACCTCGCCAACCTAGAAGAGAAATACATCGGTCATATCGGTACATTCGATTACGTCGACACGCGCGCCTTTATTCGAGCTCTCGACAGTAAACTACCGAAATGGTCACCATTGTTTAAACAGTACTCTCAAGAGTTCGACTGGCGCCTAATTGCTGCTCTAGCCTATCAAGAGTCACATTGGAACCCCGTAGCCAAATCTCCAACTGGGGTGCGTGGGATGATGATGCTGACCCTACCAACGGCTAAAATTGTCAATGTGACTAACCGCCTTGACCCTGAGCAGTCTGTTCGTGGTGGCGTACAGTACCTGCGCTATATCGTCGGCCGAGTCCCCGATTCCATTCCCGAACACGAAAAAATATGGTTTGCGCTTGCCTCATACAACCTTGGGTTTGGGCATATGATGGACGCTCGACGACTAACCAAGCGCCAAGGTGGTAACCCTGACGCTTGGGCTGATGTTAAAGATCGCCTGCCTCTATTGCGCCAAAAGAAATACTACAGTCAAACTCGATATGGTTATGCTCGTGGAGATGAGGCTCAAAACTATGTCGAAAACATTCGCCGCTACTATCAAAGTATTATTGGCCACGTTAACAAGAAAATTGCCGCCGAGGCCGCACTGGATAATAGCACTGAGGGGATAGAGGTCATTACCCCCATAGAACCGGTATCTGGCGCTGAGGGTTCAATCTCTCATTCGGTCAGCAGTGCAGTCGCATCATCGCCTGAAAATGAAACTACCTCGTCAAATGAAGCCAGCGCGTCAGGTGACACTCAATAAGAATGGCTTTGTGCAGATAAAATAATCCTGCTGAGATAGCAGACATCCAAGGGTAAAAATGCGTCGAAAGTTACGTCCGTTTTTACCCTTGATTATTATGCGACGGCACTCAAACTATGAAAAAGCGCCAACTCATCCTAAATTAATGATATTGTCACATCCGCAATGTATACACCTGTAGCGCACTTTGAGGATAAGGGATGTTTGATTCCCCCCTTGCCTGCCCACTGAGACAACTAATTATTAGTGATAGGAGATCGTTTCATGCTTGCTAAGAGACGAGTACAATCAAAAAACCTGAGTAAAACGGTCTCGGCTAATCGCCGAAAACGTAAACTGGCCAATAACAAGAAAAAAATCATTTGGCGTAATCGTGCATTCATGCAGCTTATCGCACCTTAAACTATTTTGTACAAACACCTGGCAATCAGGTGTTTGTTGTTCCTTTTTCTTCTTGTTCACGCTTGGCTTTTTTGGCGTCTTTGATCTCTTTTCGTCTGCGCTTAAAAAACGCTTGAAGCTGACCTCGGCACTCATCAGCCAACAACCCCGCCTCAACATCAGCATAATGATACGAAGCCTGACTCTCAAATAAATTAAGTACCGTCCCTGCCGCTCCCGCTTTCAAATCTGGCGCGCCATAAACGATTCGTTTCACTCTGCTATGTAGTAACGCACCCGCGCACATCGGGCATGGCTCTAGCGTCACGTACAATGTGGTATCAAGTAGGCGATAGTTCCCGAGTGTTTTCCCGGCCGCTCTCAACACCTGAATCTCCGCGTGCGCAGTTGCATCATGCTGGCCAATGGATCGATTCCATCCTTCAGCAATAACCTCACCGTCTTTAACAAGCACCGCACCGACGGGGACTTCTCCTTCGCGCTCTGCCTCATTCGCTAACGCTATTGCTCGGCGCATAAACCGCTGATCATCTTCGCTGTAAATCACCGCTTCTTCCGTATGTTCTTTTGTCATGTTAACGAAATGCCTCAACAAGATAATCGATCAATGTTCTCACCTTCGACGTTAGCATTCTATTTTGTGGATACAACGCCCAAATACCTTCTCTGTCACCACGATAGTCGGTGAGCAATTCAACCAGCTCGCCCGACTCCAAGTAAGACTGCACATAATAATCGGGAAGTTGAACGATACCCAAACCTTTTAACGCTGCATCGACTAATGCGTAACCGCTATTACATTGTAATCGACCATTAATATTGATCATTCGCTCACTGCCTCCATTTGAGAAGCGCCAGTGTTTAACGGATCCTCTAAGACATTGATGCCTTTTTATCTCAGACAGCGTATGCGGCTCGCCGTAAGTGGCCAGATAATCAGGACTACAACAAACAAACAATTGCCGATCAAGCAGCTTTCTGGCCATCATTGTCGAGTCATCAAGCTGGCCTAAACGAATCGCTAGATCAAACCCTTCCTGTACTAAGTCGACTTTTTGGTTTGAGAGCATAACATCCAACTCAATTTGTGGGTGGAGCTTTAGGAACTGATGCAAAATGGGGGCTAATGATTGCTCCCCAAACGTCACGGGCGCTGTAACCTTAATTAATCCTTTTGGGGCGATTTGCAATTGAGTCACCGCAAGCTCAGCACTCATCAAGCCTTCAAGTAGCGGTTTACAGTGTCGGAAGTAACTCTCCCCCGCTTCTGTCACTGATACTTTTCGGGTCGTTCGCACCAACAACTTTACCCCTAGACGCTGTTCTAGTGCATTCACACGACGACTAATATTGGCCACCGATGTGTTAAGCCGTTTCGCGGCACCGGTAAAACTTTGGCTTTCAACCACCGCAACAAATTCGTTTACGCCTTCCCAATCGGCCATAGAACACCCTGATTATTACACTGTGGTAATAGTTTATTTCAAATCTTGCTAATTATCATTTTTTAAGAAACAAATATACTGGCGGTATCAAATGCAAATGACGCACAGTGAGCTAGTCTTATAAGACTGAATTCACCCGTGAATCATAACAACGCTATCTCTACCGATTTTGGAAGGAAGTAATCATGACTGAACAATTTATTAAATCTCGCGCGGCCGTAGCTTGGGGGCCAAACCAACCTCTTAAAATGGAAGAAGTTGATGTTATGTTGCCGAAGGCGGGTGAAGTATTAGTGAAAATCGTCGCCACTGGCGTTTGCCACACAGATGCGTTTACTTTATCTGGTGACGATCCTGAAGGCATCTTCCCAAGCATCCTTGGTCACGAGGGTGGTGGTATTGTTGAGATGATTGGTGAAGGTGTCACCAGCGTTGAAGTCGGCGATCATGTTATTCCACTTTACACCGCTGAATGTGGTGAATGTAAATTCTGTAAATCGGGTAAAACGAACCTCTGCCAAGCCGTTCGTGAAACACAAGGCAAAGGCTTAATGCCAGATGGTACAACACGTTTCTATAAAGACGGCCAACCAATTTACCACTACATGGGTTGTTCAACTTTTTCTGAGTACACCGTACTACCAGAAATTTCTCTTGCTAAAGTAAACAAAGAAGCCCCTCTTGAAGAGGTTTGTCTGCTGGGTTGTGGTGTCACGACGGGCATGGGCGCGGTACTGAATACCGCCAAAGTAGAGAAAGGCGACACCGTCGCTATCTTTGGGTTAGGCGGTATTGGCCTGTCAGCCATCATCGGTGCGCGCATGGCTGGCGCCAGTCGTATCATTGGTGTCGACATCAATGAGAGCAAGTTTGACCTTGCTAAACAACTGGGCGCAACGGATGTAATCAATCCAACCAAATTCGATAAGCCTATCCAAGAAGTTATTGTTGAAATGACCGATGGTGGTGTGGACTATTCATTTGAGTGTATCGGTAATGTCAACGTCATGCGTCAAGCTCTCGAGTGCTGCCACAAAGGCTGGGGCGAATCAGTTATCATCGGTGTTGCTGGCGCAGGGCAAGAGATCTCCACTCGCCCATTTCAGCTTGTCACAGGACGAGTATGGCGTGGTAGCGCATTTGGTGGCGTGAAAGGCCGCAGCGAACTGCCAGAAATTGTAGACCGTTATATGGCGGGTGAGTTTGGGTTACAAGAGTTCATTACGCACACGATGCCGCTTGAAGAGATTAACGAAGCCTTTGAGTTAATGCACAAAGGCGAAAGTATCCGTACCGTTATTCACTACAGCAAATAAATATCGACTAAGCCCTAGGCTCAAACCTAGGGCTTTTTTTGGAGCATAATAATCCCCATGACTATTGAAAACATTAGCCAAGCAAAAGCCTTTGGTGGTTGGCATAAACAATATACTCATCACTCTAGCGCGTTAGATTGCGCGATGAGATTTGCGGTCTATCTTCCTCCAGAAGCCAGCAAAGAGACGCCCGTACCCGTCTTATATTGGTTGTCAGGCTTAACATGCAGCGATGAAAACTTTATGCAAAAGGCGGGCGCGTTCAAGATGGCCGCTAAATTAGGCATCGCCATTGTGGCACCAGACACCAGCCCACGTGGCGAAGGCATTCCTGATGATCCTGACGGTGCGTATGATTTTGGGCTCGGTGCAGGTTTTTATCTAAATGCCACTCAATCGCCATGGAACCGAAACTATCATATGTATCGTTATGTCGTTGATGAGCTGCCGGCACTGATTGAACAACATTTCCCTGTGACGCAAGACAAATCCATCTCAGGGCATAGCATGGGCGGGCATGGCGCTTTGACAATCGGCCTGAAAAATAGCGACAAGTATCGCTCTATTTCAGCCTTTAGTCCTATCACTAACCCAATGAATTGTCCTTGGGGGCAAAAGGCCTTTAGTCAATACCTAGGCAACAATGTAGACGGCTGGAAAGAATACGATAGTGTCGAGCTGCTAAAGGCAAAAATGGCGACGCTACCGATTCTCGTCGACCAGGGGGAAGATGATGGCTTCTTGCAAGAGCAACTCAAGCCTGAGTTGTTACTGGCCGCTGCCGAAGTTTCTGGTAGTGATGTAAAACTTAGGATGCAGCCTGGGTATGATCACAGCTATTTCTTTATCCAAAGCTTTATAGACGATCACCTTCGGTTTCACGCCAGTTTCTTAAATACCTCTCGATGAGCATTGCGCTGAATGTTGCTCTTTCCCTACTTTAATGGGTAAACGTAACTCATGGCTAAAGCGCCCTTTTTTTAAAGTGCTCAACAGAATAAAAATCCCGTCTCAAGGACGGGATTTTCTCTATTTATCACTTTAGGTTGCACCCGAGTATTTCATCGGCGCAGGCCCCTTACCTTTACATCGTGTAAGTGTAAGGTGCTTGAATACCTAGTGGGATACCAAGTGCCCAATAAGCAAGCAGGAAGGCCGTCCAGCCAATGAGCATAGCGATAGAGAATGGCATCATCAATGAAGCCAGCGTACCGATACCCGTTGATTTAACGTAGCGTTGGCAGTAAACCACAACTAGCGGGAAGAACACCATAAGTGGAGAAATGATGTTAGACACAGAATCACCTACACGGTAAGCCGCCTGAGAAAGCTCAGGAGAGATACCAACAGCCATAAGCATTGGCACTAGGATTGGGCCAATAAGCGCCCATTTAGCCGATGCAGAGCCAACAAGAAGGTTTACAAACGCAGTAAGAAGAATCATCCCTACGATAGTCGCTTGACCCGGAAGGTTCATCGCTTTCAGACCTTCTGCACCGTAAAGTGCCAGCATCGTACCAATGTTTGATTGAGCAAATGCGGATAAAAACTGAGCACAGAAGAACGACATTACAATGTATGCACCCATGGTAGACATGGTGTGTGACATAGCCTTAATGATGTCATTGCTGTTTTTAAACGTCCCTGAAACGCGGCCGTAAACAATACCCGGAATAATAAACAGGATAAAGATCAAAGGTACAATCGACTGCATGATAGGTGCAGAGAACGCTGTCAGCTCGCCTTCAGGAGAACGAAGTGCCGAGTTTTCAGGCATAAGCGCAACCACTAGCAACGCAATACCAGCCATCATAGCCCAGCCTGCAGCACGGAAAGCTTTTGATTCTGTTTCGTTAAACGATCCCAGATCAGGCGCTTCTTCTGCATCTTCATCAACAGGAAGATTAGCAAGGCGTGGTTCAATGATTTTCTCTGTTACGTACCAACCAATTGCAATCACTAGGATTGAAGATAGGCCTGTGAAGAAAATATTTGAAAGTGGGTTAATCACATAATCTTGGTCTAATACTTGAGCCGCAGTTTGTGTGAAACCAGCCAATAGCGGATCAATACCAGACGGAATAAAGTTAGCAGAGAAACCACCCGACACACCAGCAAACGCAGCAGCAATACCAGCCAGTGGGTGACGACCCGCAGCATGGAAGATGATGCCACCAAGCGGGATAACCAATACATAGCCAGCGTCGGCTGCAGTATGAGAAACGATAGCCACCAAGATTAACATTGGTGTAAGAAGTTTTGCTGGCGTGAAGTTCAACATCTTCTTCAGGCCAGTTTGGATAAAGCCAGATGAATCAGCAACACCAACACCCAACATTGCAACCAATACAATACCAAGTGGCGCAAAGCTTGTGAACGTTGTAACCATGTTGGCTAAGAAGCTTGCTAGCGCTTCGCCTGTTAGCAAGTTATTCACTTCAAGCACACCGCCAGTACGCGGGTTAATTAAGTCAAAGCTAACATTAGATAAGACAGCAGAGGCAACCCAAACAATAACGAGCGCCCAGAAAAAGAGAATAGCAGGATCAGGAATCTTGTTCCCTGCCTTTTCAATTGCGTTTAAAAAGCGATCCATTCCACTCGGCTTTGGAGTTGGTGCTTGATTGATATTTTGGTTACTCATGGTAACTCCATTTTGATGTTGTAATGCGTGAACTTTGGGTAGCTTCACTGTGTTATAAATTCTTCGTGCTCATTTTATTTAAAAAAAATGAAAATAGTAGATAATTTCAAAGTATTTCCATTTTTGTAGACTTATTTTGCAAAAAACACCAGTAGAGATAACATTAAAACAACATTAACTCGCACATATTCAAAACATTCCTCTAACTAGCACGTAAAACACCCAATTATATAATAATAGCGCACTAATCGACCAAGTTAGGAGGCCAATGCAATGCGTGACAATATCACTCGTGATGATAAAAAATGAGAAAGGAAAAAATCAGAAATACGACAGGTGCTCGCTGCTTACGAAGCTAGTCAAATTCGCTGTATTGCGTGAGCTTGGTTTGTAAATTGATCGATTGGTGTTGTCCGGTCCGATCAGGCCATGTCACCACAATATCAATTGTTTTAACGCGACCTCCTAATAAACCAGTACTGACGGTCCATTTGATCAAAAAAGGGGGATGGGTCGCATCCATACCAGCAACAATATCTGTATCAAAATCAGCAATAGACAATGTCGACATCGCGGCATCTGCGCCGCGTGTTCTAAACCACTCGAACTGTGACTCTGCCAGTCCAAGTGCCTTAATGCTTTGCGATGCATAATCGGCGCGTTGCTCAATGTAGGTTTGCATTTTTACTAGCCCTAATGCACCAACACTAATCAAACAAAAAGAAATCATAACTTCAATTAAGCTAAAGCCTCGCTGATTAGAAGTCACGCCACGCACCTTTTTTCCATTTAACAAAAGACGCGAAATCAGGAATCGCGGCACGATCGAAATCCAGGTCAACAGCGCCATCAAATACACTCATCCCTCCTGGCGTATCAAGTACATACCCTCCAGTGGGTTTAAAAGAACCGCTAACCATAAATACCAAGTTCTCTTTCTGTGTCGTCGTTAGACTCACTGGTATATACGCTGAGCTCGATACGTTATGATCCCAACGCTTTGTCATATCGCCAATGCCGGACGTAAATAAATGGTAGATCATCCCAGTAAAGGTATGACTTCCTCGCACTGCTAATACCCCATTTTCAACCACTAACACTTTTGGTTTCCAACCTAGTTTTGCATCGGTCATGCTGCTGCCATCTTCAAGGTCGCAGTCCCCTTCAACCCAAACCTTATCAGTGAATTCAAATGCCTTTCTTATCCGCTCCTGACAACTTCCAAGAGCGTTGGGAATGAGCGTGCCTGCAACAATTTCAAAATCAGACTTTACTGACTCTAATTCCGATCTAGGCTTGCCAAAGAACGACTGGAACGGGTCAAGATCCGCAGTATAAACAAAATCATTTTCTAACAATTTCCCGTCACCAACTAACCCATCATTTTGACCCGTTATGTTGACATAAACGTCATGACTACCGTGTTCGACACAGTTGCCGTTTGCCGTACTGGCCGGGCAGGTCACCAAGCTAGTGTCCGTTTGCATCATTGCATGACAAGGTGTTGATAGGGAGGGAGACTTGGTTTTAAAAGCACCTCTTAAAATTAAGGCATTTTGATAGCGAACCGATACACACGTATCAATGCCGGTGAGCTCAGGCGTAAAGTAATACGAACCGATTAACATCAAATCAGATCGAGCTTGAATTGCCCCTGTATATCTCGTTTGAAACTGAATGGTCCGTTTAATTTCTTTCGTCCCTTTCGCCAGCGCACTCAGGGTAAATTCTGTCGAGCTATTGGGTATCTCCTCAACCGTGACAGCACTCTCTTGGCACAACGAATAGTTTTGACTCAAAGGGGGGATGCTAGGGTTCATTCTATTGATAGCCAACCCGCATTCAATACCGCCTTCGGCAAGCCAATGCATTTGACGAGATAACACCTCATTTTGCGCTCTTTTTATTTCGTAGAACGTCGATTTATAACCGCCTAATGCCACGACTAAGGCAATCAACAACAATAAAGCGGTTGTGATCAATGTTGCCATGCCTCTTTGGGGCTTCTTCGACATAGACGTCATTGACCATTCCTAATGAGAAACTTTCTTTCCATACTTGCTGTGACCTCTGAGTTACCTCTAAGTTGAGCAGCCATAGACAAATGGAGGTATTGCTTACTGGCGCTAGGGCCAGAGACATTAAATACCCCCAAAGCAAAGTGAGTCACTGAAATCAAGTCTTCCTCAAGTAACGACGTACAACGCTTCGCACTGAAATAATTCGTATCAAGAATCGTGTTCTTACGATGCCGACAAATTCGCAACGATTGAGACGCAGCAGAGAATGTCCACAATACATTTTCATACTCAGCACCACTTTCTTGATGATCGTCCCAGTACACGTATTGGGCGCGAGCTCCGTCTGCAGAGACATGTATCGTCGACGTCGCCCCCAATGGTCGGCTTGTGGTTCCTAACTCGCTGTAGCCTGCTCTGAGTAAATCATTTTGAATACGACGAGCAGCGGTGGCCATCGCTTGATTAAGCAATAATACTTGGGAGCGCTCAGAGGCGTGCTGCTGCACCACTAGGTAAATTGAACCAATGGATCCAATCGCAATGAGACCGATTGTCGAAGCAATCAGCATCTCAATAAGTGAACCGCCTTTTTCACGACAAAGCCTCACGATGAACACCGCCCGACCCCATATTCTCGGCTCCCAAACTGACAGATGACGATTCGACCTGAAGCTGATGAGGTAACAATTTTAATCCCCGACTCTTGTTGAGAATAAGGACTGATAGTCAGCGTCCCTGCAGATAAGACGACACCGGTTAAATGGTCAAACTTAATCTGCTGGCTATTGTGATTGAGTTGAATATAGACACTCTTATAAGGTTGGCCATGCAGGGTAAAGACAGCAGCTGTCGATGAAGAAGCATCATTCGTTACCGTAATATCCCACTCCCCAAGCTCCGAACCATGAGGAAGATTACTGAAGTGAACCCATAACGGTTCATTTCTCATGATAGCGTGGGCCTTGGTTTGCATCATTAACCCATAGATTTCTTGAGCAACTCGCTCTACCTTAGTCTCCCTCGACAACCCTGAAAAGTTGGGCACGATTGCTATCATCAACACCGCCATCACAAACACGCTAATCATTAGCTCTAGTAGGGTAAATCCGCGAACCATTTCTCAAATCCCAATGTAACCTTCCACAACAATCGAATAGATATTGCACAAATCCTATCAGGCGAGAACACTATAAAAGCCATAAAAAATAGACAGTTGGGCTGAGTTAATAAAATGAAATGTAAAACAAGCCATCAGATTCAATCTGGTTTGACCTTGATCGAACTTCTTATCACTTTAGCCGTACTCGGTGTCTTAAGTGCGGTGGTGTATCCCACCTATACTCAACACACTCGAGAGGCATATCGAATGATTGCCTTGGGGGATATGCTTGAGATACAACTTGAACTCGAACGTAGCTATAGTGCGGGCTATGACTTCACTCGAGTTATCTCAAATGGGCAATGTCTCGCTTGTGAGTCGGAGTGGGACCGTTATCAATTCAAGGTGGTCAGCTCGGCTGATGCCGCCTATACGATCATCGCACTAGCCCAAGCAGTTACTAAGCAAACACAAGATACGTGTTTAAAAAAAGAAGGGGTAATGACCATAGATTCCAAAGGTATTGCGCTTCCGGAGGCTTGTTGGAAGTAGATTGATATCTATGCTCCAGATACAAAAAAGCTCGCCATATGAGGCGAGCTTCTCTTCGCTAAACAGTGGCCTTTATCTAGACGGGTTACTGTAATACAACTCGGTTAGGTTGTTATCACCGAGCTGATTAGCTGGTTAGATCATCAAAGAACTTCTTAACGCCATTGAAAAAACCTTCGGATTTTGGCTGATGCTTATTTGCCGCGTCGCCACCACAAGTATCTTCAAACTCGCGAAGTAATTCTTTTTGGCGGGCACTTAGTTTCACTGGTGTTTCAATAACCAATTTAACAATTAAGTCTCCAACACCGCCACCACGTACACCCTTCACGCCTTTGCCACGCATACGGAACATACGACTAGTTTGTGTCTCTTCTGGCACCTTCAAGTTAACACGGCCATCAAGCGTTGGTACTTCAACTTCACCACCAAGCGCCGCTTGAGCAAAGCTTACCGGCACCTCACAGTACAAGTTATTACCTTCACGCTCAAAGATATGGTGTTCTTTGACATGAACTTGCACGTAAAGATCACCCGCTGGTGCGCCTTGCTCGCCAGCTTCGCCTTCACCAGACAATCGGATACGATCGCCAGTATCAACACCAGCTGGGATTTTCACGTTCAGCGTTTTAGATTTTTGAATACGCCCTTGACCATGACAGCTATTACATGGATCTTTAATAATCTTGCCTTGCCCATTACAGGTTGGACAGGTTTGTTGTACCGCAAAGAAACCTTGACGCATCTGAACTTGGCCATGCCCATGACAAGTACCACAAGTCTGTGGTGATGAGCCTTTTTTAGCGCCACTGCCGTCACAAGGTTCACACTCAACTAATGTTGGAACTTCGATTTCTTTTGATACACCACGAACCGCTTCCTCTAACGAGAGCTCCATGTTGTAGCGTAAATCAGAACCACGTTGAGCGCGTGATTGGCCACGTCGACCGCCGCCAAAGATATCGCCGAAAACATCGCCAAAAATATCGCCAAAATCACCAGAGCCACCGCCGCCGAAGCCGCCACCGCCCATACCACCTTGCTCAAAAGCTGCATGGCCATATTGGTCATATGCGGCTTTTTTCTGAGGGTCAGTTAGGATTTCGTACGCTTCTTTTACTTCTTTAAATTTATCTGCCGCCGATTCATCACCTTGGTTTCTATCCGGGTGAAACTTCATAGCTAGACGTTTATAGGACTTCTTGATATCGCGTTCAGACGCATCACGACCTACACCTAATACTTCGTAAAAATCACGTTTTGACATATTGCTTGGTACCAATTACTTCGACAAACAGCCCAGCGCTGTTTTGGGGTTGTATCGTTCTAGATAAAGATTGCAATTCCTTATCTAGAAAGACAGATGATAACTATACGGGCGTAAAGGTTACCCTAAACGCCCGTATAAATCGCTTTTTTAAGGACTCTAAGAAGAGTCCTCTCAGCTAAACCATCCTAAATCAGAGGAGGAAAACACGTCGTTTTCTTATTAATGAGTAAGAAAACGTGCCTCTCCGGCTCCGAGATTAGGCAGCCTAGCGACAAGAATTATTTTTTCTCGTCTTTCACTTCTTCGAACTCAGCATCAACAACGTCGTCTTCTTGCTTAGGCTGTTCACCAGCTTCTGCGTCAGCGCCTTGCGCTTGTTGTTGTGCCATTTCCATTAGCTTTTGAGCAGCAGCCATTAGCGCTTGAACTTTAGCATCGATAGCTTCTTTATCATCGCCGCTCTTCACTTCCTCTAGCTCTTTGATAGCGGTTTCGATTTTTTCTTTCTCTTCCGCTGGAAGCGCTTCGCCCGCTTCTTCAATTTGCTTGCGAGTACCGTGAATCATTTGGTCCGCTTGGTTACGTGTTGCAACTAAATCTTCGAACTTCTTGTCCGCTTCTTTGTTCGCTTCCGCTTCCTGAACCATTTTCTCGATGTCTTCGTCGCTCAGACCACTTGATGCTTGGATAGTGATCTTCTGCTCTTTACCTGTCGACTTGTCTTTCGCAGATACGTGTAGGATACCATCCGCATCAAGGTCGAAAGTTACTTCGATTTGAGGCATACCACGAGCAGCAGCTTGAATGCCTTCTAGGTTGAATTGACCTAGAGACTTGTTGTAAGTCGCTTGCTTACGCTCACCTTGTAAAACGTGGATAGTTACCGCGCTTTGGTTGTCTTCTGCAGTAGAGAAAACTTGGTTCGCTTTTGTTGGGATCGTTGTGTTCTTCTCAACAAGCTTCGTCATTACGCCGCCCATTGTCTCGATACCTAGAGAAAGAGGAGTAACATCTAGAAGAAGTACGTCTTTCACATCACCAGCAAGTACGCCACCTTGAACTGCAGCACCCATTGCTACTGCTTCATCCGGGTTTACGTCTTTACGTGGTTCTTTACCGAAGAACTCAGTTACCTTAGCTTGAACCATAGGCATACGAGTTTGGCCACCCACTAGGATAACGTCGTTGATGTCGCTTACTGATAGATCTGCATCTGCTAGTGCAACTTTAAGTGGCTCAAGTGAACGTTGTACTAGGTCTTCAACTAGAGATTCTAGTTTTGCACGAGTCACTTTAACGTTCATGTGCTTAGGACCTGTCGCGTCTGCCGTTACGTACGGTAGGTTCACGTCAGTTTGAGAAGTAGAAGAAAGCTCAATTTTTGCTTTCTCTGCTGCTTCTTTAACACGTTGCATAGCAAGTGGATCGTTCTTAAGATTGATGCCTTGCTCTTTGTTGAATTCTTCAACCAAGTAGTTGATCAGACGAGTATCGAAATCTTCACCACCAAGGTGTGTATCACCGTTAGTTGCAAGTACTTCAAACGTTTTCTCACCTTCAACTTCATCGATTTCGATGATAGAGATATCGAATGTACCACCACCAAGGTCATAAACCGCGATAGTGCGATCGCCGCCTTTCTTGTCTAGACCGTATGCCAATGCAGCCGCTGTAGGCTCATTGATGATACGTTTAACTTCTAGACCTGCGATACGACCTGCATCTTTGGTTGCTTGACGCTGTGCATCGTTAAAGTAAGCCGGAACAGTAATTACTGCACCCGTTACTGCTTCACCAAGGAAGTCTTCAGCCGTTTTCTTCATTTTTTTCAAGATTTCAGCCGAAACTTGAGGCGCTGCCATTTTTTGGCCTTGCGCTTCTACCCATGCATCACCATTGTCAGCTTTAACAATTTTGTAAGGCATGATTTCGATGTCACGCTGAACTTCTTCATCTTCAAAACGACGACCGATAAGACGCTTGATTGCAAACAACGTATTTTCTGGGTTAGTCACTGCTTGACGTTTTGCAGGTTGACCTACAAGAGTTTCACCGTCTGTATAAGCAATAACCGATGCGGTTGTGCGTTCGCCTTCCGCGTTTTCAAGTATGCGTGGCTTGTCGCCGTCTAAAACTGCAACACATGAGTTAGTAGTACCTAAATCAATACCAATGATCTTACCCATCAGGCTATCTCCGAATAAATTCTGTAATTACGCTTTCTAATGCCCAACATTGGGACTGAGAGCCAGTTTGAAAACCAACTCAAAATAGGTTTGTTTTCTGTATGAACCATAAATAAGGGCAGCAACGCGCTTTTCAAGGGAGAGCGCTAAAAAAAATTGCATTTTTATTGTATTTAGACAAAAAACGGAGCTCAAAGGCTCCGTTTCATCGAGTTCACGCTTCGCGCGTTACTGCTTATGTTGCTTATGCTTGCCCTTGAATCGGCGCTGCATCATTGACTGAGTCAGAATCAATCTCACCTTCTGTATGCGCAACAATCGTATTCACAGCAGTATCGCCGACAACGTTGGAACTGGTACAGAACATATCATTGATACGGTCAACGGCGGCAACGATAGCTAGGCCTTCTGGTGGCAACCCAAGTTGATGTAGAAGTACACCAATCATCACCACACCGCCACCAGGAACACCACCAGCGCCAATCGACAACAACAAGATAGTAAAGCCCATTGTCACGAGATCCGTCATCTGGATCGGTTGACCAAACGCGTTTGCAATAAAGATAGTCGCAATCGCAATATAGATAGACACCCCAGCCATGTTCATAGTTGCGCCAAGAGGCACACCAAAACCAGCGACAGATTTAGACACACCAATCTTGTCTGTCAACGTTCTCATTGTCACAGGGATGGTTGCATTTGAACTGGCCGTCGATAATGAAAATAGAACTTGCTCACGCGTCGCACGCATAAATTGAGCCGGTGTCACTTTCGTTGTGACCCCAACCATAATCGGGTAGACCACAAATATCCACAGGATAAGAATACCCACCACTAGGGCAACATATCCGGCAACAGACGCCAATGTACCCGCATCTAAAGTAGCGCCAAGTTGAATCATCAATGCAAACACACCGTATGGCGCAAGACTCATCACCAAGCCGATAAGCTTCATCATGATATCGTTGCCCATTTTAAATGCACTGATTGCTGGGCCACCCTTCTTGTCTAGGGCTTGAATCGCTAACCCAGTCAAAATAGCCATGAATATAATCTGTAACATGTCGCCATTAGCAAACGCTTGGAAAGGGTTGCTTGGTACAATGTTTGTGATCAGCGAGAAGATATCCGGCGTCGTCGTCGATGTAAGCTCGACAGTTGCAGCAACGGTACCGCCAAGGTTAGCGCCAGCACCTGGCTGAACAATCATGCCAATAGTCAGTGCAAAGGTAATCGCAACGACAGTATTAAGAATATAAAGCGCAAAAGTTTTACCGCCCAGGCGGCCAAAGGATTTAATGTCTTTAAGTTCTACAATACCGCAAACGATAGATACATAGACGAGTGGTACAACAAGTAATTTTATCAGCGATACAAACATACCGCCCACGCCTTCCGCAAGGCCAAGTAGGTATTGATCAAAGAGGCTAACGCCCGCGAACAAGTATTGAATTGCAGTACCAATCAGTAGACCAGCAAATAGACCAATGAAGATCTTTTGGGATAGTGGTTTATTCATTCATAGACTCCAGAATGTTGTGTTGATTCCCTGTGTGTTTCTAGTTATTTGCTTTCTTATTGATAGAAAACTCAGGGCATCTTACAGATTCAGAGGTTAAAATAAAGCATTAATTTTACATTTTGTTACCTCAGCGAAACAATATAAAAACCTAATGCAAACATGGCTACTGATATTTTTAACCAAAAAAAATGAAGCCATATGGCTTCATTTAATTGAAATACTTAGACTAATGATAAAGCTGACTCTCTCTATCAAAAGTTTCGTTGAGTACTATTTAGAGACCATGACCATCGCAGGTCGGATCACACGGCCGTTCAGCTCATAACCTTTTTGCATGACGAACATCACAGTATTAGGTTCGTGATCGGCGCTCTCTTGAATTGACATCGCTTGGTGCAGTTCTGGGTTGAACGTTTCGCCTTCAGGGTTAATCTCCTTAAGGCCAAATTTAGCCACAACGTCAACCAATGTTTTGTGCGTCAGTTCAACACCTTCAACGATCGGCTTAACCACTTCATTCTCTGTATCAGCTGCTGCGATTGCACGTTCAAGGTTATCAATCACAGGCAGCAACTCTTCAGAGAATTTATTCAGCGCGTATTTACGTGCCTTATCAATTTCTTGTTCAGTACGACGACGCATGTTTTCCATCTCAGCTTTTGCGCGCAATACCGAGTCTTGTTGCTCTTTAATCTTAGCTTCGCTAGACAGCAATGCTGCTTCTAATTGAGCGATCTTAGCTTCTTGGATATCTTGCTCAGATTCTTCGTTCCATTCAACATCAGCGTCAGAACCCACCACATCGGCGTCTTGTGTTTCAACATCTTGTGTATGCAGATCGTCTTTATTTACTTTGTTTTCTTCGTTGTTCATGGTCTCTCCGAAATACTCTATTCAATTCAATGCATGCTGGCCAAGCCAGAAACTTGGATTAATTTCATTCCAAACACTGCATATATAAATACTTTGGGTATATTATGGGGATGAAGATTTTTGATTCAAGCACTAAAAGTTTGGAAGTGATATGAAAAACACCTTTAAGGTGATCGCCATCATAGGTAAACCCCGAGCACAGAAAGCAATTCAGACGCACAAAGAATTGTTTCATTGGCTTACGTCTAAGGGTTATGAAGTCCTCGTTGATGACCGATTAATTGATATTCTTGTCGACATTCCAAGACAGCACTTTTTCAGCCTCGTCAGAATTGGGCGAGAAGCCGACCTTGCCATTGTCGTCGGTGGGGATGGCAACATGCTGGGTGCAGCACGTGTACTATCACGCTTTGATGTCGCCGTCATTGGTGTGAATCGTGGCAACCTAGGCTTTCTCACTGATCTGAACCCTGAAGGTTTTGATCAAGCGCTTGAATCCGTTTTACAAGGTGAATATGTAGAGGAAAAGCGTTTTTTACTCGAGGCTGAGATCCATCGCCATGGGCAAGTCAAAAGCCATAATGCTGCTTTAAATGAAGCGGTATTGCACCCCGGACAGGTGGCTCGCATGATTGAGTTTGAGGTCTACATTGACGACACCTTTGCCTTTAGTCAGCGCTCTGACGGATTAATCGTTGCGACACCAACGGGCTCCACGGCTTATTCGTTATCTGGTGGAGGCCCTATTCTATCCGCTCAACTCAACGCCATCTCGTTAGTTCCTATGTTCCCTCATACGCTGTCCAGCAGACCACTGGTTGTTGACGGCAATTGCCGCATCAAATTAATCGTGTCGCCTGATAATCGAGGCACGCAAGAGGTCAGCTGTGACGGGCAGATTTCACTGCCCGTATCGCCGGGAGATGAAATTCATATTTTCCAAAGCCCAAATGCACTAAGGCTCATCCACCCTAAAGATTACAGTTACTATCACGTCTTGCGTAACAAGCTTGGCTGGTCAAGCAAACTCTTTTAAGCACCGCGTATAAAGCCATGCCCATCTGGCATGGCTTTTTCTTGCCATTTCTTTGAACGCTATTGAATACCACTTTCCCTCCTTATTTTGTCGCTGCTTTGTCACTCTCTTCATCTACTTTCTTGCTGATATCCGTGCACTAAATCTCATAAAAAACCATCGAACAACTTTACTGTATAAAGAAACAGTATATACTGACCTTATATACAGTAATGTTGATTTAAACAGGTAACGAAAATGCTGTCTCATCTAAGTGTTAATAATTTTGCTATTGTAAAATCTCTGCAGTTAGAACTCAGTACAGGGATGACAACCATCACTGGAGAAACGGGGGCGGGTAAATCCATCGCGATTGACGCTCTCAGCCTTTGTCTCGGTGGGCGGTCTGACGCTGGTGCGGTAAGAATTGGTGAAGATAAAACCGAAGTCACCGCCGCCTTCATGATTGATGATAATATCCACGCCACCAGATGGTTAGAAGACAACGATCTCTATGATGGTAGTGAATGTATCTTGCGACGAAGCATTACCAAAGAAGGTCGCTCTCGAGCCTTCATTAATGGTAGCCCAGTGCCATTATCCCAACTCAAATCTTTGGGACAAACGCTGATCAACATTCACGGGCAACACGCCCACCATCAACTGATGAAAAGCGACTATCAACTTTCATTACTGGACCAATATTCCGGTCATACCACCTTACAAAAGCAAGTCCGTAATAGTTACCAAACTTGGCGAAGCGCCGATATTGCGTTGCGTAAACTCAAAGAAAACAGCGCCAATAACCAAGCTCAGTTGCAGTTACTTGAATATCAAATTAAGGAACTCAATGAGCTCGCTATTGAGGAACAAGAATTTCCAGAACTTGAGCAAGAACACAAACGCTTAGCCAACAGTGGAGAGCTTGCGACTTCATGCCAACAAGCCATTGATATTATTTACGAAGGTGATGACGTCAATGCACTAGCGTTACTGCAAAGCGCCAGCAGCAAGCTCATTCAACTCTCAGAGCTAGATACTGCGCTTGCACCTTTACCAGCGATGCTAGAAGAAGCCATGATCCAAATTGAAGAAGTGAATGCAGAGCTACGTGATTACCTTGATAAAGTCGATGTGGATCCTGGGCGAATGGCTTATGTGGAATCACGCTTTTCAAAAATCATGTCGCTTGCTCGTAAACATCATGTGCTTCCAGATGAACTTTACCAGCACCATCAAAGCTTACTGACTCAAATAGAACAGCTAGATTGTTCTGAAGAAACCATGTCAGTTAAGGAAGAAGAAGTCGCTGCTCTTTACGAAAAATACACCCGGGTTTGTGAAAAGCTCAGTAAGTCACGTGGCCGTTACGCTAAAGAGCTGAACAAACTCATCTCACAAAGCATGCACGAGCTCAGTATGGATAAAGCTAAATTTGCTATTGATGTGACGTTTCAATCTGAACATCCATCTCCGACCGGAATGGACTCGGTGGTCTTCTTGGTATCAACCAACCCTGGCCAACCCATGCAGCCTATCGCAAAAGTAGCATCTGGTGGTGAGTTATCACGAATTTCCTTGGCTATTCAAGTTATTACGGCTCAGAAAGTCGATACCCCTAGCCTCATTTTTGATGAGGTTGATGTGGGCATCAGTGGACCAACAGCGGCCGTAGTCGGACAAATGTTGAGAAAGCTTGGCGAATCCACGCAGGTACTGTGTGTCACTCACTTACCTCAAGTCGCTGGTCATGGTCATCATCAATTATTTGTCACCAAAACAACCAAAGGCAATAAAACTGAAACGAGTATAAATGCGCTAAGTGAACAAGAGCGCATAAGCGAACTCGCTCGCTTATTGGGTGGAAGCCAAATTACAGAGTCTACCCTAGCGAATGCAAAAGAGTTATTGATTGCAGCTTAGACGTTAAGTTCCCTAAACCAATAGATTTCAGCAAGGATTGTAATCTGACTCATAAATCAGTGTTCTTTTTACATTATGAAGCAGACATGTTTTTACATCTGCCTCATCCTTGTTTATTATCGGTTAAGTTTAAAAAATCAAAGTTGTAAATTGACGCTATGCAATTAAAAAAGTGGTTGGCAGCAATACCACTCGCCCTAACGTTACTGACGGGTTGTTCAGTAATAGAGAAAATCGTTTATCGTATTGATATCAACCAAGGTAATTTTGTCGAACAAAATGCGGTTGAACAATTACGTTTTGGTATGACAAGAGAACAGGTTCGCTTTGTTCTTGGGTCACCGATGCTTATCGAAAATGGTTACCCTAATACTTGGTATTACGTCTACCATGCGACGAAGGGCCACAATGACCCAGTACAACGAAATCTTGTCGTCGACTTCGACGCCACCGGCACATTAACGACGATTTCTGGTGATTACGAAGCGAGTGATCAGTTTTTCGAAAGCCTGAACTAAATCCAAATAAAAAAGCTCGCATCGCGAGCTTTTTTATTATTTAACATTGTCATACTTGAGGCTTTTCCTCGCACTCTTATAACGGCATAAATGACAAGTTACTTACCCGCTTTAGCTTGCTCCGCACGTTTACGTCTAATTTCTTTAGGATCAGCAAGCAAAGGGCGATAGATCTCAATTCTATCTTTATCTCTCACGGTTGCATCTAGTTTTACATTGCGACTAAAAACACCCACTTTATTCATCTTTAAGTCAATCTCAGGGTAGACCGCTAATACCCCTGACTTTTCGATAATCTCTTCTACCGTTAATTCATGATTGACCACGATAGTAAAAACACGTTGCTCTTGAGGTAATGCATACACCACTTCAACGTGGATCAATGGCTGTTCAGCATTCATTTCAATACACCTCTTTCGCACGCTTGGTGAAAGCATTCACCATATTACTGGTGACATCATGGAATATTTTACCGAATGCAAGCTCGATCATCTTACTAGAAAATTCAAAATCGAGTTTAAGTTCAACCTTGCATGCTTGATCATCCAAAGGAATAAACGACCAAACTCCTTTTAGCGCCTTAAAAGGGCCATCAACCAGTTCCATCAATATCTCGCTGCCTTGAACCAAAGTATTCGCCGTTGTAAACGTCTTACTAATGCCCGCTTTCGATACATCAACCGATGCCACCATGCCAACACCCGATGATTCAAGCACTCGAGAGCCGGAGCACCCTGGTAAGAACTCTTGATAACTGGCAACATCATTGACCAAGTTGAACATTTGGTCAGCACTGAACATCACTAACGCTGAACGCTTCACTTGTGGCATAAATACATCTCGTAATAAAAGGCTAGGTTCAATTCTACTGATATCCATGATTCAGCTCAAGCTCCCAACTCATTCAAGACAAATATATCAAAGCACTGGCGAGTCGTGGTAAATTCATAGAGCGGAAACAAAAGCCTTTCCTAAAACTCCAGACTCACCTTATAATGGCGCCACTATGGTAAAAAAGAACTCAAAAAATAAAGCGGGTAGTAACACTATCGCGCAAAACAAAAAGGCTCGCCACGAATATCACATTGAAGATGATATCGAAGCTGGTATTGAGCTACAGGGCTGGGAAGTCAAATCACTTCGTCAGGGCAAAGCTAACATCGTCGAAAGCTACGTTTTTGTACGCGATGGCGAAGCCTACATCAGTGGCATGTCTATTCTCCCGCTAAATCAAGCGTCTACTCATATAGTGGCCGAACCCACACGTGTGCGCAAACTGCTTATGCGCCGCAAAGAGCTCGATAACCTTATCGGTCGTGTCAATCGTGAAGGTATGACACTCATCGCGCTTTCTTTGTATTGGTCTCGCTCTTGGGCAAAACTCAAAGTTGGTGTGGCTAAAGGTAAAAAGCTGCACGATAAACGCGAAGATTTAAAAGAAAAAGACTGGGCAAGAGACAAAGCACGAGTTATGAAGAGTAATTTGCGCTAATCTTAACCACTTGAACTTTCAGCTACTAGACAGGCTTAGCTTTTCTGGTACTATGAAAAATAACACTTGGGGCTGATTTAGGATTCGACAGGAATTTTGAAGTCTGAGGTGCATGCCGTGGGGCGGTTGGCCACGTTAAAAGCCGCAAAAAAATAGTCGCAAACGACGAAAACTACGCACTAGCAGCTTAATAACCTGCTGAGAGCCTCTTTGCCCTAGCTTCCGCTTGTAAGACGGGGAATAACAAAGAGTCAAACCCAAACTAGCTAGATCGGATTCTCCCGCCTGAGAGATGAAGTTCGAAATTTAATTCAGGATAGTCATTTACTAGCGTGTCGGTTCGCAGGTACTTGGTGAAATTAAAGATCGACTAAGCATGTAGTACCAATGATGAATGATTTTTGGACGCGGGTTCAACTCCCGCCAGCTCCACCAAACGTTTGGAAAGGGCGGTAACTCTTTGAGTTATCGCCCTTTTTGTATTTATACATCTAGTTTTAGTCGTTTTGTACTGAACGTAGGTACTAAAACATTCGCCATCTAACCCTTAGTAGAACTGGAATCTAGTCGTTCCGGTTTCAAATCCCCGCCATCCACAGTCCTCTGTTTAAACATCGATTTGAAGAGCAAAAACAAAAAACTCAACAAGCCGCCGTTTGCACTACCGCTTGGTAGTAACGTTTTTCCATATATACGGCAACAACTTATCTCATTGCCCTTTACTGATCTTGCTGCTTATTTCTGAGTCCCACATACGGACAGTTAATGGTGCCCCACCCGAATAAACAGGGCTGCGGCTGCCAAAATAAAGGCAGCTGCATAGAATCTAACGTTATATGAAGACTGAGTTTTAACTTAACGCTCTACACGTTTAACAAGTCTGATTTCATCTAAATATCCCACAAGTTCATCACTTGGTTCACCAGAATAGCTTATTGCAAATTCATCTACTCGTACTTCAAAACCGTTGTCCGTGTACTGATTGTGTGCCATCAGTTGGTCGTTGGTATACTCATCGGTATTTACTTCCATCAGAGCAAATAATTCAAGCGTGTCATTGTCACCAGTATTGAAGTCTAATGTAACCCTACGAAAACAGCTTTTTACGCTGCCCACGTCGGCATCATCAAGTTCACTGACATGCGCACGTCTATCTGCAGCAATCGTTCCTTCATTTGGTTGGCGTAATCCAAAATGTAATGTGCTAATTGAATCGTCACCTTTACTATCGCAATAATAAACTGATGCCGTCATATCCGTATGCAGAGGTAAACCACTGACAACCTGACTGAGCCCCGGTTTTGATTCAAAATCATGAGATAATTCACTGGATTTATAACGAATTCTCGCAGAACCATTTTCTCCTTCAGAATCATTAAACGCACTGTCTCCTGAACTTCCTACATCGCCATTACCACTGCTGCTACCTTCATATGTAGTCCAAACATCACTGCTTCCTGAATCTTGTCGCCAAAGCCCTAATTGAGGGTCGGCTACATTAGCAAATAGCTGGACACTTTTTGGCAAACCTAAAACCAGTTCAGCGACACCACTACTACCGGAAACAAACTCTTTATTTACCCATGTATATTCATCTGCTTTTGCTTGTCCTTCTAACGTAACGCCATCACCGACTGCGATACGATAAGCGCCTTTAACAAACGCAGACACGTTATAGCGAGTATTGGGCGCTAACGTCACTGCTTGTGACAATTCACTATTCGCACCAACCATAATACTGCTGTTGCGAGAAAATGCGTCACTACCTTCGATTAACTGAGCGTTTTGATATGACCATCCCTCTAAACCTTCATCAAATGAGGCATTATTTAATGGGGATTCAATCATGATAGCCACCGGCTTGGGTAACGTATAGTTTACCGGTCCAACATTCTCGTAATTTAATGGTACATAAATCGCTTCACTAGCAAATGGCTCATCCGCCCCTACAAGGGTTGTTTCACTGCGAACTTGACCATCTAGGTCAATATAAACCGCTTCAAACTCTCCTTTCTCATAATCATTGACGGCATCGAGATTAGGCGAATCATTCGATAGACGATAAACTCCGGACTGGTCTTTTTCTAATGCTGCTGAGATAAATTCAAACCCAGGCTCACCAACCCGCAAGCTATCACTATCTGCAAAGGCCTGCCCGTAGATAATATTGCCAGTGATCTGTGAAGAAGAATCGAAGCCGCGCTCTGACTGAGTCAATACCGGGCCAATAGCAAGGTCTATTAGATTATTAGCGAGGAAAGCTTGTTTAGGGGCTGATGACTTTCCACCACCGTCGATATTGAGGCTGTTTACGCTATCGACGATAGTATTATGCGCAATATGAACATTTGAGAATTCTTGGTACCCATTGTCACCATCACCCGCACCATCAGATCCCATCATCACTATGCCGCCATGATGCGTGGTATCTTTGTAGCGAGCCCCTTCTATGTAGTTATTGGTTACCGTATGATCACCATCAACTAGACGTATTCCGCCAGCTAACGGGTAGTCTTCTCCAAAGAAAAAGTTATTACTAATAGTCGCACCGCCACCATGTCGAGTAGTAACCGAACCATAACTGTTACGAATCGTATTGAAGCTAATCGTATTGTTTGTGCCTTTGTTCGACACAACCTCAGCTTCACCTTGAATATTCTCAAAAAGATTACCGACAATGAATGAATCACCATCATAATGATGCGTATCACTTAACCCTGTTCGTATTGCCTCATAGTTGTTATCGCTACTTTGTGCATACATTTGCCCCTTGGCAGGCGCTCGGTTCGCGATGTAGTTATTATAAACAATGATACCTTGTGCTAGTTCCGCGACCTTAGTCGCTTCATCCCAGCTGCTATCTACCCAGCGGTTAAATGAAATCATGGGGGATGCGGTGGTTTTACCGCTCAAGATACTATGATCTAGCCAATTGTTTTTCCCGTAAATATGAATCCACTCTCCCGAAGTCGAATCATCTGAACTAATACCTTGATCAGCATCCACATCGATAACAGCTATTTCAGTAATTCGGCAATGGTGACAAAGGTCACCGGTACCAAAACGAGTGCTGATCAAATTGCTACTTGAGCTTGATGCTCCATTGAAAACAAACCCTTGCAGCTGAACGTAACTGCCACCCATAATAATTTTTGCCGAACCTATTATTTCCACTTTCCCTGAATTTTGGGCGGCGACTTTAATGACATTGTCTTCGGTACCAACCCCACCAAAGGTAATCTCAAGATCGTTATAAGTCCCGTCAGCCAAGCAAAACGTAGTGCCTGCCTGCATCTCTTTTGATACCGCGCTTTCTAACGCAGAAGTTGAGGTGAATACCTCGCTACAAATAACATCCGGAACGGATAAAATGGCGGCAGGAAGAATATCGGCGATGACATCATGACTTTCACCTTCAGTCACTTCACCAGGAAGCTTGGGATCTACAGGAGGCGTACCGCCCGTAGTGCTGTCTCCGGTAGTATTAGAATCGCTATTACAACCTGCAAGTAATGTTGCGATGATCAAAAAACTAAGCTTACCCAACTTCATATACTCTCCATGCAAACATATCATCTTGTATTTTTGTAATACAATGTGATAAATAAGGCGTTTGTTCTGTGACTCTCAACACAATTACTTGAGGTGTGAAACACATTGACAGGCTTACACCGTGAATCTGTGATTCAAATCTAGGATCACACCCCTTTTAGGTGACGATGCCGCTGAAGCTTTAGGTTACCGACAGACCAAATAGTCTATCGATGATCTAAGTCGCGGTTTTTTGGCAATAGCCGTCGGCAATCAATACTAAACAACGTCATCATTCAACTTCTGATTTTTAAATGAGCCGATCAATTCAATATAACTCTGTAGTACTAATTGCCTTTATTATTGTGATGTAGTTGCTAAGGTGGCATTACGATAAAACTCACAGTCGTGGGTTATTGACTCAGTTTCATCGATTTACACAAATCTGATACATAATTCAATATTATTGTCAGATTACACCTCAACAATAGAATAAATTTCTGACGCCCAATAAATTTGAATCATTGTTTTTGGTAACATTCAACAACACGACAACGATTAAGTTAACCACTGCACCATAAAAACGGTGGCGACTTAGAGTGAGTATCTCAATGTCCTAAAGTAAAAATTTCCATATGGATTATTGCGTTAATTATCTAATGGTTTTTATGTGAATTTAGTTAGTACCATTAACATCTAAGTATTATTAAACCAGGTTTGGTTAGTTTTCTATTTACTTCATATCTGATAGTAGTATAGTTCATGTGATATGCTACATAATGCACTTGCATTTTAATGATAGCAGTGGTGATTAATCTATAAAAATAAAGCGACCGCTACTTAGGTCTATAAACTATCAAGGATGTAACAATGAAAAAAACGGTATTATTATTGGCGTTATTACCAACCTATTCTTTTGCTCAAGAAAGTCTCGAAGGTGCATACGCTGGTATTGAATTAGGTGTCTTAAATTCGGTAGAGCTTGAAGTACAAGGAACGTCTGCCGATGCAGATATTGACAATTTTCCTGTCAATATTAATGCTGGCTACGATATAGCATTGGCTCCTAACGTAACCATTGGGTTTGAAGCTGAATACCGCTGGTTAGGAGAAGGTAAATATAAAGAAGGTGGACAGACTATTCTGAAGGTGTCTGGGCAAGGGCTATCATTTAATTTAAGACCAAAGTTCCATATTAAGAATAGCCCAATTTATGTTGGTCTATTAGCGGGTATAGGTCAATATCGCACCGAAGCAACAGTTTATACCGGTACTGGCAATGAATCTGATACCTCTACTGATACCGGCTGGCAATATGGTGCTGAATTAGGCTATAGATTTCAACCAAACATGGTAGCAACAATTGGCTATCGTGCCGTGAAGATAGATCTTGACAGTGATGTTGATTTTACGGCAACACACAGTGGTTTTAACCTTGGTGTTCAGTACCGATTCTAAATATTATAGTGAATGAAGCTAATAATCTTTAGTGATTTAACGATCTAGTAGCAAATAATATTTATTGGTAGGGGTGCTTAATAGCAATTAATACATAAGCGCTCAAAGATGATTTATTAAAAAATACTTGAACTTCTAACATCATATGATCTGGCTGCTTCTTCAATAGAGTAGCCAGATTTAAATGATATATTGAGCGATATTGGATAAAAACCTAGTTAAAATAACTAGGTTTACTCAATCAGTCTTTACTCATCTGGCCGCTTAGTTCTGATATCTACATAAGGCCAGTAATGGTGCCCGACTCGAATCAATAACGTCGCGGCCGCGAGTATAAAGGCAGCAACAGATAGCCAAACGATTAGCACTGCATCCAACTCTTTCATGCCTAGAGTGATATACCGAGCTATCGCCATCATGGCGATATAGATAGGATAACGAACCGGAATCTTCCCGTTCATTACAAATTGCTGAACCATGGCCAACACTTCTAAATAGATAAACATGAGAAGGATATCGGTCAACTGAACTCGGCGTTCAGTGAAAACGTGCATGAATTCCTCCATCATGGCAAACAGTGTTGCGAGCGTAATGGCAACTAACAACACGGCCTCAAGCACGTAAAAAACCTTCAAAAAAGGCTTACTAAAGGATTTCGGTAAGTGGGATGGCATAAACGTTCTTCAAAAATGATTAATCTATATTCTAGATTAGCATGCATCAGCGTTAATCGCGCAATCTCCCGTCATCGCCTTTCTATTACCTTCCATAAACACTAGACACGATCCACAGCCCATCATGCCTTTAGATAAAAGCCCCACACATTTTGAATGCGTGTCCAATAAGGCTCTACACCATGCTCATAAAAAAGGAGAAGTCCAAACCCTCTCCCCTTTCAAGCTCATTCGTATTTGGACAAAGAGTTAATTAATGCTGAGTAAGCGTCCTCGTTCTATATCCTGCTGAACGATATCTGCCGATAGGTCAGCATGGTCGTGGTTATGGTGTTCATGAGCGTGTGTATGGTCATGTTGATGATTTTTAGATTTCGCTAACTCATCCGCATCTAAGTAAGTGGTCGTTAAATCTGAACAAAAATCTTGGCTCCATAACGCTCGTGCATTGTCATCACCCATAATCGTTTCCGCTTTAGGCCCTAGCTTATCCATGTAGAACATACCTAATTCTTCACCGGTTGCATTAGCTTGGTTGATTAAATTGGTAAAAGCAGGCTCTTGATCCTCATCGGATAGATAGCCATTTCTATAACAAACCGTCAAACCGATAATGTCGTCACCTAGTCGCTCTAGTGCTGGACTAAAATGATTGTGACTGTGGTTATGTCCTTCCGCTACTGCCATCGTCGGCGTAACAAGTAGACATGCAAGGGTAAGTAATTTTAAAACGTGATTCATAGGATACGGTCTCCACATCTAATGTGATTTAATCAAAGAAATTTGAGTCAACATAGTCAATAAATTTCCTTATTCATTTCACTAATCAAACATGCCAATAGAGTTAGTTAACCACAATACTCGGGGGTGCTACGGTATAAACCATTGGGTTAACCTCCCATTTCCCTTCAGCTTCCAAACTCACCGCCAGCGCCTGAGCATCTTTACAAACATTCGCTGGTTTACCATCCGCCCAAAAAGAAGGCCCAGAGGTATACCCACACATCACTGAAAATGCATTGGTTCCATTTTTTGTTGTGTAGTCCGTCATGATGCTGCCGCCTTGGCCATGGGTGATTTTTAAAGACCCTTTATCGGCGACATGAAGCTCATCTGTTGGATTTGGCTTCACATAGGTCGTATAAGTGCCGCCGTCAGACATGTATTGATTGTCATACATGGTATAGCCCTCTTTTTCGGAAGGCAGTGTCAGCTCGTAGTTTGGGTCTATAGCGGCAAGGCGTTCTTGGTTATTGGTTGCACCAGGTCGGTAGTCATGAGCATTTGATTGTCCAGCAGCAAACGCTGAACCAGAAACGATGGTGAGAATAACTACTGTGATAATGGATTTTTTCATGTTGTACTCCAAATATTGAGTCACTTACATCAAGTGATGAAAACAAAGACCGATTAACGTATTAATGGAATGTGTTTTCCTTAAGCTGAAGGGGGCGTCAAAACGCTCCCCTTTTCATTCTATGTCGCCCTATTCTTTATCGGTTCCTGAGCCTTCTCCGGGTTCCGTTGGACGAGTCACTGACTTGCGCTCTAAGTTATGATGCTCGCGCACTCTATCCACGTATTCTTGTTTCGTGTTCATGCCTTTTCTCATTGCATCAGGTACTTGCTCTGCAGGTATCACAATGTCACTGTCAACTGGCCACTCCGTCATTAGTTCTGGCATGTAGCCCTCAGGGTAATAAAGCTTCGGATCAAGCTCTAGGTCACGGATCTCCTGCTCTTGAATATCCTCACGGCTATTTTTAGGCATCGGAATACGGAATTCAGAGCCATCAGCTAAATCAAATTGTGGGGCTCTCGCGTTAGGGAAATCCGGTAAGATCCCTTCACGTACCCAAGCATTATCCTTGGTCATGTTGACTACGATGCCATCAGGCGCTCCAAAGTGATAAGGTCCTTTCCAATGATGACGAACTTCTGCAACCGTTTCTTCATTCAAATAAGGGTCGAATGTCATGTGAGTGGTCATGAACAATCGAGGCTGGACCTCATTGGCAACATATCCTGCGGCATACGCTGGTGTATGATGAGTATCGACGGTATAACGCGCTAGGAATGGGGGGACTCCTTGGATGATCGAAGAGACGCCAAAGGTTTCCGTTTGAAGCTCGGTAATAAACAAATCTGCACCCTTAGCATATTTAAGATCTAGCTCGGTTGGGCGACCATCACCAGTCCACACGAATGACAGCACTCGACCATCATCCTGGGTCCAATTTAGACGATAACCTGAAGCACCATCTTTGGCATGGCTGCGACGCCAATGGATGACTTGTACATTGTCTTGGTCGTAAATGACGCCACCGTCATCACGAAAATCAAACTCATGAACAACAATATCGTTTCCTGCTGGGAAGACATCAAATGCATCGGTATGCCAGTTCAACATTTGTTGCATACCTTCAATCATATGGCGAGTGCCATATTCCGGGGTTGCACCACTTGGACCATAAATATTCAGCGGTTTTTCCCAACGTCCGTTCCACCCACCGAACTGATACAAGTAAGGCAGGGATCCATAGTGATCAACATGCAAATGAGTAATAAATATATGGTCTAATTCATTAAGCGCTACCCCTGCCGCGACATAGTTTGCAATCGAAGCTTCACCCAAATCAAAGACAAAATTTGACCCATTACCTAATTCTACATAGATGGACGTGTTCGCTTGCCCGGGACGAATCATTGGAGAAGTCCCCATAAACGTCACTCGCATTTCATCTGGCTGCACCTCTTCAGTACGAGGGAACCAGTTAGCACCTGACACCATATGATCACCATAAGGAGCGATGCCCTCAAACATTAAGCCTTCCTTCCAGCCTGAGTCGGTTTTAGTTCGATATTCACCATTATTAACCCCACCCATGAGCACTGAAAGTACATCTTCTTCAGAGGAGTAAAGCTTGCCTTTGGGTTGACCTTCTAGATATTCATCTAGCGTATCCCCTTCGTGATATTCAAATTTTTGAAGGTTTTCAATATCTGATTGAGTTTTCTTTGTGTTGTATTCCATCATAGGGTCAGCAGCAAATGCCGTCGTCGTGATGAACATCGCCGTTGATGCTAAGGATAGTTTTGCAAAGGTTCTCATCGTGCCACCTATCGGTTGAGTATGTGTATGAATGAAGTTCCTTCCTCACTCCGATGCAAAGAGTTTACTCATAAACAAAAAACAGATAAATATAGCTAACAGGCGTCAATATATAAGCAGCATTTATATATAAATGTCCATTATCGTGATTTAAAAATAATGGCGAGCAGCTAAAACGCTCTCTGTATTGGCAAAAAATAGAAAGGGATAAATCATAATGCGATAGAAGGAAGGGTCGCTAAGTGACTAAATATTAAGAGCACTTAGCCACTTGTTGGTCAAGATTTTGACCTCATTAGAGTCTCTAGGAATCATGCGTTAGACAATGTGCGTACGACGCCTACTTAGTAGCTCGACGCTGCCAAAATAGTTCGTCATCGACATCGAGCCACCGTTCATCTTGATGATCTTTATGTGCGCCTAGCGAAAGCGTTGATCAAATCCTCTCTGATTTTACGGTGATGGTTATCATTAACGTACCGCTTATGGTAGAGCATTCGAAACTTGAACTTGCTCAAGCTAAGGGGAATGGGATGAATCCGTAAGCCTAATTTAGGAGCCCATTGTTCTGCAAATGAGCGGGTTGAAGAGGCGATATAATCAGTTGTACTCGCCAGTATCAACATACTAGAAATCGAACTGGTTTCAATTTTTACGTTACGGGGTTTTTGCTCACCTTGTGACAAAAATTCTACCGTATTCATATCTCCGCGCTTAAGCTTTAACGCGATATGTTGTTCCTGATAGTACGCTTCTTGAGTCAGGGTCTCGCCGATACGAGGGTGATCAATTCGGGTAAGGCAGACCGCTTCTTCTTCAAACAATGCTTCTTCTAATAACGAATGTTTCTTGCTAGACACAACATCAATTACAATATCGATCTTTTGCGTGACGAGTGCATCAAACAGTTCACTTTCATCAAGCGGAGCTTCGCTCAGCTTGATGCCATCAACACCGGTAATGAAATGAATCAAACTCTCGGTACAATACACTTTGAGATCGTAAGTATGCTTGTCTACATTATCGATAATACTTAATGGGTCTTCTATTCTGGTCGCCAGTTGCACCGCCGTACTGGTGGGAACAATGCCCCTGCCGTCCCGAACAAAAAGTGCCTTCCCTATCACAGCTTCTAAGCGCCTGATGGCAGCACTGACCGCTGGCTGAGTTAAGTCTAATTGGTCGGCGGCAAGCGTAATTGATCGCTGCTTATATACGGCGAAAAATGTCGTTAGTAGATTAAGATCCAAAATATTTTCCCCTTAACTCAATCTAATTGTTAGGCACAGTACAGTACTTATTTATTATCTCAGAGCCCAACCTGAATTGGGCACAAAACAGCAATGATTTAAACGCAACCTTTACTCAGTAACGTTAAATACTGTCGCAGATCCTCATCCGACATGCTCAGTAATCGGTCACCAACATACCACTCAATATAACTTTGTTGTGGCAATTGCCCTCGCTGTGGATTACCCATCCATACACTCTTTTCTTTTGCAAGCGTGTCACGGAGTTCCACTGCCCGATCATAACCAACCGGAAGATGGATATGTAACATATTGGCTTGTGGTTTCTCTGGATTTGGCGTCAACAGCGGAAATTCTTTCAGTATCTGATAAACCTGTTTCGTTCTTTCAAACAGAGCAGGCATAAGCTTGAGTCGTTGCTCAAACTGCATGGCAGCCGCAACAATATAAGGCGTACGGTGGTAAACGCTGCCACCTTGCCTATGCATCCATACGCTCGCTTTATCGATAAATTCCTTATCTCCCACCAACATTGCTCCACCTAGACCACCGATACCTTTGTAAAGAGAAACGTAGGCAGAGTTAAAACCATGTGCGATTTCATCATAGGCTTTGCCAAAGAATGCAGAGGTTTCCCAGAGGCGAGCGCCATCCATATGCAAATGAATATTAGACTGATTACAATGGTGTTTGATTGCTTCTAGCGCTTCAAAGCTCGGAAGTTGTCCTCCAATCTCTCGCATTGGCAGCTCATAAAGTACAGCGCCAATTTCGTCGGGAATCTGGGCAATGGAATCCACAGTCCATGGTTGAAAAGGCTTACCGACGGTCAATACATTAAAGCGATTTTGTAACTGATAACCCTGATTCTCATGAATATAGATATGACTTGATGGGTGCATTGCAACGTTATGGCAGCGTCGTTCTTCACAAGCTATTTGCAAGGCGGTCGGTTGTGTCATGGTGCCGGTGATCACGAAAAGCCCCGACTCAAACCCAAGCAACGTCGCAACCTTTTGCTCAAATGATTGAATAAGTTCTCCCTCACCGTATCTATCGTGAGTAACATGGTTGTCTTTACACCATGCAGCCATACCAGCAAACATATCGGCCGGGCTTTGTTCATGGTTACCGGGTAGCACTACGCGACACTTATCCTGCATGTATTGTTCCTTTTAAACGCTAGCAATTACCCAACAATCTCATCTAGTGACCAATGAGTAAAGCAGTGTCTTCGTTTATCATCATGCTTCATAACCCCCTTAAATGCGCTTTCACTCACTCGTATTTAATCCGGCCTTATTTATTCGAATAACTTAATTTATTACGAAGAGGATATATATACATTATCGAAACATAAATTTATAAACAGCACATCTATATTAATACGAACCAGCACATATCAAATAAATAAAATAAAAAACAGGCCGATATATCAGCAAAATAAATCAAAAAAAAGAAAATAAATAATGTAATTGATTACATCACCATCCTATATAAGTTCAATGAACCCTTCACTGACAATAAGTAATCTCCCCCAACAAAAGTGTAATAAAAACTTCACGTAAGACATCTACATTGACGCGGATTCGAGTGATTCAATAATTTAGGTGAAAGGAAAATGAAAATAGCATTGGGGTATAAAGCCCTGTTAGCACTCTCTGTAGCAGCAGCCATGACGGGTTGCGGCAGCGAAGATAACCAAGATATAGTCAGAGATCGAAATGCAACCATCGACTTACGTCTTATGGAAACAACAGATCTGCATGGCACAATGATGCCTTTTAATTACTTCGATAATAAGACCGATAGTAACCTAAGTTTAGCTCGTGCCGCCGTTATTATTCGTGATGCTCGTGATGAAGTAGATAATAGTATGCTCTTTGATAATGGTGACCTTATTCAAGGTAGCCCAATGGCAGATTACGTTGCTAACCTCGGTTTAGATTATTTTGAGAAACATGGTCGCCATCCCGTTTATAAGGCAATGAACCTTCTAGATTACGACGCAGCTAATATTGGTAATCATGAATTTAACTACGGCATAGCGTTTATGGAACACTCTATTGAAGGTGCCGAGTTTCCTTACGTCGTTTCAAATGTTTGGAAATATGATGAATCCGTTGCTGGCACGTACGGTACATTCGAGAACACTTGTTCGCCACGTATTGAACACAAGGATTTTTATGATTTTGCGGAATCAGCATTTAACACAGTTGCCCCATACGAAATCCTTGATAGAACATTCAAAGCAAGAAACGGTGAATCCTACACGGTAAAAGTTGGCGTTATCGGCTTTACCCCTCCTGGCATCATGGGATGGGACAAATCACATTTAGAGTGTGAAGTCTTGGTGTCAGATATAAAAACCACCGCTGAATATTATGTGCCTAGAATGCTAGAAGATGGGGCTGACATCATTGTTGCGGTTCCACATAGTGGCCTATCAAACAGTGACAATGCCACTCCATTCCAAGACAACGCAACTTGGGAGCTTGCACAAATTGATGGTATTGACGCCATTATGTTTGGCCATGATCACAATAACTTCCCAACCGATGCCGGTACTTATGATGGGATGGACGGTGTTAATGGACCTAAGGGAACTATCTTTGGTAAACCTGCTGTGATGCCAGGCTCATTAGGCGATAAAGTCGGTGTTATTGATCTTGTCATTCAAACCAGTAACAGCGGCGACTCATGGGTTGTTAATTATCCTGAAAGTTCAGCTCAGCTAAGAGGCTTACCTGAAAACCCAGACTTGGTTGCTGACGATATTGTTTCAGTAGTCAAAGCCGATCATGATAATACTGTCAGTTATATGGAAGAGCCAATTGTTGCTATCGAGCAATCAATCAATAGTTTCTTCTCTGCTGTTGAACCTGATCTTTCAATTCAAATCGTAAATGAAGCTCAATTTAATTGGGGTGTCAAACAAGTTGCCGAAGGCAATCTAGCCATGGAAGAAGAAGCAATTCTGATTTCAGTTTCTGCACCATTTAAAGGAGGCCGTGACGGTAATCACAACTACACAAATATTGATGGTGACGTACTCACTAACGCCAGTGTTGCCGACCTATACAACTTTGACAACAACACACCTGCGGTTCTTAAGCTCACGGCAGCGGATGTCAAAAAGTGGTTAGAAGCCATTGCGTCTCAGCAATACCGAACGGTCGCCACTGATAATGATGATCTTCTATTTAACGAATTTGATAGTTACAACTTTGATGCATTTTATGGCGGTTGGAATGCTGCCGGAGAAAGCATTGAAATGAGTTACACTATCGATGTTGGTGTAGAGCCAGGATACAAAGTAAATGATACTGGTGGCCTAATATATGACGACAATAATCAAGCAATTCCAAACGACGGTGTCAATCGAATCTCCAATTTAACTTACGACGGTACCGACGTAGACGATGAGCAAATATTTTATGTCGTAACAAATAACTACCGCGCTACAAATACAAACATACCTGGCGTAGGTAACGCAACACTAGTTCTTGAAGATGCAGCATACTCAAATCGAGAGCTCGTCAGCCAATATCTGCAAGAACTTGCTGAAGCGCTTGGCGGTGATGTTCCGTTAGTTCGCTTTGAGAACATGAATAACTATGAACTAGCAGGGCCTGCAGGCATCAAAGTTCAATTCTTATCCGGTCCTGCAGGGCAAGAGTACTCAACCACATTAGACAATGTTACTTGGACGGAAGATACGGGTAGCATGGGTGATAAACATGGCTATTCTGTCTATCTCTACTCCTTTGACTAACGCCTTCATCACTTACTGAATGTAGGCAACAAACCGGTAACCATTAACGGTAATAAAGTACCTGCTTATGCAGGTACTTTTTATAGATAGCATTACTATGACGGTACGATACGCAGGCCAATCAAAACCACGTCCTTGGGTCAATGGCGTGTTAGCGTAGTGATGCCTTGATATACATTAGCATCACTAACCTCCTCCCTAATACTTTCCATTAAGAGCAAAAAACGCTACCATCTTTACTGTCAATTTTTGACACCTATTTTATTCTCAGGGCGGGGCGCAATTCCCCACCGGCGGTAAGCCAGATTTTTGGTTAGCCCGCGAGCGCTTATCTCACTCTTGTGATTTAAGGTCAGCAGATCTGGTGTGAATCCAGAGCCGACGGTCATAGTCCGGATGGGAGAGGATAATTAGAGCACTTCCTTTTAACGAGGGAGCGTTCCGACATCTCTTGGATCAAACGTGGTCCCCATTACTTATGCCCTGATTCTGGTATTTTATTTCGGAGTCTTACCATGAATCAGAACCAAACCTCACTACTTTCAGAATTCGGCACACCGATGGAACGCGTAGAGATTGCTCTCGCTGCACTTCGTGAAGGCCGCGGTGTATTGCTACTCGATGATGAAGATCGCGAGAACGAAGGCGATATTATTTGCTCAGTGGATCACTTAACCGATCAACAAATGGCGTTAATGATACGAGAAGGCAGTGGCATTGTTTGCTTGTGCATCAACGATGAGCAAGCAGAGCAACTGGAACTTCCTCCAATGGTCGTGAACAATAATAGCGCCAATCAAACGGCTTTTACCGTCTCAATCGAAGCAAAAGTCGGCGTTACAACTGGCGTATCCGCCGCCGATAGAGTCACAACCATCAAAACGGCTTGCGCGCAACAAGCAAGACCAGAAGATCTTGCAAGACCCGGTCATGTCTTCCCACTACGAGCACGTCAGGGCGGTGTTTTAACTCGCCGTGGGCACACAGAAGGCACAATAGATCTGATGCAAATGGCCGGCCTATCACCATTTGGCGTACTATGTGAAGTCACCAACCCTGATGGCACAATGGCAAAAGCCCCAGAAATTGTGGCATTCGGTAAACACCACAATATGCCAGTGTTGACGATTGAAGATATGGTTCAATACCGCATCGCTCTCACCGAAAAATCCGCGTAATACCGATTAATTGATTTGAAAAAAGGGAAGCCAGCGCTTCCCTTTTATTCCTTGTGACTAAGGCTCATCTCACATTTTAAATAGTCAATATTGAGGCTTGCACACGGGTCTGTATTACAAACAATTCCCTAGGTTTTTCCATACCCCCCACTCTCCCGTTGTCTGCGGGTCTTCACCTTGTGTCCACCACTTGGCTTGGTAAGTATTACCTTTATATATCACTTGCTCACCACCGGTATAAACCGAATCGGCTTGCCATGTATTTTCGCACACCACACCGCCAGTATCTGCGGCGACCGTTACGGTATGACTCATCACTGAATTAAGTGAGCCATCGCTGACCGTCACAATAAATTGATAATCCGTGCTCTCCGGCAAACTTGGCGCGTTAAAACTCAGTATGTCTCCTTGCGTCTTCACACTCAGTCCTGCTGGTGATTGCCAAATATAAGTCAGAACATCGTTATCGATATCCGTCGAGCTCGATGCATCCAACAAGACAACCTCATTAGCCACGGCGCTAGTTGGTCCTGTTATTCTCGCGACAGGCGGCGTATTCGTTGGCTTGGTATTGTTAGGTGCAACATTGACGACGACCGTATCGGAATGAGTCGCCCCTTCGTTATCGGTCACAGTAAGGACAAATTCATATTTGTTGTTCTCTGTCACTTCCCCAATATTCACTTGTAGAGTAACCGTGTTCTTATCCACTAAAACTAACGGCGACCCCGCGCTTTGAGTCCAGGCGTAACTCACTATATTGCCATCGCTATCGCTTGACGCTGCGCCACTAAGCGAGAGAACCATTGGGCCCTCAACGTATTGATCAACACCTGCATTCGCTTTAGGAGGACGGTTACTCGGCGTACCACCAGCCAGGCCCTCATGCATTGCATTTAAAATATCGCCATTATCGGCATCAATTTCCCATGAAAATAACCCTGCAAGACCTAAGCTGCGAGCGTATGCGCCTTTTGCTTTTACTGAGCGGTTATCATCAAAAGTAATCAACGCGCCCGTCGTTTGATTCCAAACATAGGCCGCCTCTGCTAAGGCATCGTAGCCATATTCATAGCCGTTAATCCCGGTATGACCATCGCCAAGCATGAAGGATTTAATGCCTTTATAATCGATAACGCCATCTTCCCATACACCTTGTGCTGTGGAGCCTTTCAATTTTCCACTCGCGGTACCCGTCATTGGATCGGTAGGGTCGGTTAATGTACTAGGCATAACACCTTCCCAGCCACGCCCATACATTGCCGCGCCTAAAACCAGTTTGTTAGCCGGAACCCCTTTTGAGAGCAACAGTTCTATACCATTGTCAGCAGTATAGGCAGGGCCTTTGTACGGCACGCCTTCGGCATCAACGCCACTGCCATCACACTGACCTACCCTCATGAAACTGCCGCAATATAACCCAGCCTGATGCCCGGGAACATTGTTCCAGCCGCCGTAAAAGTCATACGTCATCGCAAAGATATAATCCATAAAAGGAACGGCCTGAGCGTAGTCAACATCTTGAATTTTATCAAAACCCACACCAACTGCTGATGTCAATTCATAGGTTCGGCCTGTTTCTGCTGATAGCTGATCAAGCATGGCTCTCAGCTCTTGCATCAACACCGCGTATGCTGCGCCATCCTTACTTGGATCGCCAAGATCCGGCACTGCACCGTCACCACCCGGATATTCCCAGTCAATATCGACACCGTCATAAAACTTCCAAGTGGTGAGGAATTGTTTAACTGAGGCCACAAATACATCTCGGTTCGCTTTGTCCGTAAAGCTATAGAATGGATCAGACAGAGTCCAACCACCGATGGAAGGCAATATTTTCAGATCCGGATTTCGCTGTTTAAGCGCCATCAACATCGCGTAATTACCTTTAATTGGCGAACTGTATTCATGCCCTGCTTGAGAAAAACTTTTTTGATAAGCGGCCCAAGGATCATGAATCACGACCTCATAATCGTCCATGCCTTGGCAAGCGGTTTGCAGGGCATTAAAGCTGTTACCACCAACTGATTTTACCGACTCATTCGGCCCACAAATTGGAATGAAGCCGTAGATAATATGCGTCAGGTTATCAACAGGAATATTATCAACCGTGAAATCTCGGCCATAAATACCCCATTCAACAAAATAGGTCCCTACCACTGTATTGGGGTCAGTATCAAAGGACTTGTTATTGGGATCCACATTCATCACCAAAGGTGGCAGATGGGACCCGTCCGTATCGGCGACAACTAACTCCATCGAGCTACTTTTAGCACAGCCACTGGCATCACAAGCTTCTACCTGAACTTGATACCGCCCGCCTTTTGCATAAGTGAAAATCGCAGCAGTTTGACTCCCGGTGATGGGCCCCGTCGCCACCTTGCTCCCATCAAAATAGACGTGATATGTGTCTCCTGGTGTTCCGCTCCATTGATTAAACTTGATAGTAATATCCGCGGCATCTTGATATTGAACCATCTGGCTATACCCAGCGGTGGTTTCCATCGCCAGTTGTACTTTCGAAAACTGCAAATTATTGGAGCCATAAGCGTCAATAGCTGGTGTAGCTGGTGCTGCCCAAGAGGCATTACTCATCGCGAGCGTTAGGAGCGAAGCACCCAATACAATTCTGTTCATTGGTATATTCTCTATTCCCTGAAAAATTAAATCCTGCCAAAAAATTCTTATTGGCATCGAGAACAGTATTAGAACTTGATAATAATTAACGATTAAAAATTAAACAGCTCTTCGAGTGATCGCTCATAAAAAGGAATCTTGAAGCACATGTTTTCACAAACCGTTTAATCTTCTGCACAAATAATTTGTAACGTAATGATGGGAAAAATAACCAAAAAACAGAACAAACGCCCACACCACCCATAATCCATGTCAATTTAACGCTTCATCATTCAGAGTTTGTTTTTAACGCTGGAAAAAATTGGGCGCTTGTATAACAATATGTTTTCTCATTAGTCGGGGAGCATTACTGCTGAGATCACCATAGGTGAGACCCGTTGAACCTGATTCAGTTAACACTGACGTAGGGAACTGATCGACATAGCTTACCGGTAGCCTATTGTGCTCCAGGCTATGCGCTCGCTCCTACGTCGGCGAGGAGCACTCTCATGGCAAGCCTTTCAACTTCTACCCCTATTGTTCTCACTATTGCTGGATCTGACTCTGGTGGTGGCGCAGGTATTCAAGCCGATATCAAAGCTATTTCCGCCACGGGCAGTTACGCCTGCTCTGTTATTACTGCACTCACCGCACAAAACACACAAGGTGTCTCGGGAATACTTGGTATTGAGCCTGACTTTATTGAGGCGCAATTAGATGCCGTTTTCTCAGACCTCAACGTGGTCGCCGTCAAAATAGGTATGTTAGCGGATACTGCCATTATTCGATCTGTTGCTAAGAAGCTTAAACAGTATCAACCTCAGTACGTTGTGCTCGACCCCGTGATGGTTGCAACCAGTGGGGACCTCCTACTAGCCACTTCTGCCATCGACGCACTAAAAACCGAGCTATTACCACTCGCCACTGTCATCACACCCAATTTACCGGAAGGTGCTGCGTTACTTGATTGTGCTATTCCGCAATCTGAAGAAGAAATGGATCAGATGATTGATGGACTCAGAACACTCCAAACCCCAGCAATTTTGTTGAAGGGTGGCCACTTAGAATCAGAATCCACCAGCACAGATTTGTTGATCACAGCTAACGACGTCACCCGCCTTGAGACCACGCGAATTCACACCAACAACACGCATGGCACTGGGTGTACATTAAGCTCGGCCATCGCATCATTTCTTGCGCAAGGTGAAACGCTTCACGACGCCGTCCAGTCAGGGAAGCATTACATCACACAGGCTATTTCTCACGCTGATACCCTTTCAATTGGCAAGGGACACGGCCCAGTTAACCACTTTTATATGCTGAAGTAATGATAGATATTACGCTGTGCAATGCATCCCTGACCTATCTAGGGGATGAGCAACCGATATTTTCCAACCTAAACATGACCTTGGGATCAGGAAGCTGCACCGCTGTCCTTGGGCCTAGCGGGTGCGGAAAGAGTACCTTGCTGCGTTACGTGGCTGGATTACTCAAAGACCAAGTCACATTTACCGGGCAACTGACATCATCATCTCAGGCTGGTATTCACCATCAAATTGCGTACATGGCACAACAAGATTTATTGATGCCTTGGTTGAGTGTCATCGACAATGTGTGTTTGGCATCAAGGTTACGGGGAGTCAATGTCACCCCTGAGATTACCGAACGCGCCTTGTTTTTATTGGCTAGTGTCGGATTGAAAGACAAGGCTTATGACAAGACCACCGCCTTATCTGGCGGACAAAAGCAGAGGGTCGCACTAGCCAGAACACTTATGCAAGATAAGCCCATCGTGTTAATGGATGAGCCTTTCTCTGCGCTGGATGCAGTCACACGTTACAAGTTGCAAAATTTAGCGGCCTCACTCCTAGCGGAAAAAACCGTACTGCTGATTACCCATGATCCACAAGAAGCGCTTCGTCTCGGTCATCAGATTTTGGTCATGAATGGCAAGCCCGCTGCGCTATTCCCCATTACTGCCCCGACGACAGCGGTACCTAGAGAGATTGACGCACAGTTTGCCGCTCTTCAACAACAGATTTTAAAGCGTTTGGAGGGAGCAGATGACACTTCTGACTAAATTAGCCCAGCCTTCGAAAGAAAGACATCACTCGCCACATTCTGCGCATCACTCCGACAATGAAAGAGTGGGCATAAACGCAGTCACTCGAATGTTGATCAGTGCGATTGTAATTATAGGGTTATGGAAAATCATCGTAGTCGCATTCAATATGCCTAGCTTTATTTTACCCTCACCAGAAAGTGTCGCGAGTAAACTCGTCAGTCGTCACGAGGTGTTACTTAAACATACTTGGGTAACCGCGCAAGAGATCTTACTTGGCCTGTTGTTAGGGCTAAGCATGGGGTTATTTTTTGCCTTACAGATGCTGTTATTTCAACCTTTAAAACGCTGGCTGTTACCTATTCTCATTGCTAGCCAAGCGATTCCCGTTTTTGCCCTCGCCCCCATTTTAATGCTTTGGCTTGGCTATGGTATCGCTTCTAAAGTGGTCATGGCGGCGTTGATTATCTTCTTCCCAGTAACAACCTGTTGTTACGACGGACTTCGCAATACCCCCACTGGCTACCTCGACCTTGCTCAAACGATGGGTGCCAGTCGTTGGCAACAACTTTGGCATGTTCGCTTACCTGCGTCACTGCCTGTGCTCGCTTCTGGTATTCGAGTCGCTGTCGTGATTGCTCCCATTGGCGCCGTTGCCGGTGAGTGGGTAGGCTCAAGTGAGGGCCTAGGTTATCTCATGCTACAAACTAACGCGCGCATGCTCATCGATGAGATGTTTGCGGCACTATTTATTCTCGCCAGCCTTTCTGTGTCTTTGTACTTCATCACCGACAGGCTGCTAAAACACATCATCCCTTGGGAAAGTAAATAATAATCAAAAAGGAAAAGTCATGACCCCTATCTTCAAAAAAGGCATTGCCGCTTTGATAGCGCTCGCTGCCACTTTGCCCGCGCAAGCGGCAGACAAAGAATTGACGCTAATGCTCGATTGGTTTGTTAATCCAAACCATGGCCCTATCGTTATTGCAAAAGAAAAAGGCTACTTTCAAGAGCAAGGGCTTAAGATTAATATCCAAGAACCTGCGGACCCTAGTACCCCAGCGAAGCTTGTCGCCGCAGGTAAGGTAGACATGGCCGTTTCTTATCAAACGAGTCTTACCATTGATGTCGCAGCGGGTCTGCCATTAATTCGCAGCGCAACGCTAATTGCCACACCGTTGAACACCATGATGGTTATCGACAACGGCAAGATCAATAACCTAGCTGACTTAAAAGGCAAAAAGATTGGTATTGCCATCGCAGGAAACGAGGAAGCCACCATCGGCACTATGCTGAAATCAGAGGGTGTCGCATTTGAAGATGTGAAGATCATCAATGTTGGTTGGGCATTGTCATCGTCTCTCGCGTCTGGACAAGTAGATGCAATATGGGGCGGACTACGCAACTTTGAAACCAATCAGCTTGAACTTGAAGGGTTTAAGCCAAAAGCGTTCTTCCCAGAAGAGCATGGCGTGCCAACCTACGAGGAACTTGTATTTGTCGCCAATGCGAACAGCTACGACAAAGAGGCCATCAAGAAGTTTAATCGCGCAATAGAGAAAGCCACAACGTATATTGTTAATCATCCTCATGATTCTTGGAACGAATTCGTTGCCTACGCACCCGATACACTAAACAACGAGCTCAATAAGCGTGCATGGCGCGATACCCTGACGCGTTTTGCATTACGCCCATCAGCCGTCGATATCAACAAATACGACGCGTTCACTGAGTTTATGTACCAGCATAAAATCATCCCAACTCAGCCAAAAGCGGCCACGTTTGTACCGACGCTGTAATAGCCATAATTTCTGTAGGAATACCATGAATCACAATGACCTTATTCAAGCATGCCAAGACGAATGGCACGCTTACACACAGCACAGCTTTGTTGAGCAACTCGCAACTGGGGAGCTACACCCAGACGCTTATTTGCATTATTTAAAGCAAGACTTCTTGTTCTTAAAACAATATGCGCGGGCTTATGCACTGGCTATTTATAAAGCAAAAACACTGGATCAAATGAGAGAAGCCGTTCCCAGTGTGCTAGCGCTGCTCAATAGCGAAATCGCTCACCATGTAAGCTATTGCAGCCAATGGGGCTTAACCGAATCGGATATGGAAGCGGAGCAAGAGGATTTTGGCACCGTTGCTTATACGCGCTACGTGTTGGACGCTGGCATGACAGGTGAACTGGTCGACCTATACGCTGCGCTCGCGCCTTGCTCGATTGGCTACGCCGTAATTGGCGAAGAGAGATTAAAGCACGCAAGCACATCACTCGAAGGCAACCCGTATCGAAGCTGGATCGAAATGTACGCGAGCGAAGAGTTCCAGTCTGGCGTTCAGACGTCCATTCAACGTTTGGATGCACTCCTTGAAGACATTGATGTGAACAGCCAGCGAGCGCAGGAATTAATACACGTATTTAAAACAGCGACTCGAATGGAAATTGCCTTTTGGCAGCAAGGTTTAGACGCCGCTTAATCAATATAATTGGCCTCTAACGAGGCCAATCTTTATCTCGCCGTTCAGTTCAATATGAAAACAAACCACACCTTTTAGTCAAAGTGATGAAATTTTGTGCTAACCGTCACGGGTTAACATAAATTTTACATCTCCAGTTAACAACGCGGTCACAATTGGTTAGGATGGCCTCGCTTGCTTTATAAAATTAAACACTCGCACTTAGATTTTCTCATGCTTTTCGTACAAGCAAGGACGATTGAGGGACTCTAATTCACAACAAAAATACCCATCATCTTACGCTTATAGCCGTCGATGAATGGATATTTACCCGAGCTTTACAGGGAAGAACTATGCAATCATTTGTTGATCTATTGAACGGGGTTATCTGGAGCCCCGCTCTTATTTATTTATGTCTTGGTGCCGGCCTGTTTTATTCAGTGCTAACTCGCTTCGTTCAAATCCGCCATTTCTTTGAGATGTGGCGATTGTTACTGTCAGGAAAAAGTTCTGAAAAAGGCATTTCATCATTTCAGGCACTCGCCGTTTCATTATCAGGCCGAGTCGGTACAGGTAATATCGCTGGCGTCGCCGCTGCCATCGGTTTTGGTGGTCCTGGTGCCGTATTCTGGATGTGGGTCGTGGCTTTCTTTGGCGCTGCGACCGCGTACATTGAATCGACATTAGCTCAAATTTATAAAGAAGAAGACGAAGGACAATTTCGAGGAGGCCCTGCCTACTACATCGAGAAAGCAATGGGGCAAAAATGGTATGCATGGATTTTCGCCATTGCCACGATATTTGCTTGTGGTGTGCTTCTTCCAGGCGTCCAATCTAACAGTATTGGTAACGCAGTAGAAACCGCATTTGGCACTGGCCCTATGATTGAAACGGCTATCGGCACCTTTAGTTTTGCAAAAATTTTCACCGGTACCGTTGTTTCAATTATCTTAGGTTTCATCATCTTTGGTGGTGTTAAACGTATTGCCAATTTCACACAAGTTGTCGTGCCATTTATGGCGCTCGCTTACATAATTATTGCTTTCGTGATCATCTTACTCAACATTGGTGAGGTACCGCGCATTGTAGGATTAATTATCGGTGATGCCTTTACTCCTATGGCTGGTTTTGGCGCGGCCATTGGTTGGGGTGTAAAGCGTGGGGTTTATTCTAACGAAGCCGGTCAAGGTACAGGTCCACACGCGGCGGCTGCGGCAAACGTAGACCATCCAGCCCAGCAAGGCCTTGTGCAATCATTCTCTATCTACATTGATACCTTGCTTGTCTGTTCAGCAACGGCATTTATGATTTTGATTACTGGTGCTTACAATGTACACGGCGGCGGTGACGAAGCCTTCCTTGTTCAAAACCTTGCGGCAAATATCGGAGCAAATGGACCAGCCTTTACACAACTTGCGATTGAAAGCACCATGCCAGGTGTAGGAAAACCGTTCATCGCTTTTGCGCTGTTCTTTTTCGCTTTCACGACAATTCTGGCTTACTACTATATCGCTGAAACCAATATTGCCTACATTCGTCGTACCTTTAAGGTCAGTGGACTGATGTTTATATTGAAACTCGTGATTATGGCATCGGTGTTCTACGGTACCGTAAAAACGGCCAACTTAGCTTGGGCAATGGGTGATATCGGTGTTGGCTTGATGGCTTGGCTTAACATCGTCGGTCTCGTCATCATCTTCTTTATGGGCAAACCCGCTATTCTTGCACTTAAAGACTACGAAGCCCAACAGAAGAAAGGCGTTAAAGATTATACGTTTAACCCTGTAGCGTTGGGTATTAAAGGCGCTCATTATTGGGAAGGAAAATACAAAAGACGCACAGGGGAAACGGCAAGCAAAGAAACAGAAAGCACAGCCACCCCTAATACTCAAACACAGTTGTGAGTAGGGACACCATCGTAAGCGGGAGTACAATGGCAACGTAATCACAAGGGCAAGTAGATTGCTCCTGATACATTGTTTGCGTTTACCCATTGGCTAACATTTATGTATTAAAAAAGGAGGGTAGCGTTCGCTACCCTCCTTTTTTGCTATTCATCGTTTCCGAAATGAATAAACTTAAATCTATGCGGTAATTTCTTGTGTCGCTTGAACTGGCGCTGCCGCTGGTTTTTTATCACCAATAGGCATCACTGTACGACCATATTCGTTGTTGATGACCTGAGCCATAGCAAAGTAAATCGCACTCGCTCCACAGAAAATACCTTCAAAGCCGGCAATAGTACCGATCAATTCACTACCCGTGAAATCACGAGCGGCTAGAAGGAAGAACAAGATGGTTAGAGAACCAAACACGACTTGCTTCGCAACTGGGTAGCATAATGAGCCAATAAACATGAAACCAGTGAAAATACCCCATAACAGCAGGTACCAACCCATAAAGCTCGCAGGGCTTGCTGGTAGGCCCATATATGGCATAACGATAATGCCGACAAGCGACAACCAAAAGAGGCCATAAGACGTGAAGGCCGTTGTACCAAATGTATCACCGCGCTTAAAGCACATCATACCCACTAGCACTTGGCTTAGACCGCCATAAAAAATCCCCATAGCTAGAATCATTGAATCAATAGGAAAGAAACCTGCATTGTGGATATTCAAAAGGATGGTAGTCATACCAAAACCCATTAGGCCTAACGGCGCTGGGTTTGCGAGTTTGTTCGACATGTAAAAGAGCCCTGATTTCAAATTAAGTAATAAAATTTACATGAAAATTTTAATCTATTTTTGTGATAAGCAGCAGATCTCTTATCTGCAATCTTAGATTGATAAATCGATCATATAAAAAACAATGCATACGTTTAGATGACAGGTGACACTCGCTCGCAAAAACGGCTCTAACAGAGAAGTCGGCATATTGATTAAAAGTAACAACCTTATTTAGGACGGGTCAAAAGCAGAAATAAAAAAACCGACTCTAGGTCGGTTTTTTTATTTTAAAGCGTCAACAGCTAAATGGTTATTCCCATTCAATCGTTGCAGGTGGTTTACCTGAAATATCATAAACCACGCGAGAGATGCCACCCACTTCGTTAATGATTCGATTGGATACCTTACCTAAGAAATCATATGGTAAGTGAGCCCAATGCGCCGTCATAAAATCAATGGTTTCAACCGCACGTAACGAAACAACCCAGTCATATTTACGGCCGTCACCCATGACACCCACAGAGCGTACTGGTAAGAAAACCGTAAATGCTTGAGAAACTTTGTTATATAGGTCTGCTGCGTGTAATTCTTCAATGAAGATCGCATCCGCACGACGTAGCAAGTCACAGTACTCTTTCTTGATCTCACCAAGAACACGTACACCAAGGCCTGGACCTGGGAACGGGTGACGATAAAGCATGTTGTAAGGCAGCCCAAGCTCTAGACCAATCTTACGCACTTCATCTTTAAACAGTTCACGTAATGGCTCTACCAGACCCATTTCCATATCGTCAGGGAGACCACCTACGTTATGGTGCGATTTAATCACATGTGCTTTGCCTGTTTTAGAGGCTGCTGATTCAATCACATCTGGGTAGATAGTCCCTTGAGCTAACCATTTTGCATTAGAGAGTTTCTTTGATTCTTCATCAAAGATATCAACAAATACGTGGCCAATGATCTTACGCTTAGCTTCTGGATCGCTTTCGCCTTCCAGTGCAGCCAAGAAGCGGTCTTCCGCTTTAACATGGATAATGTTTAGGCCAAATTTGTCACCAAACATCTCCATAACTTGCTCGCCTTCGTTTAATCGAAGTAGGCCGTTATCAACAAACACACACGTCAATTTATCGCCAATGGCGCGGTGAGCAAGCATTGCTACAACTGATGAATCAACACCACCCGACAGGCCAAGAATGACCTCATCATCGCCGACTTGTTCTTTAATACGCGCGACAGCATCTTCAATAATAGATTCAGATGTCCATAGGCGCTCACAACCACAAGCTCCAAGCACAAAGTTCTCTAGCATTTGCATGCCATTTTTCGTGTGTGTTACTTCTGGGTGAAACTGAACACCGTAGTATTTTTTGTCTTCATTGGCCATTGCCGCATAAGGGCAAGTATCCGTTTGAGCGACTTTAACGAAATCAGCAGGAATCTCGACCACTTTATCACCGTGGCTCATCCAAACATCTTGAGTTGCCTCAAGGTCTTTGAACAGCGCAGATTCACCGGTAACTTGAACGGCCGCGTAACCAAATTCACGCTCATCAGAGCCGGCAACTTTACCGCCTAATTGCTCAGCCATGGTCTGCATTCCGTAGCAGATACCAAAAACAGGCACACCTGAGTCAAAAACGTATTGTGGTGCACGTGGCGAATTTGCTTCCGTAACGCTTTCAGGGCCACCAGAAAGAATGATCCCGTCTGGGTTAAATTCGCGGATATCCGCTTCTTCTACATCCCAGCTCCAAAGCTCACAGTACACACCGATTTCACGAATACGGCGAGCGACCAGTTGAGTATATTGAGAACCGAAATCTAGGATAAGAATTCGTTGGTCATGAATATTTTTCGTCATTTTGGGCAATCTTATAAGCTAAGTGTTGAGAACGGAGGCGAGTTTACTCGCCTCACATCAATGCTTCAAGGAAAAAAGCAAACGTTTACGTAAGAATGATTCTTACCAACGTCGAATTAACCTAAGCGGTAATTCGGAGCTTCTTTTGTAATCTGAACATCGTGTACGTGTGATTCGTTCAGGCCAGCACCAGAGATACGGACAAACTCTGCTTTCGTACGCATATCTTCAATTGTGGCAGAACCTGTTAAGCCCATGCTTGAGCGTAGACCGCCCATCTGCTGGTGAACGATCTCTTTAAGACGACCTTTATAAGCGATACGACCTTCAATACCCTCAGGTACGAGCTTATCGGCCGCATTATCTGTTTGGAAATAACGATCCGATGAGCCTTGAGACATGGCGCCCAACGATCCCATACCACGGTAAGATTTGTATGAGCGACCTTGGTAAAGAATGACTTCACCCGGCGCTTCTTCTGTTCCTGCGAACATAGAGCCCACCATGACACAAGATGCGCCAGCAACGATAGCTTTACAGATATCGCCAGAGAAGCGAATGCCGCCATCAGCAATCACTGGGATGTTGTGCTCATTGGCAACAGAAGCCGCGTCAGCAATAGCGGTCACTTGTGGAACACCAACGCCCGTTACGATACGAGTCGTACAGATAGAGCCAGGGCCGATACCCACTTTAACAGCACTAACACCAGCATCAATCAATGCCTGAGCGCCCGCTGCTGTTGCAACGTTGCCGCCAATTATTTCTAGATTTGGATACAATGCACGTGTATCACGAATGCGCTGTAACACACCTTCAGAGTGACCGTGAGAGGAATCGATAAGCAGTACGTCAACGCCCGCTTCAACCAACGCTTTGACGCGCTCTTCATTGCCAGCACCCGCACCTACTGCTGCACCAACACGCAAACGGCCTTGTGCATCTTTACATGCATTAGGCTTACGCTCTGCTTTATGGAAATCTTTTGCTGTGATCATACCGGTCAATTGAAATTCATCATTGACGACCAATACTTTCTCTACACGTGCTCGATGCATCTCTTCTTGAACAGATTCACGTGATGCCCCTTCTTTAATTGAAGCAAGACGCGATTTCGGTGTCATAACCAATTCAACTTTCTTGTTGAGGTCAGTAACAAAACGAACATCACGACCCGTGATAATACCCACGAGTTCGTTCGTTTCAGTGACAACAGGGAAGCCTGCAAAACCATGTTTTTCAGTCAGTGCTTTAACGTCAGCAATTGTCTCATCAGGGCGAACCGTAACAGGATTAGTGACCACGCCTGCTTCGAAGATTTTAACAAGGCGAACTTGCTCAGCTTGTTGTTCGATAGACATGTTTTTATGAATAAAGCCAATGCCACCTTCTTGCGCTAGCGCAATCGCTAGGCGAGCTTCAGTTACAGTGTCCATAGACGCTGAAATCATCGGAATATTTAGATCGATATTCTTGGTCAACCGAGTGCGAAGATCGGCGGTATTCGGGAGAACGGTGGAGTGTGCTGGTACGAGTAATACGTCATCGAACGTCAGCGCTTCTTTGGCAATTCTTAGCATTTGCAATATCTCACAACAGAGGAGTTTAAGGAATTAACCCTCCCTTATCGTTTCGCATAATAAGGGGTTTGGGCTAGATATTGCGGTGGGATTATACGCTGCACGTAATCGGTTGGCTACTCATTTTTATACTTTTTATTTGCATTTTAAGGCTTGATATGTATTATGTTGTCGCTAATTTCCATACTCACGTCTTAGAGATTAGCTGTGTCCCTTTCTCCACGTTCCGTATCGAATTCCTCTGTGCAAAACCAGAACATTTTTACCGTTTCTCGCCTCAATGCAGAAGTCCGCTTACTGCTTGAAAACGAAATGGGAATAGTCTGGTTGATTGGCGAAATTTCCAACTTTTCTGCGCCGGTTTCTGGCCACTGGTATCTCACTTTAAAAGACGCTCGCGCTCAAGTGAAATGTGCCATGTTCAAAGGCAATAACCGACACGTGGCATTCAAACCTATGAATGGCAACCAGGTACTAGTTAAAGCTCGGCTATCATTGTATGAACCTCGTGGCGATTATCAGCTGATCATCGAATCTATGCAGCCTGAAGGGGATGGTCGACTTCAACAAGAGTTTGAAAAGCTCAAGATGTCGCTCGCAGCAGAAGGTTTATTCGCACAGTCGTTGAAAAAAACATTACCCGCACACCCTAAATGTGTAGGTGTTATCACGTCAAAAACGGGCGCCGCCCTCTATGACATTTTAGATGTTTTGAAACGTCGAGATCCAAGCTTACCTGTCATCGTTTATCCAACCATGGTACAGGGTGATAACGCAGCGATAGACATTGCTCAGGCAATAGGACGAGCGAATACTCGCAATGAGTGTGATGTTCTCATCGTAGGTCGTGGTGGTGGTTCTCTTGAGGATCTATGGAGCTTCAATCATGAGATCGTCGCTCGTACGATGGCAGCCAGCCAAATTCCAATTATTAGCGCAGTAGGACACGAAGTTGATGTCACTATCGCTGACTATGTAGCCGATGTACGCGCACCCACTCCAAGTGCCGCAGCGGAGCTCGTCAGTAATGACACCTCTCATAAAAGAGAATCCTTGCTCACTAAGCAACAACAGCTACACCACTTATTAAGGGTCTACCTCGCTGAGAAAAAACAGCACTTACAGATAAAGATCCAAGCCCTAAATACTCATCATCCAAAGCACCAACTCCAACGCCAAAATCAATTGCTTGACGAGGCGGAGTACCGATTAAGTGCAGCAATGCGTCAGCGTCTATCGCAAGAAACCATGCGGATGAAAGCAAAAGAACATCGCCTGACGCTATGCTCGCCGGTAAAAAAACTGCAGCAACAACAGTTTCAAATGCAGCAATCTGAGCAGCGCTTAAAGCAGGCTATGGACCGCCAACTAACGCAGCTACGCCACCAATTTACAGTTGCTGTGGAAAAACTCGATACTGTTAGTCCACTTGCCACTCTAAAGCGTGGCTATTCCATTACCCAAGATGGTAAAGGCCGAGTCATTACCGCGGTAAACCAAATAGAAGTGGGTGACTCGATGACAACCCAAGTAGAAAAAGGTGTCATCGAAGCAACCGTGACAAAAATTCGACCGGTTTGATTCGGTTCATTCGTGCAATCAAGAGCGTGATAACTATTGATTGCACTACCAATATATTCTAGGTCCACCGCTTATTTTGAGCTCACTGCTTATTTTGGGCTCACTGGAATAGGTTGGAATTCAACGACGACTCTGGACTTAGATTTCAGTTCATTACACGTCGGGCAAAAATAACTCGCAGACCCACAAGCCTGCAGCTTTTCTAGCACCTCTTCGCAATCAGGACAAAAACCTACCTTACTAAAATGCTCATTGCACGATGAGCAATAATATTGTCCATCCCACCCCAATTCAGATTCACACTTGGGACAGTGGTTATTTTGCTGTATCACGATGGATCCCCTAATACCAATTTCTTCGTTGCATTATCTCGTATCAGCCACATAATAGAAACAGAAAGCAGCAGTATCGACGTGTTGAGCTTACTTCTGGTTTTGATGATCTTATCGCGATCCTATGCAAAAGCTATCTTGATCAGCGATCTGCTCCTAAAAGAACATTTATATAACCACACACCGAAAGCATAAGTTACATATCCTGCATTTGGACTTTGCGCAAAATAAAACTCTACTCAAGCATTGAAAGATACAGCATTTAAGAATTTAATAAAAAGATCATCTTGGCTATTATCGATTTACATAGGTATGCATCTGTATATACGTAGATTCTATCATTTGGAGCTCAATACTGACTTGGGATAACTCTGCGGTAGATGAAACATGTGTCCCCCCGCAAGGCATAACAACCACCGCATCACTCATTTCCCATTCCCAGTAGCGTGAACTGGTCAAATAGGGGCCCTCTAATCTCATTCGAATTGATGTCGGTTTGGCAAGCCAATGCTGTAACACGGCATTGACCTCAGATTCAATCTGAACTAAGTCCGCCAACACATCAGCGGTATTAAGACCGCGTTTCTTTAAGGTCTTACCAAGGCGATACAGGTCGACACAGCGCTCAGGAAACACCTCGCTTTTTTCTTGTGCGTAGCTGTTAAAATCGTAATGACCCAATCCATCCGTGCGGTCAGCAACTTTACGCCAATATTGATTCGCTAAGACTTTATTGAGTGCCAATGATGCGATGTGCCCAGCGCTGTGACCACGGCTTAAGCTTAATTGATAGTCACGGTCCACTTTAAGACTGATCGTTTGGTCTGAGAACAGCTCAAGCTTTTCTTTTACACGGTGTACAACAACGAACAGCCAACCCTCTGTATCTCTCTTAACTGGGATTTCTTTTCCAACATAAAGGGTAGTCGTCGCTAGCTCTACCGCGCCAACCAGGCAATCAAAGACCTGGTAGCACTCTCCTTTAATGGTTACCCACCCTATATCAGCTGGGTGATCGGGCCAAATATGGCTGACGGGATGGAAAGGCGTATTTTCAACCACAATGTCGGTATGTGTTGAATGATTAACGCTGAGTTGTACAAAGGTTTCCATTGAATCGAGTTCATGGCAAAAATAGGTTTTTGTCGCTGTGATCATTTTCATTCCTTCAAACCAAAAAAAAGCCCACTGATAATCAGCGGGCGTTTCTATTATTGCTATTGTTTATTTCTTCGTACGACCTTTCATCATCGTCATCAAGCGTTTATGTTTACGCTCTTGCGAAAGGGTCATCTTATTCGTTTTTCCTTCGAACGGGTTTTCGCTGTTCTGGAACTGAATTCGAATCGGCGTGCCCATTATTTCTAATGCGCGACGATAGTAATTCATTAAGAAACGTTTGTACGAATCTGGCAGCTCTTTTACTTGGTTGCCATGAATAACAACGATTGGTGGGTTATAGCCACCCGCGTGCGCGTATTTTAGCTTAACACGACGTCCACGTACCATCGGCGGTTGGTGATCGTCAGTTGCCATTTTCATGATACGAGTAAGAACTGAGGTACCCACTCGTGTCGTCGCTGATTTATAAGCTTCTTGCACAGATTCAAACAAGTGGCCAACACCCGTTCCATGCAAAGCCGAAATGAAGTGGATTCTAGCAAAATCAACGAAGCCAAGGCGACGGTCTAATTGCTTTTTAACCTCATCCTTAACGTCATTTGCAAGTCCATCCCATTTGTTTACTGCAATCACAATAGAGCGACCAGAGTTTAGCGCAAAACCGAGTAAGTTCAGGTCTTGATCTGAGATATTCTCACGGGCATCAATAACGAGTAAAACCACGTTGGCATCTTCGATGGCTTTCAGGGTTTTTACCACTGAAAACTTCTCTACGGTTTCATTGATGCGTCGACGACGACGAACACCTGCGGTATCAATTAGTACGTATTCACGCTCATCACGCTGCATTGGAATGTATATAGAGTCACGCGTGGTCCCAGGCATATCATAAACGACGACGCGTTCTTCCCCTAGGATACGGTTAGTCAAGGTTGACTTACCAACATTAGGGCGACCAATGATTGCCAATTTGATTGGTTGATCTTGCAGGCGTTTGAATTCCTCTTCTGCTTCTTCTTCGGTGTAATCAAGTTTCTCTTCTTCTGAATCTTCAAACTCAGTAAGATCTTCAAGTTCACCATTGGCTTGTTCAAGCGCTTCTGCAAAAGGATTCAATGCTAGATCAATCAACACCGAGACACCACGACCATGAGCGGCTGCGATTTGGTACATAGACTCCATACCAAGCTTCCAAAACTCTACGCTGGCTGTATCAGGGTCTATACCATCAACTTTATTTACTACTAAAATGGCTGGTTTATCAATTTTACGTAGATGCTGAGCGATAGCTTCATCTGATCCAGTCAGACCCGCACGACCATCAACCATAAACAATACAACATCAGCTTCATCAATTGCCGCTAATGACTGTTCTGCCATTTTTGTTTCAACACCTTCTTCAGTGCCATCGATACCACCAGTATCGATCACAATGAATTCATGCTCACCTAGCTTCGCCTGACCATATTTACGGTCTCGAGTTAGTCCAGGGAAATCTGCAACCAACGCATCACGAGTGCGAGTTAGCCTGTTAAACAGGGTCGACTTACCTACGTTTGGACGTCCAACTAGGGCAACAACAGGTACCATAATAACCTCTATACTTATCTTGTTATGTGGTTATAGGTAAAATCTTGCTTTCCTATAACCACATCATTATCCATCTATCCGAGTACGAAAAGATCCTTTTGCTTCGCAGCAATAAAACGGCTCCTAACTGAAATCAGCAAGGAGCCTTATGTGAATTATATCACGATTTTTTAGTTGATCGTCAGTTTCTTTATTTCACCATCACGATTCACGATGATGTAACCGCCAGGGACCATCGTTGGTCCAACAGACAAGCCACTATCGTTCGTCATTTGCTGAGAGACAAAATACCCTGTCTCACGATCTAACCAATGCAGATAACCTAGGCTGTCACCCACGACGATGAAACCATCAACAATCACTGGCGCTGTAAGTTGTCTATTTTCTAACAGATCATTTTCCCATAGCTCGGTACCGCTTCGTGCATCAACAGCAACAACATGATCGTTGTCGGTAACTAAGTAAAGGTTACGGTTGTCTGTCGCCATGTCCGTAGCTGAAGAGTAATTACGTTTCCAAATTGGGTTACCTGAGCGTAAATCAATAGAGATCAACTGTCCGTTAAACCCTATTGTGTACAAGGTACCGCCTAGGATGACCGGTGATGCATCAACATCGACCAAGCGATCAATTTCAGTTGCACCTTTTGGTGTCCCTACCGGCTGTTGCCATATAAGTTGGCCACGCTCGATAATCGCTGCCGCTAGACGCCCGTTTGCCGTTCCCCAAAATACACCACCAGAGACGGTGGCGGGTGAACTATCTCCGCGCAATGTTAGGTTTGGAACGTCGGTACTGATAGCCCAACGTTCTTCTCCAGTGCTTTGTTCTAGCGCGACTAATAAGCCTTGGCTGGTATGTACCATGATCAGGTTAGAATCAGCGACGGGCTTAGCCAGTACCTCACCATTAACCTTTGCACGCCACGCGACTTCACCCGTTTCTACATCAAGAGCAATCACTTCGCCATTTTCACTACCAATATAAATCTTTTGATAGGCTGCGGCGATGCCACCAGACAAGCGAGCCGTGTCATCTTCTTCGAGATCTATTTGCCATAACGTATTGCCATTCTCAGGATCATACGCTTTGACAACACCATCTCTACTTGCGACAAATAACTTGTCATACGAATACGCAGGTGACAGTTTTGAAAAAAACTGCCCAATACCGTCACCAATGCTTGATGACCATTCGGTTGTTGGTGAAAACTCACTTTGAACGACCGGTAATGGTGCCATTATGATGGTGTCTTCTTCACTAGAACACCCCACCAACACGCCCAATACCGAAATAGAAAGTAGGACTTTCTTAACGAATCTATTCATCGGTTAAGCCCTTACTTAGCAAGATCGTCCAGTTTAATTTGTAGCCCTTGACTTGCATCTTGTGCTTGCTGTGCTTCTGTATACGCTGAATAAGCTGCGTCACGGTCACCGGCTTTAATAGCAATATCACCACGGAGCTCAGCGACACGACCAGCCCAAGCTTCATCAGAGACTTTATCCAACTCAGCTCTTGCACCATCAACGTTGTCTTGTTCCGCCATTATTCTCGCAATACGGTACGTGACCAACGGAGAAACCGCCTCATCCTTCGTATTACTTTGAGCCCACTGTAACTGCTCTAAGGCTTGATCAAGATTGCCGGCTTCAACCTGAGCTTTTGCTAGTTGCAACGCAGCCAAAATTGAATATTCCGTTGTTTTACTGCTATCGATAAAGCTTTGGACGTCGTCACTTGCATCCACGCCTTGCGCTGCGAGAGCTTGTATTACTTTCGTGTACTGCTCAGAAGCCGCTTCTTGAGCTTCAACCGCTGAGTCTTGATAGTAACGCCAGCCGAATAAGCCACCTAAGCCAACAACAACGCCTAATACAACCGCTTTGCCGTTCTCTTGCCACCAATCTTTGATCGCTTCTACTTGTTGTTCTTCAGAATCGTAGAGTTCCACTTCCTGTCCTCTTAAAATAATGCCATCGCTGTCCAAATAAGAGGTCGTGCTATAAACGCCTCTTATTTATTCATAAGACAGGATTTAAATAATATCTGCTAATTTAGCGACTAACTCATTAAGCGCAACTGTTTCTTGTGAGCCACCTTGTAAATCTTTGACCACAACCGTGTTCTCAGCGACTTCAGTGTCACCTAGAACCAATGCGTACACCGCGCCTACTTTATCAGCTCTCTTAAACTGCTTCTTAAAGTTGCCGCCACCAAAGTGGTTCATGACACGGATACCAGGGATAGATTCACGAAGGTGCTCAGCGAGTTTAACGCCTGCCGTCATCGTGCTATCACCAGAAGTAACGACATAAGCATCAACACTACGACGTACTTCGGTCAGCTCTAACGTTTCCATCATTAGAACAAGGCGCTCCAATCCCATTGCGAAGCCAACCGCTGGCATTGCTTTGCCACCCAATTGCTCGACGAGACCATCATAACGACCGCCACCACAAACCGTACCTTGTGCACCTAGACTTTCAGTAATCCACTCAAATACCGTGCGGTTATAATAATCTAAACCGCGAACAAGACGTTGATTAACCGTATAAGCGATGCCTGCTGCGTCTAATAATGCACACAAGCCAGCAAAATGGGCTTTTGATTCTTCGTCCAAATAGTCAGACAGCTCAGGAGCATCAACGAGAATGGCTTGAACATCTTTATTCTTACTGTCAAGAACACGTAACGGGTTGGTGTGCATACGGCGCTTACTGTCTTCATCCAACACATCAATATGCTGCTCTAAGTGAGCAATCAATGCCGTGCGATAATTCGCTCGAGCTTCCAGTGAGCCAATTGAGTTCAACTCAAGACGGACATGTTCATTAATACCCAATTCACGCCATAAACGTGCGGTCATCATGATCAGTTCAGCATCCACGTCAGGGCCATTGAGACCAAATACTTCAACACCACATTGATGGAATTGGCGGTAGCGGCCTTTTTGTGGGCGTTCATGACGGAACATTGGTCCCATGTACCACAAACGTTGTTCTTGGTTATAGAGCAAACCATTTTCGATTCCCGCACGAACGCAACCAGCCGTACCTTCAGGACGAAGCGTTAGACTGTCGCCGTTGCGGTCTTCAAAGGTATACATCTCCTTTTCAACCACGTCCGTTACCTCGCCGATCGCACGGCGAAATAAGTTTGTCATCTCAACAATTGGCATACGGACTTCATTGTAGCCGTATGCACTGACAACCTGCTTAACCGTATTCTCTACTTTTTGCCACAGTGGAGATTGTGTTGGAAGGCAATCATTCATGCCTCGAATTGCTTGTATTGTTTTAGCCACAGTTACATACCGTTATCATTGAGATTATTTGTCGATTTGATTAATGTCGATTCGATTGCTTTCATCTAAGATTGAGGCTTTAGCCCTAATTTTAGCTTCTAACTTACTGATTAGATCGTCATTGTCCAAGCGCTCTTTTTGACGTTTACCGTCCTCATAAAAAGCGCTTTTTTTATTGCTGCCAGCTAATCCAAGGTGAGACACTTCTGCCTCTCCTGGTCCATTCACCACACAGCCTATAATGGATACGTCCATTGGAGTAATAATATCTTCCAAACGTTCTTCAAGCGCATTGACCGTATTAATGACATCAAACTCTTGGCGAGAACAGCTTGGGCAAGCAATAAAATTGATACCGCGTGAGCGAATTCTCAGCGATTTTAAGATATCAAAACCTACTTTGATTTCTTCAACCGGATCTGCGGCTAAAGAAATTCGCAGTGTGTCGCCAATACCTTCTGCAAGCAACATGCCTAAACCCACAGAGGATTTAACGGCCCCAGCTCTTGCTCCACCAGCTTCAGTAATGCCGAGATGGAGGGGCTGATCAATTTTCTTTGCTAACAAACGATAGGAGTCAACCGCTAGAAATACATCAGAGGCTTTCACGCTGATCTTAAATTGATCAAAGTTCAAGCGATCCAGAATATCCACATGGCGCATTGCTGACTCTACCAACGCCTCAGGTGTCGGTTCGCCATATTTCATCTGGATTTCTTTCTCTAACGAACCACCATTGACGCCGATTCGGATAGGGATATTCTTATCTCTTGCACAATCGACAACAGAACGAATTCGCTCTTCATTACCGATGTTACCAGGGTTGATCCGTAAGCAATCCACCCCATATTCAGCAACCTTCAATGCAATTCGGTAATCGAAATGGATATCAGCAACCAGGGGGACCGAGACTTGTTTTTTTATTTCTCTAAATGCTTCTGCCGCATCCATTGTTGGCACTGAGACACGGACAATATCCGCCCCTACATTTTCCAACGCACGGATTTGGGCGACGGTCGCTTGCACGTCCGTCGTACGCGTGTTTGTCATGGATTGAACGGCAATTGGAGCGCCGTCACCGATAGGTACATCACCCACATAAATACGCGTAGATGGGCGACGTTTAATTGGAGATTCGTGATGCATAGTAAATATCTAAGGTAAGGTGAATCGAGCTACTTTGCCTGAAGTATACCCAGAAAGGTCAACAGGTTCACTCGCAAATGTCATAGAAACCTTTTCTGGCGCGCCTAAAATGATCTTAAACGGCGCAGTGCCGTTCACATCTACTCGCTCTCCGGGTTTCTTGATGCCTGTCGTAATGGTTTTCCCGTTGGCATCCTTTACTTGGATCCAACAATCACCTTCAAACGACATTGTAAGATTCGTTAACCCAATTTCAGCTGTTTTTTTTTCCACTGGAGCTACTTCACTCTCGACTTCCTCAGAGGCCGTTGAAAGGTTCTCTTCCGTGGCTGAAGCATCAATTGTGTCTGTTACATTTTGCTCAGTAGCCGGCGTTGATGATTCCAACACAGCAGAAACATCAAGAGTCTTAACCGGTGCAGTTTCAGCATCAGAAACGCTTTCAAAATTAGTGTCTTCGATAACCGCAGATTCAGCAACCTCAGCACTAGGTTCACTAGTATCTGCAATTTCAGACAAGGTATCTTTTTGTTGATTCTGTAGCCACCAAATCGAAGATATACCGATAATAACGGCAAAGATGCCCCAGGTAAGTTTCATGATTCGGCTATCATGTTTTTCTTTATTCGTTTTCTTAGAAAAGCTCTGCATTGCTTGTTCGCTATGCTGAGCTTCTCCATGATGATCGATTGCGCCCAGCACTTCTTTTTCGTCAACGCCAACAGCTTTAGCATATGAACGAAGATAACCGCGCGTAAAGGTAGCGACCAGTTCACCATCAAACTCGTTTGCTTCTATCTTTTGAATCAAAGCGACTCTTAGGCGAAGCCTATCGGCAATTTGCTTTTGAGTAAGCCCTAATGCCTCACGTTTTTGCTTTAAAATTGTGCCGGCTAAAACAACGTCTTTGTCTTTTACTACGTCGTCGGTATTCATCTTCGTTTCTGTGCTCATTAATTTTGTACTTCTTATAGTTGGTACTGTAGTTGATGCACACTTATTTCATTTTATTTATTGGTGCTTACCAGCTTCAGTATAGTCAATCGAATGCACTACCTGTTTTTACAGCATAGTCCCTAATGGCCAACGTCAACGAGGTATTCATTACCGAACTGCCGACGCTATAATATGTTCTCACTGAAAGAATCAATGCCCAAAGCCTGAGATTATCAATTCCGGCGTACCATGATAGTCGATTATGATCGTGAGTTAAAATAACCAATCGTAAATCATTACGAATACACGCTATTTTGATTAAAAAATAACAAAACTTACGTCAATCAGGCGACGGTTTGAACTATTTGATTAATAAAAACAATATTTGTTCCCTAATGGAAAAAATAATTGTATCAGTTTGTGGCTGCGATCGGATAAATACCGTGTATTTACACTTTATGTATTGGTACAAAAAAGCCAAGTCGAAACTTGGCTTTTAAATCACGCAAATTATTACAGTGTCTTGACTGGAATCTCTTCCGCACCTTGTAACGCTGGTTGCTTCGTTCGTTTCGTTCTGTCGATCACGTCGCCAACCAATTGGCCACACGCTGCATCGATGTCATCACCACGTGTTTTTCGCACCGTGACGGTATAATCGTATTGCATCAACGTTTTCATAAAGCGATCAATACGAGAATTACTTGGCTTTTTATACGGTGAGCCCGGATAAGGGTTAAATGGAATTAAGTTAATCTTCGCAGGCGTATCTTTAAGCAACTCAGCGAGCTCTCGAGCATGGTCCATATCATCATTGACATGATCGAGGAGAACATATTCAACCGTTACTCTGCCACGGTTGGCATTTGATGAGGCAATATAACGCTGAACTGACGCCAAAAAGTCTTGGATATCCCAACGATCATTGATCGGCATGATTTCACTACGAAGCTTATCATTAGGTGCGTGCAAAGAGATGGCAAGCGCTACATCGATATTGCCGGTCATTTGGTCAAGACCCGACACAACACCTGAGGTTGAGACAGTGATACGGCGTTTTGACAAACCAAAGCCATAATCATCAAGCATCAACTCTAGCGCTGGTATCAAGTTTTTCATATTTAGTAGAGGCTCGCCCATCCCCATCATCACGACATTCGTGATCGGGCGGCGGCCAGTCTCTTTTTGCAGACCAATCTCACGCGCAGCGCGCCAAACCTGACCAATAATTTCTGATACTTTTAGGTTACGGTTAAAGCCTTGCTGAGCCGTAGAGCAAAATGTACACGCTAACGCACAACCCACTTGAGATGACACACACAAAGTGGCCCGATCATCATCAGGAATATAAACGGTTTCAACATCTTGATCCCCTACTCGCATCGCCCATTTTATGGTGCCATCCGATGAATGCTGAGCTTCTGAAACAGTCGGAGCCTTTATTTCGGCAACTCTCAACAGCTTCTCACGAAGTTTCTTGTTGATGTTGTTCATTTTCTCAAAGTCATCACAACCGAAATGGTAGATCCACTTCATTACCTGATCAGCACGAAAGGCTTTCTCGCCTAGCTCTTCTTGGAAAAACTTGCGCAAGCCCTTGCGATCAAAATCGAGTAGATTGACTTTTTGTACGGTCATGTTGCCTCTTAAATGACGAAGATTCTGTTAAGGGCGCGAATTGTACAGCCTTTAGCCTCCTGCAACAAGCGCAACAAAACCTTAAAATAATAAGGCTTTCATTTATAAGTGAACATTTTTCATACAGTAAAGAAGAGTGGCAATAAAAAAGGAGGCCTCAGCCTCCTTTTAATCTTCAGCACTCGATTAACGAGGGCAGATTTCAGATTCTGGAAAGAAAAATTCAATTTCTCGCGCTGCTGATTCAGGGCTGTCAGAGCCATGCACGGAGTTATAACGCATACTTAGCGCATAGTCAGAACGAATGGTGCCGCACGCGGCTTCTTCTGGGTTTGTTTTCCCCATAAGCTCACGGTAACGAGAGATCGCATTCTCCCCTTCTAAGACCTGAACCATAATAGGTCCCGATGTCATGAACTCACGTAATGCGCCAAAAAAAGGTTTGCCTTCGTGCTCCGCATAGAAGCCTTTCGCTTGGTCATCCGTTAAGCGAACCATTTTAGCAGCAACGATACTCAAACCGGCTTTTTCTATTCTGTGATAGATTTCGCCAATAAGATTACGCTCTACTGCATCGGGTTTAACGATTGAAAATGTTCTTTCTAGGGTCATCGTTTTTCCTTTCTTTTTTATTATCAGTTGTTTTCTATTTTTTAGATTGTTCTACGAGTAATCGAGCAAGAGTGCGTGTCCCCATACCCGTTGCGCCAGCGGCCCATTTATCAGAGCCAGACTTGCGATATGTACCGGCACAGTCAAAGTGCAGCCAACCTTTCTTATAATCTTCAACAAAGTACGATAAGAACGCAGCAGCGGTGCTGGCACCTGGTGAGTAATCGCCACTACTGATGTTGGATAAGTCGGCAAAGTTTGATGGCAACATGCTACGGTGGAAGTCAGCAACAGGAAGTGGCCAGAGCCCTTCTTTTTCTTGATTGGCATGCGTTAGAGCTTGATGAGTGAGCTCGTCATCAAACGATAAAACAGCGTGGTAATCATTCCCCAATGCATTCTTAGCCGCACCGGTTAATGTGGCGCAATCGATGATCATTTCTGGGTTCTGTTCACTCGCAAAAATTAGACCATCCGCCAATACCAAGCGTCCTTCCGCATCAGTATTCATGATCTCAACCGTTTTACCATTTTTGTAGGTAATAACGTCGCCAAGCTTTAACGCTCGTCCTGAAACCATGTTTTCTGCGCAGCAAAGAATAAGCTTCACTCGCTTGTTCAATCCACGAAGAATAGCAAGACCTAGGCCGCCTGTAATCGTGGCTGCGCCGCCCATGTCAGCTTTCATCGCCGTCATGAAATTTGAAGGTTTCAAGCTATAGCCACCAGAATCAAACGTAATTCCTTTGCCGACAAGACAAGCAAATACTGGCGCTTCAGGGTCGCCTGTTGGATTATAATCGAGTTGGAGCATAGCTGATGTGCGCTCAGAGCCGCGACCTACCGCAAAAATACCCGTCCACCCTTCAGTTAACAGGTCTTTGTCTTTAACGATACGATAAGTCACATGTTCTGGTGCGGTCGATTTAATAAACTCGGCAGCCATCGTCGCTAATTGGCGAGGTGCGACTTCTTCTGCACTTTTATTGATGATGTCACGAGTCCAATTAGACGCTTTGATGCGTGCATTCAACTCATTGTTATCCGCTTCAGATAGCGTCGGCAGTTCAACTGTCGTGGTTTTCTTCGGATTACGATACCCTTGGTAAAAAGCCCAAGACGCTTCCAAATCCCACTCACCCCCTTGTAAAACAACACTCGTAATACCTTGAGCATCCAATTTACGAGCCGCTTTTTGAATAACATCTAGCTCTAGGTTATCGCTGATATGAATGGTAACGCCTGACTCTAGATAGGAAAGAGTCGCGTTTTCGCCCCATTGAGAAGGAGCCACTTCTTGGCTAAGAAATACTGACAGTGTGTTAGACATGGTTTCTCCTTGTCTTGTCCATTTTTATGTTTCATCGTACCTGTAATTCCAAGATGTTAGCATTATGTAGAGTCAATACCAATGACAGGCCCATCCGATTTAATAACAATGTAACAAGTCGGTACAAAAAAACGGGCCAAAGGCCCGTTTTTTTTATATTTAGTCAGCGAATTTGCTTACTCAAACTCATCCATCCAGCATAATATGACGGCTTCCAAGATCTTTTCATTGGAACGATTTGGCTCATCGTCAAATTCATCCAACTCGATGATCCATTGATGTAAGTCCGTAAAACGTACCGTTTTAGGATCCGTCTCAGGAAATTTGTCACACAACTCAATGGCGATATCGCGCGAATCCGTCCATGTAATACTCATAAGCTCTCCTTAGCAGACCGATTAGTGGTCTTCTGACGCGTGGTTAAGTGTATATTTAGGGATTTCAACAACCAGGTCTTCATCCATCACTTTTGCTTGGCACCCAAGACGAGACTCGGGTTCAAGTCCCCACGCTTTATCGAGCATGTCATCTTCTAACTCTTCACTTTCATCAAGAGAATCAAAGCCCTCACGCACGATAATGTGACATGTGGTGCAGGCACATGACTTCTCACATGCGTGCTCAATTCCGATACCATTCTTTAAAGCAACATCTAATACCGTTTCACCCGGTTTCGCTTCTAAAACCGCACCTTCAGGACAAAGGTCCTCGTGAGGTAATACAACAATTTTTGGCATGACTACTTGGTCCTTACTTTTAAATATTGTCGACTGACTGACCAGCTAAAGCTTCTCGGATAGATTTATCCATTCGACGAGAGGCAAAATCTTGGCTGGCTTTATCAGTGTCTTTAATACCTTGTTCAATTGCATCGGCACTGTCGCCATTGCGCAATTGGATCAATGATTCTATCGCATTCATCAACGCTTGCTTACCGGCTTCATCTAACAACTCATCGCCATCTGCCTGCATTGCAGCGACCAGTCCTTCAATCACTCGGTCCGCTTCAACGCGCTGCTCCGCTAATGCTCGTGCGAGCATATCTTCTTTAGCGAACGTCATTGAGTCCTTGAGCATATTGGTGACTTCTTCATCACTCAACCCATAAGACGGTTTCACTTGGATTTCTGATTGAACACCGGTGCTTTTTTCCATTGCGGTCACAGAGAGCAAACCGTCTGCATCAACTTGATAGGTGACTCGAATGTGCGCAGCCCCCGCCGTCATCGGTGGGATCCCTTTCAAAGAAAAGCGCGCTAATGAACGACAGTCATCAATCAGCTCCCTTTCACCTTGAACAATATGCACAGACATCGCTGTTTGACCATCTTTGAACGTCGTAAACTCTTGCGCCTTGGCAACTGGAATTGTTGTATTACGAGGCACAATTTTTTCAACCAAGCCGCCCATCGTTTCAATACCGAGCGACAATGGAATCACGTCTAAAAGTAGCATCTCAGAGTCGGGTTTATTCCCCACCAAGATATCGGCTTGAATAGCCGCGCCTAACGCGACCACTTCATCAGGGTTAATGCTCGTAAGTGGTGTTTTACCGAAGAACTCTCCAACCATATCGCGAACTAGAGGGGTACGAGTCGAGCCGCCGACCATCACGACTTCTAAGACCTCATCGGCCTCAACTTCTGCATCGCGCAAAGCACGACGGCATGACATCAACGTTTTCTTCAATAAAGGTCGAACAAGATCATTAAATGTGTCGCGCGTCAGTTCTCCTTGCCAATCCAGCACAGAGATCGTGGCACGCTCTGCCTCACTTAGATCGATTTTAGCCTGAGTAGCCGCATCAAGCAGTTCGCGCTGTTGAGCCGAAGATAGCGCTGACATTCCGATTAAAGATTGGATGTGATCAGCGATAAGATGGTCAAAGTCATCGCCGCCCAACGCCGAATCACCGCCGGTTGCCAGTACCTCAAAAATGCCTTTTGATAAGCGTAATATGGAGACGTCAAACGTCCCACCACCGAGATCATACACGGCAATAACACCTTCTTGACCGCTATCCAGTCCATAAGCGATCGCGGCAGCCGTCGGTTCGTTAAGCAAACGAAGCACATGTAATCCCGCTAGATTTGCCGCATCTTTGGTTCCGACACGCTGCGCGTCGTCGAAATACGCGGGTACGGTAATGACAACACCCGCAAGATCGCCACCCAATGACGCTTCTGCGCGAGCCGCCAATGCCTTAAGGATATCCGCGGAGACTTGAATAGGGTTTTTGTCGCCGTTCATCGTTTGCAATATCGGTAAGCCGTTGTCGCTTTCGACTAGATGGTAAGGCAATGATGGGTAGCGTGATCTAACGTCTGTTAATGAGCGACCTAATAGGCGCTTTACAGAGACAATTGTATTCTCTGGGTCTTTCGATGCGTTATTTCTCGCATCGTAACCAACCGTTACTTGCTCTGGTGAGTAATGCACAGCAGAGGGAAGGATTTTTCGACCTTGTGAATCTGAAAGTGTTGAGGTCTCGCCACTTTTTACACTTGCGACCAATGAATTAGTGGTGCCTAAATCAATACCCGCGGCCAGTTTATGTTCGTGTGGTGCAGAACTTTGTCCCGGCTCTGCGATTTGAAGTAATGCCATTCAAATATCCTTGGAGGCTGTGATTAACCAAGCAGTTTTTCTTCTAATTGTTCTATTTCGCTTTTCAGCTTGGCGATAAATTTGAGTTTCCGAATACTATCTGCAGCGCTATCCCAATGGCCGTTGACCAGCTCATTCGTCAGACTTGATAGGTGTTCGTTAAACATTTTGCTTACCTGACGTTCAAAGTCAAAAAGTTCTTCTTCTGCATCAGGTGAATTCGCGACGTCTTCGAGGGTTTCACGCAGCTCCATTTGTTCCATAAGAAACAGAGGATCCTGCAATGTCCTGTGCTCTCCCCGAATATCAATGCCGTTTTCAGCAAGTAAATATTCCGCTCGAGATATGGGCCGTCGTAATACTTCATACGCATCATTGATCTGTGCGGCTTTTTGTACCGCCAGCAAACGATCTCGCTCTGAAGCTGTCGAAAAGTTATCAGGGTGAAAGCGCTTTTGAAGCTCAAGGAACTGAGAAGAAAGAAGGCTACCGTCCAGCGGAAACTGAACAGGTAGCCCAAATAGTTCAAAATGGTTCATATCGTATGACTCGTAGTAATGGAGCTCAGTAAACTGAGCTCCTTATCGGTTAAACATTAAAGCTTTCACCACAACCACATTCGCCTTTCGCGTTCGGGTTATTGAATTCAAAGCCTTCGTTCAAACCTTCTTTTACGTAATCCAGTTCTGTTCCATCTAAATAGACAAGGCTCTTAGCATCGATGATCACCTTTACACCAGCGTGCTCAAAGACTTCATCACCATCGTCAAGGTCATCAACGAATTCAAGCACGTAAGCCATTCCTGAACACCCAGTTGTTTTGACACCTAGGCGCAAACCAAGGCCTTTGCCTCGATTATCTAGAAATGCTTTTACTCGACTCGCTGCTGCGTCTGTCATGGAGATGGCCATACTACAACCTTATCTGTTTATCTATTGAATCAATTCTGTGGGTATCAACCCGGTATTTAGTCGCGCTTTTTCTTGTAATCAGCAACCGCGGCTTTAATCGCGTCTTCTGCAAGAATAGAACAGTGCACTTTTACTGGTGGCAATTCCAACTCATCAGCAATTTCTGAGTTTTTAATTGCAGCGGCTTCGTCTACTGACTTGCCTTTAACCCATTCTGTTACCAGTGAGCTTGATGCAATCGCAGAGCCGCAGCCGTAGGTTTTAAACTTCGCATCTTCGATAATACCTTCTGGTGTTACCTTGATTTGCAGTTTCATCACGTCACCACATGCTGGTGCGCCTACCATACCACTACCTACGCTTGGGTCATTTTTATCAAATGAACCAACATTACGTGGGTTCTCATAGTGGTCAATTACTTTTTCACTGTACGCCATAATTTATTCCTCGAATCCTCTATTTCCTTGAGATTAGTGGTGTGCCCACTCGACCGTATCAAGGTCAATCCCTTCGTTATACATATCCCATAGAGGAGACATGTCGCGTAATTTATTCACCGCTGTCTTAAGCTGCTCAATCGCATAATCTACTTCTTCTTCTGTCGTAAAACGACCAAAAGAGAAACGAACAGAGCTGTGTGCAAGCTCATCGTTGAGACCCAGCGCACGCAGAACATAAGACGGCTCTAAGCTCGCTGAAGTACACGCCGAACCCGAAGATACGGCTAGGTCTTTCAACGACATTAATAATGATTCACCTTCGACAAAAGCAAAGCTAATGTTCAGGTTATGCGGTACTCGCATCTCAAGGTCGCCATTCACAGTGACCGCTTCAAGATCTTTAACACCTGCGTAAAGACGTTCGCTTAATGCTTTCGCGTGTTCATAGTCTTTCTGCATATCTTGTTTAGCGATAGCAAACGCTTCACCCATACCAACAATCTGATGAGTAGCAAGTGTGCCCGAGCGGAAACCACGCTCATGACCGCCACCATGCATTTGCGCCTCGAGGCGAACACGTGGTTTACGACTCACGTAAAGTGCACCAATACCTTTAGGGCCATACGCTTTATGAGCAGATAATGAGATCAAATCAACTTTCATCTCTTGTACATCAATTGGGATTTTACCCGCAGATTGAGCCGCATCGACATGGAAGATGATCTTTCTGCTACGGCATAACTCACCGATTGCCGTAATGTCTTGAACGACACCAATTTCGTTGTTCACGTGCATGATAGAGACTAACACCGTGTCTTCACGCATTGCTGCTTCAAGCTTGCTGAGATCAATAATCCCGTTGCTTTCAGGTTGAAGATAAGTCACTTCAAACCCTTCACGCTCGAGTTGACGGCATGGATCTAATACCGCTTTATGTTCGGTTTTGCACGTAATTATGTGCTTGCCTTTCTTACCATAAAAGTGCGCAGCACCTTTTATCGCAAGGTTATCTGATTCTGTTGCGCCCGATGTGAAGACAATTTCACGAGGGTCAGCGTTGAGCAAATCTGCGACTTGCTCACGTGCATTATCGACTGCTTCTTCTGCCTGCCATCCATAACGGTGTGAACGTGATGCTGGATTACCAAACGTTCCGTCCATTGTCATGCATTTAACCATTTTTTCAGCGACGCGTGGGTCAACTGGACAAGTGGCAGAATAATCTAAATATATCGGCAGTTTCATTCTTTACTCCAATGTAAAAGCAACACTACTTACGAGCGAACATTGATACCGATGGGCGCGGCGTTATTATTCTTTCTTGAAAACCCATTATTTACCGTAAGGTCAATGTCCTGACGGTCAGAAATTTGTAGGACTTCATTATCCACCATCAACTCACCGAGAGTGATGTTGTTTAAAAAGTCGCTAATGCGAGAACTCAAATCTCGCCACAATGTGTGAGTTAAGCAACGTGTACCGCCCTGACAATCACCTTTGCCAGCGCACTTTGTTGCGTCGACTGATTCATCGACGGCAGCAATAACGGTACCAATAGAAATATCAGTGGCGTCCGAGCCTAAGCGATAACCACCACCAGGACCCCGCACACTTGAGACTAATCCAGCTTTACGCAGTTTTGAAAACAGCTGTTCTAAGTAAGAAAGGGAAATCCCTTGACGCTCAGAAATATCGGCCAGTGGGACTGGACTTTGCTGCGAATGCAGAGCGACATCGAGCATCGCCGTTACTGCGTATCTTCCTTTTGATGTTAATCTCATATCACACGTTTCCACATTGTCTTTGTGGGAACAATTTTTTCATACCTGACTATTTTAGTCAAGTATTCATTTGACTAAAATAGTCAGGTATTCATCCACACAGTTAGTGCGGTTAAATATCTTTGGAATTCGTTTTCTCGATAGAGGTCAAAATGCCTCGCAAGGTATTGATTTCTTGAGACTCAGGGCGAGCTCGGCTGAATAGTCTACGTAACTTATTCATCACTAAGTTCGGCTTATCTTTAGATATAAATTGGGTATCCGTGATCACTTTTTCAAGGTGTTGATAGAATAATTCCAACTCTTTATGACGAGGATAATCAGGCTCATCTTGAGCCGGAAATTGTTGGCTTGCTCTATCGAGATGAGCAACCCGAACTTCATAACTCAACGTTTGAACGGCCATGGCCAAATTTAACGAACTGTATTCTGGGTTAGCTGGGATGCAGGTATGATAATGACACAACTGTAATTCATCATTAGTTAGACCGGTACGCTCTCTACCAAACACTAACGCTACAGGATGTTTTTCGCTTTCCACAGCAAAACGCTGACCACATTCACGAGGCTCTATCATAGGCCAATCTAATGTACGAGAGCGCGCACTTGAGCCAACAACTAGGCCACAATCTTCTATGGCTTCTTCTAAAGTCGAGACAATAGTGGCACCTAAAGCGATATCACTTGCACCCGCAGCTAAAGCAACGGCTTGTGCGTCTACTTCACATTGGGGATCAACCAATACCATCTGGCTCATTCCCATTACTTTCATCGCACGGGCTGCCGAACCAATATTCCCCGAGTGGGACGTCCCAACAAGAATGATCTTAACGTTGTTTAGCATTGTCAAATAGCACCAAGATTACAAAATCGACGAATAATAACATAAACCCGACTAAAATAGTCAGGGTCTTTTTATTCACGCCGATGACAGGACAAAAAATAACCACTTCCTTTTTCTTCAATCTTTGGTATACTCGCCGCCGCTTTTTGTTCTTTAACATCCGTTGGGAAAATTCGTATGCATCCAATGCTAAATATCGCTATACGCGCAGCGCGTAAAGCTGGCAACCATATTGCTAAATCACTTGAAAACACTGATAAGATTGAATCAGTACAGAAAGGCACTCAGGAGTTTGTCACTAACGTAGACAACGAAGCTGAAGCACTCATTATCCATACCATTCAAACCTCTTACCCTGAGCACAGCATTGTTGCTGAAGAAAGCGGTATGATTGAAGGTAAAGATAGTGATGTTCAATGGATCATCGACCCACTGGATGGCACCACTAACCTTATCAATGGTTTCCCGCACTTTTGTGTTTCTATTGCTGTTCGCATTAAAGGCAGAACAGAAGTAGCGTGTGTTTACGACCCAATGCGCAATGAGCTATTTACCGCACAACGTGGTTCTGGCGCTCAACTCAATAACGCTCGTATTCGCGTTACTCCTTTAAAAGATATCAAAGGTACCATTATCGGTACTGGCTTCCCATACAAGCAAAAGCAGCATTCTGAAAGCTTTTTCAAAATCATGTCTTCAATGTTTGTTGAGTGTTCTGACTTCCGTCATACTGGCTCTCCAGCACTTGACCTTTGCTACTTAGCAGCAGGTCGCGTAGATGGTTACTTCGAGCTTGGACTAAAGCCTTGGAACATGGCAGCTGGCGATCTTATTGCTCGTGAAGCAGGCGCTATTGTTACTGATTTTGCTGGCGGAACAGACCACATGAAATCAGGCAACATCGTTGCTTCAAGTGCTCGTGGCGTGAAATCAATGCTTAAACACATTCGTGAAAATTCAAACGAAGGTATGCTTAAGTAAGTCATAATGACTAAGCGCTAAGTATTGAATTGTAATCCCGGCCATCGGCTGGGATTTTTTTTACCTGTTGCTTTTCTTCCTGCTAGTTTTCATTAATCAATGAATAATAGAAACCTACCCTCAAAAAAAAGGCCGCTCTGAGAGCGACCCTTTTCATTCAACATCAAAGAACTACGGCATTTCGTCGAACTCTTCGCCTTCTTTTTCTATCGGTGTTGGCATCAAGTGCTCACGCTGAATACCAAGTTTCAGAGCAAGGGCTGAAGCCACATAGATTGAAGAATAAGTACCAACAGTAATACCAAGCAATAGTGCTAATGCAAAGCCATGGATCATCGCTCCGCCTTGCGTAAACAACGCAATGACCACAAACAATGTCGTGCCAGACGTAATTAACGTACGGCTTAGCGTTTGTGTAATCGAGCTATTCATGATGTCTGGCGATTCACCTTTCCGCATCTTACGGAAATTCTCACGAATTCGGTCAAAAACTACGATGGTATCGTTGAGTGAGTAACCAACCACGGTGAGCAATGCTGCCACAATGGTCAAATCAACCTCTATCTGTAATAGAGAGAAGATACCTAAGGTAATAATAACATCGTGCGCCAGCGCCATAACAGCACCCGCCGCTAAGCGCCACTCAAAACGTATCGAGACATAAATCAAGATACAGATCAGTGAGACTAAGATGGCCAGACCACCCGCTTCCGTTAGCTCATCTCCCACATTCGGGCCGACGAATTCAATACGGCGCATTTCAACACTTTCGCCCGTACCTTCTTTGATTGCACTCAGGATTTGATTACCTAGCGCTTCAGCTTGAACACCATCACGCGGGCGTAAACGCACCATGACATCACGAGAAGAACCAAAGTTCTGCACGGTTGCATCGCCAAAGCCTTCGGCATCCAATGCGCTACGCACATCTTCAAGGTTCGCAGGTTGCTCAAAACCAACTTCAATCAGCGTACCGCCGGTGAAATCTAGCCCCCAATTTAACCACTTCGTAGACAGAGTAAATAATGCTGCAGCAATCATTACGAGTGAGAACGCAAATGCTACTTTTGACCAACGCATAAAGTCGATCGTTTTGTCCAATTTCATTATCTGAAACATAACTAATTCCTAGATCGACAATTTTTTAACGCGCTTGCCGCCATAAACCAGGTTCACTAAACAGCGAGTACCAATGATTGCGGTAAACATAGAGGTAATAATACCGATTGAAAGTGTCACAGCGAAGCCTTTGATAGCCCCCGTACCGACAGCAAACAAAATAATGGCAGTAATTAGCGTCGTAATGTTGGCATCGGCAATCGTACTAAATGCGTTTGCGTAGCCTTGTTGGATCGCTTGTTGAGGATTGCGTCCGTCTCTTAACTCTTCCCGTATTCGCTCAAAAATCAGTACGTTGGCATCAACTGCCATACCGACCGTCAGTACAATACCAGCGATACCAGGGAGCGTCATTGTCGCGCCAGGAATCATCGACATCACACCGATAATTAAAACGATGTTTGCCATCAAGGCACAGTTAGCAAAAAGACCAAAACCACGGTAGTAGATAAGCGTAAACAGCATCACAGCAATCATACCGGTAATACACGCCATGATACCCATATCAATATTCTGCTGTCCCATTGATGGACCAATGGTTCTTTCTTCAACAATAGAGATAGGTGCAATCAAGGCACCAGCACGAAGCAACAATGCAAGGTTATGGGCTTCAGCCGCAGAATCGATACCCGTAATTCGGAAGTTACGCCCCAGCGCCGATTGAATCGTTGCTTGGTTGATCACCTCTTCGTGCTTATCAAGAATGACTTTGCCTTCAGGGGTGCGCTTACCACTGTCTTTATATTCCGCAAACACTGTTGCCATCAGTTTGCCGATATTTTGACGAGAGAACGCCGCCATTTTATTACCACCTTCGCTATCTAGCGAGATGTTAACTTGTGGACGACCGTATTCATCAGCACTTGAGCTCGCATCGGTAATGCTTGCTCCGCCAAGGATTATACGCTTCTTCAGTACAGCAGGACGACCATCACGATCAAACTTAATCTCACTGCCTGCAGGCGCACGGCCACTAGCCGCAGCCGCTAGATCAGCGCTGCTATCGACTTCTCGGAACTCAAGGGTTGCCGTTGCACCAAGAATCTCTTTCGCTCTTGCCGTATCTTGAACACCAGGGAGCTCAACTACAATACGACTCGCGCCTTGACGCTGCACTAATGGTTCAGCAACACCAAGCTCATTCACACGGTTACGTAGAATGGTAATGTTCTGCTCGACAGCATAATTACGGATTTCTTGTAGGCGGGTTTCTTTAAAACGAGCAACAATAGCAAAGCGCCCATTAGTATTGGAATCAAAGAAATCCATATCTGGATGCTTTGACTCTAATGATGCCAATGCTTGTGCAAGCTGCGCTTCATCTCGAAGTAAAACCTCGACGGCGTCTTTTCCTGAAGGGCGAATCGAGCGATAGCGAATGCGGTCTTCGCGCAATTCACTTCGAAAGGCTTCTTCTTGTTGACCAACCAGCTTGTCCATGGCCGCATCCATGTCGACTTCCATTAAGAAGTGAACACCACCACGTAGATCGAGACCTAGTTTCATTGGCGCAGCACCAATTGCTTCAAGCCAATGAGGCGTTGCGGCTGCAAGGTTAAGGGCAACTATAGAATCTTGACCTAGAGCTTCACTGATTACGTCTCGCGCACCGATTTGAACATCAGTATTGTTGAAACGAACCAAGATTGAGCCATTTTCTAAGGCAATGGATTTATAAGAGAGTTGCTCTTCATCTAGAGCTTGAGTGACAGTATCCAGCGTCGACATATCAACAGAGGCGCCACGCGCCCCTGTAATTTGAATAGCCGGATCTTCACCGTATAAGTTGGGAAGCGCATATAATGCTGCGATAGCAATGGTGAAAATCACCATTAAGTACTTCCACAGGGGATAACGGTTTAGCACAGCGAGGATCCTTTAGCTGTTTTTATAGAGACTTCAGCGTACCTTTTGGTAGCACTGCAGTGATGAAATCTTTCTTGATAACCACTTCGTTGTTATCGTTTAGCGCGATAGCAATGTAGTCGTTGTCTTCAGCAATCTTAGTAATTTTACCAATTAGACCACCGTTTGTTAGCACTTCATCGCCTTTGCCCATAGATGACATTAGGTTCTTGTGCTCTTTAGTACGCTTTGCTTGTGGGCGGTAGATCATGAAGTAAAAGATCACTGCAAACATGCCAAGCATAATCAACATTTCAAAACCACCGCCTTGTGGAGCGGCTTCAGCAGCGTAAGCTGAACTAATCAAACTCATTGGAAAACATCCTCGTTAAATGTAAATACATATTCAAAATTGGGCTATCCCCCTATCTTTTCAAGAAGCAAACAGTAACTCAATGTTTCTTCACCCTTTAAGTGCACAAAAAATGTGACGTAGAGCTAGGAATTGTTAGCTACTGTCAGGATAGCCGTAAATTTAACCAATTATTTCATATCAATTGGCGGCACTTCGCGATCGCGACGTGCGTAAAACTCTTGTACAAATTCTTCAAAACGGTCTTCGTCAATGGATTTACGAATGCTTTCCATCAGGCGTTGATAGTAGCGAAGGTTGTGAATCGTATTCAGGCGTGCGCCCAAAATTTCGTTACAACGATCAAGGTGATGCAAGTACGCTTTCGAGTAATTCTTACACGTGTAGCAGTCACATTCTGGATCAAGAGGGCTCACATCTGTTTTATGTTTGGCGTTACGGATCTTAATCACGCCGCCTGTCACAAACAAGTGACCATTACGAGCATTACGTGTTGGCATAACACAATCGAACATATCGATGCCACGGCGAACACCTTCAACCAAATCTTCTGGTTTACCTACACCCATCAGGTAGCGAGGTTTATCTTCCGGAAGTCTTGGAGTTGTGTGTTCAAGTACACGGTGCATATCTTCTTTTGGTTCACCTACTGCTAGACCACCAACGGCATAACCGTCAAAGCCAATATTGGTTAAACCATCAACGGAGACATCACGAAGGTCTTCATAGACGCCACCCTGAACGATACCAAATAGCGAGTTCGGGTTATCAAGCTTATCAAAATGATCTCGAGAACGCTGAGCCCAACGCAGAGACATCTCCATCGATTTCTTTGCTTCGTCGTGAGTCGCAGGATAAGGCGTACATTCATCAAAAATCATGACGACATCTGAGCCAAGATCTTTTTGAATTTCCATGGATTTCTCAGCATCCATGAATACTTTGTCGCCATTTACTGGGCTACGGAAATGCACACCTTCTTCAGTGATTTTACGTGTCGCACCTAGACTGAATACCTGAAAACCGCCTGAATCGGTCAAGATAGGTCCTTTCCAGTTCATGAAATCATGTAAATCACCGTGTAGCTTCATGATCTCTTGACCAGGGCGTAGCCAAAGGTGGAAAGTATTACCAAGCAAGATCTCCGCTCCGGTGTCTTTCACTTCTTCAGGTGTCATACCTTTCACGGTACCGTAGGTACCAACTGGCATAAATGCCGGGGTCTGCACGGTACCGCGTTCAAACGTCAATTGACCACGGCGGGCATGACCATTTTTTTTCTTAAGTTCGTATTGTAATTTCACGAAGGCTCCTATTCGCCAGAGACACAGTCTGACTCAATGTCAAAACGCACTAACAAGCGTAGCTTGTCGCACTCGATTGCACTGACATTTCTGTCCAATGCTTGATGGTCATCCTTACCAAAACTCTCACTGATTCCTTGAGTGAAACGAAAAACTAATACCGAACGCTAATCGGCTTTTTTAGTGATGAACATTGCATCACCATAGCTAAAGAAACGGTATTCACTATCGACCGCATGCTGATACGCGGCCATGACGTTATCGTAGCCAGCAAATGCACTCACTAACATAATAAGCGTCGATTCTGGTAGATGGAAGTTCGTCACTAAACAATCGACGACTTGGTACTCATAACCAGGGAAAATGAAGATTTCTGTATCCCCGAAAAACGGCGCTAATTCCGTTCCTTTTGCTTTCGCGTCTTGAGCCGCGCTTTCTAGAGAGCGTACAGACGTTGTCCCGACAGCAATGACTCGCCCACCACGTGCTTTGGTTTCAGCGACGGCTTTCACCACTTCTTCAGATACTTCAACGTATTCAGAGTGCATATGGTGGTCGTCGATATTGTCGACTCGGACAGGCTGGAAAGTGCCGGCACCAACGTGTAGTGTCACGTAGGCGAAATTCACACCCTTTGCTTTTATTTCTGCTAATACTTTGTCATCAAAATGCAAACCAGCGGTAGGCGCTGCAACGGCTCCGGGCTTTTCATTGTAAACCGTTTGATAGCGTTCTTTGTCAGTGTCTTCATCAGGTCTATCAATATACGGCGGCAGCGGCATATGACCGATGTCATTTAATACCTCGAGTACCGTTTTGTCAGATTGCACTTCAATCTCAAACAATGCATCGTGTCTAGCGACCATGATCGCTTGATAATCATCGTTTTCACCAAGAAATAGTTCAGTTCCCACCTTTGGCGATTTAGAACAACGAACATGAGCTAATACACGTTTATCATCGAGCATGCGCTCAACTAACACCTCTAACTTGCCACCCGATGCTTTACGTCCAAACATTCTGGCAGGAATGACGCGCGTGTTATTGAACACCAATAAATCGCCGGGTTGAACCAAACTGGCAATGTCGGTAAAAGTTTTATCTGCCACTTCGCCTGTATTGCCAGTGAGCTGCAATAACCGGCTAGCGCTGCGCTCTGCTTTAGGGTAGCGGGCGATGAGTTCGTCAGGTAGGTCGAAGTGAAAATCTGAAACTTGCATAACACCAATCTTTCTTAATCTATGACATGAAGGGCGAAAAATTTCGCAGCGGCTAAGTATAGGCTTACGGCATGGAATAGCAAGTTGAACAAGGGTAATCATGCTGGTTTTTCGAGCAAAATGTTAGTGCGTGACGGTCACTCCATTTTTGCTATCTAATTTTAATGATTCGCATCAAATAACGACCGAGTTCTCAACTTTAATGCGTCGAAAATTCTATAGTTAAAGTAGACATTCACACTGAGTTGGAGGCCCTATATGATTAAGGTCGAAGATATGATGACCCGCAACCCTCACACCCTATTGCGGTCTCACTCTCTCGCCGATGCTAAGCACATGATGGAAGCGCTTGATATCAGGCATATCCCTATCGTTGATGCCCACAAACAACTATTAGGCATTATTTCCCAACGCGACTTGTTCGCCGTACAAGAATCCATCTTACAACGTGTTCCAAGCGACCAATCTTACACATTATCAACACCTATTAGCGATTTTATGCATGTCAATATCATGACAATTGAACCCAGAGCAGGGCTTCGTGAAAGTGCCGTGTATATGCAAAAACACAAAGTAGGCTGTTTGCCAGTGGTCAAAAAAGGAGAATTAGTGGGCATCATCACTGACAGTGATTTTGTTGCTATCGCGATTAATTTACTCGAATTACAAGAGGAAGTAGAACCAGAAGAGTCGGAAGTTGAAGTGGTTCAGCAAACCACCGAGCCTTCATAGTTTAACAACGTCATCTAAAACACAACAAGATGGTTGGTGTATGTGTCTTATATACCAACCCCAAATAGCAACGCATACTTTATTCTGCAGCAGAGACTCACTAGTATTACAGCAACCCCGAAACGACATCCGCTAAGTGCATAAAAGATTCTCGCCTTGACGAACTAGGCCTCCAAACTAAACCAATTTCTCTGTGTGCTTGCTGACCTGGCGGCTCAATAACAATCAGATTCTGATTGTCTAATAACCCGTGCTCAATCGCCATTTGTGGGATAAATGTGGTACCCAAACCGTTTGCCACCATCTGCACAAGCGTGTGCAAACTCGTTGCACTAAATGGATTGATTTTTTCTTTTTTGGTCAACTTACAAGCAGACACTGCATGCTCGGTTAAACAGTGTTCATTTTCTAGTAAGAATACTGATTCATCCGGTAGATCATCATACTTAATTGGTACTCGGATACGATCGGCTTGAGTTCGGCTTATCACCATTTTGAACGGATCTTGCCCAACAATACAGCTCTCCATATTACCAATTTCCATTGGTAAAGCGAGAATAAGCACATCTAACTCACCGTGTTTCAAGGCGGCTAATAAATTGGAGGTCGTATCTTCTCTTAGTAGTAGGTTAAGCTGCGGGTAGCGAGCGTTAACCTCTTGCACTAAATCACACAATAGAAACGGCGCAATCGTTGGAATGCAACCAAGCTTAATCTGCCCTTGCATCGCGTCACCTTGGCAATAATTACCTAATTCCATTAGGTCTTGCCCTTTCGCAAGCAGCTCCCTACCTTGCTTTACCACCATTTCACCCGCCTGGGTGAATACTAATGGGCTTTTCTTATCTTTTTTCTCATAAAGCGGGCAACCAATGAGCTCTTCAAGGTTTTGGATACCTTTGCTCAAGGTCGATTGACTAACAAAACAACGCTCTGCGGCTTCACTAAAATGTCGAGTTTCATTCAGCGTTACGAGGTAGTGAATTTGTTTTAAACTGGGCCATTTGTTCATAATTATTGCCTGCTTTTAACACACTATCAAAAAAGGAATGAGTCAGTTTCATTCATCGCTTTTTTCGATTAAATCAATCTATTAATTTCGCTTTTTTCAATACTACAATGTGTACTATAGTTTGTCTCGTACAAACACGGACCAAACCGAAGACGGTTTGAATTAACCTATTTTAGGAGCAAAAAAATGGTACTAGTTGGTCGTCAAGCCCCAGATTTTACTGCAGCAGCTGTTCTTGGTAACGGCGAAATCGTTGATAACTTCAACTTCGCTGAATTCACTAAAGGTAAAAAAGCAGTTGTTTTCTTCTACCCACTAGATTTCACGTTCGTTTGCCCATCTGAGCTTATCGCATTTGATAACCGTCTAGCTGATTTCCAAGCTAAAGGCGCAGAAGTTATCGGTATTTCTATCGATTCTCAATTCTCTCACAACGCATGGCGTAACACTGCTATCGAAGATGGCGGTATCGGTCAAGTTAAATACCCTCTAGTTGCTGATGTTAAGCACGAAATCTGCAAAGCATACGACGTAGAGCACCCAGAAGCTGGCGTTGCGTTCCGTGGTTCTTTCCTAATTGATGCTGACGGCCTTGTTCGTCACCAAGTAGTGAACGATCTTCCACTTGGTCGTAATATCGATGAAATGCTTCGTATGGTAGACGCACTAAACTTCCACGAGAAGAATGGTGAAGTTTGTCCTGCACAATGGGAAGAAGGCAAAGCTGGTATGGACGCATCTCCAACAGGCGTTGCAGCGTTCCTATCTGAGCACGCAGACGACCTATCTAAATAATTGAAACCTTCCGCCCCATGCTCACGGGGTTGATGGTTGGAAATAATAAAGCGGACACCGCAGCCAATCATTGAAGAGATTTTCAGTTAGCCGAATCCAAGCCCGAGTTTTTACTCGGGCTTTTTTTATTTCCCCTCAATACACTTTTCATCGCTAGTATATCCAGCCTCAGAGGGTTATATTGTTGCCCCCCTCCTTTCTGTCGGATAACTCAATGACCTACCAAATCGAAGTGTGCATCGACAATATTGAATCTCTCCCATTGGCTATTCAGGGTGGCGCAACTCGAATAGAACTGTGCGCTTCATTAGCTCTTGGCGGGCTTACTCCTAATGCAGGCTTGATAAAACAAGCGGTACAAGCATCGTCAATTCCTATTTATGTCATGATTCGCCCTAGGCAAGGTGATTTTCTCTATGATCACAGTGATGCCGAGGTCATGGCAGAAGATATTCGAATCAGCGCTCAATATGGTGCTCAAGGTATCGTATTAGGTATGCTAGACAAAGAAGGGAACATCGATAAACCACTAGCTACTCGTCTTATTGCCCTCGCACATAAACTAGGGCTAGGCGTAACCTTTCACCGTGCTTTTGACCAATGCAGCAATCCATTCCAAGCCTTAGAACATGTTATTGAACTGGGGTGTGAGCGCATACTCACTTCTGGTCTGGGAAAAAATGTTTGTGAGGGTATGGCGATGCTGAAACAGCTCAACGAGAAGGCGAATGGGCGAGTTGCTATTATGGCGGGCGCTGGGCTGAATGAGAAAAATGTTGCGGATGTGATTGCGACAACTCAGGTGACTGAGGTCCACCTTTCAGGGAAATCCACTCGCCCAAGTCAGATGTTATTTGTCGCTTCGACAGCTAAAATGGGACAAGACGATGTGGATGACTTTGCGATTCCCGTTACCGATCCAGATAAAATACGAGCCGTCATCGAGCAACTGCCCAACGTATAAAGAGGTTGGTGACCAGTACACCTATAAGCCCACCAAAATTGCTGGGTTAGTCACTCGCTAACCGGCAGTAGAGCGACGGTCTCAAGCTATAAAAAGTTATCGATCTCTTTCTCATCAAGGTGGCGAACATCCTTGCCCTTCACAAAATAAATAATGTATTCACAAATATTCTGGCAGCGATCACCTACCCGCTCAATGGCACGTGCAGACCACATAACCTGTAATATGTTAGGGATGTTTTTGGGGTTTTCCATCATGTACGCCGTCAGTTGGCGAATCACTGCTTCATACTCAGCGTCAAGTTTATCATCTTGTTTATAGACCTCGGCGGCGGCATCAACATCCATTCGCGCAAAGGCATCCAACACCTGATGAAGCATACCAATAGCTTGACGGCATAACGGCTCTAGCGACACATGATAATTTTGTTCTTTGGTTGATGGCGTCTCGATGGCTACTCTTGCGATTCTCGTAGCCACATCGCCTATACGCTCTAAATCTGTAATGGTTTTAATAATGGCCATAACCAAACGCAAGTCTTTGGCTGTGGGTTGCCGCTTGGCGATAATTCGAGTACAAGCTTCATCGATAGAGACCTCCATCGCATTCACCTTATGATCATCACGTACCACCTTTCTCGCTAAATCAATATCGTCACTGTGTAGCGCCTGCATTGAAAATGAAAGCTGTTGCTCCACCAGCCCTCCCATCGTAAGGACGTGAGTACGAATGGATTCCAATTCCGCATTGAATTGACCAGAAATATGACGACCAAAGTGCATGTGTTAACTATTCCTCTATCCGTATCGACCAGTAATATAGTCTTCCGTTTGCTTTTGCAGCGGTGATGTAAAGATTGCATCGGTATCTGAGTACTCTACCAGTTTTCCCAAATGAATAAACGCAGTGTGATCACTTACTCGCGCTGCTTGTTGCATGTTATGCGTCACCATCACCACGGTGTACTTTCTCTTTAAATCGTTAATCAACTCTTCGATCGTCAGTGTCGAGATAGGATCAAGCGCTGAGGTTGGTTCATCCAGAAGCAGAACCTCTGGCTCAATAGCAATCGCACGAGCAATCACTAAACGCTGCTGCTGACCACCCGATAATCCAAACGCATTATCATGGAGTCGGTCTTTAACCTCGTCCCATAAAGCAGCAGCGCGCAGTGAGCGCTCAACCGCATCATCGAGATTACGACTATTGCGTATCCCTTGTAAGCGTAATCCATACACCACATTTTCATAAATAGACTTGGGGAACGGGTTGGGTCTTTGAAATACCATACCGACTCGACGGCGCAATGTTGCCACATCCACTTTAGGGTGATAAATATTTTTCCCGTGCAGTCTAACATCTCCCTCGACCTTGCATCCTTCAACGAGGTCATTCATACGATTGATACATCGCAACAAGGTTGACTTGCCACAACCAGAAGGCCCAATGAACGCGGTAACTTGCCCTTTTGGAATGCGCATTGAAACATTATCCAGAGCTTGCGAACCGCGATAGAACAAATTTAATTTTTCTATTTCAATGGCGGTCTGATCATCATTTAAGTCATTAACATCAAGTGGTGTGGGGTAACCTAGGGTTTGATTGATAGAAAACATAGTTAGTCTTGTCCCAATGTTCGATATTTTTCTCTTAGATTATTGCGAATAGCAATCGCGGTTAAGTTCAAACCGACCACCACTGTCACCAACAAAAATGACGTCGCATAAACCAATGGGCGAGCGGCCTCTATATTAGAGGTTTGGAAACCAACATCGTATATATGAAAACCTAGATGCATGAACTTTCGCTCTAGATGTAAAAAAGGAAATTGGGCATCAACAGGCAGGCTAGAGGCAAATTTCACCACGCCAACAAGCATCAAAGGTGCCACTTCACCCGCCGCCCTCGCTACCGCCAAGATGAGCCCGGTGATAATAGCAGGGCTCGCCATTGGTAAGACTATCCGCCATATTGTTTCGAATTGCGTGGCACCTAACGCCAAAGAACCATGCCTTGCTGAGAGTGGAATACGATTCAGGCCTTCTTCTGTCGTTACGATCACAACGGGTAACGTCAAAATAGCTAATGTTAATGCTGACCAAAGTAAACCTGGCGTTCCGAAGGTAGGAGCCGGTAGTCGCTCAGCATAAAACAATGAGTCTATCGAGCCACCAATAGTGTACACAAAGAAGCCAAGTCCAAATACGCCATACACAATGGAGGGGACGCCAGCAAGGTTAATAACGCCGACACGTATCATACGGGTTAGCCAATTATTTTCAGCGTATTCGTGCAAATACAGCGCAACGAGCACCCCTAGCGGCATCACCATCACCGACATAATTAATACCAACAATACCGTACCGAAGATAGCGGGAAAAACACCACCTTCAGAGTTAGATTCACGCGGGTCGTCTGACAAAAACTTCCAAACTTGACCACTCCAATGTGTGAGTTTTTCAGCAAGCGTCATATCATTAGGGAACCAAAAATCCACAATACGGCTGAGGGGAACCTCTACTCGGTCGCCCTTCATGTCCGCGACGATAAGTGTCTTGCTATTGAGGGTGTTTCTTAGCTCATCTAGCTCAAGTTCATTGATTGCCAGTTGTTGCTGAATAATACGCTTTTGTTGTCGATACTTTTCCGATAATGCTGCAGTTAATGTGCCGTTCAGCTGTTCCTTGCGATGCTTTAACCTCATCACTTCAAGTTGATAGCCCAGACCGCGTATTTTTCGATCCACAATATCATCAATCGCTTGCTGTGTTTGCTGCGTCAGCGCTAAGGCCTCATCCAATCGCAGATGAATATCCTTAACAAACGCACCGTCAGGCGTATTGAGCGCGAGAATATCACCAAAGAAGTCTCCACCTCTCGTCCGTTCGATAACAACAAGCCCTGCAGGGGTGGTTTGGTTATAAAGCTCTGGCTCTAAAACCGATACAAAGTCCATCCCATACAAATCACGATTGGCGGTTTTAATACTCAACCGCTCAACCTTACCTGATGCGATAACCGACTCAGGTAATACCGATGAAGCATTGGGAATAGTATGAGTCGACATCCAGGTTCTGGAATACACTTGCCCAATAAGATATTTACCGTCGGCATCTTGCCACTGGTACAAAGGAGCAGGCCAAAAATAAGCTAACCCTTTCCAACCAATCAGAAGCAACAAGCCTAAGACAGAAATCAAGCTAATACTGACCGCACCACCGGTCAACCAAACCCAAGGCGCTCCAGACTTAAACCATTTAAACATGGTGAGCTTCCTTAACAACGTCAAAGTGCACTGTATTTCTCTCTTAACCTTTGTCGTACCCACTCAGCTAATGAATTAACAACAAAAGTAAAACTAAACAAAATCAAAGCAATCAAGAACAATAGGCGATAATGAGTACTGTTCACTTCTGATTCGGGTAACTCCACCGCCATTGTGGCAGAAAGGGTTCTCATGCCTTCAAAAATATTCCAATCAAGTATCGGGGTATTACCTGTTGCCATAAGCACAATCATCGTTTCCCCCACCGCTCGACCTAACCCCATCATTACCGCGGAGAAAATCCCTGGACTTGCTGTCAGCAAAACCACATATAATAGGGTTTGCCACTGTGTTGCCCCTAATGCCAATGAACCATCGCACAAGTGCTTAGGCACTGAGAAAATAGCGTCCTCTGCAATAGTGAAGATTGTTGGTATCACAGCAAAGCCCATTGCAAAGCCAACCACCAGCGCATTGCGTTGGTCAAAATCAATGCCGTGTTGCGCCAGATACACCCTAACATCACCACCAAACATCCATACCTCCATATCGTAGGAGTACGTCATCATTAAGTACATGGCAATGATAATCACAGGGATCAGCGTAAACGGGTGCAATCCACTGGGTAGCTTCCCGGTAAAACGCTTGGGAATAAGGTACCAGACGATTCCAGAAGCTAACGATAAGAGCGGTAGCGTGATAAGCAACATCATCACTGCAGGTAAATGACTTTCGACGATAGGAGCAAACCACATCCCGGCCAAAAAGCCAATAATCACCGTAGGTAAAGCTTCCATCAATTCAATGGTCGGTTTGACGACTTTACGCATTCCCGAAGACATAAAGTAAGCAGTATAAATAGCACCAAATACGGCAATAGGTGCAGCAAACAACATAGCAAACGCCGCGGCTTTTATCGTGCCAAACGCAATAGGAACTAAGCTGAATTTAGGCTCAAAATCATCATTTGCTGCCGTTGTCTGCCAAACAAACTCAGGTTCTGGGTAGCTTTCATACCAAACCTTGCCCCACAGCGCACTCCAGGATATCTCCGGATGTTCATTATCTATTTTAGCGATATGAAGGACATTATCGATGACCAACGCGGCATAGCGATTATTATTCGATAAGCCGATGCTTTGTAATGTGCCATCGGGTAGTCGAAGATCAGAGACCGCTTTTTCACTGGTGGTATAACGCCCTTGGATCTCACCAGTATCCAAGCGAGCTAAAAAGCCTTTACTAAGGTTCTCGGGTATAATTTGTTCAACCGAAGCATCAAATTCAAACGAACGAATCGGCGTCAATACCCTTGTTTTATTCGTTAATACATCAAACCACTGCCAAACCATGTGATTATCGTATTGAACAAGCAATGAATAGGCCCCAGCTAGCAACGATATGTCCGTCACTGCCGCTTCGTTAGCACTTCTTAGGTTAATCACTTCTCTGACGGTCAGTTGATTTGATTGATGAACAATGACATACAATTCATCTTTAACGCGGACGTATATCGTGTTGCCATTGGGGGTCAGCAACAATTGATCGGCATCGTTTATAGTGAAGTTTGACGTCGTGATGTTAGCCCCTGCTATTGGCGTATTATCATCCGAAATACTTGTCGTACGTTGAGCACTTAATGTTTGAATATGGTCTTTCTCAACGTGATCGGACAATCGGCTCATCAAGTCATCATTCGAGCTCTCTGTTTCTTGGATTAGATGCACATGACCCAGTGCATCTATCGTCGCAAAGGACATCGTCTTTTGATTCTTCGCCGCTGCAGCAATCACGACGGGCTGCCCATCCGTCGACGCGACAATCCAATTCAATCTGTTGTTGTCTGACGCTACAACCTGATTGCTCGCGATTTCAATGTCAAAGCTCGGCGTTACAGCGGCCAATTGATTGCCATTACGAAGCAGTATTAACCATTTGGATGACGAGCTTAATAATTCCGCTCCATCTTGGAGGTACTGCGATTGCGTCACTTGTCCTGATACTAACGATTTTTCTGTGACAATTCCGTCAGACGTATAAAACCGAGCTTTAGTCGCATTATCATCAACAACGGTTGTTATAATAGGGGCGGTAAGTTCAATCGGCTCAGCCTTTAACCAAGTGATCTTAGCATCAGAAAAAATGGGGAAGGTAACAAAGGCAAGGTAGACAAAGATAAAGATCAATCCAGCAAGCACACTGAGGCCACCGAATGAGACGATCCAACGAACGAGCCGATCCTGAATCTGACGTTTACGATCTTTAGTGTGCAATGAAAAGCTGGCGTTTGCCATAATTTACATTCTATCTCTTGATGATGTTTGAGGTTGTAAGGGGAGCTGTCCCACTTAGATTATGGGATAAAATACAAGCTTGCACGAAATGCCTCAACATAATATGTCGTTTAGGTGACAATTATATTACACAGCCTCTAACGTACTGAAAATCATAAAATGTAGTACGCTGTATTAGAAATTAAATAAAAGTGTCATGTAAGACCACTATGGTTCACGGCTAGATTTCGTTATCCCCCCTGTTCATCAATAGGGTATTAAGAATGGTTGATTATATGAGCGCAGAAAAATTCTATGTAGAAAAAGAACTTAGCTGGTTGTCTTTCAATGAGCGGGTACTTCAGGAAGCTGCGGATAAAACCGTTCCTCTGATCGAAAGGATCCGATTTCTCGGGATCTTCTCTAACAACCTAGATGAATTCTACAAGGTTCGATTTTCAGACGTTAAACGTCGAATTTTAATAAACCAAGAAAGTGGTAATGGTGATAAATCCAAGCGGCTGCTTTCAAAAATGCAGAGCAAGGTTCTCAAGCTAAACCTTAGATTTGATGAGCTCTACAATGAACTCATTTTGGAAATGGCGCGCCGACGCATTTTTTTGGTCAATGAAACGCAACTCACCGACACCCAGAAAAAATGGATTCAGAAGTACTTCCAGAAGAAAGTACTCCCTCATTTAACGCCATTGCTTCTCAAAGATGATATCGACGTTCTGCAATTTTTAAAAGATGAATACGCCTATATCGGTGTAGATATAAAAAAAGAAGAGACGTCTCAATACGCATTACTCGAGATTCCAACGGACCACCTCCCCCGCTTTGTTATGGTACCGGAACAAAAGGGAGAGCGACGCAAGACCATTATTTTACTCGATAACATCATTCGATATTGCTTAGACGACGTCTTTCGAGGTTTTTTTGATTACGATTCACTCAATGGCTATTCAATCAAAATGACACGTGACGCGGAATATGACCTGAGTCATGAGGTTGAACATAGTTTGCTCGAACAAATGTCGGAAGGGGTCAACCAACGCCTAAGCGCAATGCCCGTTCGATTTGTATATGAAGATGGTATGCCCGAAAGCATGCTCACCTTATTGTGTAACAAGCTCGGCATTTCAAACTATGACAGTTTGATTCGGGGTGGGCGTTACCATAACTTTAAAGATTTCATCAATTTTCCAAACGTAGGCCGCGATTACTTAGAAAACAAACCATTACCTCCAATGCGTTGCGCCGATTTTGATGGCTACGCCAATCAGTTTGATGCTATACGTGCACAAGATATTCTATTAAATTTCCCATATCATTCATTTGAACACGTTACCGAGCTCGTTCGCCAAGCCTCTTACGACCCTAAAGTCCGTGGTATTAAGATTAATATCTATCGAGTCGCAAAAGATTCTAGATTAATGAACTCTCTCATCGATGCACGACACAATGGTAAGGCTGTGACCGTCGTGGTTGAACTGCAAGCACGCTTTGATGAAGAAGCCAATATTGAATGGTCGAAAGTACTCACTGACAATGGCGTCCAGGTAATTTTTGGCGCTCCAGGCCTCAAAATCCACTCGAAACTATTGCTTATTAGCCGACTCGAACACGGGGAGATCGTCCGCTACGCCCATGTTGGTACAGGCAATTTTCACGAAAAAAATGCTCGTTTCTACACTGACTTCTCGTTACTTACTGCCGATCATGCCATTACCAATGAAGTCCGTAATGTCTTTGGTTATATAGAAAACCCGTATAGACCCGTAAAATTTGACCATTTAATTGTCTCTCCTCGCAATTCTCGTAAACAACTTTATCAACTCATCGATGAAGAAATCAGTCACGCTCATGCGGGAAATAAAGCCAAGCTCACCTTGAAAGTGAATAACCTTGCTGATAAAGGGCTGGTCAATAGGCTTTATACCGCAAGCCAGGCGGGGGTGAAAATCAATATGATTGTTCGTGGCATGTGTGCGTTAGTACCAGGACTAGAAGGGATCAGCGATAACATCACTATAATTAGTATTGTCGATCGTTTTTTGGAACATCCAAGAGTTATCATTACCCACAACAATGGCGATCCTAAGGTCTATATATCCTCTGCCGACTGGATGACTCGAAATATTGACCATCGAATTGAGGTTGCCACACCGATTTACGACACACGTTTAAAACAGCGAATCATTGATATTATCAATATCCATTTCACAGACACAATGAAAGCACGCCACATCGATAAAGAAATGAGTAACGCTTACGTTTCACGGGGCAATAAGAAAAAAGTGCGTTCACAAGTTGCTATTTACGACTATCTTAAACACGTAGAGAAGCAAACTAAAAAGAACAATAAGCAGCGATTAGAGAATGAGTCAGAACATAACGGAAATCAGTAAACAGGTCGCGGCCATTGATTTAGGCTCCAATAGCTTTCATATGGTCGTCGCTAAAGTCATCAATCAAGACTTGCAAATCGTTAGTCGACATAAGCAAAGGGTGCGCTTAGCGCTCGGGCTAGACGCGCAAAATAATTTGGATAACGCGTCGATTGAACGAGGCCTTGAGTGCCTCGCCATGTTCGCAGAAAGATTGCAGGGTTTTGAGGTCGGCCACGTCCGGATTGCAGCGACACATACATTACGTATCGCCAATAATGCCCACATATTTTTGCAACGCGCTAAAGCGATCCTGCCGTTTCCTATCGAGATCATTCCAGGCGAAGAAGAAGCAAGGCTCATTTATTCTGGCGTTGCTCATACGCAAACAGAATCAAGTTCCAAGCTTGTGGTAGATATCGGTGGTGGCAGCACAGAACTCATTATAGGCGAAGCGTTCACACCTAAATTACTCAATAGTACCCAAATGGGGTGTGTCAGTTATACAAAAAAATACTTCGCGAATGGTAAGCTATCCACTAAGAACTTTTCCAAGGCTATCCTGTCCGCTCAGCAACGGCTGGAAGCGTTGAGCCCTCGCTACAGAAAGTCAGGGTGGGAGATCGCATTAGGTTCATCAGGTACGATAAAAGCAATTAAAGAAGTACTTGTGGGGCTGGGTTATGATGATGGCGTCATCACCCTTAAACGTTTACACAAACTCATTGATAAGCTTTGTGAGTTTAACCATATCGACAACATTACCTTCCCCGGCTTGACGGTTGAACGACAGCCTGTTTTTGCTGCTGGTGTCGCGATCTTAGCCGCCATTTTTGATAGCCTATCTTTAGATGAAATGCATTGCTCAACGGGTGCACTCCGTGAAGGGTTGTTGTATGAGATGGAAGATCAGTTTCAGCGTTCAGACATTAGAATGAGAACCGCCGAAAACCTGGCTCAAAAACACTCTGTCGACATCAATCATGCAGACAATGTCCGAGTTCAAGCTCGTGACTTTCTCTACCAATTACACGATTCTCTGGAACTAAAAAAGAAAAGTAAGCTCTATAGCCTAATCGAATGGAGCGCGCTACTTCACGAGGTAGGGCTGAGTATCAACTACCAAGCCTTTCATAAGCATTCAAGCTATATTCTTCAACATACCACTATGCCTGGATTCAACAGTGAAGAGCAACTTGTGCTCGCAACACTCGCTCGCTTTCAAAGAAAGCAACTTAAGTTACAAGAACTCCCTGAGTTTTCTTTATATAAAAAGAAGCATATTGAAGGGTTAATTCGGGTACTAAGGTTAGCCATAATTTTAAATGGTCAACGCAATGAAGAGCCTAAGCCTCCCATGCAAATTGTCATCAATAAAGGCGCTTGGATACTCTCAAGTACTCAGAAAGATTGGCTTCTCCATAACAAGTTACTTGATGCGGATTTACAAACCGAACAGCGCTACTGGCAAGGTGCCGGTTGGGTATTAGAGTTTTCATGATGTTATATTTCAATAACTCATCACTGACATCACCAGACTTGCACCACCGAAACTGAAACGAAGCTTACTGCGCCAGAGAGAGACCAACCTTAGATAGCTCATGTTCAACAAAAGATCGAGTTAATGGCACATAGCCATCTTGCTCGACAATTTGTTGCCCCTCTTGAGAATAGATATAACGGATATAGGCTTCTTCTATGGGCTCTAGCGGTTTATTAGGGTTTTTATTAACGTAGATATAAAGATAGCGTGACAATGGGTAATCACCAGATAAAACGTTCTCTCGGTGCGGATAGACATACTGCTTACCATACTTGGCAATCGGTAGCAGCCGTGCATCAGACACTTTGTAACCAATACCTGAATAACCAATCGTATTCACTGAAGATGCGACAGATTGAACAGCCGAAGCAGAGCCGGGTTGCTCATTTACATTTCGCTTAAAGTCACCTCCGCACAGAGCATTTTTTTTAAAAAATCCGTAGGTACCTGATACTGAGTTACGTCCAAACATTTGTATAGGCCGTTGACTCCAACTACTCTCAACACCCAAATCTGACCAAGTTTGAACACTTTCTAACGCACCACAACGCAAGGTCGCAGAGAAGATACTATCAAGCTCTTCAAAATTAAGCCCTTTGATCGGATTATCCTTGTGAACGAAGATACCTATTGCATCGATCGCAACACTAAGTGCTGTGGGTTTATAGCCATACTCACGCTCGAATGCCGTCACTTCTTGAAGTCGCATAGCTCGACTCATCGGCCCAAACTGTGCCGTTCCCTCAGCGAGCGCCGGCGGAGCAGTTGAAGAACCGGATGCTTGTATTTGTGCATTCACATTTGGATAGATAGTCTTAAACTCTTCTAACCACAATGTTGTCATTCCTGAGAGCGTATCAGATCCCACTGATGAGAGGTTACCCGATACACCTGGTATCTTCTGATAACGAGGAAGATCTGTTGCCCCCACTCCCAGTGAAACTGACAACGTCCATGATGCTAAAATGGCGTAAAAGCGATGAGTCATTACTCAACAACCAGTCTTTCTGGAAGAATAAAGGAAAACTTACTCCCAACATCAACCTCTGAATGAATCTCCAAATGAGAGTCATGGTGAGACAAGGCATGTTTTACAATCGCTAACCCTAAGCCACTGCCTCCAGTGTCTCTCGACCGAGCCTTGTCCACTCGATAAAAACGCTCGGTTAAACGATGTAAATGTTGGGCTTCAATACCATCACCTGTGTCTTCTACATCCAAGCATGCCCCTTGAGAGGATTGGTACCAGCGGACCTTGACTCCAGCCCCTGGTGGTGTGTACTTCACGGCATTGTAAACTAGGTTAGAAATAGCACTACGCAGCTGGTCTTCATCACCAAACACTCGCAGACGGTTATCGATATCGAATTCTATCTTATGTTGATCATCGCCACTCAAGCTGACCGCTTCTTTTTCCAAAATTTCAAGCATGGCGGGTACATTAACAACCTCATCAAGCTCATGCATTGGTGCTGCCTCAATTTTAGAAAGTGTGAGCAGCTGATTCACCAAACTGTTCATCCTATTGAGCTGCTCGGTCATGACCCCATGAGCCTTAGTCCACATAGGTCCAACCACCATGTCAGGGTCTTCTGTCATTTCCAGATAACCCTGAAGTACGGTCATTGGTGTACGTAGTTCATGTGAAACGTTGGCAAAGAAGTTACGACGCATACCTTCCAGTTGCTTCAACTGACTTACGTCACGTACCACCATCAAGTGTTCACCTTCCGTGTAAGGCACGATACGTAATTCAATCATTCTTTCTACGTTCAGGGGTGAAGGCATTTCTAACGGCTCAGAGAAATCGTTTTTATTGAGGTATTTTATGAAATCTGGCGTTCGGATTAAATTCGAAATTGGCTGACCAGAGTCACCTGGCCAACGAAAGCCGAGTAAGTGCTGAGCAAGTTTGTTACACCACACAATATTACCTTCGCTGCGAAATACAACGACAGCATCGGGCAGTGACTCGGCACCATTTTTAAAACGTCGAATAAGATTCGTTAGCTCTTTACGCTTACGTCTTTGGCGTTGCTGTAATCGGTAAATGCCATTAAATAACAGCTCCCAATTACCAGTACCAGACGGCGGCGTCAGGCGCTTCTCGTCCCAAAGCCATGCTGACAGGCGCATTTGGTTGTGTAGATGCCATACAAGCTGCATCACCGTTGCAGCAAGCAGTAACCATGGCATGTAGCCAAACATCCACCCGACAATAATCCAAGGGGTGTAAAAAAAAGCCAGCTCCCAGGCTAGCTTTTTCCATGTTAATCGTTCAACCATTTATTTCTCCAGTTCAGTGCTAGCCTTTGGTTGAAAAACGATAACCAGCACCTCGAACAGTTTGAATCAACTTATCATGTCCAGCTGACTCTAATGCCTTTCGCAAACGACGAATATGAACATCAACCGTGCGATCTTCTACATACACATTCGTACCCCAAACGTTATTCAATAACTGCTCTCGGCTATACACTCGTTCTTGATGGGTCATAAAGAAGTGCAACATTTTAAACTCGGTTGGCCCCATATCTAATGGTTGATCATTAGCGGTTACGCGGTGCGAAACAGGATCCAATTTTAAACCTTGTACATCAATAACATCTTCTAGCGCCGTTGGTGTGACTCGGCGAATGACGGCTTTCAATCGAGCCACCAACTCTTTCGGTGAGAATGGCTTTGTAATATAGTCATCAGCCCCAACTTCAAGGCCACGTACCTTATCTTCTTCTTCACCTCGAGCTGTCAGCATGACTACCGGGATATTACGCGTTAACTCTTCACGCTTCATATGTTTGATAAAGTTAATGCCGGAGCCACCAGGCAGCATCCAATCCAAAAGGACAAGATCGGGGAACGGTTCAGCCAATTTATTTACTGCCGTGTCGTAATCTTCAGCTTCTACGGCTTGGTAGCCTTTCTGCTCTAATACAAAGCACAACATTTCGCGAATTGGCGCTTCATCCTCAACAACCAGGATTCTTCTAGACATAATGGAATAACCTTATGGAATCTAATCAACTGCATGCATTATCAGTAATTATTATGACACTTTTGTGACCATTGAAAACAATTTTTAATATAAGTTTCGCACAAATCCCATTGTCAGAATCAATATTTAGGCTAAGACATTTCCATAAAAATTGCCTATGATGTGCAGCGTTCAATTATTAATGTGAGAGTAATATGTGGTTTAAAAACTGTTTGGTCTATCGTTTCAATAAGGAACTTGAGTTTAACGCTGATAAGCTAGAACAGCAGCTTGAAGAGTTTCGTTTCACACCATGTGGTAGCCAAGATAAGCAAAAATTTGGCTGGGTTACTGCATTGGGTAAACATGGCGACATGATGACTCATGTATCTGAAGACCGTATTTTGCTTTGCGCTAAGAAAGAAGAAAAAATGTTGCCGGCATCAGTGATCAAAGAGTCATTGAGCAACAAGGTAGATTTATTAGAAACGCAGGAAGGTCGTCCCCTGAAGAAAAAAGAAAAAGACGATCTTAAAGAAGACATTATCATTGATTTACTGCCACGTGCATTTAGTCGAAGTAACCTAACCTACATGGTAATAATGCCAAAAGATGGCTTTATTATCGTTGACTCAAGCAGCTTTAAAAAAGCAGAAGACGTGATCGCACTGCTACGTAAAACCATGGGCAGCTTACCGGTCATACCTGCATTTCCAGAGCAACCAATTGAAAACACGCTGACTGAATGGGTAAAGACTGGCACGACACCAGCAGGCTTCAATATGCTAGACGAGGCTGAACTCAAATCAGTACTTGAAGACGGCGGTATCATTCGCTGTAAAAAACAAGAGCTATCTAGTGATGAAATCCTTGGTCATATTGAGGCGAATAAATTTGTGACCAAGCTTGCCCTTAACTGGCAGGAGCGTATTGAATTTATCTTTGCTGACGATGGCAGCATCAAACGCCTGAAATTTAGTGACGAGCTAAAAGACCAAAACGAAGATATCCCAAGAGAAGATGCCGCAGCACGAATTGACGCTGACTTCTCTTTGCTATGTGGAGAGCTGAGCGCATTTTTACCAAGTCTGTATAACGCATTTGGCGGTTTACCACAGCAATAATCCTTTCTAATCAATGCCCGGCTCTTCCGGGCATATTTCTGCGCTTGGAATACCCACAATTTTAGCGTAAAATTTGCGCCCCTTAGTACCATGAGGTGGTACTTCCCTGACTTATAATCAGAATAGAGAATTAAGCAATGTTTACTCCTGAACTCTTGTCTCCAGCTGGCAGCCTTAAAAACATGCGTTACGCATTCGCTTATGGTGCTGATGCCGTTTATGCAGGGCAACCACGCTACAGTCTTCGTGTACGTAATAATGAATTTAATCATGAGAATCTTCAGATTGGCATTAACGAAGCCCACGAACTCGGTAAGCAATTTTATGTGGTCTGCAATATTCAGCCTCATAACTCAAAGCTAAAAACCTTTATTCGCGATCTCAAACCTGTTGTTGAGATGGGCCCTGATGCACTAATCATGTCTGATCCTGGTCTCATTATGATGGTCCGCGAAGCATTTCCTGATATGGCCATCCACCTATCGGTTCAAGCAAATGCCGTCAACTGGGCAACCGTGAAATTTTGGGCGGCAAACGGCGTTGAACGTGTCATCGTTTCTCGTGAACTATCGCTTGAAGAGATTGAAGAGATTCGTGAGCATTGTCCTGAGACTGAGTTAGAGGTGTTTGTCCATGGTGCACTTTGTATGGCGTATTCTGGTCGTTGTTTGCTCTCCGGTTACATCAACAAAAGAGACCCGAACCAAGGTACATGCACTAATGCTTGTCGTTGGGAATATAATGTTGAAAAGGGTAAAGAAAATGATGCTGGACAGATCGTAGAAGAGTTCGATCCTAAAACGGCTAACCCAATCGAAGTTCAAGACGAGCGTCCTGATAACACCCTCGGACTTGGTAAACCAACGGATGAGGTTGTTCTTCTTTCGGAAAGCCACCGTCCCGATGAAAAAATGGCAGCGTTTGAAGATGAGCATGGCACTTACATCATGAACTCAAAAGATCTTCGTGCTATTCAACATGTCGAAAGATTGACAAAAATGGGCGTTCATTCGCTTAAAATCGAAGGTCGAACTAAATCCTTCTATTATTGTGCTCGTACCGCCCAACTATATCGCCAAGCAATAGATGACGCAGTAGCAGGTAAGCCATTTGATGAAACTCTGATGAGCACCCTCGAGAGTTTGGCACACCGTGGTTATACAGAAGGCTTCTTGCGTCGTCATACCCACGATGCTTATCAAAACTATGACTATGGATATTCTGTTTCTGATGCTCAGCAATTTGTTGGTGAATTCACCGGCAAGCGCCGTGGTGATCTTGCAGAAGTAGACGTGAAAAACAAATTCATTGTCGGCGATAGCCTTGAGCTAATGACACCTAACGGCAACGTTATTTTTACCCTAGAAGCAATGGAAAACCGTAAGTCAGAAACTATCGATGATGCGAAAGGCAATGGCCACTTCGTATTTATTCCAGTTCCAGCGGACATGGAGCTTGATTATGCCTTATTGATGCGTAATCTAGATAATGGTCAGGATACCCGCAACCCAACAGGCAAATAACATGGCACTGTTAATTACAGATAAATGCATTAACTGTGATATGTGTGACCCAGAGTGTCCGAATGATGCTATTGCTATGGGCGCGGAGATCTATGAAATCGATCCTATTCTATGTACGGAATGCAAAGGACACTATGATAAACCGACATGTCAATCGGTCTGTCCTATAAGTAACTGCATCATCACCGATCCAAAGCACATAGAAACGGAAGATGAATTGTTAGAAAAATTTGTTGTCATTCAAGGCATGGCCTAGACAAGTAAAAAGCCTTCGTCAGACGAAGGCTTTTTTTTAACCTGATTTTTCTATTGGAAAGACATTACAATACAACTCTTTCTCATATTGTATCTCTAGTTTTTTGCGCCAGTTTTCAGCTGAGTTTATTGGAATTAAATAAAATTTTTCTCGGCTGGTGTCTGTGACAAACGCAATGCCATGCTGCATCAATTCAAAATGAATATCATTGATAAACCCGAGCGTGAAACTTTGTCGACCAGAAAGTTGGTTAATATCTTCTCGCGTTAAAATTACCCCCGATTTCTCAGAAGCAAACCTTTCTCTCAACCACCTCGAAAACTGCCGTGCTGATATCATTGTCATAACGGTATTCCTTACCTAAAACTTTAAGGGCTTGCGCCAAAGAAAAGCAGTAGAGTAGTTCCCACTAAGATAAGAGCACCGACAAAACAACTAATCCACTGAATTACAGATAAAGATAGCCAACTAACCGCCACTTCTCCAGTCGCAAATATGAGAGAAGCTTGATTCATATAAAGACGGACATGTATCTGTAGAGATAGATTAGGAAGTAAGCTTCAAGGGTCAAATATGATTTGATTCCGCTTACCTATAAAGGTGTGGAAAGTAGAATAAGTCTTATAAGGGATAGGTTTTTATATGATGTAAAAAAGGCCCTGACCTAAGTCAGAGCCTTGAATATGGCAGGGGTGGAGAGATTCGAACTCCCAACACGCGGATTTGGAATCCGCTGCTCTGCCAATTGGAGCTACACCCCTGTAGTTGTTTTAAAGACTTAACTTTGTCTAAATAAATGGCGGAGTGGACGGGACTCGAACCCGCGACCCCCGGCGTGACAGGCCGGTATTCTAACCAACTGAACTACCACTCCGCAGTGGCTTACTCGCTATTGCAAGTGTCCATAAATTA